>NZ_JAAITU010000002.1 GCF_013304385.1 Blautia glucerasea
TTTGGAGAAAATAAAAAGAAAAAAAGTTTTAAAAGAAAAATGGTGCTGGGCATAACACCCAACACCAAGTTTGTCTACAGTCTGACGCCACTTCCTTCCCGGGAAGTGACGTTTTTGTTTTTATAACGCTACAGCTTCTGGCATGGTTCTGATACTTTTATCAGAATAGCTTATTTTACTGTAACTTTTACTTTCTTATAAAGTCCGTTCTGTGCATAACAGTAAACGTAGCATTTACCTTTTGCTTTCGCTTTGATCACACCCTTTTTGCTTACTGTTGCAATAGAAGTGTTGGTAGAAACATAGCGAATATTGCTGGTATACTTTTTGAATGTACCCTTGGAAGCAATGGCTTTTGCCTTGATAGTGGCTGTTTTGCCTTTCTTTAATGTAAAGGCCTTCTTGTTTACAGTCACTTTCTTAATGTCTGCTTTCTTTCCGCCGGTTGTGTTTGTATAGATCACTGCTGACTTGGTGATTCTTCCATAGCTGCCAAAAGCTGCCACATAATACTTATAAGTTGTTCCTTTTTTCAGCTTCTTCTGTGTCCAGGATCTGGTTGTTCCGGATACAGCTTTCAGAAGTTTTACTTTACCGTTATTCTTTGCGCCATAAATCTTGTAATTCTCAGCGCCATTTACCTTCGTCCAGCTAAGTGCCACAGATGTTTTGGCTGCTTTTGCTCTGGCAACAAGTACCTGTCCACGTTTCGCAGGTGCCTTTGTAGGCTGAGGTGCCACTGTTGGATTCGGTGCAGGTGTTACCGTTGGCTTAGGTGCCTCTGTGGGTGTTGCAGGTACTTCTGCTGCTTTTACCTCAATGTCTTTCATAGCCACTGCATAATAGGTATATGGTGCATTGGATACGTATAATCTGTAGGAACCGGCCTTCTCTGCTTTAATTACTGCAGATCCGTTTTCATCTGTTACAGCCTGTGTCTTTTCACCGGTTGCTTTGTTTTCCAGAGTAAGTGTACTTCCTGCCACTAACAGTTCCACAGTATTCCAGTTGGAATCATATCCGTAGGTCTTCAGTGTTACAGCAAATTCTTTTCCAGCCTCAACAGAAGATGGAACATCCTGGAAGAAAAGGTATTTATCGGTCCATCCGGTTGTATCCGCATATACAAAGAGGCTGAACTGATCGCCGGTGTTTACCACACTGTTATGTGCAGCAGTCATATTTCCACTTGCATCCATAGGATACTTATCATTGATCAGGTAAGAAACATTTGGATTCTGAGCCTTGAAGATGGTATTGATCTTACCTGTATTGTCTACAGCCAGATATCTTCCCGGATCGTTCTCAAAATCTGTTCCATATAATTCTTTATGGATTGCATAAAGGACATCCACAACAGCCACTTTATTCTTCATTTCCTCCGGCTTTTCATAACCATAGGATTTGGCTGTATCTGCAGCTACTGTCATGGAAAGAAGCTGTCCCGGCTGGTTTGCTATCTGATTAAGTCTTACAGTGATTGCTGCTGTCACCACATTCTGAGCATCCTGTGCCTCTGCTGCAGCGGCTTTCAATTCACGGATTGCCTGACGGAGTTCTTCCTCTGTTACATTTTCCTTTACCTGAGCTGCTTTTGCAGCATCCAGAACCTGCTGAAGCTTTGCCTTTGTTCCAGCCGGATACTGTCCAGGCTCCTGCCCTTCTATCATAGCGTCCAGCATTTCCTGCGTGCTCTGGATCAGATCAGCCAGACCTTCTGCTGCTGATTTGGTACCTACAACAGTAACGGTAACTGAAACAGGCTGTCTGTAAAGCTTCTGCAATGCCTCATTATCCGGATGTTTCTTTGCAAATACACCATACCTCTCACTGCTGAGCAGAGAAGAAATGGTGATCTCTGTATCTGTCTCTCCTGGATAAACATTCAATGTATCGTGATTGATATATCTCTGGTTGGATGATTTAAATCGATTATAGCCTGCCCCTTCCATGATCCAAGAATCATCAAAGAAATCATCTGCAATAATGCCTTTTCCTGTTCTATCAGTAAAACTGTAGATCCATTTTGGATTTCCATTTTCATCCAGAACCATTTCCTGGAACGGATGCAGATTTCCAGTAATAGAATCCTTATCCGCATACCGGCCGTCATTAATACCGTCAAAGTAATGCAGCTTTGCCTGCTCCATCATTGCAAGCTCATCAGCAAGAACGCTTGCATCAAGAGGCTTCACAGTCATCGGGAATCTCTTTACTGCGGTTACATTTTCCCTGGTAAATGTAACTACAAGATCTCCTGTAATATCCTTGGTATAGAAACCGTCTACATATGTGCGATAACCATTAACTGTAACTGCTTCATTTTCGGAGGTTACAGTGATTTCACCATTGTTAAATACTGAATGATCGTTTTCATCCTTGATTCTGGTGTACCTTGGCAAACTAAAATCAGCCTGGCAATTGTTAAGATCTACAACTTCGTTTTTATTTACAAAATCTGTAAACTGATCTGCTGTATAGTACTTATCAAGGATTGCCAGAAGCTCTTCCTCTGTAGGAGGTGCAATGTTTGTCCCTTTTACGGTAACGGTAAAATCCTTGGTGCAGCTTGTAAAAGCATTTACTGTTTCTCCACAATAAGAATTAAGAATCGTATCATTTGCATTAAAAGTAGCTGTAAGTGTAACCTCCGTATCCTTTGCAGGAGCATGGATCACACCTTTTACTGGCTCTGTTACTTTAATGCTGGTTGCATCTTCCACACTGATCACGGTAGGATCAGAAGATGTCCAGGTAATTTGTGACCATGCATAAAATGCACCATCTGTCATGATCTGCGGAAGAGAAAGATCAGATTCAACTTCTGTCTGAGAAGTATTATTGCCCTTGATCATATCCCAGGTAAGGCTGTCTTTTTCCTCTGCCATCTTACGGCTGAAGTGATCTCTGTCCCATCCAACAGTTACCCTTGTAGAATCAGTATCTGCCTGTGCTCCATTCAATTCAAATGTAAACACAACATCCAGACTCACACTATTAATATTATTAGATGCCGGTTTCTGAGATGCAATATAATGAATCACACCATCCACTCCAATGACATCTGTATTATCTGATGATTTTACAGCAACCTTGATGCCAGCTGTATCAATGGTGTAAGAAGCAAGCTTGGCTTCTACAAAAGCATTAATATTTTTGTATTTATCGTAGCCAGGTCTTAAAGCGCCAAGTTCTTTATTAAACTGGGCAACTGTTGCGTCAACCTTAGCCTGATCTGCAGGATCAATAACCACATCCTTCTGCATTGCAACCGGATATGCGATCTCCACCTGATTTCAGGAAGGTGTATATGTACCTGTTGCATCCTTATAGCCATCTGCCTTAACAGTATAGGTATACTCAACACCCTTCCTCAGACTATAGACGCCATTAGCAGGCTTGTCTTCTACAGTATAAGTTTCATACTCATCGTAATCATCTTCTTCCTCATGTGTCACCTTAACTGTGGCATTGTCAACTGCCTGTCCCAGATAGGTTGGCTTAAAGGTAACTTTATATGTAGAAATCTCCTTAGTCAGCTGAATAAGGATCTCTTCATCCTTTGTTACAGTAAATTCGTCAGAAGCATTCTTATAGTTTTCTACACCACTTACACTCCAGGTATATTTATACCCCTCAACAAGGCTGTAGCTTCCGTTCTTTCCATTTATAGGCTGCCAGTCGCCTGATTTCTTAACCGTTACTTCTACGTCTGGAATTACATCTCCGGTATCTTTATCTGTTACCTTAAATGTAATGGCATGTATAACCGTTTTTGATAAGGTAACGGTTTTCTCAAGCTTCTCCGGATTACCTGAAAAAGTAAACTTTTCCGCATAAGAATTGTATCCATCACGTGTTACAGTCAGCTTATACTGCATATCCTTTATCATCTTGTAAGTTCCATCAGACTCATGTGAAACAGTGTCAAAAGGATAAGACATCTCTTCCAGTTTTACATCAGCATCGGTAATCTCTTTCTGATCAGAATCCTGCACCTTTAAAGTCAGACGATAATCATATACTTTTTCAGCTGCCACTAATGTGATCGTAAAATCCTGTGAAGCCAAAGCCGCTGCTTCTGCCCGTGTCGCATCATCGATCACATCTGTACTGGTATCTGCTGCAAATAAACGAAGAGTCGCTGTAAAACTCTGGTTTCCTTCTTCTGCGGTTGGACGAGTAATACCTAGACTCCTTGGCGCTGAAGGCTTTTTACTTCCCCAATTAACATATTTACTGTTAATATACCAGCCACTTCTATATGAGCTGGTACTTCCTTCAGTTTTTAATCGCAGAGATGAAATACTCGATCCAGAGGGAGTTGTCAGTCCAACAGTATAGCTTAATCCATCATCACTTTTTACTACATTTGCACCACCTGTGCTAGTGATTTTATTTGTACCATCAATATAATTAGTTTTCAAATACGCTGCCGCTGCTGTTTTGGCATCCTCTGCCTCATCATAAGCAGCATCCGGCTGGGCCAGCTGGAAATCATCTGAATCTTCCAGGATTTCCTCCGGTTCATCCGCAATTACATCTCCGTCAGAAAATGCATCTTCTGCAGATACTTCTTCCCAAGTCTTTTGACCATCTGAAAAAGCGCTGTCAGATGCAAATGCATAGGACGGCATCATTGTGAGTGTCATCATTGCAGCCATGGATATAGCTGTCAACCTTTTAAACAGTTCTTTTTTTCTCACGTTTCCTTCTCCTTTTCTTTTTCAAGGTTTATTGTTTGAACAGCCAGAAATACACCCATTGTCCCTCTCTCATAAGCATAAATGGCAACAAAAAACAGAGCCCCATTGTCCACATGAGTCTCTGTCCTATACAACGTGTTGGAGGCTGACTTAAGGTACCCGCCATACCTTACACAGCATTGGTTCCGGATTCTCACCGGATTTCGTCAAATCAGCCAAAAGGCTGAACCACGCCTGGTTATTCATTGTTTAAAAAGTATAACATTTTGCCCAATAACTGTCAACCTCCAGAACACATTATCAAGATTGCAAAATTCATTTACCGAACCGTCACCCGTACCACCTTCCTCTTCTTTCCTGACTTAACCGTTATCCTTGCGCTCCCCTTTTTCTTCCCGGTAATCACCCCTCTCTTATTCACGGCCACTATCTTTAAATTGGATGACATATAACTAACCTTTTCCTGGGAAGTAATGGGTGAAAGCACAGGCTTCAACGCCAGCTTTCCTTTTCTTTTCAAAGTCAGCTTTCCTTTCAGCCCGGTAATACTTTTGGTTTTCACAGTCTTAGCTTGCACAGTTACAGTAAGACTTAATTTCTTTCCGCTTGCCAGAACAGCTGTTACAGTGGCTTTTCCCTTACGTAAGCCCTTGATCACACCTTTTTTCGATACAGACACAATTTTCCTGTTAGAACTGGTCCAGGTTTTCACCAAGTCCCCGTTAGCCAGGCCTGACACTGACACCTTAGATGTAGTCTGCCGGATCTTAAGGGGAATGCGCTTTACATTCAGCTTCCCTGTAGGAGACAGCTTCTCACCCACTGTACGGGTCTGTACAGTACCCTTGCTGCCTGTCCGCTGCTGTACCTCCGGTTCAAACACCGTAGCAGGTGAAAGAGTTGACCAGGTGCCAAAAACCTCTGGTTCATCCGGTACCGGCGTAGGTGTTGGCGTAACAATGATCTCTTTTCTTTGGATCGTCAATATATAATCACCTGTTTTTCCGGTACGGGTACGTACTGTGATCCGTACCTTTGCCTCCTGGATCTCAGGACTTTTATCCAGATAAATGGCGATCCTGCTGGCATTACCGCTTCCTGTGGTTTTGCCAAAAATACTTACCTTCAAGGTTCCCTGGATCCCTGCTGCCGTTACTTCTGCATCTGATTCTTCTGTTTCTGCAAAAATATTGATAAAATCACGGTTTCCGGTATAAAGCACCCGGTATTCCGCTGTATTTCTGTCAAATGCCGGAGAGATCGCCAACCGTGCCGGAACATTACTGTAAGTATTGCTGGTGCTTACTGTCAGATTCTCAAGCGACGGAACAGACTGATCCCTTGTAATATAAAATACGTATTTTCTGCTTTTTCCAAGACACTGCGCCAGCACCTGCACCTCTGCCTGTCCTGAAGATACATCAACCGTATAAGCGCTGGTAATATTTTGTCCATTCACGGACAAGGTACAGCCATCCAAAGCCTTAAACTGCAAAGTTACAGTTTTTGTTTCCTCCCCGATCAGCAGAGTATGCTCTGTTTTACTTTTCCGGAACATATCCTTCCACTTGATCGTACCTGCATCTGATTGTGCGGTTACACTGTCAATATATGCTCCGTTACATTCCACTGCCATCAGATAATTGGAATCATTCTTGAAATAAAGAGTTCCATCACGGTCAGCACAGATGGTACTGATACAGTATTCTGCCTGATCTTTCTCAGGTCTGAAAATCTCTGCAGCTGTGCCGGAGGTCTGTCCTGGTGCATCTGTCAGCATATAAATACCGCCAGGCTTTGCATTATAAGTAAAATACAGATACACCCGGCCGTCCGGAAGCCCGTCTCCGTTATAATCCCGGTTCTCGTAAGCGGTAGACATCAAGGGGGCAGCCTGAGGGTATCCTGGAATGGAAACATTATAAGCAAGGGACAGACCGGAAGATGTTTCTGTAAGGACCGCAAAATGGTGTCCTCCATCCGGATTAAACTGGCCGCCTGTACCGCATACACCCACATAAATCCTGCCCTTGTATACTACAGGAGATGCAGTTGCCATCCCCCCAAGACTGATGCTGTCCGTCTGACCGAAGGTTCCGTTCTGATTCATGGCGATCCTGTAAAGATAACCGCCTTTGGTGGTAAAATACACATACCCATTCTGGTAAACAATGGTAGACCGGATATCTCCTTTCAGCCCTGTTTTCTGATCTATCAAAAGCCCTGTATGGGTATTGACAGAATACAGAATTGCTGTATTGGTGTAGTCGTTTTCGGCCCCGTCATCTGACCCAAACACAAGATAATCCTTGGATGCATAGGCTCCTGCCCAGTAAAAACCACCTTTATGATTATATTTCCAGGTACAGTATTTCACCTCATCTCCCCTTGTGGGGTCCTCATCTGTAACAGACAGGCAGAAATAAGTTCCTGCTGTTGTTTCATTATCCCAGGTACCTGTATAAATATATCCGTCTTTATATGTAACAGGTGAAATCGTCTGTCCACCTATAGATTCACTGATCCACAGGGACTTAAGGGTAGTGGCACTGATTGCCTGGATTTTTCCGCCTCCAATCTGTGCAAACAGCATCCCCTCTGCATAAGTCAGTGGAATCATAGCATAGACCATGCTTCCTGATAGCGGGTCACTGGTTTCCTGGATCTCCCCTGTGTTCCTGTCCAGTCTGTAAATATATTTTCCGGAAGCTACATACAGCTGGCCTCCAAGGATCAGCGGCGGAGTTACAGAAGCTTCCCAGCTGCCTCCCAGTTTTTTGGACCATTTTTCCAGTGCAGTTGAAGAGTTTTCCGGAGTTTCCCAGTTCACAACACCATTATTCGTATCACTGTTTCTGAAATTAACCCAGTCATTGTCTTGGATCTCTGTATGGCGTGCAGCAGCTTCCTGAAGGTCTGCCTGGATCAGGGCTGTTTCCCCTCCTGTAAATGTGCCATGGGCACCTACATAACCATAGCAGGAGACTGTCCATGTATAAGCTTCTCCATTTAATATATTATGAAATAAATGCAGATTATCCGAATCTGGTATCTGTCGGCTTCCTGCTGCATCATATACACTGACTACAGCCTGGGAAGGCGTGATCTGAAAGGCAAGATCTGTGCCTGCTTTTCTGGACACTGTCACACAATAATTTCCCTGTGATGTATATGTACTGCCCTGGTAAGCCGGATCCTCATAAGTATCCTGCACTTCCATGGAAAGCTGGATCCTTGTTTCCTCAGTGCCAAGGGGAACATCTACTGGATCGGATGTGGATACCGTGATTCCATTCACCTTCAGCTGGTACCAGTTCTCACCATATGCATTTGCCAGAAGCTTTACGCTTGTATCAACGGCAGGAACAATTGCCTCATATTCTCTGGTTTTTCCTGTAGTATCAAAATTCCGGACCAAATTTTCTGTAAGATCTGTATCAGAAGATCTGTAGCATCTGATATTCTTAAGATCCAGGCGGCGAAGCACCAGGATTTTATATACCTGGCTGTCTCCTTCAGTTCCTGCTGTAATGGTATAAACTGCCCTTTTTCCACCCTGTATACCGGATGTAAAGATCCTGCTGCCAAGACTATAGCGAAGTCCTTTTGAAGAAGCTGCAGCATCCATTTCTATTGTTTCCTGGGTATGATCCAGGGTCCATGCTGACAATCTTGCTTTAGCTCCTTCCGGTGCAGCAGCTGACAGATCTCCGGTCACATAAAAGGAACCTGAATCATAATTGGAGCTGTATTCTACTGTATAAACCTTTCCCTGAAGTTCCTCATCCAGATCCTCCCTGCGGTTCATTTCCAAAGGTGTTTTTACAGAATCGCTGACATATACATTCAGATCTGTCAGGTATTCCTCTGACTGGGCATTGGTATCCTGTACATCTTCAAACAAGAATTCCTCTTCTGTTACATCATAAACCTCTTCCGGCTCTGTCGCTTCATCTGCAAACTCTGAAGAATCTTTCCCGAAAGCTTCGCTTTCATCTGAAGTAAAATCTTCGGTAGAAAATACATCCTCCGGCTCTATTGTATCCTGCCGGGATTCCTCTTGTATATCCTCTGCCACATCAACAAACTGTTCTTCCCCATACACCTGTACACTTCCGGTTATAAGTGTTAATGCCAGCAAAGCAGCCATCCATTTTCTCATTTTTCTAGCCATACACCCTCCTTGCTCCTTTTTGGTCATGCCCTTATCCTTCTATCCGTTCTTTTGTACATCCTTTTGTAATGCCTTTTAGCAGCGGTAAAAAGCAGGATATATGCCAGGCCTGCCACTGCGCCTGCCAGCATCAGCTTTGTGGAAAGCCGCAGCCCCTTAAAAGCAGAAAAAATACTTTTTTTACCGGATGAACTGTTTTTCTGCAGATCTTTCGTATCAGGTGCCTGACTTTTGTCACCGGTATCCTGGGAAAAAGAAGATTTTATATTTTCCGCTTTGTCTTTTTCACTGCTTTTGGTTTGTTCCTTTGCAGTTTCTTTCTTCTTATCCTTGTTTTTCTTCTTAGCTGTTTCTTTATCTTTAATCTGACTTTTCTTTTTTCCAATAGCCAACTGAGCAGATCCCATTGCCCCGGCACTGCCTGCTGCCCCGGATGGATTTTTCAGAGATCCTGCAGTTCCCTGTACGTTTTTCAGCTTGTCAATAGATCCATCCCCGCCAGAACCAGGCTTTGTGGCCTGGGATTTATTCCCTCCGTATCCTGGTCTTGATGCCAGGCTGCCTGATGTGGCAGCTTTTATATCCGGGATCCGGATCACAAGCTGTTCACTGATATTGCCTGCCAGATCCTTCACTGCTATGACCAGATCCTTTTCCCCTGCAGTCAGGCCGGTAAGGGCGATGGTATCTGTTCCTTCACCTACCTGGGTTCCTTTTTGGGAAGTATCCAGCTTTGGCAGGGCTGCACCAGCCTGTGTCACCTGATAATACCGGTAACCTTTTTCACTGGTCTTATATACCACAGAAGCCGTATCCGTAGAAATTCGGCTTGCACTTATTTTCTTTAATACAGGAGGGGTTGTATCCATTGTAGACAGAGTCAGGTAGTAATCCTTTTTCATACCGTCAGAAGCTGTTACCTGGATCCTCACCTCCAGTTTTCTTTCGTTATCTGCAAACACAAGCTTCCAGTATCTATGCCCCATTCTATCATCATGATCTTTGATAGATTCATCCTTTTCCACAGTAGAAGCTTTCACACCGCTTAATGCATATACATGGATCTCACATTCTCCTGCTGCCTCAGGCCACAGATTCAGGCTCTTTCGTTCCCCCTCATAAACTGCTTTATACTTATTGTGCTCTACAGACAGCTGCGGATCCAGCTTCAGGATCCCTTTACCGTAAGTATCAGAACTGGACACGTATAAAGCCTGAAGTACAGGTGTTTCTGTTGGCTGTGGTTCTTCTGTTGGTAATGGTATTTCCGTTGGCAGCGGTGCTTCTGTTGGCAATGGTGCTTCCGTTGGCAATGGTATTTCTGTTGGCAGTGGCGCTTCCGTTGGCAATGGTATTTCTGTTGGCAGTGGTGCTTCCGTTGGAAGTGGCACTTCTGTTGGTACCGGCGCTTCCGTTGGTAATGGCACTTCTGTGGGCAGAGGTACTTTTGTTGGCACTGGTGCTTCTGTTGGTACCGGCACTTCTGTTGGCAATGGCACTTCTGTTGGTGCCGGAATCTCTGTAAGCACAGGTCCTGCTGTAGGCAATGGATTTTCGGTTGGTATCGTTTCTCCTCCTGTTTCGGTTTGCAATGACCCAAGAAGAAGAACGACAAGAAGCATTCCTGTTAATAATCGTTTCATTACCAGTCCCCCCATGTTTCTCCTGTTTGACCGGCCCCTACATCAGCACCGGAATACAAGGAAAAGCGAAGCCGTATCTCATCTCCGTCTGCCGGAAAATAAGCAGACATTCCCACATTCATATATTCTCCGTTTACAAAGTACAGCCATCCGGATTCCATTGTAAAATCAAATTCCCCGATCCAGTTGGCATCATGCTCTGACAGCTGGCAGTTGGCAGCGATCAGATGATCCATCAGATCCTGCGGAATAGCAGCGCTGGCAGCAATCCCGCCTCTCCCAATGGCTTTCAGGTAAAAGCCTCCGGAAACATCGCCATCATTTCTCCAATCAAAGCCCTGGGTCTGCAAAAATCTTAAAAGTACGGAAGACAGCTGTTCTCCTTGATAAAACCCTATGGAGGTAGATGGAAGAATAGTTCCAAGACCAATGGTACCAGCTTCAATACTGATGGTCACAGATCCTGCAGGCTGCTGCTCCTCCTCTGAGCCTTTATAAATGGTAAACACAGGAAGAGTGGTACATCTGCCTTCCTCATCTGTGGCACGGATCTCTATGGTATTGGCTCCTTCTGCCAGATCCAGCCGGTAGGCAAAGATTCCATCAGAAGGCTCTCCTCTGGAAGAAAGCCGCTGTCCATTTCCTGTGATCTGAAGTGCCGAAGCCGAAAGGCTGTTGCCATACCAGTCCTTTGCCTGTACGTAGAAAGTTCGGTAAGAAGCATTGACAGTTTCTCCATCTGTCAGATCTGTGGCAACCGTAGGATACTGATTTACCGGTTCCTCAGGCACCGGTGAAGGAGTAGGTGCTTCTGTAGGAGCAGGCGTTACCGGTACCTGTGCGCCATCTTGATTACGGTCGTCATTCTGATCAGGAGCACTTTCCTCATGCTCCGTGTTGTTTTCTTCACCTGAAGGTTCATATACAATGGTATTGGTCTGGGAATCCGGATCCGGCACTGTGGGTGCGTCTGTCACCTGAACAGGGGTTGGATCCGTCTTATCCTGTATTTCTTCTGGATCTGCAGGCGTTACAACAGGCACAGGGGAAGGTGTTATTTTTTCTTCTTGGGGTGTTACCGTAGGTTCAGGCAAAGTCTGAGCCTGCTGGATAAAATCCTGTTCTCCCTGACTGTTTCCTTTGTCCTGTCCGCCATATGCATATCCCTTGCCAAGATACCCCTTTAAGGAACTTTGGGCATTGATCCCCTGAATAGGATCTGTCTGGATCTCCTGCTTTTCCTGACGAAATCCGCTGTACAACACAGCCAAAAAAAACATCAGAAATGCCAGTAGAAGAACACTTGTCCATATTTTGTTTTTCCTGTTTTTTCCCTTGCTCCTTTTTTTCATTGCTTTCTTTAATATAGCCTTTCAATATATTTCATAACCCAGTTGTCAAACCAGCTTTTCTGTTTCTTTAATTCCTTTTTCAGGATCCGGATACATTCCCTGCAGGTATCCTTTTCCTGAAGCTGTATTTTGTGCGGGCTGAAAGCCGCCTTCTGCCCAGCCTGATAAACCTGCTGATACAGCTCCTCTGCCCTTTTTGAATACCCATTCTCTCCTCTGCTATAAAGATCCTCTGCGTATCCGGCCATTGCGCAAAGGGCTTTCTTATCATCTCTGCTTAAAAACCGCTTCCTGCGCCTGTATGAAGCACGTATCCGAAGCATAACCACAGTAAAAATAAAAAGCACACAGAAGCCATCAAAAACAGCCAGGAAAAGAAGGAAAAACTTTTCTATGCCAAACAAGGCAAGCTTCAGACTCCAGTGAGTCTGTATATTTTCCTCTTCCTGCATAGTCTGTGTTTCTTCTGGCACTGCCTTTGCCTGTCTGCCCTTTGCCTCCAGGCCTGTTTTCAGGTCAGCCTCTTCCATAACCCCATAATATTCGGGAGTCATTTCCACGGGTATCCATCCAAGTCCATCAATATAGATTTCTGTCCAGGCATGGCCGTTTTTACCCGGGATATTAATAGTATCTTCTGATGTCTTATCCTGAATGTCAGAAGGAGTGACCAGATATCCTTCCACATACCTGGAAGGAATGCCATAATATCGGAACATTAAGGCAGCTGCTGTTGCAAAATGTACACTATGACCAATCTTCTTATCTTCCAGAAATTCACGGACAAAATCACCACTTTTGCTGTAAGGATCTGCAGCACTGCTGTATGTCATATGCTTTTCCAGATAAGCTCGGATCCTGGTAATGGCTGTATAGTAATCCGTATGTCCCTGATTTCTGTCTCCTGCCTCTCCCAGTTCCTGCTTAAATAAACTTTCAAGAGCTGCTGGCAGCTGCAGGTCATTGGCGTAAACAAAAGCATTATAATAGCTTTCCGCCTGTCTGTATCCCGGATCTTTCCCTGTAGCAAGAAGCTGGTATATCTGCGCCCCCAGGTCTGTAAACTGGCTGGTAAGAGGCTGAACAGTGGTAAAAGAATAGTTACGCTGGCCCCAAAATCCTTTTGCGCCAACTGTACTGTCTGCCAATCCATCCTCTCCCTGACACCCTTCCGGAAGCTGCTGCATTTCATATGATGTATAAAGATATCGGCTGTCCGCAGCCAGATTTTTTACGCTGATCTTCTGGCTGCTGATGCTGGTATCTGTAAGCCTGGCGCCACTGGCAAGCTGTGTTTCCCCATAAAAGCCTTTCTGATGCAGCCAGTAAAAAAGATTACGTTCCTGATAAGCACTGGAAGGATCTATGCTTTTCCAGCTGCTGCCATCATACCTGGAGCCCACGAAGCCACGCAGGTACATGGGCTGAGGCTTTTCCATGGAGATCCTGAGAGCCGTTTCATCAGAACCCGTCCAATTTCCTGTATTTTTCAGATTTCCCCCGGTAAGACCATTTAACTTACCCTTTTTAAAACGAAGATCATACAAGGCTTCTCCTGCTTTTTCCTTTGCATCAGACACAACTTGCAGATCCTGATATTCTTCCTGGGGAAGCATTCTTGCAAGAATCAGGCCTGCAGCCAGAATCACAGCTGTCAAAAAAAGTATCCCTTCCCCAAAAGCCAGATCCTGTGCAAAGGCATCCTTGCCTGTGAGCATCCGGATCAAGCCAAGCACCAGGGAAAAATAAAAAATAACAAAAAGATCAGGATCCGGGAAACTGCCGGTAAGCACCATAAGCACCACAGGCACCACACCATACAAAACCAGTATCAAACTGATCCGCCAGCGAAAAAAAAGATACCCTGCTGCTCCGGCAGCTATCCCAAGGCAGACCAGAAAAACCGTTGCTGCCAATTCCGTATCCACATCTGTGACAGTCTGATACCGTACAAGATAGATCCCGGCACTGCTCCCAAGCAGGTCTGCCCCTTTATTCCAGAATACCACAGCTCCTGCCAGTAAAAGCCTGCGAAAGAAAAAAATAATGATTCCTGTAATCAGAACAATCAGGGTTCCTGTAATCTGTCTGCCTTTTTTCATAGTTTCGGTAAATAAACAGAACAGTGCCGTAAAAAACACACTGCTTAAAAAAGGCAGTCTGTCTTCGGCCCCTGTAAGCATTTCAAGAAGCAAGAATATCCCTGCCCCGCAAATCCCCAGGATCAGTCCAGCTTCCAGCAAAATACCGGGCAGCTGCTGTCTGTATTTTGTTTTTTGTTTTTGTCCTGGCATTGTAAGCCAAACTTCCATGTAATCTGAACTCCTTCGCTGTCTGAGCCTTTGCCTCCGCACTTCAGGACAGTAACCTGTCCCCTGTTTTTCAGAAACTGTGCAGAGATATCCTCCGGTTCCCCTGTAAGATAAATATACTCTGCAAATCTTACTGTACCTGGATTTTCCAGATATTTCCGTACAACTACAGGTTCATCTTTAGTTCCTGTGCTTTGCAGGAAAAGATAAAGAACTCTTTCCAGATCTTCCCTGGTACCGATCTTCTGTATATGTATCCTTCCTGCAGACCTGTCATAAACCCCGACCTGGCAGGAGATCTTACGTTCCATAAAGTCTTCCAGAATTACAGCAAATACTTCAGCTGCTGCTTCTGCTCTTAATGGTTTTCTATCCTTCTGGAAGCTTTCTGCCAGAAGCAATACTGTGTCATCTACAGGATAGCTTTTTTCCCGGATCATCACGTCATCCAACTTGCCTGTAAGCTTCCAGTGAATCTGACGGATATTGTCCCCTGGCCTGTATGACCGGATATCATATGTTTCTCCAGGATCATCCCCAGGGCGCACCCCTGAATAGCGGAAGCTTTCCATGTCAAAGCTCTCTCCCAAAAGAAAAGAAAAGCTTTTTTTCTGCCTGTCAGGCATGATTACCACTTCCCTGCTTTCTTTTGTCTGCCTTTTTCCTGAAAAAATATGGAAAAGATCCTGGCAGTACCATTTTCCAAAAGTAAAGGCAACACATCCGCACCATCTGCTTTCCCCCTGAAACTCAATGATCTGTTTGCCTTTACTTTGTAAGGAAAAGCTTATGGGAAGCCATCCTTTTTCTCCAGTCAGTGTATTTTCCCACCACAGCTTTCCTTTTCCTGCAAAAACAGGAATGGCCGAAAGATTCCGAACCTGCAGCTCCCCTGTAAATTCCCTGCCTCTTTCTGCTGCTCTTGGCAGTTTGATTTGAACCTGCAGCTTACGTCCTGTACAGATCAGAAGAATTCCGGACATTACAAACGCCACACAGGAAATCAGAAGCAAAGCCATATACAGATATTCCCCTGTAAATACTGATGCAGCCGCCATGCCCGCCAGCCACAGAAGCCAGATCAGCCTGCTTTTCATCATCCGTCTACCCTTGGCACAGGCACCTGTAAAAGGATCTGCTCCAGGATCTGTCTTGGACCTTTGTCCTCATACCTGGCTTTGGTATCCAGCACCATCCTGTGACCTGCCACATCTGCGAATACTGCCTGTACATCCTTTGGCACCACATAATCCCGTTTCTCCATAAAGGCATGAGCCTTGGCCATACGCATCAAAGCCAAAGTACCTCTGGGGCTTAAGCCTAAGGTGATCAACTCATCCGCCCTGGTAGCCTCTGCAAGAGAAACGGCATAGTCCAGCACTGCATCGGATACATATACCTTTTGTACCTGCTCCTGAAGGGAAAGCAGTTCTTCTCTTGTGAGCACAGGTGCTGTATGTTCCAGCGGGTTTTCTTTTTGTCTGTCACGGAGCAGTTCCACCAGGCTGTCATGATCCGGGTACCCCATACTCAGGCTGACCATAAAGCGGTCCAGCTGGGATTCCGGCAGAAGCTGTGTACCAAGGGAGCCTACCGGGTTTTCGGTAGCGATCACCACAAAGGGCTGCGGTACAGGATGGGCTTCCTGATCAACTGTTACCCTTCCTTCTTCCATAACCTCCAGAAGCGCAGACTGGGTCTTGCTGGAGGTACGGTTGATCTCATCTGCAAGAAGCATATTGCACATCACTGCCCCAGGTCTGTAAAGGAACTGGCCAGAGGCTTTGTCATACATTGTAAATCCGGTTACATCTGACGGCACCACATCCGGTGTAAACTGGATCCTGTTAAAATCCATACCCATCAGCCTGCTTAAAGCCAGAGCTGTGGTAGTCTTTCCTACACCAGGTACATCCTCCAGCAGGATATGTCCTTTTGCCAGCACTGCCATCAGCATTTTATCTGTGATCTGTTTTTTACCTTTTATGATTTTCCCAAGCTGTTCCTGCAGCAGGGTAATCTTATCAACCAATATCCTTTCCTCCCTCTATTTGTTATCGGTCATATTATATAAGCTGTTTTGCTTTTCCTGTAATCTGTGATAGGCTGCCAGTGCACAGAAAGCCTGGTCAGTTGCCAAAGGATCCGCCTCTCCCTTGGGAATATGGGCAAAGCCTCCATCACCCGTTGAAAATTCCATCAGTCTGTCGTAAAGACCCTTCCCGTCTTTTTTAAACCGGCTGTCTTCATTACAGTCCACCCCGTAAGTAGAAAGGGCGATCACTGTCTGGGAAATGGATTCTGAGCTTTTTGTACCATATGCAGTGTATCCTCCATCTTTATCCTGGGCATCCGCCAGGAAGGTGATCCCTTTTTCTATGGTTTCTTTTACATCCTTATCCTGCTGATAAGGCTCCAGGCAGGTCAGTGCCATTGCTGTGATATCCACATCTGCTGTATCTGCCTGATCACTCAAAGAAAAACCGCCTTCCGGTTTTTCTTTTTCAAGGATAAAATCCAGATATTGTTTCTCAAGTGGCCCATCCACATCCAAGCGGTCTGCATTCAAGGCAAGAAGTGCAAAAACAGCGCCGTTCAGTCCTTGGGAAACCACGGTGTCATAATCCTCCAAAGCCTTTGTCAGATCATAGCCTGCAACATCTTTCGAATCATCCCCGATGGCTGTCAGGGCAAGGATCGCCCTGGAATATTCCGTATAACGGTTATCGCTTAATACGCCTTCCTGTTCCTTTACTCTTTTTTCCAGGTTGGCTCTGTATTTTTCATAATAATTATCCTCCACCTTAGCACCTGATCTGGCAAGTGCCAGCACCGTCCACTCTCCTCCAAGAGTATTAGATTCAGGAGAAGTAACCGTTTCCATTTCATAAGCAGCTGTTTTCTTAATAGCATCCTGTGGTGTTTTGCTGCTGTTCCCACATCCTGTAAGCATTACTGCCCACAGCCCGCCTAGCAGAAGCCATTTTCTTATTTTATATTCTCTCACCATTATAAGGCTCCTCCTTCCAGTGCTCTGATCTTTTCCCAGCATAGCTGTGCATCCTCTTTTTTCATACATTCAATAGTCCATGTCCGTTCTTCTGTAAGGGGAAGGTTTTCCAGAACCTGCTGATAAGGCAGATTTCCCCGTCCAAGACCTGTATGGGCATCTCTGTCCCCAAGGTTGTCATGTACATGCACATGGGTCACATAAGGTGCAAGGGCTTTCGCCCACTCCCGCACATCCACAGACGAATAGCAGTGTGCATGTCCAATGTCCAGGCAAAGCTTAAAATTAGGGTGATCTACTTTCTTGTATACATCTAACAGTAATTCCCAGTCATCATCAAAAACATTCTCAAGCACAATTTCCAGTTCCTGCCTGCCGTCCATAAATTCACTGAAAAACCGTGACACCTGATCTGCCCAGCCCTGTTTATAATATACATAAGGATTCATTCCGGAATGAAAAACGATCTTTCTGGCTCCAAGAAGCAAACCTGCCTGATAGCACTGGTCAAACCGCTTCATAGTTACTTCCCGTACCAGTCTGTCATAGGCCGCCGGATTCACATCCAGGAAAGGACCATGGAGAATCAGTTCCCTGGTTCCCATCTTTTTTAATTTTTCCCTGTATACATCTATGGATTCAGAAAAATGATCCAGGTTATCTGCAATTGAAAAGTCAATGCTTTCTACTCCCATCCCGGACTGACGGATCAACTCCTCCATCTGGTCATCCGGAAATAAATGGCTGATATATATCATATATTAGTTTTACCTCATTTCACCGCTGTATAAGCCCGTATTTTGCCTTGATCCTTTCCAGCTTTGTAAGCAGGGGCCGGCTCATGATACACAAAAAGACCACTGTAGATGCTGCATGTACCAGATCTACCGGAAGCCCCGAAATATAAAAAGCCAGCAGGCTTTCCTTTGTAATATGCCCATAGGCCATAAGGATGCTGGCCGGATTCATGATCCCGCCATAGATCAGCACTACGCTTAGAAAACCATAAATACAAAGATCTGCCTTTCTGGCCTTCAGGATTCCTTTTTTATACAGGATCCCTGCAAAAAATCCAATGATTCCAAAGGAAAACATCTGCCATGGTGTCCATGGTCCCTGTCCCATAAACATATTGGAGATCAGCATGATCAGACAGCCTACCAGAAAACCTGCCTCGCCTCCAAAAGAAATCCCGGTAAGGATCACAAAGGCAGCCACAGGCTTAAAGCTTGGCACCATGAAAAAAGCAGCCCTGCCTGCAACTCCAAGTGCAGCCAGTACAGCGATCACCATGATTTCCCTTGCCTTTGGCTTCCTGCCTTCAAACACCATAAAAAAGGGCAGCATAGCCGCAAATACAACGATCAGGCTGCTGATCATATATTTCTTCCCATGGAAGATCCTCACGGACAGATATAACAAAGCAGGCACGATCAACAGCATCAGCACAAGGGCAAACCAGGTGCGGCGCCCTACCTTACCATCTTTTTCTATCTGTCTGATGATCAGTCCGTCTGTTGGCAGCTGATATTCCTCCAAGTTCTCTTCGGCTTCACTGCTAATCTCTCTTGAAGCCGGTTCTTCCCCAGGTATTGCAAGAAAGCTGTCCAGGAAATGGTCTAATTCCCGTTCTGTAAGCATGCAACCACATCCTTTCCAGTTATTGCATATGGAAAATATTGTCTTGCCATCCGGTTAGCTGCTGTTGTATAGAAATTGTTCCCTGCAAAAAAGCTATTTACATCATTCTCAGTTACAATATTTCCTTCAAAAAATAATCCTACACGATCTGCATACTCTGCCACAAATTCTATATCATGTGAAATCATAAATATAGTCATTCCATGAGATTGAAGCTTTTTCAATATTTTTCCCAGTTCTTCCTTATATTCTCCGTCCATTCCCTTTGTTGGCTCATCCATCAGAAGTATCTTTGGCCGCAGAAGAAGCACCTTGGCAAGGGCAAGTCTTTGCTGTTCTCCGCCGCTTAAATCATAGGGATGACGTTCCAGAAGACCTTCCAGCTTTGTCAGGCTTACCATCCCTTCAATTGCTTTTTCTTTTTTCATTTGGGACTGGTATTCCAGAGACATACGCTCCTTCTTTCCTCCAATCACAGAATACAGATCCTCCAGTACCGTCTTCTTCAGGAATATACTTTGAGGATTCTGGGGAAGCACTCCCAGACAGCCAAAGTACAGTTCTTTATCCTTATAAGAACGAAGATCTCTGCCATAAAGGCGAATCCTTCCTCTGTATGGCTGATTCACCCTTGACAGCAACGATAAAGTGGTACTTTTCCCTGTACCATTTCCTCCTACAAGTGCATAGAATTCCCCTTTATTGATCTGCAAGGAAAGATCCCTGACCACATCCTGGCTATCCTTTTCATACCGGAACCACAGATCTTTTGCCTGGATGGCAGGTTCTGTCAAACCTGAAGCTGCCTTCGTTTTCTTTATATCTGTAGGGATCTGGGGATGATCTTTTACATACTCACCCAGCCATTTTCTTCCCTGGCTTACGGTAAGAGGGCATTCTCCTGTTCCTTCCACTGCACTGAAGATCTGTACAGGCACAGGCATGGAAAGAAACATTCCCTTATCAGCATCATGAAGACCAGCTCCAACCTCTCCTGGTGTTCCCTGCATCTGGATCCGCCCATCCGCCATTACATACACCTGATCTGCATATGGAAGGATCTCCTGCAGCCTGTGCTCCGTCAATATCACAGTAGTGCCGATATCCCGGTTGATTTTTTTTACTGTTTCCAGAAAGTCAGAGGCTGCAATCGGATCCAGCTGGGAGGTTGGCTCATCCAGGATCAAAAGAGAAGGATGCATTGCCATAACAGCAGCCAGATTCAGAAGCTGCTTCTGTCCCCCTGACAATTCTGATACATTTTTATAGAACCACTGGTGGATGCCAAAATAGCTGGCCATCTCTGCCACACGAAGCCGGATGGTTTCGCTGTCATAGCCAAGACTTTCCAGACCAAAGGCCAGCTCATGCCATACTTTATCGGTAACGATCTGATTATCCGGATCCTGCATCACAAACCCGATCTCCTGGCTTTGTGTCCTGTGATCTGTTTCAGCCAGACTTTTCCCCTTATAGAGGATCTCCCCTTGGGTTTTCCCATAAGGAGCAAGTGCTGATTTCAGGTGACGTAAAAGGGTACTTTTCCCACATCCGCTTCTGCCGCAGATAATGTTTAAAGTGCCCTCTTTGATCTTCAGCTTTGTATGATCCAGTACCCTTTTGGAACTGTCAGGATAGGCAAAGCAAAAGTCACATATCTCCACAATATTCATAAATCTTATCCTTCCTGTTCCAGTTCTTCATAGATCCGCCGGTAGGTCATACCAATATCCGCACCTGCATGCTTTCGGCTGTTTTTCAGATGTATCTGTTCTGTAAGCTCCAGGATCACAGGTAAAAAACAAAAAAGTCCATAACACAAATAGGTGGCAGCAGTTAACAAGCTGCCCGCCGATACCGGAGACGTCCTGCCCTGGATCGTAAATCCAGCCAGCAGGATCCGTGGGTTATATGAGGCATAAGCTGCCCCTTTAGCAATGCCCACAGTAAAAATCATGGACAAAAAGGCCATGACTGTCCCAAGGATCTTATCTCTGTTTGTAAACCTGTATATGGAAAAAGCAGTCCGTTCTGGAAGGCCATACCCTCGGCTTTTCATGGAATCTGAGGTTTCAATGGCATTCTCCAATGCCCAGGTGATCAAAATAGACAAAATATTCAGCCCATACCGGATACGCCGGAATAAATTGCCTTCAGATACATCTCTGCCCATCCCTTTCTGTCCATTACGGATCACCTTTAGCTGGTGCAAAAACTCCGGCACAAAGCGAAGAGCCATGGATAACACCAAGGACAGAGCAGGAATGATCCTGCCAAACAAATAAACAAACTTGTCGCTGGTCATTACCTGATTGTAACAGGAAAACCATTGTATCACCACAAACATCACCGTTCCAAGTACCACTCCATATATCAATGCTTCAAGAGTCACCCAATTCCCGCTGCTCTCTATATAATAAAGCATGGTAACGCCATAATGATTAAACATAGGATTCAAAAGGGCAACGATCAAAAGGGCAGGTAATGTAAAAAAACAGCTTTGCCTCAAGGTCTTTCCTGCTCCATTCAGCAGTATCCCATAGCTTACAGCCCCGGCATAGGAAACTGCAAGAATCAGCGGATGCTGGCTGAACATGGTAAATATGAGCACAACAGCAAAATAAAAGAAATTCAGCATCGGATGACACCTGGAAAAGGTATCCGATGCCTCAAAGGTTTCAGCTTTCCTTTCGGTCTTCTTCACAGATATACTCCCTTTTTAATTCGTATTCATCGCAATAAGCGTCTATTTTACTGCCCTTTCTGCATCGGATGGTACAGCTTTTATTCACGATCCAGGGACCAATATACTCAGGATCATGGAAAATATCCAGATATTCCAGCCTGCTGCTGCCATGAAATACCCAGCGTCCCAGCGTTCGCACACTTTGGGGGATCCTTACATGACGCAAGTTCTTGCATCTAAAAAATGCGCTATCCCCAATCTCAACCAGTCCTGGCGGCAGAACCAATTCTTCAAGCCCACAAAAATAAAATGCCTGCTCTCCAATAAAACGCAAAGAGGAAGGAAGCTGAATCTTTTTAAGCTCCTTACATCTGTAAAAAGCCATCTTATCAATCACACGCACACTTTTAGGCAAAATAATTTCATTCAGCCGTACACAGGAATCAAAAGCACCCTCTGGTATAGCTGTACATCTGGAAGACGGTGAAAAAACAACTTTCTTCAGATTATTACATTCTCTGTATGCCTGTGCTCCAAGAATTTCCAAGGATGAAGGAAATACTGTCTGCCGCAGATTATGGTTCTCTGCAAAAGCACGCTTTTTGATCTCTTTTAATGTATTCGGGAATTGTACGGATTTGCGGAACTGGCATCCTTCAAATGCCTGCCTTCCAATGATCCTGCATTTAGGCGGAAGTATTACCTCTTTGATCTTTCCATTACCCATAAAACACTTGTCATCAACAAAGACATATTCAGGCGGGATCACCCCACACTGTTCTTTTTCCTTTTTGGTATCCTGAAATGTATAGGTACGGGAGTCGAATCTTAATGTATTCCATCCCGGTTCATTCTGATCTATGTACATATATAAGCTGGTTTCTCCTGGAATTTTATCGTTACTTTGCACTCTGTTAAAATGTATTCCCAGTACCTCCAGTGACGGCAACTGGGATATTACCTGTGAATAGTACAAATAAGTAACAAAAACAGAGCCCCACGATCTGCTGTGAGCCTCTGTCCTCTTAACAACGTGTTGGATATGCTGACTTAAAATGTCTCTGTGGCATTTCACACAGCGAAACGGTTCCGGAATCTCACCGGATTTCCTTTAACAGATCACGCCTGACCTGACCACGCCTGGTAATTTATAATTTTATATTATATCATTTCGTATTTTTAGTGTCAATAATCAGACTGCTTCTCTTCCATTGGAATGGGATCCCACTCATTAAGTCCCAGACTTTGTCTGTACCTGGCCTCTTCCATGGTAAGCTTCGGTGTATCCTGAGAAAGATAATCAAGGAGCTCATCTATTCCTTCCCGGGTCACATTGTTCACAAGAAAAACCCGTTCACAGCCGGCATTCTCCAGCCACTGACGTACCATAGGGATATTGGCATAAGGAGAATCGATCTTCGTGATGATCCCAATAAGAGGGCGCAGAATAAAGGACTGGCATCCCTCCCCGAAAAGATTAAATGGCTCGTCTGCGGCCTGTACGATCCCTACTACATCTGCTTCAAAGGAAAAGCATGCCAGACCTACGCTAAATCTCTTGGACTCCGCATATTCTCCCGGGGAGTCAATGGTATCCTCATCTGACTTTGTATACTGGGTCTTTTTGTAATGAAGCTCTTCCCCTTTCAATGCCTGGGTAAGGGAAGTTTTCCCGGCTTCACTTCTGCCCATCAAAAATAATTTTCTCATACTGTCTCCCTAGCTTCTGTGAATGGAACAGGTTTTAAAATCCAGAACTTCATCAAAAAATTTAACTACTGATTCTACAGCTGTCTGCACCTGGCTTAACCCTCCGGTAATGATCAGAGAGCCACAGAACCTGTCCATAAAACTGATCTGTATATCTGCACTTTTCACTGCCACATCAGCAGCTACCACAACTGCCTCCCAAGGGGTAAAACGGATCATGCCAATGGATTCCCCTGTATGATCTTCCCCTTCATGAACGCCGATATGAAGCCCCAGATTCTGATAAATACTGGTCTGGGAAGAGCTGATAATGTGTGCCAGACATACTTCCTTGCCCGGTACCCTTACCCGTGTCATACGCAGCTTTTTCCCTTTCAGGCTTTTGTAGTCTTCATGGAAGATCCGCTCCAAAAGCTCTTCTTTCGTCATTGAACACATGGAACCACTTCCTATCTTTTTGTAATATTGCAGACAACATATCCCAGGGAATCCCTGAAATAATCCACGATCTCTGTCAATGCGGAGATCACATCTGAGATCTCTCCTGTAATGATCAGCGTACCTGTAAAACGATCTGCAAAGCCCAGGTATACATTACCGCTTTTCACTGCAATGTCAGATGCGATCACTGCTGACTCCGGCGGTGTCATATTCATAATCCCAATAGCAGAAGACCGGTAGTCCAGCTGAGGATTCAATCCCAGCTTCTGGTAGATCACAGGTGCCGGGCCGCCCATTACATGGGCAAAGGTAATCTCCTTACCTGCCACAGTCTCCTGTACAATTCTGATCTGCTCTTCATGTTCTTTTCCCATTTGTATAAACCCTCTCTTTCAATGCATGTACTGCCTGCCGATCTGTGCTGACAGCATCTCTTATACAAATCGTACTATCCCCTATATCTTATGTCAAGTCGATTTTTTACGATAAAATGTAACTTGATTATTGATTATTTACGGTTGCTGCTCACAGTTCACCCCATTTATGATAATCTTTACTTATTTCACCAGATCCTTAATAACCTCTCCTGCAATGATCAGTCCTGCCACAGAAGGCACAAATGCCACAGATCCGGGGATATCTCTCCGCTCTGTACATTTATGTGCCGCCCCTGGCGGACAGATACAGTGGCTCTTGCAGCTGATGGACATATCTTCCAAAGGACGGGTTGGCTTTTCCTGTGAATAAACCACTTTTAATTTTTTAATGCCACGTTTTTTTAATTCCCTGCGCATTACCTTTGCCAGAGGACACACAGATGTTTTATAAATATCTGCCACCTGAAAAGCGGCTGGGTCCAGCTTGTTCCCTGCTCCCATACTGCTGATGATAGGGACTCCTGCTTCTTTTGCATCCATAACCAGCTGGATCTTGGCTGTTACTGTATCCACTGCATCAACCACATAGGAATACTGTGAAAAATCAAATTCATCTTTGTTCTCCGGAAGATAAAAGCACTTATGAACATTTACCACTGCCTTTGGATTAATATCCAGGATCCTGTCTTTCATCACATCTACTTTATATTTCCCAACCGTACTTCTGGTGGCTATGATCTGACGGTTCAGATTGGTAAGACATACCTTGTCATCATCGATCAGGTCAATGGCTCCCACGCCGCTTCGTACCAGTGCCTCCACTGTATAACCTCCAACGCCGCCGATCCCGAATACGGCTACTCTGGACTGTTGTAATTTATCCATAGCTGTTTTTCCCAAAAGAAGCTGGGTTCTGGAAAATTGATTCAGCATAATATTGTCTCTCCCTTTATTCTGTCTTACTTTCTATCATAAACCCTGATTAAAATTCTCTTAAGGCTTTCCGTAAAATATTAACATACTTTCTCATTTTTAGCAAAAAAAATCCCGGAAAATCATAAGATTTCCCGGGGATATGTGTGTAAAACAAACAGGATCAAAGATCGATGTAATTACCGTCAGCCTCTCCATTAACAACATAGTAAGCTTTGTTCTCTTCAGGCTTAACATAAACCTGCAGCTCTTTGATGTCTTCTTCTTTTTTTCCTGTCATGCCTGCCCATGCTTTCTTAACATTGGCAACGATTTCTTTTGTCAGTAGTTCCCTTCCCATAAACTGAACATAAACATCTGCAGAAACTTCCTTCTTGGCAACCACTTTCTTTGCCGGAGCTTTCCTTGCAGTGGTTTTCTTTGCAGCAGGTTTCTCAGTCTCTTTTGCTGCAGTAGTCACCTTGGCAGCCTCTTTTACAACCGGTTCTTTTGCAGGCTCTGCTTTTACTGTCTCAGCTTTTGTCTCTGCAGCTTTTACAGTTACCTCTTTTGCTGCTTCCTTAACAACAGGTTTTACAGCAGCCTCTTTTACGGTAGCCTTTGCAGCAGCCTTGGCAGCCATTGTCTCTGCTTTCTTTACGGTTCTTTTTGTAGCCATATAATAGCCTCCTTAAAAGGTGAAGATTAATTTTTACTAATCTAGGATACTACTGTTTTTTTCTTTTTTCAAGTTAGAGTTTTTTCATGTAAAAGCTGATTATCTGTTCCAAATTCAGTAATTTTGTATTTAATTTATGGATTTTCCGGTCATTATCTATAGAAATAACCATTACTTTCCAATAAATATGTGGGTGGGTTGCACATTTTTTTCTGTTTTTCAATAATTTTTCATTTATTTTGTACAGACAGTTTTTCACTTTTTGTGAATACAGAGCCTTAGAATCCGTAAAATTCAAGAATGCCGAGGCATTCTTGCTGCGAGGTGCGCGTCATGCAATTGCATGACATACTTCTCCTGCGCACCTCTACAATCCCAGATTCTCCAGATGGTCTTTCAGGTAGCTGCTCATATGCTTTTTCAGACCTGCATGCTGTGGCAGATCCAGCTCCGGATCCAGTTCCAGGATCTGCCCTCCTGCCTCACTGGCCATCTTCAGTACATCTGCATCATTATAAATATCGCCGATCTTAAATTCCATTAAGCCACTTTGACGGATCCCGAAAAGATCCCCTGGGCCACGAAGTTTTAAATCTTCTCCGGCAATAAAAAATCCATCATTGGATTTGTTCAAGATATCAAGACGCTTAGAGGTTTCTTTTTCCTCATTGCCTTGGATGAAGATGCAGTAAGACTGATACTCACCTCTTCCTACCCGACCGCGAAGCTGATGCAGCTGAGCAAGCCCGAAGCGTTCTGCATTTTCCACCATCATCACGGTAGCATTAGGCACATTCACCCCCACCTCCACTACAGTGGTAGATACAAGTACCTGGATCTGCCCTGCTGCAAAAGCCTCCATAACAGCATTCTTTTCTTTAGGCTTCATCTTGCCGTGAAGGGCAGCTACTGTAATGTGAGAAGGCAGGATTGCTTTCAGAGATGCAGTATAGTCCGTAACATTTGCTCCATCCATCCCTTCACTTTCTTCCACCATAGGACAGATGATATACGCCTGTCTGCCTTCCTGTATCTGCCGCTCAATAAAAGAATAGGCTTTTGGCCGATATGAGGTGTCCACCACACAGTTCTTAATAGGACGACGTGCTGCAGGCAGTTCATCGATCACGGAAATATCCAAATCTCCATACAAAATAATCGCCAATGTCCTTGGAATCGGTGTGGCACTCATAACCAGTACATGAGGCGACTCACCTCTTGTTGTCAGCGCCTCTCTTTGTTTAACCCCGAATCGGTGCTGCTCATCTGTAATCACAAGCCCCAGATTCTGATAGGTTACTTTTTCCTGGATCAGGGCATGGGTGCCAATGATCACATTGGCCTCCCCTGAATCTATGGCCTGATAGATCTTGCGCTTGGATGCAGCAGTTACAGATCCAGTAAGAAGAACCGGTCTGCAAGAAATGATCTGCTGCTGGTCAAGCAGCTTCTGAAATGCTTCAAAATGCTGATTGGCAAGTACCTCCGTGGGTACCATCAGTGCTGCCTGATATCCATTTTCCACTGTAAGGATCATTGCCAGAAAAGCAAGGATCGTCTTGCCGCTTCCCACATCTCCCTGAATCAGCCTGGACATCAGGGAATGGCTGCACAGATCTCTTTCCACTTCATGCCATACATTCATCTGAGCCCTGGTAAGAGAATAGGGCAGATTATCAATAATATTCTCCGTGGTCCACACAGGCTTCATAGGAAAGGCATTCCTGGCTGTTTCTGTCTTTTCTTTCAGCTGCTGTACAGCCAGGATAAACATAAGGAACTCATCAAATACCAGCCTCTTTCTGGCAGTAAGAAGCTCTGTCATGTTCTTTGGAAAATGAATGGTCTGCAAGGCATAATTACGATCTGCCAGATGAAGCCTTTCCCTCAGGTCTTCAGGAAGAAATTCTTCTTGCAGACTTTCTTCATTCAAAGCCTGATGTACCAGCTTTATAATTGTTTTGTTGGAAAGCCCTGCAGTCAGTCCGTAGATTGGCTGAAGGCTGTGCAGGATCTCTTCATAAGCGCCATGGGTAAAAATCTCCGGGTGCTCCATCAAAAGCCTGCCCTGCTTCCAGACTGCACGACCACGAAATACAAAGCTGCTGCCTCTTTTTAAGGTAGAGCGAAGATAGGGCGTATTAAACCAGGTCACAGGAAGCTTTCCTGTGGCATCTGCAATGGTAACTGTCACTATCTGCAGATTTCGCACTTTATTTACATATACGCTGGAAATAACCGTACCAGAAACAGCGGCAGTCTCTCCCTTGGAAAGACTGCCGATGGTAACAGGTTCTTCATATGCATCATAATTTCTCGGAAAATATTCCAGAAGATCCTCAGTTGTGATCACACCGATCTTCTGAAAAAGCTTTTCTGTTTTATCCCCGACTCCCTTCAGACTGCGGAGTGGTTTCATCATTGTCCTGTCCTCCTGTCTGCCGGATCACTCTACAGAAATAATGTAATAGTAAATAGGCTGTCCACCCATATTTACTTCTACTTCACAGTCCGGATATGCCGCTTCCAGCTCTTCTCCAAGCTTCTCGGCTTCTTCTTCAGGCACATCCTCGCCAAAGTAAATACTGATCACTTCTGCATCCTCTGTATCCATTGCAGCAACCGTATCTTTTGCTACATTGGTACGTCCTTTGCCTACTGCCAGGATACCATGATCTCCAATACCCATTATATCCCCTTCATGGATCTCTTTCTCATCCAGTCTGGTATCACGCACTGCATAAGTGATCTGGCCTGTCTGTACCATAGAGATCGCTTCTGTCATTGCTTCCAGATTCTCTTCCTGGCTCTTCTCAGGCACAAAGCTGATCAAAGCTGAAATACCCTGTGGAATAGTCTTTGTAGGCACAACAATAATGGTCTTGTCCTCTGTCAGATCCCTTGCCTGATTGGCAGCCAGAACAATATTCTTGTTATTAGGTAAAATATAAATGGTTTTTGCATTTACCTGATCAATGGCATTCAGCATATCTTCTGTGCTTGGATTCATGGTCTGTCCGCCTTCGATCAGATAGTCAACTCCAAGATCCTTGAAGATAGCAGAAAGTCCGCTTCCTACGGATACGGAAATAAATCCTACTTCCTTGGCCGGCTTTGTTTCTTTTGCTGCTTCTGCTTCTTCCTGCTCCCTGGCAAGCTTCTCTGCATCCTTGATCAGCTTCTCCTGATGCTCTTCGCGCATGTTATCGATCTTCATACGGGAAAGCGCACCATAGGTAAGTGCACGCTCAAATGCCTGACCCGGATGATTGGTGTGTACATGCACCTTTACGATCTCATCATCTGCTACCAATACAATGGAATCACCAATGGAATTCAGGAATTTCTTGAAGCTGTGAAGTTCCACATCTGGAAGCGGCTTATCCAGAAGAATGATAAACTCTGTACAGTAGCCAAACTTAATGTCCGCTTCTGCCTGGGGAGAAATCTTTGTAACAGCCGAACCTGCAGATGTTCCTGCAAACTCTGTATAATCAATCTCTTTTCCAAGGAATCCGTCAATAGCACCTCTGAACACCTCAAGAAGTCCCTGTCCGCCGGAATCCACAACGCCTGCCTCTTTCAGCACAGGCAGCATATCCGGTGTCCTGGCAAGAGTCTTCTCTGCATGATCAAAGATCTCAAGGAAAAACGGCTCCAGATCCTCTGCTGACTCTGCAATCTCAGCTGCCTTGATGGCTGCTTCCTTTGCCACTGTCAGGATGGTGCCCTCCTTAGGCTTCATAACTGCCTTGTATGCTGTCTCAACGCCCTTCTCCATGGCTGCGGCGATCGCTACTGCGTCCAGCTCCTCCAGCATACGTACACCTCTTGTAAAACCACGAAGCAGCTGAGAAAGGATCACACCGGAATTACCTCTTGCGCCTCTTAAGGAACCGGAAGAAATGGCCTTTGCCAGTACCTCCATATTCATCTGGGAAATATTTCCTACTTCAGATGCAGCAGACATGATCGTCAGTGTCATATTGGTACCGGTATCTCCGTCAGGCACAGGAAATACGTTTAATTCGTTGATCCATTCTTTCTTCGCTTCCAGGTTCTTGGCACCAGCCAGAAACATCCTGGAAAGTACATTGGCATCTATGGTCTGTTTACTCACCACAAGTTCCTCCTCTTAATCCTAATCTATGGCACGCACGCCTTCTACGAAAATGTTGATCTTCTCAATCTCAAGTCCAGTGAAAGCTTCTACTTTATATTTTACATTGCTGACAAGATTATCTGCAATCGTACTGATATTCACACCGTATGCCACGATAACATGGAAATCCAGGCGAATCTTATTGTCCTCAGTAATCCGTACATTAATTCCATGCTTCAGGGAATCCCTGCGAAGCAGCTTAACAAGACCATCCTTCATGCTTACTGCTGCCATACCAATAATACCGAAGCACTCCACTGCTACACTTCCGGCATATGTGGCTATTACATCTGTATCAATGACAATCTGACCCAATCCGGAATCTATGCGTCCATTCATATGGTTTACCTCCATAAAATTCATATTCGTGTATCTGTATTATACCCTTTTTCATATCATTTCGCAATGATAGAGTTTTAACTCGTACCATCATATATCAAAAAACTTTTATTTTCAAGGCATTTTAGCGGAGAAATAGATCTATCTTTTAGCGGATAAATAAATTTGTCAAGAAATTATTTTATATTTTTCCTTTTTTCACTTGCAAAAGACCATTTCATCTGTTAAAATAAAACCTGTTGAAAAAAAGCGTCAAGGAGGTGCTATCATGGCTAAATGCGCTATTTGTGAAAAAAGTGCTCATTTCGGAAACAATGTGAGTCATTCCCATAGAAGATCCAATAAGATGTGGAAATCTAACGTGAAATCCGTCAGAGTTAAAACAGAAGGCGGCTCAAAGAAGATGTACGTATGTACTTCCTGCTTAAGATCCGGAAATGTAGAGAGAGCCTAATTGACACCTTACCCTCGCAGAGATGCGAGGGTATTTTTTTGCCATTTTATGTGAAAGGACCGCACTCCCCTTTTAAGATATGCGGTCCTGATATACAACGTATGAAGCTTAATGACAAAACATATGATAACCGCAAAGCATACAGGCGGCTGCCACCATAAAAACTAACAGGCTTTCTGTTACAAGAATCCCAATGACCATCCCGATCCCTATAAAGAACAGGATGAGTCCTAACAGTCTGTTCATCTCTATCCTTTCTTTCTGTGGGATTATTATATCTTATGCAGTTCCTTTGATTTTAGTATCTATTACCCCTGTTCTTCCTTTGGTTTTAGTATCTATTACTCCTGTTCTTCCTGATCTTTGGAAGCAGCTGTATCCGGTGCAAAGCGGTTTACAAAATCCGGAACCATATCAAGCACCTTGGTCAGTCCGTCCTGATTCTTAACATTTACAAGCTTGGTAGTACCATTCTGGATCACCAGTACTGCGCATGGACTCATCTTGCCAGCCAGACCGCCGCCGCCATTATTCTTCTTATCTCCTGCAAATGCTCCGGCACCTACGCCAAAGGAAACATCTACCAGTGGAAGGATAATGGTATCCCCAACATGGATCGCATCACCTACAACGGTTTTAGCTGCTACAAAGCCATCCATTCCTTTAAACAGGGAATTGACAGTTTCTTTAAAATTGTTTTCATTTTCCATAATTCAGATCCTCCTTATGTTTCCACTGGTTAATGATATGCTTTATATTTTTGTTAAAATAAATACGGATTCCTGTTCGCAGCAGGACAAATCCGTAGATCCGTCCTTTCATATTTATTTCCCCTTCCAGAAAACTCTCTTCATTTTCAAAAGCAGGAGAAACCTGGATACAGTTCTTATGAAGGGGAATGCTCATGCCAAGCACTGCAAGAATCATTCCTGTTACTGCCGGATCTTCGCACCCAAATGCTGCGTTTCCACTAATCTTGGTGGGAAAAATGTGTTTCAGAAGGCCTGTACACTGTTCCTTAATAAGGCCAAATGCTTCTTTCATTTCTTCTGACCTTAAAAAGCCCATCCACCATTTTGCCTTTTTCATGATGTGTGCAAATGTTTGCCTGATATTTTTAAGCTTTTTAAAAAATGTCCTAATCCTTTGAAGCACTGTTTTTAGTTTTGCCCTGATTCCAAGGAAAAATCCTTTTCTTTGTGAAGATTGAGATTTCTCAGGCTTTGGAGCAGGTGATTCTTTGACCTTTCTGTTACCTGATGCTGTATCTGTCTGTTCTGAGTCTGTATGCATTGATACTGTCAGCTTTTCTTCTGTTTGCGTTGGCATGGATGGCATTTCATCTGTCTGCTTAGAAACAGGCTTCTTTGAGGCGGTTACTGATTGTACCTGATCAGTTTCAGGCTTCTTTTTTCTTCTTTTTTTCTTTTTTCCAAACAGCGAGATACCAGCAAGCTTCAGACTGTGTTTTTCTTTTCCATCCTGATAACAGATCCGCAAGGATACCAGTCCTAAAAGCCAGCTGACCCTGGCTGTGCACCTAGCATGTTCCCAGTTTCCCCGATCTTTGCTGCCCCACATCCGATAACGTACCGGACAGAACAGTATAAGAAGTATGACTGCCAAGGCAAGTCCGATCAACACGCCTGCCAGAATCAGTATGAACTTTATGATCGCCCATAATATATGTAACATACGCTCACCTGTTCTTAAAATAATCTTTTACCTGAAAATGACCGGTTGTCTCATAAATCTCTTTTATGATCCCTGCTGCCATATCAATAGCCGCATCCTTGCCTTTCTCCATCCCTACAATCGTAGGGCAGATCCTGGCATATGACTTCTGCACCAGCATAGATGCAGGGATGATCTCCAGAAGATTGCCTGGATTCTCTGACAAAGTGATCAGGTATACATCTACTGTAAGGTGCCCTGCATCAATCTTCTTACGGGTCTTCTTGGGATGCTTGATCCCTGCTCCTATATAATAGTCTGTGATCCATTTTGGCATAAGCCTGTCACCCCTTTATCTGTAATCTGAGCATACCCATATTATCCATGATCTAAACAGGGACTGCTGCACGGATCTGATCACGGATGCAGCAGTCCCTCCTTTAAAAATATTTCTGTCCTCTTGCCCACAGACCTGCACTTCGCATCTCCAGATACTCCTGGTATGCCTTTTCTACGATCTGCTTCTCATTGGAAAAACGCAGCAAATGGTAAATCTCATGAAACTTGTAATAGCCGGAATCCACGAAGAACTCTTCTCTTTGAGGCTTGCTATGATAATTATCAGCCGTCATAAGATACCAGTGTACTTCTTTACTTACCATATCTTCCGGAACTGTAAAATTATACTGGCTTTTCCCGATATATTTTACAATGGAAGCCTTAACATCTGCTTCTTCTTTTACTTCCCGCAGAGCAGTCTGCTCATGGCTTTCTCCCAGCTCCACTGTTCCCTTTGGTAATACCCATCCTTCATAACGGTTTTTGTAGGATTTGTAAAGTGCCAGAATCTTACCTCGATGAATTACCACACCGCCACAGCTCGTTGCTTCTATCATCTTGCAATCCCTCCTGTAATGCGTGTGTTTTACTGCTGTATAGTATACCTCTTTTTTAGAATACTGGCAACCATAAGTTATCAGGAAGCATAATATGCATCGAAAACCTGTCCCGCGATAGGCACTGCAGCTTCACTTCCTGCTCCGCCATTCTCAACGATCACCGCGATCACAAGTTCCGGATTATCTACATTCGTATAACCAACAAACCAGGAATGGCTGTCTCCCTGCTCATTAAACTCTGCAGACCCTGTCTTGCCGGCAACAGTATAGGACCTGCCATTCAACGCAGAAGCTGTACCTGAAGTCACTACCTGGCGCATCATTTTCCCAAGAAGATTGGCCTCATTGGAAGACATCAGCCTTTTGTAGGTACTGCTCTGTGTTCTTTTCACCAGATCACCGGAATCATTCTCGATCCGGTCGATCAGATAAGGCTTCATCAGCACACCATTATTAGCCACTGCAGCTGTGATCAGTGCCATATGCATAGGGGAAACCAGTGTTTCGCCCTGGCCGATGGCGGTCTGCATCACTGTAGAAGTGCCAGACTTTCCATCCAGGGTAAAGCTGCTCTTCCTGTAGGAATTAAGAGGAAGTGCCTTATTAAACAAAAGATCCTCGGCAGTATTTCTGATGGATGAACCTCCCAGACTGATCCCTATATCTGCAAAAGCACAATTACAGGAATTTGCAAATGCACTGTAAAAATCTTCCTGTCCATGTACATGGCCATGATAACACTGAATGGTATGGTCTCCTACTGTAATACTTCCCTGACACAGATAAGAATATCCTTCAAAGGTGCCTTTTGAGCGGAAATAATCAAGAGCAGTTACAATCTTGAAGGTTGACCCTGGAGGATAGGCTCCATTGGTAGCCCTGTTCAAAAGACTGCTGTCATTCTCATCATTTACAAGTATATCCCAGTTCTGTGACAATGTGTTGGGATCGAAATCAGGTCTGCTTACCTCTGCCAGGATCTTACCTGTAGAAGCCTCCAAAACGACCACTGCCCCTCTCCTGTCACCAAGGGCATTGTAGGCAGTCTGCTGTAATCTGGAATCTAACGTGGATACTACAGTATCTCCCATATTCTTCTGGTTCAGGAACTGATTCTTCATCTGATCCAGAAAAAAGGCATGGGAACTTAAAAGCGAGAAATTAGCCTCAGACTCCAGCCCGCTCTTGCCATTGGTATCATACCCGATCACATGGGCAAACATATTGGAAAAAGGATAATACCGTTCTTCTGTACCGTCCTCAGCCACATTGGTCTGTGCAAGTACCTGTCCGTCTGCGGACAAGATCTTTCCTCTTACCACACGGTCTGAAAAAGTGTCCTGTCTGGTATTGTACGGACTATTAATAAAATCGTCACTTTTCACAGAATTAAAATAGATCAGATATGCGATCATACTGAAAAAAACAGCTGCAAAGAAATAAGAAACAAAGGCATATTCCCGATTTCTTTTCTTCTTTTTCTTAGTAATCTCCTTCTCTTTGCGCCTGTATTCTTTCTCTAGCTCTCTTTGCCGCTTCTTTTCGGAATCTCTCAATTTCTTCATCCTCGTCTTCTCTGTAAATATATATTCCCTGGATAATGGCAATCATAAGGAGGGTACTTACTACAGAACTTCCTCCATAAGCCACCAAAGGCAGGGTAACTCCGGTCATAGGGATAAATTTGGTAACACCGCCAATGGTCAGGAATACCTGGCAGGCATATTCCGTACCAAGTCCAAGTGCGATCAGCTTATAAAAAGGATTTTTGATCTGCAGTGCAATATTCAGGATCATCAGGAAAAAGCTCATGCATACAAGAATCAGGCAGATTGCAAATATACCGCCCAGTTCCTCACATATGGCGCTGAAAATAAAGTCATTCTTTACTACCGGAATCTTTTCAGGGGAACCCTGGCACAGCCCCATCCCAAACCATCCGCCTGTCCCAATGGCAAACAAAGACTGAACGATTTGGTATCCTTCATTCTTGTAAACAGCCATAGGATCCTTCCATGCGCTCACTCTCTGGCGCACATGGCCGAACAGGAAATAAGCAACCACTGCCGCCCCGCTTCCTCCTGCAACTCCGATTCCCAGAAGTGCCGGGCTTTTGGTAGCTACATAGATCATCACCAGATAGGCAGTAAAGAAGATCATTGCACTTCCAAGGTCCTTGGACAGTACAAGGATCCCTACGTGAAGGCCTGCGATCACAGTGGCCTGGATCACCTTTTTCAGGTTCACATCCCTCCATAAAAGAGATGCCATGAAAAATACAAAAGAAAGCTTAATGGCCTCTGAGGGCTGGATCCCCATCAGGGATAGCTTGGCCCCGTAGCTGGTCTTTGCCAGAAGAAAAACAGCTGCCAGAAGCACAACACCAATCCCTGCATATACCCAGGTCAGATTCTTAAGAAATTTCATCTTGCGGATCATAACCGGTATCAGAAGAGATACCACACTGCCTGCTGCTACGATCAGCAGCTGCTTATTGGCAGACTTGATATCCAGCCGGCAAAGCATAACAAATCCAATGCTTAACAGCATACACATATTATTCAGTAGAAGCAGCGACGCATTCTTGTAGATGATCCGGTACAGAATCTGGATCAGTGCAAAATAAACCATCATCTCCACATAAAACAGGATCACGCTGAAATCAAAGGTCTTCAGATAGATCACAAGAAATGCTGTAAAATCAATAAAGAAAATAAGCATCAGCTGCCTGGTAAGCATCTCCCGCCGCTCTTCCTGATCCTGTCTTCTTACCATATAAAAGCAATGAAAGGTATATACGATCATCAAAGTCAGGATCACATATTTTGACAGTTCAACAATAATATTAATCATAGGCCTTTACTGGGCTCCTCTTTTAAAATGTCCTTTTGTAAACTTCCGGTCCGGCACATCCTGTCCATCCCTGTAAGCAGCTGTAAAATCCTTCAGAATATGGACAGCTTCACCAGGAGACTCCATGGTAAAGGAAAGCCGCACTGAATCTATCCCCAGATTCTTTACCTGCCTGCTTTCTTTCAGAAGTCCAAAAGGAAGTGTATTGTAAATGATATTATAACAGGGCAGAATTTTTTCTGTATTTCCTGTTTTCCAGGGATCACATTCACATACAACAGGAAACAGATTCTCATATCGATCCTTCAGATATACATCTGCCCTGTCTTTCTTTATTTTCTGCTGTGTACAGTCAGTTTTCTTACAGCTATATACATTCCTGCGGACACACTGTGCAGAATACATCAGTGGCAGATATCCATAAACCAGCATCTCACTGCCTTGATTATCCCTGTGTCCCAATTCTCCCTGATTTAATTCCAAGGGGACCGTATTGCCAAGCACCTTCTGCGCTCTCCAGAAATCCACAGCCTGATTGTTCCAGGTATAAAGAGTATGGTCGATCCTGCATTTTTCTCCATATCCCATTTCGGAAAGCATGGCATAGGATTCCAGATTACGTACCAGGAATCCTTTCATCCCCTTTGCAAGCCAGCCTGGTATCTTCTCCTGCACTATATCTGGCATCTGGCCTCTGGTAATATAAGGCAGGGCAAGATACATGGAAATCCCTGCTCTGACTCCTTTATCAAGGAAAAGTTCCATCAGATCAAAAGGCAGGTACATGCCTTGAAAACCACCAGTCTTCAAAAGTGCCTGTGCAGTATCCCTGTCTTCACAAGATACACTGATCCCCGGAGAGCGAAGTATGCTCTTCTGACTGTCTGTCAAAGCAGAGGGAAGCTTTCCTGTAAGGCTGCGGCGGTAGGGCTTAAGCAATTCTTCCTGAAGCTTGGTAAGCGCATCCCTGCGAATCTGGTTCAATGCACTCATAGGCACAAAAATACTGTCCTCCATCTGGATCTTAAGATCTCCCCAGACAAACGGTGTATTTCCCAGCTTCTCCATCTGCTGCCGGATCCGCTCCTGTGCCATAGGATTATTTCTCGCATACTGAACCTCTCCGCCTAAGACTGTTACCTTCTTACCCTGGCAGGTTATTTCCAGTATAACAGGACTTCCGGGAAAAAGTATTAAATTCCCATAAATTTTTTCTTTACTTTTTCTTAGATTCAGGGAAACCTCCCCTGTTTTCTTCTCATTGGAAAAGGCCATCATGGAAGGTCCGCCCTGCATTTTATAATAGCCTGTACAAGATCCGCCCCTATTAAACAGATCCAGCAGATATTTCCTGTCTTTTTCTTCCACATGATAGGATTCTTTTCCATTCTTTTCCAGAAGATCCAGATATTTCCTGTATACAGCCGTCACTCCGGCTGTATACTCCGGCTGTTTCATCCGTCCTTCTATCTTAAGAGAAGTCACTCCTGCTTCCAGGATCTCCGGTAATATCTCAATGGTACAGATATCTTTCAGGCTTAACGGGCACATCTGGCCTTTACCTTTATAATTCTTTCTTCCGTCCAGGGAGGTATCATAAGGAAGGCGGCAGGGCTGTGCACACCTGCCTCTGTTACCGCTTCTGCCGCCAAGAATACTGCTCATCAGACACTGGCCGGAATAGCTGTAGCACAAAGCCCCATGTACAAATGCTTCGATCTCCAGGCTGCTTTCCTGATGCATTCTTTCCAGTTCTTTAAGGGTCAGCTCCCTGGCTGCCACCACTCTGACCGCTCCCTGCTGTTCAAGAAATCTCATCCCCTTAGGTCCTGTTACTGCCATCTGGGTGCTGGCATGAAGATGAAGCAGGGGAAAAGCTTCTTTTAGTGCTGTAAAAACTCCAAAATCCTGTATGATTACTCCGTCCAGCCCAGCCTGGTAAAAAGGCTGAAGATACGGGATCAATTCCTCATAAAGTTCTTTATTCTTTAAAAGGGTATTCACTGTAAGATACAGCTTTTTCCCATAAATATGTGCTGTATCAATTGCCTGAAGCAGTTCTTCATCTGAAAAATTTCTGGCATAGGCTCTGGCTCCAAACCTGGTGCCTCCCACATATACTGCATCTGCACCTGCGCCCAAAGCCGCTTCAAAGCCCTGATACGAGCCTGCCGGTGCCAGCAGTTCTATCTTTCTGTCCTGACCCAATATGCTCCCTCCTATAAAAAAGAGGATTACCTGTAAGCAATCCCCCTCGTTCTTATTTCAGCATTTCATCCAGTTCTTTTTCCAGTTCCTTTACTTTGCCTTCCAGACGGTTCTTCTGGTCAATCGCATCCTGCTCTGTCTTTCTGGCTTCCTCCATCTGCATTTTCAGCGAAATCAGTTCATGCTTCAGATCATACATCTCCTGATCCTTCTGCTGCAGATCCTGTTCATAAGTCTCTACCTGCTTTCTTGCCTTAAAATAATCATCTGTAATATTCAGGCTGAGAAGGGTATGCTTCGTCTCCATGGGCTGTCTGCTATAACCTGGCATCTCGCTAAGCTCTGACAGCTTTCTGTTCATATAATTCGCAACCTGCTGAAAATACTCAGAAGATTCGTAACCTCCCAATGTAATGATTTTCCCGCCGATAATAACCTGCGCCGTATTTTTGACCGCCATCCGTACAAGCCTCCTGCTTTTCTTCTATCTGTAATCATTTAACCAATATAAATGGAATAATTTCTCTTTTTGGCACTTCTGCCGTTCTATTATAATCGAAATGTGTAAAAATGTATAGCATTATTTTTCGGATGGTATGGGATACCCCAGATGTTCATAAGCTGCGGCAGTTGCAATACGCCCTCTTGGGGTTCTTCCAAGAAATCCATTCTGCAGAAGATAAGGCTCATATACATCCTCCAGTGTACCTGCATCTTCTCCTATGGCTGCTGCCAGTGTTTCCAGACCCACAGGACCTCCCTGAAAATTACGGATCATAGTCTGAAGGATCCGTCGATCCAGCTTATCCAGTCCATAGGAATCCACTTCTAACAAGTCCAGTGCAAAATTCGCCACTTCCAGTGTGATCCTTCCGTCATATTTTACCTGAGCAAAATCCCTGACCCTTTTCAAAAGGCGGTTAGCAAGACGGGGAGTACCTCTGGATCGCTTGGCAATCTCAGCAGCTCCCTTTGGATCAATTTCTACTCCAAGTACCTGTGCAGAACGAATTACAATAGTTGTCAGCTCCTGCTGGCTGTAAAACTCCAGATGATGCACCACCCCAAAACGATCCCGTAAAGGTGCCGATAAAAGGCCTGCCCTTGTGGTGGCTCCTACCAGTGTAAACCTGGGAAGATCCAGACGGATGGATCTGGCCGACGCCCCCTTACCGATCATAATATCAATGGCAAAGTCCTCCATAGCAGGATAAAGAACCTCCTCCACCTGCCGGTTCAGCCTGTGGATTTCATCTACAAACAATACATCCCCTTCCTGAAGATTATTCAGTATAGCCGCCATCTCACCCGGCTTCTCAATAGCCGGCCCTGACGTCACCTTCAGGTGGGTGCCCATTTCATTGGCAATAATACCGGAAAGTGTAGTCTTTCCAAGTCCCGGAGGACCGTAAAACAATACGTGATCCAAAGCATCATGTCTTTGCTTTGCTGCTTCTATGTATATCCGCAGGGTATTTTTGGTTTTTTCCTGTCCGATGTACTCCTCCAGGGTCCTTGGACGAAGGCTTCCTTCTAGCGTATAATCTTCTTCTGTTACATCTGTGGTAATGATCCTGTTCTCCATTTCTTATATTCCCCTTATCTGACGTCAGAAATTCTTAAGAGCTGCTTTCAGAATCTCTTCCACATTCTCCAGATCCACCCCTGCAACAGATCGCACTGCCGCATAAGCCTCTGTGCTGCTGTATCCCAAGGCTGTCAATGCTTCTACCGCTTCTCTTTTGGCATCCGTCATGCCGTCTGAGGATACCACTATCCCTGCGGTCTCATGGGACAGCTTCTGTTCAAAGGCTTCTTCAAGGCTTAACTTATCACGAAGTTCCAGGATCAGTTTCTGGGCAGTCTTTTTCCCGATGCCAGGAGCCTTAGAAACAGTCTTGGCATCATCTGCCAGAATGGCGAATCTTAGTTCATCTGCAGACAGGCCGGACAGAACTCCCAAAGCTCCCTTGGGGCCAATGCCATTCACCCCAAGCAAAAGCCTGAACATAGAAAGATCATCTTTCTGAAGAAATCCAAAAAGAACCATAGCATCTTCCCTCACCTGGAAATACGTATGTATTTTATATTCTTCACCCATATGGATCCTGGAAAGGTCATTTCCTGTCATAAAGATCTCATAGCCAATGCCATGATTCTCAAGGATCACAGATGTTTCTGTCATATCTGCTGCTTTTCCCTTAACAAATGAAATCATGAAGTACTCCTTAAATCCATAAATTTGTTTTATCATACCACAGGTCAGGAAAAAGTGCAAACATCCATTCGATAAAACAAAGCAGACAAATCTGCCTCAAGTTCCTCAATCCCTGAATTCATATGAAAGACCGCCCCACAGCTTAGCAGGACGGTCTTTCATGTTACAGCTATTTTGTTAGGATTACCGGATGATCCCTCTTGGACAGACTTCTTTACATTGACCGCATCCCGTACATTTGTCAGGATCGATCTGTGCGCAGAAATCTGTTACAGTGATAGCTCCATTCGGGCAGGTCTTCTCGCATTTCTTACAGCCAATACAGCCTACATCACAAGCAGAAGTTACTGCTTTACCCTTTGCATGGGAACTGCATCCCACAAAGATCTGCTGTTCGTATGGAATCAGCTGGATCAGATGTCTTGGACACTTTGCCACACACTTCCCACAGGCTTTACAGGCTTCCCGATCCACCACTGCCACACCATCGATCACATGGATAGCATCAAAAGGACAGACCTTTACGCAGCTTCCAAAGCCAAGGCAGCCATAAGTGCACATCTTAGCGCCACCATTTGGCACAAAAGCCATCATCTCGCAGTCTTCCACGCCGGTATACTGATAATAATCCTTTGTTTTATCACAGGTACCTTTGCACTTTACATATGCAGTCTGGCGGATACTTTCTCCCGCTTCCTGTCCCATAATACCGGCAATGATCTTGCCTACCGGTTCGCCGCCTACCGGACAACGGTTCACTGGTGCCTCTCCTTTTGCAATGGCAGCTGCAAGACCGTCACAGCCCGGATATCCGCATCCACCACAGTTATTCCCAGGAAGGGCCTCCCGGATCGCAACTTCTTTTTCATCTACTTCCACAGCAAACTTCTTCCCTGCAGCCCCAAGGAAAATACCAATAAAAAGGCCAACAAGGGCAACGAGTACAGTTGCTGTTACAATCGCCCCAATATTCATCTTACACCCTCCTTAAATCAGTCCGGAAAATCCAAAGAATGCAATGGCCATAAGACCGGCTGTGATCAGCACGATAGGAAAGCCCTGGAATGACTTTGGAATGTTGTTATATGCAATTTTCTCACGGATACCGGCCATAAGTACAATGGAGATCGTAAATCCCACTGCAGTGGCAAATCCGTTTACAGTTCCCTGAAGGATCCCGTAATCCTTCTGTACATTGATCAGGGCCACACCAAGAACTGCACAGTTGGTAGTAATCAGCGGAAGATACACACCTAGTGCCTTATAGAGGGCCGTCATGTTTTTTTTCAGAAACATCTCCACAAACTGTACCAGTGCTGCAATGATCAGGATAAATACGATGGTCTGCAGATAGGTCAGATCCAGCGGTACAAGAATGAACTTGTAGATCAGGCTTGTAACAAAGGAAGACAATGTGATAACAAAAATAACAGCGCCGCCCATTCCTGCAGCTGTATTTGTAGTCTTGGACACACCAAGGAATGCACAAAGCCCAAGGAATTGGCTAAGTACCACATTATTAACAAGCGCTGCACTTACAATGATCAAAAGCATTTCTTTCATGATTCTTTGCCTCCCTTCCCACTGCACATGGTATTGCCGCAGGCAGCACATCCGCCGCCGCATCCAGAACCGGAATTACTTGGATCGATTCCCCGCTTTGCAGCACCAATCTTAAATTTATTCTGGATGGCCGAAAGGGCTGCAAGTACAAAAAATGCACCTGGTGCAAGAACAAAGATGGTAACCGGCTGATAGCCGCCTTTACCTGCCGCATCTGCCAGTGGGATGATCTGATGTCCGAAAAGAGCACCTGCGCCGATCAGCTCCCTCACTGCGCCGATGCAGGTAATACTTACCGTGAAACCAAGTCCCATACCAATGCCGTCAAAAAGGGATGCAACCGGCGGATTCTTGGACGCATAGGCCTCTGCCCTTCCAAGGATGATACAGTTTACCACGATCAGCGGAATGTAAATACCAAGGGAAGAATAAAGGGTTGGTATAAAGCCCTGGAGAAGCATCTGAACAATTGTAACAAAAGAAGCAACTACAACAATATATGCGGGCATCCTGACTCTGTCTGGAATGAAATTACGCAGAAGGGAGATCATCAGATTGGAGGCCGCCAGGATCACTGTGGTGGTAAGCCCCATACCAATACCATTTACAGCTGAGGTGGTGATTGCCAGTGTTGGACACATGCCCAGCAGCAGCACAAATGTAGGGTTTTCTTTTATGATTCCGTTATAAAGCCGTTCTGAAGGCGAATTCTGTTTCATCACTGATTGTCCCCCTCTCCTGCCAGCTGCATCTCATAACGATAAGCACACAGTCCGGCATTTACGCCGTTTGTCATGGCATTTGTAGTAATAGTAGCACCGCTTAATGCATCGATCTGATCAGACCCGGCTGCTCCGGTCTTGGTATATGTGATCTTCTCTGTCTTTCTGTCCTTGAACTGGTCTTTAAAGTTGTCCGTATCTGCACGCATACCCATGCCGGCAGTCTCGCTGATAGAAAGGAAGGAAATACCAGTCATAGTACCATCGTCCTTTACTCCCATAGCAAATTTAATATCTCCGCCATATCCTTCAGATGTGGTAATGGTAAACGCATAACCAAGGACATTACCTGAATCATCCTTTGCAAGCATCACTTCGTTGATGCTTTCACCTGGATATCCCTGATCATCCAGATAAGCTTCCAGATCCGGATTCTCTGTATCGGTTAAAGTTTCAAAAGAAGCTGCATCTGCAAAAACAGCTTTATAGGCCTCTGACTTTTCTTTGGCTTCCTGCTTTGCAATAGGATCCGCAGTAATATCATGAACCAATCCCAGGAGAAGACCTGAGATCAGTGTGATCACAGTCAGGGCAATGGCATCTTTTACGATTCTGTTACTCATGTTTTTTCCCTCCTTTTCCAAAGGCGGTAGGACAGGTAAAACGTTCGATCTGCGGCACAAGAAGATTGCAGAAAATGATCGCATAGGAAACACCCTCTGCTGAAGCGCCAAACAGGCGGAACACACCAGTAACAATACCCAGACAGATACCGTATACATACTGCCCCTTTTGCGTGATCGGTGATGTTACATAATCAGTTGCCATGAACCATGCACCTAGCATCAAACCGCCGGAAAACAGTTCACTAAGCAGATAATTCATATCAAAGCCCTTTCCTGAAAAGCAAAGGTACAGGACTACAAAAACAGAAAATGTACCCAGATATGTAAGCGGGATCTTCAGATCGATCACCTTAAAGGTAAGAAGGATCACTGCGCCCAAAAGGATCGCCAGTGCAGAAGTCTCGCCAATGGTTCCCTGGATATTTCCCACAAAAAGATTCCTGATAGGAACAGACCCAGAAACAAACCCATGATCCTTTAATGCTGCCAGTGGTGTAGCACCTGTCACAGTATCTACCACTCCCTTAAAACTGTCTGAAACAGAAAAGTCTGTCATCCTTGCAGAAAAAGAAATCAACAGGAAACATCTGGCAGCCAGAGCAGGATTCATAAAGTTCTGTCCTAATCCTCCAAACAGCTGCTTTACAACAATAATTGCAAAAACACTTCCAAGCACCGGTATCCATAAAGGAATGGAAACCGGCATATTCATGCCAAGCAAAAGTCCTGTAACAGCTGCACTCCAATCCTTTACTGTGTTAGGTTTATGCATGAAATGATCGTAAACCCACTCTGAACAGACTGCTGATAAAACAGACACACACAGCACAAGGAGAGCCCTAAGTCCAAAATTCCATACACCTACTGCAGCTGCCGGAAGCAGTGCCACAAATACCATCTGCATTATTTTTGCTGTTGTCATCCTGTCTCTTACATGAGGATTGGATGACACATGTAACATTTCTCCCATAATGTATGCCCCCTCTATTTCTTTCTACGGTTTGCAAGAACAATCTTACGCATGGACTTAATGCTTTGGGTCAGCGGACGTTTTGCAGGACAAATGTAACTGCAGCATCCACATTCACAGCATTCCATACCATCCATCTTCTGGAAGCCTTCCAGATCCCCATGTTCTGCAAGTGTTGCCAGCCTTGAAGGCATTACATGCCCGGGACAGACTTTTACGCAGCGTCCGCAGTTAATACATGCAGTAGCTTCTGATTCGAAAGCAGGATCCTCTGCCATACAAAGAAGTGCGGAGCTTGTCTTTGTACAGGGTACATGCAAATCAAACATGGCAAATCCCATCATTGGACCACCACTGATCACTTTTTTAACATTGTCTTTTAAACCTCCGGCTGCCTGCACCAGCTCCTCCACATTGGTACCGGTAAGCACTTCATAATGTGCAGGATGGCTGATACCGTCACCGGTAATGGTAATGATCCTGCTCATAACCGGGCGTCCCAGCAGTACAGCATTAGAGATAGCTACCATGGTCTCTACGTTATCAACCACACACCCCACATCTGCCGGGAGCATGGAAGAATTGATCTCTCTGCCAGTCACTGCATAGATCAAAGTACGCTCACCGCCCTGAGGATATTTTGTCATCAGCTCTTTTACTTCGATCCGGGGAATATCCTGTACCAACTCCTTCATCTTCCGGATGCAGTCTGGCTTATTATCCTCAATACAGATGCAGCCCTTGGCATGTTCAAAAAGGGTAAGCACGATCCTCAGCCCGTCCACCACCTTCTGCGGCTCGTCCATCATCCTGCGGTAATCGCTGGTAATGTAAGGCTCACATTCTGCCCCGTTCACCAGGATATATTCGATCTTATCAGGATCCTTAGGAGACAGCTTGACCTGGGTGGGAAAGCCTGCACCGCCCATACCCACAACACCGCCTTCACGGATCCTGTCCAGGATCTCTTCTCTGGACAGATCTTCCAGTCTGGCTGGCACGAATTCTGCTTCTTTATATTCTCCGTCATTCTCAATGATAATGGAACTGACCATAGAACCAGTCGAGGTCAACCGTGGCTCAATCCCCTTTACTGTACCGGATACGGATGCATGCACAGGGGCAGATACAAAACCGCCTGCTTCAGCAATGACCTGACCTGCCAGCACATGATCTCCCTTAGTTACCAGCGGCTTGGCCGGTGCACCGATATGCTGGGAAACCGGATATACCAGTTCTCCTTTAGGCAGATACTTTTCTGTAGGACATTCTTTTGACATGTCTTTTCCGTCAAAAGGATGCACGCCGCCTTTAAAGGTTAAAAATCCCATACTCTTTATTGCCTCCTCCAGTTTATTTTATTTAGCTTCGTGTTCCTGCCGTTCTTTTCTGTGCAGCTTGTAACCTCTGTTCAGATTCGGATATGACTTCACGAAACGTTTTATATTATGACCAAATTTACCGGCCATACTTTCTTTGTATTTCCGAAGCTCTTTGTTGACGTCAGCCATGATGGCAGCCCTTTTCTTCTCAAGCTCCACAAGTACTGCCGGATAATCCGGCTTTAAGGATATTTTCTCTTTCAGTGCCTGTCTTGTAACCCCCATAGACTCTTCCAAGGCATCCATCTTCTGCCTGCCTTTCAGCAAAAGTTCTCCCTGCATCTGCTCCAGAGCCTGCTCCCATGCCGGAATGCGATCTCGCAAATGGAAGGCTGCTGCTGCAGAAAAGCAAAAATCCACTGCGTATACAACTACGATCACATAAATCACAATCTCTCCCACCCTCTGAGGATAAAGAGCAACGATCTTCTCTACTGCCGGATGAAGGATCTTAAATAACCCCACTGTAAAAAATCCCCACCCGACGGAAGCTCCCAAGCAGATCCGACCCTGGAAATTAAACTTCTTATCGCTATAATCCCACCAAGAAGTATGGAAAATGTTCTCCATCAGCACAGCAGTTACATACTCCAGGGCAGTAGCCACGATAACGCCTCCAAAGTACAGAATCAGCAGATTCTCCTGAAACGGATACAGCACCAGATAAACAGCCAGGGCACCACATCCGTAAATCGTACAAAAAGGGCCATTAATAAAACCACGGTTCACCCATTCCCCTTCCTTTGCAGACACATAGCAGGTCTCCCAAAGCCAGCCCAAAAAGCTGTATATAAAAAACCAGCTGACAAGATGATACATGTCTATGCCTCTAATTGTCAAACTCCACATATGCTCCCCTTTCACAACTTTATCTTTTTATTACTATAACTCATTTTATGAAAAAATTCACTACCATTTTCAAAAAAATTTGTATATAATAAATAAAAATACATAAAAAGGAACGAGATCAATGATTGTTAAAAAAATGCCGATTTTACAAGGTTTTCCAGACTTTGAGTGTGTCAGAAAATTATCAATTTCAACCAGTCAAACCTCTGATTTCAACCCTGTTTTTTATGATATCGAAACCACCGGACTATCACGAAATTCCACTTTTTTATATTTGATCGGAGTTATCTATTATACTGGTGAAACCTGGCAGATGTGTCAGTGGATGGGCGAATCTCCACAGCAGGAAGAAGAAATTCTCACTGCTTTTTCATCCTTCCTTAAGCCTTTTACCTGCTCCATCCAGTATAATGGGGATCAATTTGACCAGCCTTATCTTGAAGCACGGCTGGCAGCCCATCAGATGGAAAATCCTTTTACAGAACTTTCTTCTGTTGATCTATATAAGAAATTAAAGCCTGTGAAAGCCCTTCTGAAGCTTCCTGGCATGAAGCAGGAGCAGATGGAAAATTTCCTTGGTATTTCCGCCAGACAGTACTGTAACGGAGGAGAATGTATCCATTTATACAAAGATTACATCAAAAACCAGGATCCGGCACTTCTTTCCTCTTTGCTTGGACACAACCAGGAAGACCTTCTCGGACTTGGCCGCGTCTATGAAATGATGGCCTATCTCTGTCTTCTTGATGGCAGATACACATGCACGGATCTTACCTGTACATCGGACAATCTTATCCTTTCGCTTGAGCTTCCTTATCCCCTTCCTGTTGCCTTTTCCAACAGGATTCAGGATTTTTATATAACAGGAGAAGGGAAAAAAGTTCGTATCCTGATAAATACTTATCAGGGCAAAGCCAGACAATATTATATGAATTACAAGGAATATGATTATATTCCAGGAGAAGATACCATAATGCCTAAAAGCCTGACCCGCTTTATGGACAAAAGCTTGCGAAAGCCAGCCACCAAAAACAACTGTTATACCTGGTTTGACTGCACAGGCGCTTTTCTTACAGATCCGGCCATTCAGAAAAAATACCTGGAGCACACTTTGCCCTGGATCATTCAAACCATTCATTAATGCAGAATAACGCTTACAAATTCTCTTTGATCATGCAAAAAGCCATACAAAAACCGCAGTCAAACCAGATGAACACTCAATTGATTTAACTGCGGTTAATTATTTCTTTGTATTAATCTCTTTGTATGAGCAAAGCATCAGTGTCAAATGATCGATACTGTTTGCTTCGTCCCAAGCAACTTGCCTGGCAGCAGCAGATAGATTATTCTTCTACCGGCTCTTCCTCCTCTGCAGGAGCAGCGCTCTCAAGTGCTTTCATGCTAAGGCTGATCTTCTTGTCCTCGCCATTAAAATCAACAACCTTTGCTGTGATCTCCTGACCGATGGATAATACATCAGATGGCTTTGCAACATGCTCACGGGAAATCTGTGATACATGAAGAAGAGCGTCAACACCAGGTGCCAGTTCAACAAATGCACCAAAGTCTGTCATACGTGCAACCTTGCCAGTTACTACATTACCTACTGCAAATTTCTCATCTGCTGTAAGCCATGGATTCTCCTCAGGGAACTTCAGAGAAAGGGCAATCTTGTCACCATTGATATCTTTGATCAGAACAGTCAGCTTCTCTCCAACTGTGAATACTTTCTTAGGATTCTCAACTCTGCCCCAGGACATCTCAGAGATGTGAAGAAGTCCGTCAGCTCCGCCAAGATCAATAAATGCACCGAAATCTGTAACATTCTTAACAACGCCTTCTACCTTATCGCCAACATGGATCTTCTCCATAAGCTCTTTCTGTTTCTGAGCCTTCTCAGCAACCAGAAGCTGCTTGCGATTACCAATAATACGACGTCTTCTAGGATTAAACTCAGTGATCACAAACTCGATCTCCTGTCCTGCATATTTGGACAGATCCTTCTCATATGTGTCAGATACCAGGCTGGCAGGAATAAATACTCTTGTCTCCTCAACATTCACGCATAAACCGCCATCAAGTACCTGTGTTACAGGTGCTTTGAGAACTTCCTGGCTCTCAAATGCCTCTTCAAGGCGCTTGTTGCCTTTCTCTGCTGCAAGTCTCTTGTATGTGAGGATAACCTGACCTTCACCATCATTAACTTTCAGTACCTTTGCTTCCATTGTATCACCTGGATGAACAACTTCTGTTAATACAACATTTGCATCATTAGAGTACTCGCTCTTTGTAATGATACCGTCTGCTTTATAGCCGATATTCAGAATGATCTCGTCCTCTTTCACATCAATGACAGTACCCTGTACAATCTCTCCATTCCTAATAGTTTTTACGGAATCTTCCAGCATTTGTTCAAAACTTAATTCTGACATGTTCTTGAACCTCCTCAATAATTTTCTTTGGGGTGGAAGCCCCTGCTGTAATACCTACATAACTACTGCATTGGAACATTTCAGAATCCAAGTCTACAGGTGTTTGTATATAGTAAGTATTTTCACATTCCTTTTTACATATTTCAAACAGCTTTTGAGTATTGGAACTATGTCGGCCGCCAACAACCAGCATAGTGTCTACCTCTCCGGCTATGTGTTTTGCTTCTTTCTGCCGTTCTTCGGTAGCATTACAAATAGTGTTTAAAATATTGAGAATATTTAAAACAGTATTATCATACCTCTTTTTCCTAAGAATTTCAACTAAATCTTTAAATTTGTTGTAATTAAATGTCGTCTGAGACACAACACAGATCTTTTTACCCATAACTGGTACAAATTGATCTGCATCTTCCTTGTTGCGGATCACGGTGAAAGGTCCTGTGCACCAGCCGCAGATCCCCTGCACTTCCGGATGCTCACGATCACCAATGATCACGATCTGTGATCCTGCCAGGCTTTCTCTCTCTACGATCCGATGGATCTTCAGTACAAAAGGACAGGTGGCATCTACATAATCCAGCCCCTGTGCTTTGATCCTGTCGTATACATTCTTCCCCACACCATGGGATCGGATCACCACAGTTCCTTCCTGAATCGTCTCCAGCTGGTCTTCCTGGATCACCTGGACTCCTTTTTTCTCCAGGTCTTCCACCACACCCTCATTATGGATGATCGGTCCCAGAGTATAAATCGGTGCCACATTCTGGCTGATCAGCTCATATACCTTATCAACAGCCCTTTGCACGCCAAAACAAAAGCCTGCTGTCTTTGCAGTTACTACTTTCATTAGTCTTCCGCCTTTTCCCGGTAAATATCCAGGATCCGCTGTACCACCTGAGAAATGGTCATATCTGAGGAATCCACAAGCACTCCGTCCTCAGCCTGACGAAGGGGTGAGATTTCCCGCGTCATATCCCTGTGATCCCTGTCGCGGATATCCTGGCAGATTTCTTCAATACTGTGTTTTTCTCCCTTGGCTTCCAACTCCAGGGCACGTCTTTTCCCTCGTGTTTCTACGCTGGCAGTAAGGAAGATTTTTACCTGTGCATCCGGAAGTATGGTAGTACCAATATCCCTTCCATCCATAACCACATTATTCTCTGCTGCCAGAGAACGCTGAAGCTGGAACAGATGCTGGCGTACTGCCGGGACTGCGGAAACCACAGAAGCCATATTACCCACTTCTTCTTTACGGATCTGGCTGCTCACATCCCTGTCATTCAGCCATACCTGCTGTTCCCCATCCACATAACGGATAGAAACATGGGCATCCTGGCATTTTTCACTGATCTGGTCTTTCTGCTCAGCAGTGATACCAAGCTCCATAAGATATAATGCTACAGCCCGGTACATAGCTCCTGTATCTACGTAGATAAAAGAAAGCTCTTTTGCCACAGCCCTGGCAATTGTACTTTTTCCGGCACCTGCCGGGCCGTCAATGGCTATATTAAAACCCATTTTCAAGTTCCCTCCTTGTAACCATCTAATTCATTCAATTTTACGGGATGGCCTGTGCTGCCAGATAAGCGGTAGACCAGGCGATCTGCAGATTGTAGCCGCCGGTTATGCCATCAAGATCCAGTACCTCTCCTGCAAAATATAAGCCTTTCATTTTCTTTGATTCCATTGTCTGTGGGACTATCTCCTTTACAGAAACGCCGCCTCTGGTGATGATTGCCTCCTTAAACTCACCCATACCGGTTATGGTAAAAGGAAATGCTTTCACTACCTCTTCAAAATGCATCCTTTCCTCCCTGGATATATCATGGATCACTTTATCTCCCGGAATCCCGCCAAGAAGCAGCATAACAGGGGTAAGGGAAGAAGGAAACATATGCCCGATCACATTTTTAAACTGTCGGTTCTGTCCACCTTCAAATTCCCGGAGAACTCTGGCATCCAGCTGCTCATTTGAAAGGGCAGGCTTCAGATCCAGATATCCTTTCAGTTCTTCTCCCTTGTCCAGATATCTGCCCAGATGCGCACTGGCGGAAAGAATCATAGGGCCGGTTACGCCAAAATGAGTAAACATCATCTCCCCAAAGTCCTGGTAAACCACCTTTTTCCCTGATTTCACAGTAAGCTGTGTGTTCTTCAAGGAAAGCCCCTGCATCATGGGAATATAATCTTCCTTGGTCTTCAGTGGAACAAGTGATGGGGAAAGTCTGGCAATGGTATGTCCTGCATCTTTCGCGAAGCGATACCCATCACCTGTGGAACCGGTAGCCGGGTAAGATAGGCCTCCTGTAGCAATAATCACTGCGTCTGCTTCCAATACTTTCCCATGATCAAGGATCACGCCTTTCACATGGTCATCCTGAAACTGCAGTTCTTTTACCTTCGTATTCAAATGGATCTGTACGCCTGCTTTTTTCAGTTCTTTTTCCAGGGCTCGGATAATATCTGAAGAATGGTCGGACACAGGAAAAACCCTGCCTCCCCGTTCTACCTTTAAAGGCACCCCAGCTTCTTCAAAGAAGGTATATACATCCTGATTGGTGTAAGTATAAAATGCGCTATACAGAAACTTTCCATTACTCATCATTGCAGGAAAAAGCTCTTCCACATCACAGTTATTTGTAACATTACACCTGCCTTTTCCTGTAATATATAATTTTTTCCCTAGTTTTTCATTTTTTTCCAGGATATGAACCTGATGCCCCAGTCTTCCGGCATGAACGCCTGCCATCATCCCTGCAGCACCGCCGCCTATGATCAAAACTCTGCTCATAAATTCCCAACTTTCTGTTTTCTGTGTCTCAGTATGATGATATTGCCTGTTGGAACCATCACTACCTATAAAAATAAGGGGTTGTTGTATAAGCCTGCAAACTTATGCCTGCTTATACCCCACCCCCTTATCAATCTGCAAAGCTGCGAAATGTATTCTGTAACTGAAGCGTTACATCATTTCATTATACCGGATATGCTCCGTTCTTTGTATCTGCTTTTGTTTCATCAACCTTTGTCTCCTGAGCCTGACGATATTTGAAGAACTCAGTTGCAACCTGCGGGAACAGTGCATAGGACAGAACATCCTCATCCTGCTCCTTATACTGTGCCATCTCGCTTTCAAGCTTATCCAGCTCATTGTCAAGAAGGTCAGCCGGACGGCATGTGATCGGTGTTGTATCGCCGATGCACTTCTTCTGTACTTCTTCGTTAAACGGTTTTGCTGTAGCACCATATTTACCGGAGAGTACATCCTTTGTCTCTTTTGTTACCATCTTGTATCTCTCGCCAAGGATCACGTTGAATACAGCCTGGGTACCAACGATCTGGGATGACGGAGTAACAAGCGGCGGCTCACCAAGATCTTTACGAACACGTGGAACCTCTTCCAGAACATCATAGAATTTGTCTTCTGCATGCTGCTCCTTCAGCTGGGAGGTCAGGTTAGAAAGCATACCGCCTGGTACCTGATACAGAAGAGTCTTGATATTTACACCAAGGTTCTTAGGATTGAGAAGGCCGCTGTCAAGAGCTTCATCGCGCATTGGGCGGAAGTAATCAGCGATCTCAGCCAGAAGCTTCTGGTCAAATCCTGTGTCGTATGGTGTGCCCTTAAATGTTTCAACCATAACCTCTGTTGCTGGCTGGGAAGTACCCAGTGCAAACGGAGACATAGCTGTATCAATAATATCTACACCAGCCTCAACAGCCTTCAGATATGTCATGGAAGCAACACCTGAAGTGTAATGTGTATGAAGATCGATGGGGATCTTTACAGTCTCTTTCAGGGCTGTTACAAGCTCTGTAGCCTTGTATGGAAGAAGAAGACCAGCCATATCCTTGATGCAGATGGAATCAGCGCCCATCTCCTCGATACGTTTTGCCATGGTTGTCCAGTATTCCATTGTATAAGCATCACCCAGTGTATAGGAAAGAGCTACCTGTGCATGGCCTTTTTCTTTGTTAGCAGCCTTAACTGCTGTCTGAAGATTACGAAGGTCATTCATACAGTCAAAAATACGGATGATATCAATACCATTTGCAAGGGATTTCTGCACAAAATACTCTACCACATCATCTGCATATGGACGGTATCCAAGGATATTCTGTCCACGGAAAAGCATCTGCAGTTTTGTATTTTTGAATCCGTCACGTAATTTACGAAGTCTGTCCCACGGATCCTCTTTCAGGAAACGAAGGCAGGCATCATAGGTAGCACCACCCCAGCACTCTACTGCGTGATAGCCAACCTGATCCAGTTTATCAACAATGGGAAGCATCTGTTCTGTGGTCATACGTGTTGCGATCAGGGACTGATGTGCATCACGGAGAATGGTTTCCACAATTTTAACAGGTTTTTTTTCAATTTCTGCCATGATTGTACTCCTTATATTATTCTAAAATATTAAACTCCATAAATAGCCATAAATGTACCGGCTGCTACTGCTGTACCGATAACACCTGCCACATTGGGTCCCATAGCATGCATGAGAAGGAAGTTGGTAGGATCTGCCTCTGCACCAACCTTCTGGGATACACGGGCAGCCATAGGCACAGCGGATACACCTGCAGAACCGATCAACGGATTGATCTTGCCGCCGGAAAGTTTGCACATAAGCTTACCAAGCATAACACCGCCAAATGTACCAAATGCAAATGCCACAAGACCAAGAACTACGATCTTCAGTGTAGCAACATTAAGGAATGCTTCAGCACTTGTAGATGCACCTACAGAAGTACCCAGAAGGATAACTACGATGTACATCAAAGCATTGGATGCTGTCTCTGTCAGCTGTTTTACAACGCCAGACTCTCTGAACAGGTTACCAAGCATCAGCATACCTACAAGAGGAGCTGTGGTAGGAAGAATCATACATACTACGATGGTGATCACGATTGGGAAGAGGATCTTCTCAAGCTTGGATACAGGACGAAGCTGATCCATTCTGATCTTACGCTCTTCTTCTGTTGTAAACAACTTCATGATCGGAGGCTGGATGATAGGCACAAGGGACATATAGGAATATGCCGCCACAGCGATAGGTCCCATCAATGAGGACTGTCCCAGCTTACCTGCAAGGAAAATAGATGTAGGACCATCTGCACCGCCGATAATGGAAATAGCTGCTGCTGCCTTTCCGTTGAAGCCAAGGAAGATGGCAAGGAAGTAAGCAACATAAATACCAAGCTGTGCAGCTGCACCCATGATAAAGCTCTTAGGATTGGCGATCAACGGGCCAAAATCTGTCATCGCACCTACACCCATAAAAATAAGGGATGGTAAAATACTCCACTCATCCAAAATGTAAAAATAGTGAAGAAGTCCACCTACACCATTGGACATATCTTCCGGATTAGCCATAATATCCGGATAAATATTAACCAAAAGCATACCAAATGCGATGGGAACCAGAAGAAGCGGCTCAAATCCCTTTGCAATAGCCAGATAAAGGAATACGCATGCAACCACGATCATCAGGTAATTGCCCCATGTCAGATTAAAAAATGCTGTCTGGTGAAGCAGGTTGGACAAAGTATCTGTTACATAAGACATCTGAATACCTCCCGACTTAGTTTAATGTTGCAAGGGTATCTCCATTTTCAACAGAGGCACCTTCTGCCACATCAATACTTGCAACTGTTCCGTCCTGTGGAGCTACTACCGGAATCTCCATCTTCATGGACTCAACGATTACAATGCTGTCACCGGATTTAACAGCCTGTCCTACAGATGCAACGATCTTTAATACTTTTCCAGGCACCTGTGCTGCTACCTTTACGGAACCTGCACCAGCAGCTGCTGCTTTCGGTGCCGGTGCTACCTTTGGTGCCGGTGCTGCCTTCGGTGCCGGTGCTGCTGCTCTTGGAGCTGCTGCCGGTGCTGCACTTCCATTCTCTTCTACGGTTACATCATATGCAGTTCCATTAACTGTGATTGTATAATTTTTCATTTTGAAATCCTCCTGTTATTTACCATTTCTTACGATTCACTTTGCGGATAGAACGTACAACAAAACTATCTGTGCTGGTGCCCTCTGCTGCTGCAATAGCAGCTGCGATCACTGCAACCAGTTCACCATCATCTGCTGTTTCTTCAACAACAGGTGCTGCTACTGGTGCCGGTGCAGGAGCCTGAGCCGGTGTTTCTGTTTTCTTCTTGCTGCCATTGGGAATAAAACGGAACAGCCAGATCACAAACATCAGGAAAAACAGAACACAGAATACGGTGGCAAGACCCATCACTGTATTCATTGCAGCTCTTTTCAGTGTATCACTCATTGAATACTGGATGTCCACATTTACAGATGTAGGAGCACCAGACTCATCAAACACATATACAAACTTTGCATCTGATTTCTCAAATGCTACAGGAACAGTAATGGTATACTCACCATTTGCCTCAGAGAAGTCTGTCTCTCCGGCATCCTTCTGATCCTCTTTCATGGTTCCAAGCTCGTCCTTTGCACCAGCCCATGCTGTCATAGCACTGGTAGTAAAGCTGTCACTGGACTTGGAATAAGCCTCTACCTGATCATCAGTCAGCTGGACAATGGTCTGGGTCAGGCCTTCTGCAGTTGTGATCATCTGCTGCTTCAGCGTATCATCCACATCTGCCCATACAGCTCCGGCTGTACCCAGTACAAGGGCTGCCGCACATAAGATCGAAGCGCAGAAGCAGGATACTTTCTTAAAAATACCTTTCATATGCTCCACCTCACTTAGACCGTTGTGTGTTTCTTGGACGGACGTGCTTCTCTTTTTGTGAAAAGCATCTCAAATGCACCAATCACATATTTTCTTGTGTCTGCAGGGCTGATAATGGTATCTACATATCCTCTCTGTGCAGCAGACTCAACGCTGGACTGAAGTTCTTTGTACTGAGCTGCCTTCTCATTCAATGTAGCTGCATCTGCACCTGCATACATGATCTTGGCTGCCAGGGATGCATCCATCATACCGATCTGTGCATCTTCCCATGCATAAACCATATCTGCACCAAGGGCTTTACTGTTCATCACTGTATAAGCGCTTCCGAATGCTTTACCGATGATCACGTTAACCTTCGGTACAGTTGCATCTGCAAAAGCATGTACCAGCTGTCCAAGAGAAGCTGCAAGAGTTCTCTCGTTGCATTTGTCTGCTTTAAAGCCTGTTACATTGGTAAGAGTAAGTACAGGAATCTGGAAAGCATCGCAGAATTTCACAAAATCTGCTGCTTTTCTTGCGCCTCTTGCAGAAAGGCTTCCGTCTAACTCTTCGGACTTGTTGTCCTGTGCATCATAGATCTCGCTTCTGTTAGCAACAGCACCTACAGTAGCTCCGTTCAGACGGATAAATCCTGCTGCAATATCTTTACCGAAGTCTGGTTTGATTTCAAAGAATTGCTCATTGTCAGCAATCCTTGAAAGTGCAATAGCAGTATCTCCTGTGCAGTTTGCAATATCCTCACATACACGGTTCAGGTCATCTGTGCACTCCATATATGCATCAGAATCCTCATTATTAGACGGCAGGTAGGAAATCAGCTCACGGATCTTCTCAAGGATCTCATCTTCGGTGCCAACTCCGTCGATCAGTCCTGTCTCACTGCTCTGGAATGCAGCATCAGATGTATCACATTTGTCAATGTGATTGCCTTCCAGTGCATTTGGGGAATTCACAAACATTTTTCCTTTTTTGCTCTCTATAAAAGTAAAATCAGTAAGCGCCGGAACAACAGCCATACCTCCACCGCAGGTACCGAAAATACCTGTAACCTGAGGAATCACTCCGGATGCCAGAGTCTGTTTGAAGTAGATCTCTCCAAAAGCCTCCAGTGCATCGGTAGCTTCCTGAAGACGAAGTCCTGCACAATCGATCAGGCCGATCACCGGTGCGCCTGTCTTAATGGCAAGGTCATAAAGTCTGGTGATCTTCTTGGCATGCATCTCGCCAACTGTACCGTTTAATACGGATACATCCTGGCTGTATACATAAACCAGATTCCCGTCAATGACACCATATCCGGTAATAACTCCGTCAGAAGGTGCTTTTTTTTCAGCTAAGTTGAAATCAGTGCTTCTGGCTGTCACACTTTGGCCGATCTCAACAAAACTGTTTGCATCAAGCAAAGAAGTAATTCTTTTGCCTGCTAAGCTTTGTGTTGCATTACTCATTCTTATTTGCCCTCCGTTTTATAAAAATTTAAAAGTATAACCAAAAAATCTGCCGATTGTAATTGTACAATTTTTCAACCTTTTTTTCAAGTCTTTTTATACTGAAACAGCAAAAAAGAGCCTTGCAAAAGGTTCCCTTTCGGGAATCTTTCGGCAAAAGCTCCTTTCCATACTTTTTCTTCTTTCTTTTTTTGTTTCAGCTATGAAAAAATAAGTGAAACACCTGATCCACACACCAGAAATAACTGATCCGTTCCACATTCTTATCTGCAACAACCGGATAAGCAGCCAGCAGTTCATCTCTAAGCATGTATCGCACTTCTCCGATCTTCTGTCCCTTTTGCACAGGAGCCTGAAGTTCCTTTTCCAGCTTCAGGCTGCAGCTTACCTTTTCATCGGTACGAACCAGTACTTTTTTCTTTTTATCTGTTTCTTTTGCCCTTAATTTTCCCTGGATCCATACTTTTTGTCCCGGCCTGCTGCCTCCTGTGGTTCCATTTTCAACAGAAATCCTTGGGATCTTAAGCTCTTTCCAGTAATTTTCATATCTGAAACAGGTTTCCCCGTATTTCAGAAGCTTTTTTGCATCCTGCCATTTGTAATTTTTATTACCAGGCCATCCACATCCAAGAAGGGCAATGATAAATGTCCTTTCCTGGTTCTCACAAGCACACACGTAACAGTATCCTGCATTGCCGGTAAATCCTGTTTTTCCTGAAAGCACCCCTTCTTCCATATCAAGGAATGCATTTGCATTATGCAGGGAAAAATGTCTTTTGCCACTTAAATCTGAAAAAGAATAATCCCTTGTCTGAGTGATTTTAAGAAATACCGGATTGGAAATAGCATAATTCATGATCCTTGCCAGATCCTCAGCCGTGGTATGATGTACACCGCCTGCATCGGAAGCATCCAGACCATTTGGTGTAATAAAATAAGTATCCTTGCATCCGATCTCTTTTGCCTTTGCATTCATCATGTCAGCAAAGCCTTCCACGCTGCCGCCGATATGCTCTGCAACTGCCACTGCTGTATCATTATGGCTTTTCAGCATCAGAGAATATAAAAGGTCTTCCAGGTAATACTGTTCTCCTTCATGCAGGTTCAGCCTCACCTCCGGCTGGGAAGCGGCATTTTTTGAAATACTCACATAGTCATCTCCGGATCCGTTTTCCAATGCCAGAATACAGGTAAGCACTTTTGTTGTACTTGCATTTGGTCTTGGTACTTCTCCGTCCTTCTGATAAAGGATCCTGCCGGAATCTCCATCCATCAGCACTGCTGACAGGGAATAGAGACTCCCCGGCTCTTCTGGCTCACTGTTTTCTACCAGATCCACCAGATTGGGGATCATCTGTACCTCCGTAACTTGGCTTTTTCCATATGCCGGAATATAAATAGTTGCAAGAAGCAGCAGACACCAGCACACTGCTGTCTTTTTCAGTATTCCTTTCATCTGACACCCCGCAGCCTGATATCCGGATACACGGATCCAGATACCTGATTTTATAATAATCATATGCAGGCATGTCCTGAATATACCTTAACCGTTATATGTTTTATCCCATCGTTCAGACAGACTGCCCGGCATAAGGGCCAGGCTGTATAATTCCATCAGATCTTTGGGAGCTGCAAGCAAAGCCTTACGGAAGTATTCTTCCAGCTGCCTCACAGGTATCTGACTTTCCTTTACAGGTGCAGGAGTCATAAAGTGCCCCAGCATATCCTCCTGGAAATTCTTTCCGCCCAGTCTTAAAATGCGCCCGATCCATTTTCTTCGCATGCCTCCGTCATCACAGACCATAAGATTTGTAAAATATTTCATCATTTTCATGGAAATGCAAATATTACTGCTGCTTACCTGAGGAATCGCCTGATGGATCACCTTTGCATAACGGATATCAGGTACAATCCCGCAAGAAGGGTAATATGCATAGGGGTTTTTACCTGTTTTTTCCATCAGATATCTGTCAAACTCTGTTTCCAGGGTGCTGTGACGCAAAGCTCCGGAGTCATCCACCTGATTTACATAGGGATGACAAACAGAATCCAGAAGATAATGGCACCCAAACCCCATCATATATGCAAACAGCGCATGACTGTCTGTCTCTCTTACTTGTTTCATCCCTGCCTCAAAAAAACCGGCAGCCTTCTGCCGGTGCATGGAAACACCTTTCGCTGTTACCGGATTCGGCGTAACCATAAAATAAAACAGGATATCTGGCCCATGAACACCGATCCTGTATAATTCTCCGTTTTCCCGGATCAGCTGCTGCAAAGGTGCAGGCAGCTGCCTGTAAACCATTTTTCCAAACAGATCATGTGCATATGTGGTTGGCATTTGTTCATCTCCCTTTACACATCCAGCCGAAGCTGTACTTCCTCTTCTGCTTCTGCCTTAAAATCTTCCAGCTTTACAGGGTCAAGAGCAGGCAGTTCTTCCAGTCCCTGAACACCAAAGGTACGCAAAAATTCCTCTGTTGTACCAAACAAAATCGGTCTTCCCGGCGCATCCAGGCGCCCAAGTTCCTTTACAAGGGAATATTCCACCAGCTTATTCACTGCATGGTCGCTTTTCACCCCGCGGATCTTCTCGATCTCTGCCTTTGTGATAGGCTGCTTATATGCAATAATAGAAAGGGTTTCCAGCATTACATCTGTAAGGGATGGTTTCTTAGGCTGCATGGCGATCCGGATCAAATTCCCGTAATATTCTTTTTTGGTGCACATCTGAAAGGAGTCTCCCAGTTCAATGATCTGAATCCCCCTGTCTTCTTCCTGGTATCGGTCCATCATATGATGGATCACTTTTCTTGTTGTCTCTTTATCCTGCTCTACTGCTTTTGCGATCTGTGTTAACTCTACAGAATCTCCCATTGTGAAAAGTATGGCCTCGATCGCTGCTTCCATTGTCTTGATCTCCACTTACTAACCTCTTCTATGTTCCATTTATACGGAAGCTGCTTATGCATCCTCCGCAAATTCAGTCAAATTCTTCCATGTGTCAGGATCTGTTACAACATCGATCTGAATATCGTCAAATAATTCTTCCTGCACCGCATGGATATGCCCCATCTTCATAAGCTCCAGTACAGAAAGGAAAGTAACGATCACTTGAACTTTGGAACACTGCCTTTCCAATAGCTGTCTGAAGCTGAACTTCCTGTGGCTTTTTGCAAAATCCTTCATCTGAAGCATTTTGTCGGAAAGACTGACTTCTTCCTTCTCAATAGTTCCAAACTTGCTTCGGATAGGATCGATCCTGTCATCCTGTTTTCGTATGATGGATTTGTAGATCTCATTCAACTTTTCCAAGGTCAATCCTTCAAGAAGAGCAGACGGATCCACTGGCTCTCTGTACTGCAGCACTTCCTTTGGGACCGTAGGTTTTTTGTAATAAATCCCTTCTGCATCGTCCATCTTATCACGAAGTTCATAGGACATATATTTATACATTTTGTATTCAAGAAGCTTCTGCACTAGTTCTGCTCTTGGATCCTCTTCCTCTCCATCTTCATTGACTTCCTTAGGAAGAAGCATCCTGCATTTAATATCCAGAAGTGTGGCTGCCATGACCATAAACTCGCTCATAACACCCAGATCTTCTTTTTCCATAGCATGGATATATTCCATGTACTGATCTGTGATCTCCACAATAGGAATATCATAGATGTCTATTTTATTTTTATCGATCAGGTGAAGGAGCAGATCTAGTGGTCCTTCAAACACATTTAACTTTACAGATATAGCCATTCGTATCGTTCTCCCGGTGTTTCATTTTACATGTTCTGCATGGGATTGTAAAGGGTGGCTTTGCATATTATAAATGTTTCAAGATCCTGTGCCTTCCAGTTCAATGATCAGAAGTTCCCTTGGATTATGGATCCGCACAGGAATGGTATGCTCCCCCAGCCCTGCACTTACCAGAATATATTTTCCTTCTTTTTCAAAATCCCCGCAGCAAAATGGCGGAAACAGCAGATACTGAGGACTGGTCAGGCCACGATGCCTGGACAGCCGTAAAATCCCCCCATGATAATGACCGCAAAGAGTCAGATCTGCATTCCAGGAGAAATAAGCTTTTCCGTATTTGGGATTGTGGGCCAGAAGAATATTCAGTCTGGATGGATCACCTGAGCCCAGTAAATTCTTGATTTGTCCACAGGTCAGCGTTGGCGAATCCGGCTTATGATAATACTCCATAGGGAGTTCCAGTCCGTAAATAGTCAACGGGATATCCCCTATCTTAAGATCCTTCTTTTCATTGTGAAAGATCTTTATGCCGCCTTTTACCAGTTCCTCTTCATAATCCGTATAGATTCGGGCAGTCTCCGGCTGAAGCTTCATCCTGCATTCATGATTGCCAAGAGCCATATAAACCGGAAAATCTTCTGAAAGCTTCAAAAGAAGCTCCCTTGCCACCGGAATGGAATGGGGTAATGTACGCACGATCATATCTCCTGCACACAAAACAAGATCCGGCTGCTGCCTGCATATTTCTTCCAACAGCACCTGATTTCCCGGACCGAATTCTCTGCCATGCAGATCTGTAAGAAAAGCTGCTTTCAGTTTTTTCCCTTCAGGGATTTTGGACGATGTAAGCCTGTACACCTGTGTGCGAAAACGGATCATTTGCCAAACCCACAGGTCGGAAAAGTACAGACCTTACAATTCAGGCAAAGTCCGCCCTCGCCATATGCAGCCACTTCCTCTTCGTGGATTTTATCTCCAGCTGCCAGTCTTGGAAGAACAAGGTCAAAAACCGTTCGTTTTGCATACATCACACAGCCTGGCAGTCCGATCACAGGAATACATTTTCCGTCTTTCTCATAATAGGAAATCAGAAGCATAGCTCCAGGAAGCACAGGTGCACCATAAGTTACGATCCTGGCTCCTGTATCTTGGATCCCGCCTGGCGTACGGTCATCCGGATCTACGCTCATCCCACCGCTACAAAGCACCATATCTGCTCCGTTTTTTATGAACTGAAGGATATCCTCTGTGATCTGAGTTTTATCATCTCCTGGCATAGTCTGGCCTATAACTTCCATGGAGTATTCCTTTAATTTTTCTACCAGCACCGGTGTAAAGGTATCCTTTATCAACCCCTTTTTCACTTCACTTCCTGTAGTTACAACCCCTACTTTCATAGTTCTGTAAGGAAGAATAGAAAAAATCGGATCTGCTCCTGCCGCTTTACAGGCTTTGTCCATCTTTTCCTGTTGGATCACAAGAGGGATGATCCTGGTCCCTGCAATCTTGTCGCCTTTCTTCACAGGAAAATCTCCATGTCTTGATGCGATCATCATTTCCCCCTGGCTGTTTACTGCCAGAAGTGCATCCCTTCGGATCTTCAGCACTCCGTCTATATCTGCGATCAGCTCGATCTTTCCCTCACTTACTTCCGTTCCGTGCATATGCTCTCCTGCACATATCTGATATAGGATCTTTGCAGCCTCATTTTCGTGAAGAATCCCTTCTTTTTTCTCCCAGACAAATAAATGCTCTTTTCCCACTGAAAGAAGAAGGGGAATATCCTCTTCCCGGATCACATGGCCTTTTTTAAACAGAACTCCTTTTTTTTCATCTTTAATGATCTGCGTAATATCGTGACACAACACACTACCCACTGCATCCTTGGTACAAATCTCTTTCATATGCCAAACCTCCTTTATAAACCGGCTCTGCAAAGTTTTGCATAAACACCGTTCTTTTCCATCAGTTCCTTATGGGTGCCTTCTTCCGCGATCCCATCCTCAGTGAGCACAAGGATCCTTCTTGCATTCCGGATCGTTGACAGCCTGTGTGCAATCACAAATGTGGTCCTGTCTTTTGCCAGCCGTTCCAGCGAATCCTGTACTACCTTCTCACTTTCATTATCCAAAGCAGAAGTTGCTTCATCAAAAATAAGAATTGGCGGATTTTTCAGAAATGCCCTGGCAATTGATAGTCTTTGCTTTTGCCCCCCGGAAAGCTTCACTCCTCTCTGCCCTATGTCTGTATAATAATTATTGTCCATTTCCATAATAAAATCATGTGCATTGGCAGCCTTAGCAGCACGGATCACTTCTTCATCTGACGCATCTGGTCTTCCATAACGGATATTATCCAGGACTGTTCCTGCAAAAAGATAAACATCCTGCTGTACAATACCAATATTATTTCTCAGATCTTTCAGGCGGATGTTGCGGATATCCTTTCCATCCAGGTAAATAGCACCACCTGAAACATCATAAAATCTGGGGATCAGACTGCACAAAGTGGTTTTCCCTGCTCCAGAAGAACCCACTAATGCTACATACTCTCCTGGCTTCACTTCCAAGTTCACGTGAGAAAGAACACTCTCCTTATGATCCTCATAGTGAAAGGATACATCCTCAAACCTTATATCCCCTTTCGCATGTTCAAGGGGCTGTGCATCCGGTGTGTCTTCGATATCCGGAGCAATGGACATCATTTCAAGGAAACGGTCATATCCACTGTATCCATTCTGGAATTGTTCTGTAAAATTCACAAGCTTTGTAACCGGCTCCGTAAAATTATTGATATAAAGCAGGAAGGTAACAAGGTCTGCTGCCAAAATGCTTCCTCCTGCCAAAAACATAGATCCGGAAACCAGTGCTACAACTGTGATCAAAGTAGTAAATGCATCCATTCCGGCATGATATCCTGCCATATAACGATATGATACACTTTTTGCCTCTACAAATCTTTCATTTCCTTTTTTGAATTTCTCAATCTCCCGTTTCTCATTTCCAAAAGACTTTACCACCCTGATCCCTGCCAGGCTGTCTTCGATCTGGCTGTTAATATCCCCAATACGTACACGGTTTTCTTTAAAAGCGGTTTTCATTTTACGGTTATATATAAGAGCATAAATAAGCATTACCAAAACAACCAGGAAACAAAGAAGTGCCATTTTCCAGTTCACATTCATCAAAATGATCAATGCGCCAAACAATTTGATCACGGAAATAATAATATCCTCCGGTCCATGATGCAGCAGCTCACTGATATCAAAAAGATCGCTGGTGATTCTTGAAAGAAGATGGCCTACTTTCTGATTATCATAAAATGCAAAGGAAAGCTTCTGATAGTGACTGAAGATCTCATTACGCATATCATGTTCTATATAAGCTCCCATCATATGACCATAATAGGTGATAAAATATCTGCTTCCCAGCTGCACAAGAATTAGAGCCAGCATACCAATGCCAATATATAAGATGGTCTTCTGTGCCTGTGCAATCGACATAGAACCTATGGAGGTCATAATGTACCTTACCAGCAAAGGGATTACAAGCGTTACGGCTGCGCCCAGGATCGCAAAAAACAAATCGGCAAAAAACAGGCCTTTATAAGGCTTATAATATGCTGCAAGCAATTTTAATTTGTGGTCTTTTCCTTTACCCTTGTTCATAATTCATTTCCTCTTTCCGATTTTAGTACTCCCTATTATAAGCCTATCTGCCTGTTTTTGTCAAAATCAGCCCTTCCTTTTTCCAAAGACTTTTTAACCAGCATTTGCCCTTCACAACTGTGAATGTAGTGGACAATTACGAATATTTAATGAAATACAAGTTTTCGCACAAGTTTTCCAAGGCTCCAAATCCATGTAGACCTGGGTACGCTTTGATCATACAAGATGTTTACACTGCCAATCTGTTCTTTACCAGCATAATATTCCATTTTTCCTGCCAGCTTTCCTCTTTTTACCGGAGCTGTTACCTGTTCCGGAAGGGAAAGCTTTCGTGTCACTTCTCCAATGTTTTTTCCATCTGTTCCGATCCAGACAAGTGTTTTCTCATATTTCAGAGCCACATATTCTTCTTTTCCATTTCGCACCTTTAACCTGGGAAGTTTCATAGGATGATCATCTATGTACCGACTGCACTTTGAAAACCCGTAATTAAATAAAGCAGCTCCATCCCTGAAACGCACCTTATAATCCGGTGCTCCCATCACAACAGCGATCAAGGTGATGTCATTTTTCTGGGCAACAGCAGAAACGCAGTACTTTGCCTTTCCAGTGCTTCCTGTTTTCAGCCCTGTACAGCCCTCATAGCTTCGCAGCAGCTTATTGGTATTTGTTAATGTAAACTCTTTGGAGCCCTGCTTTGTTACGTGCAGGATATTTTCCATCCATATAGAAGAGTATGTGAGAATTTTAGGATACCTGGTGATCAGTTCTCTGCTCATAATGGCAACATCCTTAGCCGTAGTATAATGATTCTCTGAATCGGTCAGTCCACAGCAATCTTCAAAATGAGTATCCTGCATTCCCAGCTGCTCTGCCCGCTGATTCATTCTTTTTACAAACTCCTGCTCACTTCCTGCAATATGCTCTGCCATTGCCACGCTTGCATCATTCCCGGAGGCAATTACAATGCATTTGATCATTGTTTCCACATCCTGGGTCTCTCCTTCTTCCAGGAACACCTGGGAGCCGCCCATGGATTTGGCATATGCACTGGTAGTCACTGTGTCTGTAAGTTTCAGATTCCCATCTGCCAGACTGTCAAAGATCAGCAGAAGAGTCATGATCTTTGTAATGCTGGCAGGGCTTCTTTTCTCTTCCTCGCTTTTTTTATACAGCACTGTTCCTGTATCTGCCTCTATCAGGATCCCTGCCGGAGCCTGGATCAGTATATCTTCCTGTACACCATCAGCCTCCTTGTTTTCCTCACCGTAGGCTGTAAGCACTCCATTTCCACAAACCATCAGAATTATGGTCAGAAATAATGCCAGGACTCTTTTCCATTTTCTTTGATTCAAATCATCTTCCCCCTGTATTCCCTTTACTCTATTGTAAAAAAGAACAGGGCTTTTTATGCCTTGATATTGAAAAAGGACGGAGGAATCACCATTTTTCCAGTGATTTCTCCGCCCATTTGCTTTACTTCAAGAATGCTCGGCATTCTTGCTGCGAGGTGCGCGTCATGCAATTGCATGACATACTTCTCCTGCGCACCTCTGCAATCCTGCCGGAGGCTATATCAGCTGGGGGATTGACTCCCAGCTGATATACTTTACTTCTTGCTCTGCCTATCCGTTTCATTTATTTATTTTTCTTTTTTGCAGCTTCCAGCCTGTTGCAAGAATCGCAGCAGTTGCCATCAGCAGCAGACACTGCCATAATGCCATATCACTGGTATCCCCTGTTTTTGGAGAAGAAGTTCCTGTGCTGCTGCCGCCTGAGGATCCACCATAACCGCCGCCTCTATATGAGCTTCCACCTTGTCCAGGAGCCGGTGTATCCGTTGGCTCTTTTTCTTCGGAAACAGGTGTAGCTGTTGGTGTCTTTTCCGGCTTTGGAGTCACTGTCTGAGCCGGAGTTGTTACCTGAGGTGCAGGCTCTGGTGTAGCAGAGATCTGCGGTGTTTCCGTAATGTCCGGTGTTGGCTGCGGCTTGTCTGTAGGCCTTGGTTTCTCAGTCGGAACAGGCGTAGCCGTTGGTGCCACATACTGGTTAATGATCTCTGTATTTGCCGTGGAGGATACCTTATCTGTAGCGTTTCCCTCGCCTGATAAGCCATCTGAGGACTTCCAGCTTACTGAACACCCTTCCGGATTCTTTTCAGTCACAGAGTAACTCATGCACTCCTGAGGAACGCAGAAATTAATGGTCTGCTTGTCCCTCAATGAAAAACTGTATGTACCTTCCTCTGTCTGAATACTGGTCTTTGTTCCATCTGTAACCTGGTACAGGCTTCCTTTATATGGATCCCCATTTGCCTCAAACAGTTCCAGCACCATATCAAATTTCTGATCTGTTTCTTTACCTTTTACTGTTTTGGTAACAGAGAATTCCTTAAATACAGGAAGGTTAAATTTGATCGCACAGTCTGACAGGGTGCCGCCTCTTTCCAGGTAATAGAATGCAAAGGTATGCTTTGTCCCTGCTGCCCACTCTGAATCGTCAAATGCCCCAATCGCCTTTGGATATCCTGCGAAAATATCAGACAGGGAACCGGTCTGTACATCACCGGTCACACTGCTGGTAACAGTATAGATTCCCTTTGTAAAATTAATACTTCCGGAAACTGCCTCATGGATACCACCCATATCAAGCACAAGCTGTCCGTCAATGAAAAGCCATGCATCATCATCCCCGCTGAAGGAGAATACCAGGTCTTTCCTGTCATTAACAGTTCCCTGTGCATCTGTAACTGCAACAGTTCCATTTTCCGGGATCAGGAAATCCTTTTCCATGCTCATTCCAAAATGATAATCCACGGTTTTCATCTGATCCAGCAGATAGATCCCTTCCGTGCCTTTATCTGCTGTTCCCCATACGCCTTCATCCTGAAAACTGTTAAATGGCAGGAAACCAGCTCCTTTATTGCCCCATCCGTCAATACCAAGAGCCTTGTCATACTGGTAGATCTTATTTGTGCCAGCATCATAGCCTGCATGGTTCAGACTGCTTTGATAACTGTATTCATTGGAAGCCGGATCATATACAAAATCAAATCCAACATTTGAGTAAACTGTTTTTGTACCCCCATTTACCGGAGTTGCCACCTGAGTCTGGTCAAACAGTGAAAACGGTGTGGTGTAATTAAGCACCGGAAGCCCATCCTCTCCCAGCTGATTCTTCACAATCCCCGGGAAAACTGTATTGTAAAAAGAATTCACAGGTGTATTTTTTACATTTACCGGATCGTACCGGAACCTGTACTGTGCACTCTGCTTTGCCAATTCAAAGCCATCCCAGTTTCCGAAATCATAATCAAACAATGTAACAGGCAAAGATCTTACATCTGTCAGTCTGGAAGCTGTATCGCTTTCACCGGAAGCTGTATTCTTAGGTGAAGTTGCCAATACCAGATGGGTAGCCGGATTACTCTGATTCGGCCACTGGAAAACTGTGCCTTTATAGGTCTGTCTGCCGGACAACTGTACATCTGCAGGTAGCTGGCATTTCTCCGTGATTATATCAAATTCTTTACTGTTATTCAAAGACACAGTATATGAAAAATCACACAGACGATGCTGAGGCAGGATCACAATGGCTTCATTATCTTTCAAATGAGCGTGTACTGTATAACCATAGTCAGCATCCAGATCCCCTGATTCCCAATAACCCCAGCCTTTGCCAGGAACTCCCAGGTTGATCCAGTCGCCATAGTCATGTTTATTATCAGCCTTATGCCATACTCCATTTTCGTCCTTCTGATACAGCCAGGCCCAGAAATACATACGGCCAAGGGATGGTTCGCCTCCGGTTCCCAGTTCTGACATATCCAGACGAACATTGATCTCTGCCATCTCATCAGAGGTTCCGCCTACATTTTTATTCTGGATCACAAGACCTTCATCAGGAAGGCCGTTTTCACTTAAATCTGTGCAGTAAAGGTATGATGATCCCCAATCAGTTGCCTGAAGCACATGATTTCTTTCTTTCTGATCCCTAAGATCAAGAGTTCCTGAAATGCCATAAGGAGTACGGCTTGTACTGTATGTAACAGGCTCTGTGCTCTCCCAGTTCTGATCCTTCCATCTTTTTATAGATCCAAGATAATAATAACTGTATGCATAACCGGAATCCCAATCCATTTTATATTTCCAGAACCGGTATTTTACCGTACCATTCTGAGGATACAGGATTTTACCACTGCTGTCTGTTTTTTCAAATGGTCCATCAGATTTCTGAAACTCCCGATAAGATGCAACATCGTAATAATCCGATGGAAACGATTTGTTTTTTAAAGCAGCCGATGGAAGGATTGGTCTTATAACCGCCACGATAGAAGGATCTGTTTCTTCATTAACCTTCTTGATCCTGTCCCCTGATTTTTTCGCCCGATATACAGTTACTGTATCAGAATAAGGAGTATAAATCCCATCCTCTCCCTTTTTATAATACTCTTTTATATAATAATCATATTCTCCTGATCCAGGCTGATCTGAAGAAAGCAGCAATTCCTCTTCTCTAACCCCAGGCAGGACAATGATCCCATAATTAGGAAGTCCGTTTTCTCCGATCCCGCACTTATCCTCCCTCGTATCTTCCTTTACAGACAATTCTGCTTTCTGAAGACTCAGCCCATCATCACTGACTGACTTGATGCCATAAAAAGCCTGGCCTTCCTTCTGGATCTGTGTATCATCCTGCCCTGTAAGCATAAGGTTCTCTTCATTTCCAGACAATTCTACATTATAATCAAAATTAAAATATCTGATCTTCTGACTGCTTCCATACTGTGCACTCGAAAGAACCGGGGCACCCACTCCATGATATCCGTTAGAATAAACATTTCTTCTATCATAGCTTGAGTTTTCTTTTACAACATAACTTCCCGTATACTCCGGGCTGTAAGGCAGGATACAGATAATATCTCCTTTTTGAAGATCCAAATCTGAAAGATCAAAACCGGTTTTCTTTTCAGAGAAAACATTCAGAATCTGATATTCTTTCTCTTCATAGATTCCCTCATCTCCCAGCCTGTATTGTGCTGCCAGCATCCTGGTTCCGCCCCTGCCGGTGATCTGGTATCGCCATTCATACGTATCAGAACCCCTGTACTGTTCATTTGTACTGTATCCCATCCCGGCTTCGCCATTTTTGTATGCTTCAGGCACTGAGATATTTACCTTCAACAGTCCGTCCAAACCGGTGTCCGGAATATCGCCCACCTCTAATCGAAGTCCGATATTTGGAAGACCATCTGCCCCATACTCCAAAACAGTACCATCTGTCTGCTCTTCTACGGAAACCATAAGATCTGCCCCTGCAGTACCTTTATGATCTGCCGGATCATGTCCATAGGTCAGCCAGCTTCCTTTTACCATGTCTTCACTGTAATATGGGGTACTTTCTCCGTCCAGGGATGTTACTCCTGTTATCTTCCAATCCTGAGTACTGTTCAGGAATACCTGATACTGAAAACAGTAATTACGGCTGCATTTCTTTAAATAATCTGCTAGCTTATTGGAAGAATATCTAAATTCAACAGGCACTGTACAATCCAAAGGAATTACTGCCACTACTTCATCAGGCTCCGGATCTACATAAAAACAATGAACATAATCGGAAGTATCTGTATATATTTCTATTGCATCAGTAGTATAAGATCCATGTTCGCCTGGTCTCTTATATTCTTCTTCCAGTTCATACTTTCCGGTTTCCTGATTCAGTTTATAATAAATACACACAGCTCGAAGTGCAGAGTTCTGGTAATTATTTGGCTGATTGTTATGATTTTTGTCCCAGCAGGGATTCACCCTTATAAAATACCCTGGATATCTTTCAACTCCATCGTATCCGGTAACTGTTCCGGTATTTGGATCGCCACGTACAAGAAGCGCATAGTTAGGCAGCCCATTCTCTTTATATGTAGGAAGCGAAGCTTCTTCTGCTTGAATACCAAGTATTGGTGATTCTTCCAGTTCATTATCTGAGGACAGTACAGCGGTCCACTTTTCTCCTGACTGTTTCCACACATTCCCTTCTGTCAGTTCTTTATACTCTATAGACAGTTCCTCTTCCTGAACCTGAGGTTTTATCCATACCTGATAATTATAGAGAGCTGAAACCGGCGCATACACAACATAAGCGTCACCAGGTCTTAATGTTCTTTTATCTCCACAGTATGTACCATTACTTCCCAAAGAAATAGAAGACCTGCTGTTCTCTATTTCTTTCCAGTTCCCCTGTTCATTTTTCTCATATAATGCGCCTTTCAAACCACAAGAACGTACCTGCGATGATTTATCGAATATTTTACAGTCCCCATTATTGTCAACAAATTCAGTTTTCCCTGTAAGTTCTGCTTCCGCCTTAATTGTCACATCCTTTTCACCGGTATTTGTAATCATTACGCTTCCATCTGGAAGTCCGCTTTCTTTATAAGAAACCGCCTTACGTGATTGAATATTCTGAATTTGTGTAACAACACGTAAAACAGAACCGGTTAATCTCACAGAATCTTCAGGCGCAGAATAATTTGTCTCCCAAGTGTCTGGCATCGTTGGCATGGGGCTGCCATTGCCTGCATCTGATACTTGTTTCTTTTTATAAAAAACCGTATTATCAGTTACCGAATAATTCATATTATCTATCCATTTGGCTTTATATTTTATAAGTATGCTTGCAGGAATATATTTCTTCGGATAGACGTGGTAATAAAATGGCATTATTATCATACGATACTTGCTGTATTTATCTGCATCTCCATATTGTTCCAGTTGCTTCAAAAGTCTGATTGTACTCTGACTAATTTCTTTTGCAACTAAAAATTCATACTTCTTTTCTATATCATTCCAGCCATATAAAAGATACCCATGATTTTCTTGATACCATGTGCCATTGTAATACATAGAAGACATATATCTATAGCTTTCATCTAAGAAAATGTCATTGTATGTTTCACCCAATGTCATACCTGTTGTATCAATATCATAAATAATCCCGCACTCCGGGTTATTCACATCAATTATATCCTCTATCCCATCTACAGGCTGATTGGAGGTTTCAAGCAGGTCCGGATCATCCAGAAATTCCTCTGCTTCTGTATATTCCTGTTCATCCTGGTCTGTGCTCTGTTCCTCCTGAGGCACATCCGTGATTTCCTGTACGTCCTCAGGTGCATCTTCTGCCTCCTGAATCTGGCTGGAAAGATCAGCTTCTTCAGGCTCATTTATGTCTTCAGGTCCTTCTTCATCAGATATATCAATTTCTTCAGGTTCTTCTGCCGGTGATGGATCCGCTTCCTCTGATCCTTTCTGGTTCTGTTCTTCTCCATCAGAAAATTCAGATCCATATGCCATGCTTTCTGTCAAAAAGCCTGCTGCATTTCCGCCCACTGCCATGGAGATGCAAAGCCCTAAGGCTATCATTTTGTTCCATAATTTTCTTCTCAACATGTTTGCCTCCCTCATTGTGTGCCTTATAAAAATCCTGCAATTGCACTATAAACGATATTATACTTTTCTTCCTTTATCTGCTCTATATAACTTTTCATGGATTCATAACAATTTTCACATTCCTTATTTAGATTTGGCATCATTTATTGCACAAAAAATCCCTGTAGATCCTTATTGGCAAATCTTACCAACAGGAATCCACAGGGATTTCATTCGCATATTACAACATGGGTGCAAAAAGCCTTAAGATATTCTGCATGATCCGCACAAAAATATTTCGGTTTTTGCAAAATTCCAAAGTCACAGGTGAACAATAATGCAATGTCTCCACAAAATCCTCTTTAATATCCATAACTACCTTATTACGGCAGATCCATACTCCATCTTCAAAATGAAGATACAGGCTGCGGTAATCCAGGTTGATGGTACCCACAACTCCCAGTTCATCATCACACACAAAGGACTTGGCGTGAAGAAAGCCTGGCTGGTACTCATAAATCTTCACCCCTGCCTCCAGCAGCTGCTTATAGTAGGACTGTGTCAGCAGGAAAACCATCTTCTTATCTGGGATACCCGGTGTCATAATCCTTACATCAATACCACTTTTGGCAGCAAGACAAAGAGCAGTCATCATCTCATTATCAATGATCAGATAGGGAGTGCAGATGTATACATAACGTTTGGCTCTGTTAATGATATTCAGATATACATTCTCACCAACCGTCTCTCCATCCAGCGGCGTATCACAGAACGGTTGAATAAAGCCGTCACTTTCAAACTGATCCTTGTGCCATGTATGAGGCAGGTAATGGTCAAATTCGGCATAATCTCTGGATCTTGTCACTACCTTCCACATATGAAGGAACATGGCCGTCATATTCCAGACAGCCTCGCCTTTCAGCATAACTGCAGTGTCCTTCCAATGTCCGAACCTTTCCTTCTGGTTAATATACTCATCGGCAAGATTAATCCCGCCTGTAAATCCCACATATCCGTCAATGATACAGAATTTTCTGTGGTCACGATTATTCAGAATAATATTCAAAATGGGGCGGAAGGTATTGAATACCTCACACTTGATCCCTTTTTCACGGAGCTGAAGATAATATTTGTGAGGAAGCGTTGTAAGGCAGCCCATATCATCATAGATCAGCCGTACATCTACCCCTTCCTTAACCTTTTTCTCCAGGATATCCAGAATGGTCCGCCACATTACTCCATCATGGATAATAAAGTATTCAATAAAAATATAGTGCTTTGCCTGATTCAGTTCTTTGATAAGTACAGGAAACATATCGTCACCCACCTGAAAATACTCAGCTGTAGTATTCTCATGTACCGGATATCCGGAAGAACGAAAAATGTAATCCGATTGTATACAGGCTGAACGATCTGCCACCTCCAGCTTCTTTCTGGTTTCTGAATCATCCTTCAAATAATCGCTGGTCTGTACAAGCATTTCATTAAACTGCATCTGCATGGTCCTGGCGATCCTGGACTGTCCAAATACAAGATAAAGTACCAGCCCGAAAATAGGTAGACTAAGAATCAGCATTGCCCAGGCCAGCTTGTAAGAAGGATTGATCTCTCTATTCACGATCCACAGCACAACAAGAATGCTTAAAATGGTAAGCCCTACTGAAATATATCTGGAATAGCTGGCAGCTTTTAAGAACAGAAGCAGGAGCCACCCCAGCTGTACAGCCATGGCAAGCACCACATAAAACAATCGATTAAAAATAAGTTTTGCAATTTTCTTCAGTATGATCATAATCTCCTGTCCTTTCCCTGCCAGCTTTCCAACTGTTTCCCTATCATACATAGTGATGCCACCGTCAGAAAGTATATCCGTTTAAAAGTATATCCGTTTAGATAAAAATCCCTGACCGTATCAGTCAGGGATTTCTTGCGCACAATTAATTATATTTACGTTTTCTTGCGGCTTCAGATTTTTTCTTACGACGAACGCTTGGCTTCTCGTAATGCTCTCTCTTACGGATTTCCTGCTGGATACCCGCTTTCGCACAACTTCTCTTAAATCTGCGAAGAGCGCTATCTAAAGTCTCGTTCTCTTTGACGATTACGTTTGACATAGACCCACACCTAACCTCCCTCCAGTTGTAGATTGTGCTGAAATACAACTGTATGGGTATTTTTCTTGCACGAACATTATTATATATCATACCCTGCTGGTTCGTCAACAACTTTTGGCTTTTTTTGCAAAATCTTTTTGCATATTCCTGCCGGGTCTGAATCTTTTTCCAAAAGACGGATTATTTCAGCTGTCCTTCCAGAATACCAGCAGCTGCTGCAATAGCCTCATCTGCTTTTTCAGGATTACGTCCGCCGGCCTGGGCCATATTCGGACGTCCGCCACCGCCGCCGCCAACAATAGCAGCCACAGCTTTTACAAGATTACCTGCATGTGCTCCTGCCTTCTGGGCAGCATCTGTAACCATGGCAAGTACATTTACCTTACCATCATTCACTGCAGCAAGGACAACTACGCCTTCGCCCAGTTTTTCCTTCAGCTGATCGCCCAGGTCACGAAGTCCGTTCATATCAACGCCCTCTACCTTTGCAGCAAGAAGACGAATGCCCTTCACTTCCACAACCTGATCCATAACGTCCCCAAGTGCTCCCTGTGCCAGCTTACTCTTAAGGGATTCGTTCTCGGAAGATACTGCCTTTAATTCACTTTGCAGATGCTGGATCTTCTCCACTACCTGAGATGGATTTGCCTTTAATGCTTTGGCAGCTTCCTGAAGCATTTCTTCCTGTTTCTTGTAATATTCGATAACACCTTTGCCTGTAAGAGCCTCAATACGGCGTACACCAGCTGCAATACCTGCTTCGGAAACAATCTTGAACAGCATGATCTCCCCTGTATTTGCTACATGGGTACCACCGCAAAGTTCCTTGGAGAAATCTCCCATGGAAACCACACGTACCTTCTGGGCATATTTCTCTCCGAACAATGCCATAGCTCCAGATTTCTTTGCTTCCTCGATGTCCATCACATTTATATTAACAGGAAGGGATGCCTGGATCTTTTCATTTACAAGATCCTCTACCTTTGACAGCTCTTCACTGGTCATTGCCTGGAAATGAGCAAAGTCAAAACGCAGTCTGTCTGGTGTTACAAGGGAACCCTTCTGCTCCACATATGCACCAAGTACAACCTTTAACGCCTTCTGAAGCAGATGAGTAGCACTGTGGTTCTTCTCTGTATCTTTTCTTGCCTGGCTGTCCACGATCAAAGAAACGGTCTCGCCCTCTGTGATCATGCCAGACTCCATATAACCAACATGGCCAAACTTGCCGCCGCGAAGCTTAATGGTATCTTCTACAACAAATCTGCCATTTGCAGTCTGGATCACACCAGTATCGCCAACCTGACCGCCCATAGTTGCATAAAATGGTGTCTGCTCTACAAATACAGTACCCTTCTGCCCTTCCATAAGGGAAGATACTACTTCTGTCTCTGTAGTAAGAACGGTCACCTTGGAATCAAAAGTCAGATGATCATAGCCTACAAACTCAGTAGTAACAGAGGTATCGATCTGGTCATATACTGTAGCATCTGCGCCCATGTAGTTTGATACTTCATGGGCATCATGGGCTTTTTTCCTCTGCTCATCCATAGCAGCCTTAAAGCCATCCTCGTCTACCTGGTATCCCTTTTCCTCCAGGATCTCTTTTGTAAGATCAAGAGGGAATCCATAAGTATCATACAGCTTGAATGCATTGGCACCGGAAAGTGTCTTCTCCCCTGCCTGGTTCATATCCTCTTCCATGTCGCCAAGGATACGCAGACCCTGGTCAATGGTCTTATTGAACTGATTCTCTTCATTGGTAAGTACCCTGAAGATGAAATCCTTCTTTTCTTCCAGCTCCGGATATCCGTCCTTGGAACCATTGATCACTTCCTCACTAAGCTTGGAAAGGAATGCTCCCTCAATACCAAGAAGGCGTCCATGACGGGCTGCACGGCGGATCAGACGGCGAAGTACATAGCCTCTTCCTTCATTGGTAGGCATAATACCATCAGAGATCATAAATGTAGCAGAACGGATATGGTCTGTGATCAGACGGATAGAAACATCATACTCATGCTTCACGCCGTACTCTTTGCCTGAAATCTTGCTTACAAGATTACGCAGGGAGCAGATGGTATCCACATCAAAAATGGAATCCACATCCTGTACAACTACAGCCAGACGCTCAAGCCCCATACCTGTATCAATATTCTTCTGTTTCAGTTCTGTATAATTGCCGTTTCCGTCATTCTCAAACTGTGTAAAAACATCGTTCCAGACTTCCATATAGCGGTCACAGTCACAGCCAACTGTACAGCCTGGCTTACCGCAGCCATACTTCTCACCACGGTCATAATAAATCTCTGAACATGGACCGCAAGGACCTGCTCCATGCTCCCAGAAGTTGTCTTCTTTGCCAAATTTGAAAATACGCTCTGCCGGGATGCCGATCTCTTTATTCCAGATCTGGAAAGCTTCATCATCATCCACATATACAGAAGGGTACAGCCTGTCCGGATCCAGTCCTACTACCTTTGTAAGGAACTCCCAGGACCAGTTCAGTGCCTCTCTCTTAAAATAATCGCCAAAGGAAAAATTGCCAAGCATCTCAAAAAATGTACCATGACGGGCAGTCTTTCCTACATTCTCAATATCACCTGTACGAATACACTTCTGACAGGTACTTACCCTTGTGCGAGGCGGCTTCTCAGCTCCTGTAAAGTATGGTTTTAAAGGTGTCATACCTGCATTGATCAGAAGAACACTTTTGTCTCCCTGAGGAACCAGGGGAAAGCTTTTCATTACAAGGTGTCCCTTGCTTTCCATGAAATCCAGAAACATCTTTCGAAGTTCGTTCACTCCGTATTTCTTCATTTCTATTTCCTCCTACATCGTTCAGAATGTCCACAGCCGCTTGTTTGCAGCTGCGGAAGCACTGTTTTTTATCTTAACATATCTTATTATTTTAAGCAAACTCTATTGAATTTTTTCTTTCCACGCTTCAGGATCACACCTTCACCCTGGAAGTCTTCTTTTTTCATGGCATGTCGGATGTCTGTATTCTTCTCTCCGTCAATGGAAACCCCGCCCTGCTCAATGGCTCTTCTGCCTTCAGAACGGGTAGGAACAAGACTTGTCTTTACAAGAAGCGTGATCAGATCAATGGTTCCATCCTCTGCAAAATCACTGTCCTCAAGCTCTGTGCATGGCATATGGGCTGTATCTGCACTGCCGCCGAACAGTGCCTGTGCACCGGCCTGGGCCTTCTTTGCCTCTTCTTCTCCGTGAACAAGTTCTGTCAGCTGATATGCCAGGATATCTTTGGCTTTGTTCAGCTGGCTTCCTTCCCATTTCTCCATCTCCTGGATCTCCTCCAAAGGAAGGAAGGTAAGAAGCTTCATGCATTTGATCACATCTGCATCATCTACATTACGCCAGTACTGGTAGAAATCAAATGGAGAGGTTTTATTAGGATCCAGCCATACAGCTCCGGACTGGGTTTTGCCCATCTTCTTGCCCTCTGAATTAAGCAGAAGAGTGATGGTCATTGCATAAGCATCTTTGCCCAGCTTTCTGCGGATCAGCTCTGTACCGCCCAGCATGTTGCTCCACTGGTCATCGCCGCCGAACTGCATATTGCAGCCGTATTTCTGGAACAGCATGTAGAAGTCATAGCTCTGCATGATCATGTAGTTAAATTCAAGGAAGCTTAAGCCTCTTTCCATACGCTGCTTGTAACACTCAGCTGTCAGCATTCTGTTGACTGAAAAATGAGGGCCAACCTCTCTTAAAAGCTCTACGTAATTCAGGTTCATCAGCCAGTCTGCATTATTCACCATCATAGCCTTGCCATCTGAAAAATCAATAAAGCGTTCCATCTGCTTCTTGAAACAGTCAATGTTATGCTGAATGGTTTCCTTAGTCATCATTTGACGCATATCTGTTCTGCCGGAAGGATCTCCGATCATACCTGTACCGCCGCCTAACAGTGCGATAGGACGGTTGCCTGCCATCTGAAGACGTTTCATCAGGCAAAGTGCCATAAAGTGTCCTACATGAAGACTGTCTGCTGTGGGGTCAAAGCCAATATAAAATGTAGCCTTACCATTATTTACCAATTCCTTGATCTCGTCCTCGTCTGTCACCTGCGCGATCAGACCTCTCGCTTTCAGTTCTTCCCAAACTGTCATCTTTCTTTCCTCCTGTTAATAAAAAAATCCCGGCTCCTTGTCCTTTTAGGACGAGAACCGGGATCCCGTGATACCACCTAAATTTGCTGAGAACTCACATTCTCTGCCTCCGCAAGTGACTGGCTCTTATAGCAAATCACTTCAGCCTTGTAACGGACGCCACACCGCCGCAGCCTACTAAGACAGATCATCTGTTGGGTGCGGAACTCCGGGAGGTATTCACATAATTTCCACCTGCGCCTCTCACCCTCCGGCTGCTCTCTGTAGGCTTATCCTTATGCTACTCTTTCCCATCCAAGTCTTTTTCTGATATATTTGCAAGTATACAAAGATGCCCCCAAAAAGTCAAGGCTTTTCCAGGGTGCTTTTACAACTTAATGCAATGCAGTCACCGTTTTAAAAGAAATCTGCACCATACCAAAATTATAAAAAATCAGTTTATTGTTCTCCATACACCGGTTCTTTCAAAATTCTCTGCCACCATTCCTGCTGCTTTTACGATCTTCGGATCGTATCCCAGCATATCCAGAAGACGTATCGCATTTCTGGTGGTTGCCCTTCCTTTTCTCAGGATATAATCAAACACCACTTCATGCTCACGTACCTCTTCCTGAAAATGGTAATTCTCATAAACACCATTCAGGATATAAGAAAGCTCAATATCATGAGTGGCTGCAAAAGGCAGGATCCATTTTTTGTCAAGAGCATTCAGGATCTGAGAGGATGCAGCTATTCTTTCAATCGTATTGGTTCCTCGAAGGACCTCATCAATGATGCACAATAGAGGAACTTCTTTTTTACCTTCATCCAGAATCCTTTTCAGGGATTTGATCTCTACAATAAAATAACTTTCGCCGCCGGACAAATCATCCCTAAGAGCCATGGAAGTCATAACCTTCAAAAAAGGAGCCTTGTAACAGCTGCAGGTACAGGTAAGTAAGGTCTGCGCCAGAATACTGTTTAAAGCCACATTTTTAAGGAATGTAGACTTTCCGGAAGCATTGGAGCCTGTCACAAGTGTGCCGCCCTTAGCCTGGATACTGTTGGCAACTGCTTCTGTAAGAAGGGGATGATACAGATCAGCCGCTTCCAGGGAAACAGGCTGTGCTGTAGTATAAGGCAGAAATTCCGGCCTGCACCAGTAAGACAGCATTTCACGAAAGGATGCTATAGAAATAGCAGCATCCAGTTCCCCGATGCATTGGATCATCTGCAGGATCTGCCCGGTCTTTCCCTGAACCTGATCCAGCAGGCTGTTATATACAAGAATATCTACATGGGTCAGCATACGCACATAGTCCATCACTACCTGAAGGCCATCCCCAGCCCCATTACTGCCAGTGATAAAAACAGATCTTTTCCGAATTTTGTGAAAGACCTTCCTGCCCTCCCTGATACCATCCATCTGCTCCTTGATTTCCGGCCAATCCACTGGTTCCAATTCATCTGCAGCTGAAAGCATACGTATCAGCTGAGAAAAACAGATAAGGTAGGCTTCGATCAGCTTCCTGTCCCTGCCGACATAATACACCACCACATTGGTGATCATGATGATCAGCAAAAAGAAAAATCCATAAACCGGCGAAAAAGGAAGGAGCACCAGACTGGCCAGAAGGACCAGAAGAAGGACCGCATGAATCCCTGTATGCACTCTCGGCGCATCCTTTAAGGCCAGTACTGTATCCGAGAGAGAGCCTGCGCCATTTTTGCTGATTTTGGCCAAAGACTGTAAAAGCCTTTCTCTTTTTTGCTGGGAAGCAGCAAAAAACTGAATCAGATCTTCTCTTTTATCTGCTTCTTCTTTTGAAAACACTGGAAGCCTCATCATGGAATAAAGCACATCCTCTCCTGGTGAGGAAATGGTCTGATTCACCATCATATACATACTGTCCAGATCCAGGTCATTCCAGGTAATGTCATCAATATAAAATCTATCTTCTTTTATCCGTTTGTAGTAATGAGAGATCTTATCCAGATCCCCTGGCTCATATCTACGCTGCGACGGCTTTCCGTACGCGTTTCTGATCTTTTGAAGAAGCTGTTTTTGGTTTTTCCTGTTTTCATGCAGCATCCATATGACAAACAGCAGGATAAATCCTGCTGCCATCAAAATCGCTGTAAGGTATGAATGATTCATCCCAGCCTCCTTTATACCCAGTCAACAAAAAACATATGATCCTTATATTGACAGGATTTCACTTTACTGAAATTAAGGGGCTGTTTCCAGTATGCACTGATCGTCATAAAATACATGTAATTGAAGTCTTTTGTATCAATGCCTTTCAGCGTCCTCTTAGTCCCATTTGTCACATATTCATTAAAAATCTTCATCGCTTCACTGGCTGCCTGATAAGCAAGCTCCCTGTTATCAAACTGCCCATTCAGACGTTTCAAAAGTACTCCATTTGTCACAACTGAATACTGTGGGAATGTGGTGCCATGGTACAGCACATAACGTACACTGGATGGAAACTCCCTGTCTGCCTTAATGGTGCGGTTCAGCACGGTAAGTACTACAGCTTCCATACCTACCAGCCCCTGATTGCCAGCCTCAGACTCACAGAAAGCTGCCAACAGATCCAGATCAGACTTTTCTCCGTTAGCAACACCCGGATGGCTTAAGTATTCCTTCATTACTGTATAATTTCTGGCATTTTTCTCATCATAGACAATCATGGTCTTATCATTGGCAACCACATTTGGAGCAGCAACCTGAGAAGCAACGCCGCTGGAACTGAACTTATAAGATATACCGTCGATCACTGCTGTTGTATTGGTATACATAACCCCTTTGGAATTAAAATAATATGTTTTGCCATTTAATGTAAGCCAACCGGTCTGTGCACGTCCATCCGTTGGATTAAAATAATATTTCTTCTTTGAAATGGTGTAAAAGCCCTTCTGGTAACGGAAGCCTGTTGATTTTACAAAATAGTAATATGCTCCATCTACCTTCTGAAGACCGGTATACATAAAACCGCTCTTTGGGCTGAAATACCGGGCATGCTGTTTGGAATTCACTACCCAGCCTGTAGCCATACGGCCGGAACCGGAAAAGTACCGCTTCCTGCCGGAAACAGTTACCCATCCCTTCAGCATGGCACCTGTGTTCTTTTTAAAATAATACCGGTATCCATTGGCATCTTTCATCCATCCAGTAACCATACGTCCGTTTGCAGGGGAAAAATAACGTGTGATCCCAGACTTGTCCTTTACAAAGCCGGTGGCCATGATCCCTTTGCCCATGGAAAAGTACCGTACTCTCCGGCCCTTACTGTCTAACTGCCAGCCCTTTACCTGTACCCCTGTTTTCTTATTGAAATAATATTTCTTTCCGTTCAGGTTCAGCCAGCCTTTATGCTTCTTGCCGCTGTCATCTATGTAGTATGTTTTCCCTTTTACTGTACGAAATCCCTTGGCAGCAGCCTTTACTTCCCCTGCTCCCATTTGTAATGTGAGTACTGCAGCAAATACCGCTAACAGCACCAGTAAAAAATGATTCCTGGAAGATTTTTTTGCTTTTTCACTCATATCCGTCTCTCCGTTTGTCAAATTATGTCGATTTCATTTCAAAGATTACAAAGTTGTTAAATTTCTTTCATTATATCCTAATATAATAAATCTGTCAATTCATTGTAATTATGTTGCTGTGCACAGGTGTAATTATGATTCACACAAATCTTGTCCTGTTCATAAGATGAAGTGTAAACAATTTCTGGAGGATTTTAACATGAGTGATTTAGCAGCTACCAACTGTGGATGTTCTGAGGAAAGATCCGGATGCGGATGTGGATGTGACAACGGATGCGGATGCAACAACAACGGATGCGGATGTGGCAACAATGGATGCGGATGCGGCAACAATGGATGCCTGGGCTTCAACAACCTGAACAACGGAAACTGTAATTGCATACTCTGGCTCATCATCATACTTTGCCTTAGCGGATGCAATGGTTATGGAAACAACTGCAATGGATGCGGCAGTAATGACTGCAGCTGGCTGATCATTGTACTTTTGCTCCTGTCAGGCTATGGCGGATGCGGATGTGGATGCTGATCATTCCTGTCCTTGGGGCGCTTAATGCGCCCCTTTTGTCTGCCGGTTTCTCTCTTTTTCCCGTTCCTCCTGATCCTTTCTTTTTTGTTCCACACATTCCAGATCTATTTCATAAAAGGCAGTTCCATCAAAAATAATTCGCTGCCTGCCATTCTCTTTCTTTTCCATATCGATCTCCTGCTTTCATTCTTTCTATCAGTTTATGTCACAGGCCGCTGTCCTGTCATATTTTAATAATAAAATCATAAATTAGTAAAGATCACGGGGCAGATCTGCCCCTATTTAAGGAGGTTTTAAATGGATCAAAACTGGAAAGACAACCCTAAACTGTCACAATTAGACCGTGGGAAATTAGATATGCTTTCCCAACTGGCCATGCAGGGAGCAGGGAAAAGCCCTTCCCAGATGCTGCCTTACATCATGAGTGCAGCTGCCCGGGGAAAGCAGGCAGGTATGAATTTTTCAGATAATGAGATTGATACCATCATACAGGTACTAAAAATTGGAAAAAGCCCGGAAGAAATCCGGAAACTGGATCAGGTAATACAACTTATGAAAATGATAAAATGAATATAAAAACAGCCATGAACCAATTCCTGATGTTCATGGCTGAATCATTTTACTCAGATTTTGAAATACCTTCCATCATGCATTCACGTAAAAAAGCAAGAGCATGTGCAGTTGCCTGCTGTCGGATCTTGGTGCGGTTCCCTGTGAAATGGAACTCCCGTGTAACAACCTTGCCATTATAACAACAGCCCATAAATACAGTGCCCACAGGTGTTTCCTTTGTGCCTCCGTCAGGGCCTGCCAGCCCTGTAATAGAAAGGCAGATGTCAGCCTCTGCCGCATTACATCCTCCCTTTGCCATTTCCTTTGCGCATTTGGCTGAAACAGCACCTTCCAGCTTCAGTGTGGCTTTCTTTACGCCAAGGCATTTTCTCTTGGCACGATTACTGTATGTGACAAAACCATGGGTAAATACCTGGGATGCACCTGGCACATTCACGATCCTGGCTGCAATCTCTCCACCTGTGCAGGACTCAGCCAATGCAAGTGTGAGCTGCTGGTCACGAAGCATATCTACCACCGCTTCTTCCAGTGTTTTCTCTGCCTCAGTTGCAAATATATTCCTACCAAACCTGCGTTTCAGTTCCCTTACCACAGGCTTGATCAGCTTTTTGCCTTCCTTCTCGTCAGACGCCTTTGCAGTGATCCGCAAATGTACTTCACCTATTTTTGCATAAGGTGCAATGGTAGGATTGGTCTGTGCCTGGATCATATCCTGAATATCCTCTGCCACCTGGCTCTCGCCAATCCCGCAGATCTTCACTACCTGGGAGTAAATGATTTCCGGCTGTTTTTTGCGGAGATAAGGATAAACCTCCTCTGTAAACATAGGCTTTAATTCTACCGGAGGTCCGGGAAGCAAAATGGCAATCTTACCATCCTTCTCAAGGATCAGCCCCGGAGCTGTCCCATTGTGATTATCCAGTACAAGTGCCCCCTCTGGAATGAGTGCCTGCTTATAGTTATTCGATGTGATGCGGCGCTGGGAATTATTTTTCTTATATTCTTTCATATAGCGCTCGATGCGCTCCCTGGAATGTGCATCCTCAACAAGAGGCATCCCCATCACTTCAGCTGTTACCTCTTTGGTAAGGTCATCCTCTGTAGGTCCAAGACCACCGGTAAGGATCACAACATCAGACCGGTCCAGTGCCGTACGGATCACTGCCTTCATCCGTTCTTCATTGTCTCCTACCACACTCTGATAATATACAGTCAGACCAAGGTTTGCACATTCCACTGCCAGATATGCACTGTTGGTATTCACAATATTACCAAGCAATATCTCGGTTCCTACCGTTACAATCTCTGCAATCATATTTTTTCCTTTCGCAGTTATTATTCCTGCATGGATAATACGTTCTTATTCTCCATAATGTAAGTCAACAGTGAGATAATCGTCAATGCCAGTGATATCCATACAAAACCACGGGCAAGAATGTGAAAGATGCCATCAAAGTTCAGGATCAGCAAAATGATCATGATCATCTGAGCGGTTGTCTTGAATTTGCCCCAATAATTGGCTGCGATCACTACTCCGTTCTCAGCTGCGATCAGGCGGAACCCACTGATAATAAATTCTCTGGCGATGATGATGATCACAATCCAGGCCTCCAGACGGTTCAATTCCACCATACAGATCAGGGAAGAGCATACCAGAAGCTTATCAGCCAGAGGATCCATAAACTTTCCAAAATTCGTAACAAGATTATTCTTTCTTGCAAGATGACCGTCCATCCAGTCCGTAATGCTGGCTCCTACAAAAATAACAAGACAGATATAGCGGTTCGCAGCACCTCCCCAGCCTGTAAGGCTGAACAGGACAAAAAACGGCACCATGATCATTCTTGCAACCGTAAGTTTATTCGGTATATTCATCTTCCAATTCTCCTATCAAGTCATATTCCAATGCACCGGTGATCCGTACATTCACAAAATCTCCTGTTACCAGAAGCTCTCCTGTCTGCACAAAAATATAGCCATCTACCTTTGGCGCATCTCCATAAGTCCTGCCTATATAAGCACTTTCTCCTGAAATCTGACCTTCGATCATCACAGATACTACCTGCCCGACCCTCTGCTGGCCCTTTTCCAGGGATATTTCCTGCTGAAGCTCCATCAGCTGATCTTTTCTTTCTTCCTTTAATTCTTCGGGGATCTGTCCCTCCATGGAAGCAGCTGGTGTATCTTCTTCCTGAGAGTAAGTGAAAACTCCCAGACGGTCAAATTCCATCTGATCCACAAAATCCATCAGTTCCTGATGGTCTTCTTCTGTTTCTCCCGGAAATCCGGTGATCAGCGTAGTGCGAAGGATAATATCAGGAATCTCACTGCGAAGCTTCTCTATGATCTCCACCAATTCTGCTTTTGTTGTCCTGCGGCCCATTCTTTTCAGAACAGGATCGCTGGCATGCTGGATTGGAAGATCTAGATAATTACATATCTTTTCTTCTTCCTTCATTACCTGGATCAACTCATCATAAATCTCTTCCGGATAGCAATACAGAATACGTATCCATCTGATTCCCTGAATCTTACAAAGCTCTTTCAGAAGGATATGAAGAGATTTCTTACCATAAAGATCTTTGCCATATACTGTAGTCTCCTGGGCTACAAGAATCAGTTCCTTCACACCCTGTTCTGCCATATCCATAGCCTGCTTAAGAAGGCGTTCCATAGGAACACTACGGTACCTGCCACGCAATTTGGGGATAATGCAGTAAGTGCAGTGCTTATCACAGCCTTCTGCAATCTTCAGATATCCATAATGACCACCTGTAGTAAGCACACGCCTGCCCAGATCTTCCGGCAGATAGTCAATGTCTTTAAATTCCTGGAAATGTTTTCCGGCTTTTGCGGCTTCCATTGCCTTCAGGATCTCCCCATAAGAAGTAGTACCAAGAACGGCGTCTACCTCTGGAATCTCCTGAATAATTTCTTCTTTATAGCGCTGTGCCATACATCCTGTAACGATCAAAACTTTACAGGAACCGGCTTTCTTATATTCTGCCATTTCAAGGATCGTATTCACACTTTCCTCTTTGGCGTCTCCGATAAAGCAGCAGGTATTTACAATAATAGCATCTGCCATTGTCTCATCGTCAACAATCTCATGACCATTCCTGGTAAGAAGCCCCAGCATTTCTTCTGAGTCCACCAGATTCTTGTCACATCCCAGGGAAACAAATAATAATTTCATATAATCATGCCTCTTCTGACAAAGACTCCTCTGCAGAAGCAGTATTCTCCTCTTTTGATGTCTCTGTTGCTGTCTCTTCTGCTGCAGCTGCTTCTTCCTCATCCTCATGCTTGCCAGGAAGGATCTTTACTTTTCCTTTGTAAAGTTCATCAATAGCAATGGCCAGAGGTTTCTTTCCGGCTGCTCCTTCTACAAGTGGTTTGGATCCGGCGATCAGCTGGCGTGCACGCTTACTGGTAGCAAGTACCAGAGAATAACGGCTGTTCAGAACCATGCTCTCGTCGTCGTCTTCGTTATTTGTATTGATTGCCTCGATTAATTCTGAATAAGATGGATGAATCATATCTATCCTGCTCCTTTTTATAATTTTATATTGTAAAGTCATTCTCCTGTCCTGACATAGTCCGGACAGGTTCAAACCTTTCACACCTGTAATACGTAAATGTCTGTGATCTTATCTTATCTTATCATATTGCACTTTTCAGCCCAGCTGACTGGCCTCCTTACGAAGTTCCTGGATAAAACCAAGATTCCGGCTGATCCGGCTGTGTTCGCTTTGGATGATCCTGTGAAGCTCATCCACACAGATTTCCAACTCATCATTTAAAAGAAGATAATCATATTCCTCCACACCCTGGGATTCTTCTGCTGCCCTGTGAAGACGGCTCTCGATCACCTGAGGTGTTTCTGTACCTCTGCCAACAAGACGGTTTTTCAGCTCTGCCATAGATGGAGGTGCAATAAAGATCAGCAATGCTTCCGGATTCTTTGCTTTGATTTTGCGGGCTCCCTGAATCTCGATCTCAAGGATTACATCCTTACCTGCATTTAGCTGTTCTTCTACATAGGCACGGGGCGTCCCGTAATAATTCTTTACATACTGGGCATATTCAATGAGGGCATCCTTTTGGATCAGCTCCTCAAATTCTTCCCTTGTACGGAAGAAATATTCTTTTCCATCTTGCTCTCCCGGTCTGGGGGACCTGGTGGTAACAGAAACAGACAATGCATAATTGTCATATTTTTCCATCAGACGTTTCATTACAGTGCCTTTTCCAGCACCAGAAAATCCAGATACTACAACAAGTATCCCTTTACTCATGGTTCTCTCCCCTGCTTTCATATTCATATACTTCTGCAAATCTTCTGGCAATGGTATCTGGCTGTAATGCCGACAATACAAGGTAATCATCCGATGTGATGATCACTGCTTTTGTCTTTCGTCCCTGTGTGGCATCGATCAGTGAACGGGTGCCTTTGATACTTTGCACCATCCGCTTCACAGGTGCTGCATCCGGGCTTACAACTGCAACAATCTTCTGGGAATTTACCACATTACCAAAACCAATATTAATTAATTTTGCCATAAAACAAATCTCCAGGTTCTTTACTCAATGTTCTGAATCTGCTCACGGATCTTTTCGATCTCTGTTTTCAAATCAATGGCAATATCTGATATCACAAGATCACTGGACTTGGAAAGAATGGTATTGGCTTCCCGGTTCATCTCCTGTGCCATAAAATCCAGCTTACGTCCAATACCTTCGGACTCCTCCAGCATTTTCCTCATCCCGGCAATATGGCTGTGAAGCCGTACTGTCTCTTCATCATTACAGATCTTATCAGAAAACATCACAACCTCAGCTGCGATCCTGGCATCATCAAACTGGGTATCTGCCAGAAGTTCATGAACCTTAGCCTCCAGTTTCTCTTTGTAAGCATCTACTACAAGGGGAGAGCGCTGCTCTACTATCGTCACCTTCTCATCCAGCCCCTGCAGCTTCAAAACCAGATCATTCTTCAGGTGCTCGCCTTCACGTTCCCTGGCTGCAACAAACTTCTCACATGCCTCCATAAGAGGCTGTTCAAGACAGTTCCATAACTCCTCTTCATCCAGTGACTGCTCCTCCATAGTAAAAACATCCGGATATCTGGAAAGTGCAGACACCTTCATGTCGTAGTCCAGACCAAAATCCTGTGCCATTTCTTTCAGATAGCCAAGATATTCCGCTGCCAGTTCTCTGTTATACTTCAGTGATCCCTGGCTCAAGGTATAATCTTCATAGGAAATAAATACATCTACCTTGCCTCTCTGAATATATTTCTTCAGAAGATTTCGCACAGTACTCTCCAGAAAGCTAAGCTTTCTGGGCATCTTTATACTCAGGTCAAGATATCTGTGGTTTACAGATTTTAACTCAACTGTTATTTTTCTTTCTTTCGTGATAACTTCGGCTCGTCCGAAGCCAGTCATGCTTTTTATCATTGTCTTTCTTTTCTTCCTCCGAACATATAGATTTATTATAATTCATTCAATAACCCTAGTCAAACCCTTTTTTTACGTGTATACTAAAGTAAGTGCACAAACAAAGCATTAAGGCTGTTGGAAGCTTGCTTCCATAAAGACTTAAGGATTTGTTTGTATATGCGACGCAGTCGCGACCGAGCAAATCTCTGATTTGCGAGGTACACTTACTTTTGTTTTTGATTTTATTCCCTCTGAAAGGAGTTTTTCATATGGCATTTGACGGCATCACCATTGCAGCAATGGTAAAAGAACTGAACACCAGCCTGAAAGGCGGCAGGATCAACAAAATCGCCCAGCCTGAAAGCGACGAGCTGCTGATCACAGTCAGAGGCCAGGATGGCCAGAAGCGGCTGCTGCTCTCCGCTTCCCCATCCCTGCCTCTGCTTTACTTTACATCTAAGAACCGTATCAGCCCCCTTACTGCTCCCAATTTCTGCATGCTTTTACGGAAGCATATCGGCAGTGCGCGGATCACAGATATTACACAGCCTGGCATGGAACGTGTAGTACAGTTCCACCTGGAACATTTAAATGAATTAGGAGATGTATGCCATAAAATACTGATCATGGAGCTTATGGGCAAACACAGCAACCTGATCTTCTGCGATGACAAGGGTATGATCCTGGACAGCATCAAACATGTTTCTTCCAATATGAGTTCTGTCCGCGAAGTCCTTCCAGGCCGTGAATACTTTATTCCCAAAACCCAGAACAAGCTGGATCCGCTTACCATCACAGAAGAAGAATTTATAGCCGGCATCTGCCCAAAGCCACTTCCGGCGGCCAAAGCCATTTATTCATCCCTTACAGGGATCAGTCCTGTTATGGCTCAGGAAGTCTGCTTCCGTGCATCTATTGACGGAAATGATTCCATGCAGTCTCTTAATGAAGCTGCACGCACTCATCTTTACCATACCTTTGCAAGGATCATGGATCAGGTAAAAGAAGGCAGTTTTACCCCTAATATTATTTTCCGGGGGGATGAACCTGTGGAATACGGAGTGCTGGATTTCCAGCAATATGGGCCGGAATACCATAGCGTATCCTTTGACAGCGTTTCCCAGATGCTGGAAACCTACTATGCCTCCAGGGATCTGATCACAAGGATCCGTCAAAAATCTGCTGATCTTCGCAGGATCGTCCAGACAGCCTTGGAACGCAACCGCAAAAAGCTGATGCTTCAGCAAAAACAGATGAAGGATACTGAGAAAAAAGACAAATACAAGATATATGGTGAATTGATCAACACCTATGGTTATGGTCTGGAAGAAGGTGTAAAATCATTTAAAGCTTTGAATTACTATACCAATGAGGAAATTACCATTCCTTTGGATCCTCAACTTACCCCTCAGGAAAATTCCAAAAAGTATTTTGACCGGTACCAGAAGCTGAAACGCACCCAGGAGGCACTTGAAGAACAGATCAAGGAAACCACGGAAGAGATACAGCATCTGGAATCTATTTCCAATGCATTAGATATTGCCCGCGAGGAAAGTGATCTATCCCAGATCAAAGAGGAACTGACAGAATTTGGTTATATCAAAAAGCATTATACCTCCAAAAAAGGTGCCAAAATGCAGACAAAATCCAAACCTTTCCATTACATATCCAGTGACGGGTATGACATCTATGTGGGAAAGAACAATTATCAGAATGATGAACTGACTTTCAAATTCGCATCCGGAAACGACTGGTGGTTCCATGCAAAGAAAATGCCAGGTTCCCACGTAGTAGTCAAAACAAAGGATGGTACTCTTCCGGACCGCACCTTTGAAGAAGCCGGCAGTCTGGCCGCCTATTATTCTCAGGGCCGTACTGCCCCTAAAGTAGAAATCGATTACCTGCAAAAGAAAAATGTAAAAAAACCAGCTGGCGCAAAGCCAGGATTTGTGGTATATTACACCAACTATTCTCTGATGGCTGTTCCGGATATTTCTTCTTTTTCCGAAGCATAATTCTTTTAGAACAAGCACATTGGTTCAAATACAAAGGAGTTTCATTTTATGAGTATACTAAACGTAGAACATTTGACCCATGGTTTTGGAGACAGAGCCATCTTTCATGATGTGTCCTTCCGCCTTTTAAAAGGGGAGCACATTGGCCTTGTAGGTGCTAACGGCGAGGGCAAATCTACTTTTTTCAATATTGTTACAGGAAAACTGATGCCTGATGAAGGTAAGATAGAATGGTCCAAAAATGTACGGATCGGTTATCTGGACCAGCACTCTGTACTTTTGGCAGGAATGACCATTGAAGATGTATTAAAATCTGCATTTTCCTGGCTTTTCCAGATGGAAGAACGAATGAACAGTATCTGTGATCAGCTAGGGGATGCGTCTCCGGAAGAAATGGAAAATCTGATGGAAGAGCTTGGTACTATCCAGGATACCCTGACTCTTCATGATTTTTACGTAATAGATGCAAAGGTTGAGGAAGTTGCCCGGGCACTGGGGCTTCTGGAGCTTGGCCTTGACCGGGATGTAACGGATCTTAGCGGTGGTCAGCGTACAAAGGTTCTGCTTGCCAAGCTTCTTCTGGAAAAGCCGGATATCCTGCTTCTTGACGAGCCTACCAACTATCTGGATGTAGAGCATATTGCCTGGCTGAAGCGCTACCTTCAGGATTATGAAAATGCTTTTATCCTGATTTCCCATGACATTCCTTTCCTGAATGATGTGATCAATCTGGTTTATCATATGGAAAATCAGGAGCTGAACCGTTATGTTGGAGATTATACCCATTTCCAGGAAGTATATGAAGTAAAAAAAGCCCAGCTGGAAGCTGCTTACCGAAAACAGCAGCAGGAAATCAGCGAGCTTAAGGATTTTGTTGCCAGAAATAAAGCAAGAGTGGCCACCAGAAATATGGCCATGTCCAGGCAGAAAAAGTTAGATAAAATGGATCTTATCCAGCTTGCCGCAGAGAAACCCAAGCCGGAATTTCACTTTAAAGCAGGGCGCACACCAGGTAAATATATTTTTGAAACTAAAGACCTTGTGATCGGATACGACGAGCCCTTATCCAAGCCCCTTACCATTTCTATGGAAAGAGGGCATAAAATCGCTCTTACCGGTGCGAACGGAATCGGTAAAACTACACTTTTAAAAAGCATCCTGGGTCTGATCCCGCCCCTTTCCGGTTCCTGCGAATTAGGGGACAACCTGCAGATCGGATACTTTGAACAGGAAGTAAAGGGCGACAATAAGACTACCTGCATTGATGAGATCTGGGCAGAATTCCCATCCTATACCCAGTATGAAGTGCGTTCTGCACTGGCCAAATGCGGACTTACCACCAAACACATTGAAAGCCAGGTTCGTGTACTCAGTGGTGGAGAACAGGCAAAAGTCCGCCTGTGCAAGCTTGTCAATAAAGAAACCAATGTGCTGCTTCTTGACGAGCCTACCAATCATCTGGATGTGGACGCAAAAGAGGCCCTGAAACAGAGCCTTCTTGAATATCGGGGAAGTATCCTGCTTATCTGTCATGAACCGGAATTCTACCAGGATATTGTTTCTCAGGTATGGGACTGCAGCAAGTGGACCACAAAGATCTTGTGATCCGCTCCTGTGTATCTGCTGCATCCTTAATATTTCTTATACACTTCATAACGATTAATGCCGGGATTATTTTCCCGGCATTCTTATCGTAACATTATTTTCTTGCTTTTCCAAGATAAGCAGCCTTTACGGAATCATTCTCAGACAGTTCCTTACCGGTTCCTGACAACGTGATCCGTCCTGTTTCCATAACATACCCATGATGTGCTGCATTTAATGCCATGTTCGCATTCTGCTCCACCAAAAGGATTGTCTTACCCTGACGGTTGATCTCACGGATAATATCAAACACTCCACGTACAACAATAGGCGCCAGTCCAAGGGAAGGCTCATCCATCATGATCACATCCGGGCGGCTCATCAATGCCCTTGCAATAGCAAGCATCTGCTGCTCTCCTCCGGAAAGAGTACCTGCCAGCTGCCAGCTTCTTTCTTTCAGTCTTGGGAACAGGTCATAACACCAGCGGATATCTTCATCCAGGCTATCCTTTCTTAGGTAAGCTCCAACCTTCAGGTTCTCAAGCACCGTCAAGTCGGCAAAAACCCTTCTTCCTTCCGGCACAAGGGTAATCCCCTGGGATACAATACTTTCCGGTGTTTTTCCGGCGATTTCCTTTCCATTAAGAAGAACACTGCCAAGGGTAGGTTTCACAAGACCTACAATGGAACGAAGTGTAGAGCTTTTCCCTGCACCGTTGGCTCCGATCAGTGTAACTACTTCACCTTTCGGAACTACAAAGCTGATATCTTTTACTGCCTGGATGCCTCCATAGGAAACACACAGTCCTTTTACTTCCAGTACATTACTCATCTGCTGCACCTCCCAGGTAAGCATCAATTACCCGCTGATTATTCTGAATCTCTTCCGGAACACCTTCAGCAATAGGCTTTCCAAAATCAAGCACATAAATTCTGTCGGAAATCTCCATAACCAGATCCATGTGATGCTCGATCATAAAAATAGTAAGTCCAAAATTATCACGGATTTCTCCAATAAAAGCCGTCAATTCATCGGTTTCCTGTGGGTTCATACCTGCTGCAGGCTCATCCAGAAGAAGCAGGCTTGGATTAGTGGCCAGCGCCCTGGCAATTTCCAGTCTTCTCTGTTTTCCATAGGGAAGAGAGGTAGCCATCTCATTCCTCTCATCTTTTAAACCTACAATTTCCAACAGATGAGTTGCATCCTCCCGCATCTTTTGCTCTTCTTTTCCGTTCAGGTGGAAAGTGGCAGTAAAAAGATTACTGGTTCTTCTCAAATGTTTTGCAATGAGAATGTTCTCAAATACTGTCTGGCTTTTAAAAAGGCGGATGTTCTGGAAGGTCCTTGCAATTCCAAGCTGTGTGATCTTATCCGGGGTAGGTGCAAGCACATGAGTATATTTGCCTGCATTCTGTCCCTGGTATAATTTCTTCATTTTACCCTGTGGATGATTTTCAATGATCTTCTTTCCATTAAAATATACAGCCCCATTGGTTGGTGCGTAAACACCGGTGATCACATTAAAAGCCGTTGTTTTCCCTGCACCATTAGGACCGATCAGGGAAACGATCTCACCTTTATCTACAACAATATTCATATTATCAACTGCAACCACACCGCCAAACTGCATCGTTGCATTTTCTACTTTCAGCACATGTTCACTCATTGGAGTTTCCTCCCTTTTTCCTTATTGGATTTTCGCACAAAAAAGTTCCGGATCCCTGCCACTGAAAACTCTTTTGTTCCCATGATACCCTGTCGGAAGAATAGTACAATGATCATAATGATAATAGAAAATACAACCTTTCGGAAACCAGACCGAAGAAGGGGTACATGGAAATCCCCGATATAAGTATCATTATCCAAAAATCTAAGGATCCACTCAGAGCAGGTAATAAACAGGAAGGAACTGATACAGCTTCCTGTCACAGAGCCAATACCTCCGATTACAACGATCAGCAGGATCTCATAAGTCATTGCAGACTTGAACATGGAAGCCTGGATGGTTGTCTGGTACATAGCAAGAAGGGCACCTGAGATCCCTGCAAAAAAGGAACTGACTGTAAAAGCGATCCTTTTATGATGGGCCAGATTGATTCCCATAGCCTCTGCTGCTATCTCATCATCACGAATGGCCTTAAATGCTCTTCCGTAAGTAGAATTGATCAGCATCACGATCACAGCAATACAGATCCCTGATACAATAAACGGGAACAGCACACTTTTGAACGTAGGATAGCTTCTCAAAAGGTTGGAACCATTGGTAAGTGGTCCCAGCTTATCCCACTGGAACACTGCGCGGATGATCTCGGCAAAACCAAGTGTGGCAATTGCCAGATAATCACTTTTCAGACGAAGTACAGGAAGACCGATCAGGTATGCAAAAATAGCAGCTACCACACCGGCAGCCAGGATGCCTATAGCCACAGGAACTGCAAACTGTACGATGCCGCCATCAAAATACTGGTAAACGCTTTCTCTTTGTTCTGTCGGAATGGTAAGGATCCCGTATGTATATGCACCCAGAAGCATGAAGCCTGCCTGCCCAAGGGAAAACAGACCTGTAAAACCGTTTAACAGGTTCATGGAAACAGCAACCAGTGCGTAAATAGCACCTTTTTTAAGGACTGTAAAAATCATGTCTGTAGGATTCATCAGCTGTTCCATAATGTATAAAATCACAAGAAGTCCTGCAATCAGGGCAACATTTATGATCGTTTCTTTTTTCTTTGTCATAATATCCCCTCCTTTTCAGACTTTATCTGTGACTTTCTCACCAAACAAACCTGTTGGCTTGGCAATCAGAATAACGATCAGCAGTGCAAAGGTAAATGCATCCGAAAAGGTGGTCATACCCATTCCTTTAATGATATTCTCGCAGATACCAATGATAAAAGCTCCGATCACGGCTCCCGGGATAGAGCCAATCCCACCAAATACAGCGGCAACAAAGGCCTTCAGCCCAGGCATAGCACCAGATGTAGGAACAACTCCTGTATAATTAGAAAAATACAGAAGACTGGCAACTGCTGCAAGAAATGATCCAATAATAAAAGTCATGCTGATCACGGAATTAATCTTAATTCCCATAAGCTGGGAGGTTTCAAAATCCTTGGATGCTGCACGCATTGCCATACCGATCTTTGTTTTCTTGATTAGAAATACCAGTGCAAAAACAAGAACAATGGTAAGGATCGGTGTGATCACAGTAACTCTTTTTGTAACAGATCCGAAAATCTCAATCGTGTCACTGATCCACGGAATTGCCGGATACTGCTGTGCCAAGCCTCCTGTAATATAAAGGGCCAGGTTCTGGAGAAGATAAGAAACTCCGATAGCAGAAATCATGATCGACATCCTGGGCGCCTGGCGAAGAGGTTTGTAAGCAACACGTTCAATAAGAAAACCAATAATAACAGTGGCTACGATCATAATGGGGATCGATATGTAAATAGGCAGTGAAGCTGATAAGTAAACCATGATCAGACCTGCTACCATAAAAATATCACCATGTGCAAAGTTGATCAGACGCAGAATACCATAAACCATTGTATATCCAATGGCAATCAGGGCATACTGTCCGCCTACAGAAATACCTGCCAGAAAATATGGCAGATTCTGATTGAACCATTCCATAGAGGAATCCTCCTTTTTCGTTACAGTATTTTTCCATTTAGCACAGGAAAGGCGGGAACTTGTACCCCGCCTCCTGTGCTATCAAATTCATCAAGTCCTGAAGTTATTATTCTACACCCTGCTCACCAACAAAGTCCCATGCTCCAGTCTCAGTGTTAGCAGTTTTTACATATGCGGTATCTCTCTGCGCATCTCCGTTTTCAGAATCAAACTGTACATTTCCACATACACCTTCATAAGTCACATCCCACAGTGCCTCATTTACTTTAGCCGGATCAGCGGAGCCTGCAGCCTTCAGTGCTTCCAGTGCCACGTAATATGCATCATAACCCATTGCAGATACAGCTGCGATCGTATCATCACCACCGTTGTTTGCCAGGTTCTTGGAATCAGAATTGATAAATTCTTTCATGCCATTATCAAAATCTTCGTTACCGCCCTCCTGATAGAAGGTTGTTACATATACCTGTACATCCTTGCCTTCTGCAGCTTTCAGGATAACATTAGAATCCCAGGTATCACCTGCAAGAAGAGGAAGATCCAGTCCCTGTGCTGCTGCCTGCTCAATGATCAGTGCTGCTGCCTCTGTAGAGGTAGGTGCAAAGAATACGTCTGCGCCTGCATTCTTAGCAGATGTGATATAAGATGTGAAATCACTATTTCCATCTGGGAAGGTTTCCTCAACGACTTCACCGCCAAGATCTTCAAAAGCTTTTGTAAAGTAATGTCCAAGCCCTGCGGAATAATCATCTCCCAACTTCGTAAGAACATATGCTTTCTTTGCCTCAAATTTGTCTTTTGCAAAGTTAGCAAGAACAGTGCCCTGGAATGGATCCAGGAAACAGATACGGAAATAATGAGTATTTCCCTGAGTTACCTGTGGATTGGTGCAGGTAACTCCCAATGCAGGAACACCGCCATCTTTGAAAATATCAGATGCTGCAATGGATACGCCTGAACCATAAGATCCAAGAACGATGGATACTCCGTCACTTACCAGGGTGGAAGCTGCGGAAGGACCTTTATCTGTAGAGGATTCATTGTCAACAATATCAAGTTCCACATTATATTCTTTGCCGTCGATCTCAACGGTAGGTGTTTCACTGTTGGCATACTGGATACCAAGTGTTTCCTGCTTGCCACCTGCTCCATTGTCTCCGGATGCCGGCTCATAAACACCGATCTTTACTGTGTCTGCTGCAAATGCAGGTACGGCTGCGCTAAATACAGTTGCTGCAGCTACTACAGCTGTCATCATTACGGATACTATTTTTTTCTTCATAATTCATTCTCCTCCTTTTTTGTCCCTATAGCAAAGACGTTTGTCTTTACTTCTCGTACATTTTCTGAAATTATACCACGCTTTTATGCTTTAATCAAGTAAAACTTTATCAGCATGGCATATTTTTTTAAATGTAATATAATCGCATTCAAGTGATGCCCATACAGATCATTCATACCTTCTGAATACGAAAAAAGGCGCAGGAGAGATCTCTCCGGCGCCTTTGCCTTTTGATGTATTATACAGCCTGCGTTTTTAAAATGCAAGTATTTTTTTTTCTATTGATTGCAATTTACATATTGCATTTTTTCACAGCAGTAATTTTATTTCATTACAAAATTGATGATCTTCTTGGGAACGTAGATTTCCTTGATCACATTACCTGTAAGCTTGCCTTCCAGTGCTTCACGGCCTTTTGCCAGTGCATCCTCCTTGGAGCTGTCTGCAGAAATACTGATAACAACACGGGTCTTTCCATTGATCTGAACCGGTACCTCTACCTCGTCATCTTTCATTGCTTCCTCATCATGCTCCGGCCACTGTGCATGGAAAACAGAATCCTCATGTCCAAGCTTTTCCCAGATTTCTTCGGCCACATGGGGCACAAAAGGAGCCAGAAGGATGGTCATTGTTTCAATCGTCTCTTTATCCACTGCTCCATCAGCATTCTTGGACAGTTCGATCAGCTTGTTGTTATACTCCATGAATTTGGAAATAACTGTATTCAGGCTGAAGCTTTCCAGACGCTGCGTGATGTCATAAACCAGTTTATGGCGTACTTTTATCATCTCTTTGGTTGCAGGAACATCTTTCTCAATACTGTCAAGGGCAAGATTCCAGAATCTCTTCAGGAATTTGGATACACCATCAATACCTCTGTCATCCCACTCAGCATCCAGTTCCGGCGGTCCTACGAACAGCTCATACATTCTCAGAGAATCACAGCCATAATCTCTTACAAGATCATCCGGCGATACAACATTACCCTTAGATTTACTCATCTTGATCCCATTCTTGCCAGTGATCATACCCTGGTTGAACAGTTTCTTAAATGGCTCATCAAAGTCAATTGCCCCGATATCATACAGGAACTTGGTGTAGAATCTGGAATACAAAAGGTGAAGGACTGCATGCTCCACACCACCGATATACATATCAACTGGCAGGTACTTGTCTGCCTTTTCTTTGGATACCAGCTCTTTATCATTCTTATTATCTACATAACGAAGGAAATACCAGGAAGAACCGGCCCACTGCGGCATGGTATTTGTTTCTCTCTTTGCAGGTGCGCCGCAGCATGGGCAAGTAGTATTTACCCACTCGTCAATTGCAGCCAGTGGAGACTCTCCTGTGCCAGTAGGCTGATAGCTTTCTACCTCCGGCAGGCGCAGGGGCAGCTGATCTTCCGGAACCGGCACTGCTCCGCACTTCGGGCAATGAACGATAGGGATCGGCTCACCCCAGTAACGCTGACGGGAGAATACCCAGTCACGCAGCTTATAATTCACAGTCTTACGGCCAAAGCCTTTCTTCTCGATCATCTCCGGAGCTTCTTTTTTCAGTACAGAAGACTCCATGCCATTCCAGTCACCGGAATTGATCATTGTGCCTACCGCATCTGTGTAGGCTTCTGTCATATTTTCGATCTCTTTACCGTCTTTTGCAATAACCTGGACAATAGGCAGACCGAACTTCTTAGCAAACTCAAAATCACGGTCATCATGGGCAGGTACACACATAATGGCACCTGTACCATAATCTGCAAGTACATAATCAGACAACCAGATGGGTACCTTCTTCCCATTTAACGGATTGATGGCATAGCTTCCTGTAAATACGCCAGTCTTCTCTTTGTCCTGCATACGGTCAACATTGGATCTCATGGAAGAATCAAAGATATACTTCTCCACTGCCTCTCTTGTCTCATCCGTTGCAAGGGATTTGGCAAGGGCGTGTTCAGGTGCAAGAACCATAAATGTAGCGCCATGAAGAGTATCCGGTCTTGTTGTATAAACAGTGATCTTCTCATCTCTTCCATCGATGGGGAATTCCACCTCTGCGCCATAAGACTTGCCGATCCAGTCTGTCTGCATCTTCTTAACCTTTTCCGGCCAGTCAAGCTTATCCAGGTCATTTAACAGACGGTCCGCATATTTGGTGATCCGCAGCATCCACTGACGAAGATTCTTCTTGGTAACAGGAGCACCACATCTTTCACAGCAGCCATTTACTACCTCTTCATTTGCAAGTCCTGTCTTACAGGAAGGGCACCAGTTAATTGGGAATTCCTTCTCATAAGCAAGGCCTTTCTTAAACATCTGGACAAAGATCCACTGAGTCCATTTGTAGAAATTAGGATCTGTGGTATTTACTTCCATATCCCAATCGTAAATTGCTGCGATATCATTGATCTGACGCTTAATGTTCTTAACATTGGAAGCTGTGGAAATTGCCGGATGAACCCCCATCTTGATCGCATAGTTCTCAGCCGGAAGACCAAATGCATCCCATCCCATAGGATGGATCAGATAATATCCCTGGAGCATTTTGTAACGGCTCCATACATCAGAAATAACATATCCTCTCCAATGGCCTACATGAAGACCATTTCCGGATGGATATGGAAACATATCCAGACAATAGTATTTGGGCTTTTTGCCATCGTTCACATTAATGGGCTTTTCTTCCCATTTGGTGCGCCATTTAGCTTCAATGGCTCTGTGATTATAAGGTGCAGCCATAATTTATTCCTCCTGAATCATTTAAACTAATAGAAAAACTTATAAAACTAGATTTTAGTCTATCATATGAAACAACAATGTCAAGTAAAATTCCCCTGACTGCTGTTCTTTTGTGTATGCAATCTGCGGAATCAGCGGTTATTGATTGCTGTAACAAGGGCATCAATGGATGCATGGATAATATCCGGATCCACACCTGCACCCCATGCCATGGTTCCATCCGGCTTCTTGATTCCCACATAGGCAATTGCCTTGGAGCTTGAACTTTTTTCCAATGCATGCTCCTGATATACTTCCAGAGAATACTTCAGTTCGTATGCTTTCTTTAATGCATTGCTGACAGCATCCAGACGTCCGTTACCAATTGCTTCTGTGATAATCGTCTTTCCTTTGAAGGTTGATGTAACTCTGGTGGAAATTCCATTTTCTGTCTGCTGGAAATGAACCTCATGAATACTATATGGCTCAACTACATTTTCATAGGTTCTCTTAAACAGTCCGAAGATTTCATCCGGATGGAGCTCTTTATGCAGATGGTCGGATACAGCTTTGGCTGTATAACCCATAGCCTCACGCATTTTCGGTGGAAGATTCAGACCGTACTTGGTTTCCAGGATATAACCTACGCCGCCTTTTCCGGACTGGCTGTTAATACGGATAACATCTGCATCATAATTACGTCCCACATCTGTAGGATCAATAGGCAGATAAGGCACTGTCCAATGGTTAGGATCTTTTTCCTCGATCCAGTGCATTCCTTTTGCAATGGCATCCTGATGGGATCCGGAGAATGCAGCAAATACAAGTGCTCCGCTGTATGGGCTTCTTTCATTGATGTGCATTCCTGTACATGCCTCATAGACCTCACATACGTGTGGCATGTCAGAGAAATCAAGCCCCGGATCCACACCCTGGGAATACATATTCATGGCCAATGTAACAATATCCACGTTACCGGTACGCTCTCCATTTCCAAAAAGAGTACCCTCGATTCTGTCTGCCCCTGCCAGAATACCCATCTCTGTATCCGCCACACCACAGCCTCTGTCATTATGAGGATGAAGGGATACTATCACATTATCTCTGTACTTCATATGTTTACACATATACTCTACCTGACTTGCATATACATGAGGCATTGCCAGTTCTACTGTTACAGGCAGATTGATAATGCATTTATTATCTGGTGTAGGCTGCCATACATCCAGAACTGCATTGCAGACTTCAAGGGCATATTCCGGCTCTGTGCCGGTAAAGCTTTCCGGGCTGTACTCAAACTGGAAATTGCCTTCTGTTTCATCAGCAAGTTCTTTTAACAGTCTGGCACCATCTACAGCAATTTTCAGTACCTCTTCTTTTGACTTTTTAAATACCTGTTCCCTCTGTGCAACAGATGTGGAATTGTAAACATGTACAATGGCCTTTGGTGCACCTTTCACTGCTTCAAAGGTCTTTCGGATAATATGCTCTCTTGCCTGTGTCAGTACCTGGATGGTTACATCTTCAGGAATCAGATTCTGATCGATCAGTGTGCGCAGGAAAGTATATTCTGTTTCAGATGCAGCAGGAAATCCTACTTCGATCTCTTTAAAACCAATCTGTACAAGCAACTTGAAAAACTCCACCTTCTGATCAAGACTCATAGGGATCACCAGCGCCTGGTTGCCATCACGAAGATCTACAGAACACCATGCAGGAGCCTTATCAACATACTCCTTTTTCGTCCAATCCAGACATACTTCCGGTGGCATATAATACTGTTTCTGATATTTACCTGGGTTCATCATCTTATTATTTCCTCCATTTCTTTTTCTCTTTGTCATTATTAATGAAACAAAAAAATCTTCCATCTTCTGCATTTCTGCAAGAGACGAAAGATCTGATCATCTACGCGGTACCACTCTTATTTCATGAATAAAATTCATACACTCACTGGATACGGAACGAAAATTCATCCTTATATCCATTCCATGTAACGGTGGATACCGTCTGCTCCTACTCTCCATAACACTCTGATATGTATAATAAATGTCAGGCTTTGGGATCAGCTGCTCCGAGGCGAGTTCCATAAATTCCATCCGCTGCTTTCCACCAGCCAGCAGCTCTCTGTGCTTCGGTTCCTTATGTACTATTCCTCATCTGTGCATTTAAACTATGAAATTATGATCAAGAGTCAAAATATCTCTAACTCTTGAAGTCTTTATCACTATACACCAGAAAAGTGTAAAAATCAAGCATTTTATTTTTTTATAGATAGATGATACATTGTTTCGTATTTTTATTGTATAGTGCTATATTTTTTATGTGTAGACCCATCCCATTATTTGCCGGAAAAAGGCTGAAGATGCTGAGGGAGCACCACTTCAAAAATCGTTCCGCCTGACGGATTGTCTTTAACCGTAATGCTTCCATCATGAGCACGCACGATTTCATGTACCAGTGCAAGGCCAAGCCCTACACCACCCAGTTCACGGCTTCTGGATTTGTCTACGCGGAAAAATGGTTCGAACACCCGCTCCTTAAGTTCCCTGGGAATACCACTTCCTGTATCCTCTACCGAAAGATAAACGTTTTTGTCTTTTTGATAAGAGGTGACTGTAACCTGACCTCCTGAATGGTTATATTTTATTGCATTCTCAACCAGATTATATACCACCCTGTAAATCAGAATATCACTTCCCTGCATATTTGCATTCCTGCAATTTCCAATAAGCCGAATATTCTTTTCTATTGCAAGCGGTTCCAGATCTGCGATCACTTCTTCAACAAGTGCATCCACCATGATAATATCATCACGTTCCACACTCTGAAGCTCACTCATATCCAAAAGGGTCTTGATCATTTTACTTAGTTTTTCATTCTGTTCCATGACCATAGTGATTGTCTGTTCTGTACATTCATCATTATGTTTATGCTGAGTGGAATGATATAAATCCAGCTGTACCTGCATCAATGATAAAGGTGTGCGAAGCTCATGAGCTGCATTGGCAGTAAATTGTCTCTGCACATCAAATGCTTCTGAAAGGCGTTCCAGCATCTTGTTATACGACACACTGATCTGGTTTAACTCCTTAACCTCATTTTCTTCCAGCCTGGAGTCTGACAGATTTTGTGCCTGCACTTCTTCCATTTTATCTGCAATTTTTCTTAGTGGTTTTAATGCATGTCCAACTATAAAATATGTAACAACACCGCCAAGAAGTGCCAGCAGCGTTGAAAACATCAGACTGCTTTTCTTGTAATCAGCTTTGTTATTGTATACCTGAATAGAAAAATCATCAGCAAAATCATTCCATTTATCATCAGGAATATTAATATATATTTCATCTGGTTCCTTACCATTACCCTGCTCGCTTTTAGCATCAACTGTATCCTGCAGCAAATCAATATAATATACACCATTCTTATAAACAAACAGGGTGAGACATCCGCATATAATTGCAATAAACAGCGTAGTGAGGATCGTAATCCTCCACTGAAGTGACATTTTTCTCATCGCTCTGATTCCTCTCGTATCTTATAGCCTTCACCTACCTTGTTCAGGATCGGATCATAACCAAGCACTGCCTTAAGCTTTTTTCTAAGAGAAGACATGTGCACCCGGATAGACCCGCTAAAGCTGTCCACAGACGCATCCCATACATGTTCCATAAGTTCTTCCTGACTGATCGGCCGGCCCTGATTAAGAAGCAGATATTCCAAAATCCCATTTTCTTTTCTGGTTAAATGTACTTTTTCTTCTTTTACATAAGCCTCACGCTTCCTGGTATCAAACCGTATATCTCCTGCTTTCAGGCAAATATCTCTTTGTACAAATCTGCGCCGTGTAAGACTTCTGATACGTGCTTCAAGCTCCTGCAGATGAAAAGGCTTTTCCATATAATCATTGGCCCCTGCATCCAGCCCTTCCACCTTATCTGCGATCTGGCTCCTTGCAGACAATATAAGAACCTTTGTATCCTCATTTTTCTTTCTGAGTTCTTTTAAAATATCCATGCCATCCATACCGGGAAGATTCAGATCCAAAACGATCAGATCATAATTCTCTGCCAGAATATAATCAAGCGCCTCTTCCCCATCGTAACAGGTATCCACCTCATATCCTGCATCATATAAACTTTTTGCAACAGTGTCGCATAATTTTTTCTCGTCTTCAACAATTAATAATCTCAAATTTTCCACCTGCTTCTTAACAGAAATTTTACAACAGTTATTGTATAATACAAACATCAGCTGGTCAATATATGCAGGAAATGAAAATAGCAACGATTATGCAAGAAAAGAAAAGTATGGCATATATGCCATAAATTAAAAAAGTATCATGTCTGCCAAAACGAAAGGAGTAATAAGATTTTGAAGTGTAAAAAAATGTCTCAACTTGTTTTACTTATTACAGGCATAGCTATGATTAGCTATGGTGCGATCAGAGGCGAAGCCGCCACCGTACTGGGAAAAGCAATAAAATTATGTTTGGAGTGTGTTGGAATTGGATAAAAAAACGAATTTACGATCAAAGAAAATTGCACAGATCCGTGGGTGGATACAGGCAGCGGCCACACTTCTTACCAACATTCACATTCCCAATGTGTTCAAGGGTCAAATATATCAAGGCAAGGCGAAAACTGTATGCGTTCCAGGATTAAACTGCTATTCCTGTCCTGCTGCCACAGGTGCATGCCCAATTGGTGCATTTCAGGCAGTGGTTGGCTCATCCAAGTTTAAATTCTCATATTACATAACCGGTTTTTTTATTTTGCTTGGTGTGCTGCTGGGGCGATTTATCTGTGGATTTTTGTGTCCGTTTGGATGGTTTCAGGATTTACTTCATAAAATCCCCGGAAAGAAATTATCCACAGCCAGGCTGAAGCCTTTAAGATACCTGAAATATATCATTCTTATTGTTTTCGTCATACTTCTGCCAATGCTTGTAACGAACTCGATAGGAATGGGAGATCCATTCTTCTGCAAATATATTTGTCCGCAAGGTGTGCTGGAAGGTGCAATACCATTGTCATTGGGAAATGCAGCTATACGTTCTGCATTGGGAAATTTATTTACATTCAAGTGTCTTATTTTGATTACCGTAGTTATTTTAAGCATCCTGTTTTACAGGCCTTTCTGCAAATGGATATGTCCTCTTGGTGCAGTTTATTCACTGTTTAATAAGGTATCCCTTCTTGGCATTCAGGTGGAAAGCAGCAAATGCGTGGGATGTAACAAATGTGCAAAAGCATGTAAAATGGACGTGGATGTACGCAAAACACCAAACCATATGGAATGTATCCGGTGCGGAGCCTGCATAAAGGCCTGTCCCACAGATGCGATCCATTACCAGTTTATGGGGAAAACATGTCCCAAAAAGGACAGCTGCAATAGCCAGCAATAAGAAACAGTTACCTGATTAATACATTAATACAGTTATCCAATTAATCTTATTATAATTATTTAAAGGAGTTTATTATCATGAAAGCAAAAAAAGTACTTATCACACTCTTAGCACTTGGCACCGCATTATCATTTACCGCATGTAACGGAGGAACTACGGAAAAGGAAACTGCAAAAACCGAATCCGCTAAAACTGAATCTTCCAAAACTGAAACCACTAATACAGAAACCACGGAAGCAGATAAAACAGAAACTGTAAAAGCAGACACAGAAAATACTGAAACAGAAAATACAGGATCAGATACCGCCCAAATTACTTATGAAGAGACTGACACTGATCCATCTGACAATACTTCAGATTCAGAGCTTGACAATTTGTATCAGCAGGAAAACCAGCTTTTTGCAGACCACAAAGATGCATGGGACAAAGCTTTTGGTCTGATGAGTAAAAGCTCTGCCGATTCAAGTGGAAATTACGCAGATTTTCTTTCTGATACAGTTGAATCAAACAAGGATTCTTTTACAGATGAGCAGTATCAAACCCTTACAGATGATATTGAAACCATACGAAAAATTGAAGAACAGATTGCAGAACTTGAAAAGAAAAATGCAGAAACAGACACTTCAGAAACAAAAACTGCGTCAGATGATTCCTCTCCTTTTAATAACTTTTCCGGAAAAGATTTCGATGGAAATTCAGTTGATGAAAGTCTGTTTTCCAAGAATGCAGTAACAGTTGTTAATTTCTGGTTTACCGGGTGCAAACCTTGCGTAGCTGAATTATCCAAGCTTAACGAATTAAATGATGCCATCAAATCCATGGGGGGAGAAGTAGTAGGCATCAACACAGAGACTTTTGATGGGAATGAAGATGCGATCAAAGAAGCAGCTTCGATTCTTGAAAGTCAGGGTGCAAAATACCGCAATCTTTCCATAGACTCTGATTCTGATGCAGGAAAATACGCCTCAAATATTATGGCATTTCCCACAACAATTTTAGTAGATCGAAATGGGAATATTGTAGGAGATCCTATGCTGGGCGGAATTGACAACCAGGACAATTACGATGCTCTGATGAAACAGATTCAATCTGTAATTGATGCTGATAGCACAGAGAAATAAATTTCACAAAAACGTTTACAGTCTGAAAGCCACCCACGAACGGGTGGCTTTCAGACTGTAAACAAACTTGAATTGCAAAACGGAAATCATTGAAAACACTGAAAAATCGTAAATACAATAGACTGGAGCAATGAGGTAATCAAAGGCAATCAAAAAGAGTTCAGTGCAGACGCTCCAAACTCTTGATTTTACTGAATTTAATTTTAATCGGGGCAACAGGATTTGAACCTGCGACCTCACGGCCCCCAGCCGTGCGCGCTACCAAGCTACGCCATACCCCGCAACAGAAAATATTATATCAGCATTCACCTGAAAAAGCAACTATTTTTTTACTTTTATGTATTTTCTTATGAACCTCTCTGTATTTTCTCTCTGTATTTTCTTATTTGACAAAGCTCATAATATTCTTTACATTTATCAAAAACAAAGAAAATCCTGAGAGAACGGATGCAGAATGACTGAAGCAGGATTATTGCAATTGCAGTTTATTGCAAATGCAGATCCTGTACTTTGCCAGATCTATTCTGCTTACGTACTCTCAGGATGTATAAGTATGATGAAAAGTTAGCTGAATCTTATGCCTTCTTGCTGTTAATATAGTTTACAAGGCCTTCTGCTTTGATGATCTTCTGCATGAACTCCGGGAAAGCCTGCCCTTTAAACTCTGTACCTTTTGTGCGGTTGTAGATCATACCGGAATCAAAATCAACCTCTACCTGATCTCCATCCTCAATCCCCTTGCTCGCTTCCGGACATTCAATGATCGGAAGTCCGATATTGATGGCATTTCTGTAAAAAATACGTGCAAAGGTCTCAGCGATCACACAGCTTACTCCTGCTGCCTTAATAGCGATAGGTGCATGCTCACGGGAAGAACCGCAGCCAAAGTTCTTATCTGCTACGATAATATCTCCCTTTTTCACCCTTTTCACAAATGTATTATCAATATCTTCCATGCAGTGGGTAGCCAGTTCTGCCGGATCTGAAGAATTCAGATAACGTGCAGGAATGATTACATCTGTATCTACATTATCTCCATATTTAAAAACAGTTCCTTTTGCCTGCATCTTTTATTCCTCCTTATAATCCCAGTTCTTCCGGTGCAGAAATCTTACCTGTAACAGCACTGGCTGCTGCTACAGCCGGGCTTGCCAGATATACCTCTGAATCCACATGACCCATACGGCCTACAAAGTTACGGTTGGTAGTGGAAATACATCTCTCTCCTGCTGCCAGGATACCCATGTAACCGCCAAGGCAAGGTCCGCAGGTAGGTGTACTTACAACTGCACCTGCTTCAATAAAGATCTTCAAAAGGCCTTCATCCATAGCCTGAAGATAAATGGCCTGAGTTGCCGGGATCACGATGCAGCGCACGCCCTTTTTTACTTTACGTCCTTTCAGGATCTGAGCTGCCACACGCAGATCATCAATACGGCCGTTTGTACAGGAACCGATCACAGACTGATCGATCACAACAGGCTCTGTGATCTGTGAAATAGTCTTCGTATTCTCCGGAAGATGCGGGAATGCAATGGTAGGCTCCAGTTCACCAAGATCGATGGTATACTCAGCTTCATAAACTGCATCCTCATCTGCCTCATAAATCTTATACGTTCTTACGGAATGCTCCTTCATGTACTGCTTGGTCAGCTCATCTACAGGGAAGATACCGTTCTTTCCTCCTGCCTCGATCGCCATATTTGCAATTGTAAAACGATCATCCATGGAAAGGTTCTTAATCCCCTCACCGGTAAACTCCATAGACTTGTAAAGTGCTCCGTCCACACCGATCATGCCGATGATATGTAAGATCACATCTTTTCCGCTGACCCATTTCTTTGGTTTGCCCACAATATTAAATTTAATAGCTGCCGGAACTTTAAACCATGCTTTTCCGGTAGCCATACCAGCTGCCATATCCGTACTTCCCACACCAGTAGAAAATGCACCCAGTGCACCGTAGGTACAAGTATGTGAATCCGCACCGATCACTACGTCACCTGCAACCGTAAGACCTTTCTCAGGAAGCAGCGCATGCTCAATTCCCATCTGTCCCACATCAAAATAATTGGTGATATCATGACGACAGGCAAACTCTCTGACACATTTGCAGTGTTCTGCAGATTTGATATCTTTGTTTGGGATAAAATGATCCATTACCAGTGCAATCTTATCTTTATTAAAAACTGTATCAACAGTCATTTTGTCCATCTCATGAATAGCCACTGGTGAAGTAATATCATTTCCCAGCACCAGATCCAGATCTGCTTCAATCAGCTGTCCTGCTTCCACATGATCCAGTCCTGCATGAGCTGCCAAAATTTTCTGTGTCATTGTCATTCCCATTCTCATATTCCTCCTGTAACATTTCTGTGCAGCTGTCCACTTTCTCCCGGCTGCTCGACTTGAATTTATATTGGTATTCTATCACAGCTTCTGCTATAATGAAAATACATATTTATCATACTTGCTATAAATATTATTTATGGAAGGAGCTTTTATGCAGGAAAATCTTTCACTATACCACATTTTTTATGCTACCGGCCGTACCGGAAATATTTCACAGGCAGCCAGGGAATTGTACATCAGCCAGCCAGCCATCAGCCATGCCATCAAAAAGCTGGAACAGAATCTGGATACCGTTCTTTTCAAACGTAATTCAAGAGGAGTGGAACTGACTGCAGACGGACAACTTCTTTACGAAAAAGTAAAAGAAGCTTTCTCTTTACTTGGAGAAGGAGAAGAATCCATCCTTCATAATCATTCCAGAGAGATCCCAAGGCTGCGGCTTGGAGCCAGCTCCACCTTGTGTAAATACGTACTTATGTCCTATCTTCAAAACTACATCTCTGTGAACCCTCAGGTACGTATTAATATTTCCTGTCAGTCCACTTATCAGACTCTGAAACTTCTGGATGACAACAAGATCGATCTTGGACTGATCGGCAGACCCCATAAGCTTACCGGTTATCATTTCCGTCCACTGCTTGGTATCCAGGACACCTTTGTGGCAACCAGACAATATCTGAAAAACCAGCAGCAACTTTTCCCTTCTGAACCTTTGATCCATACGGCAACGTTTATGATGCTGGATGAAGATAATATCACCCGCCAGTCAGTAAATTCCCTTTTAAAAGAAAACCGTATAGAATTAAGCCATATTCTGGAGGTAACATCTATGGATCTTCTGATCCAATTTGCAAAGATCGGGCTTGGGATTGCCTGTGTAATCCGGGAATTTGTAGAAGATGACCTGGCAGGCGGTGCTCTTGTGGAAGTACCTATGGGCTTTGTCTTTCCAGTACGGCAGATAGGATTTGTATGCAGAAAAAAAGAAGAAGAACTGCCTCTCCTTAGACAGTTCTTCCGGTAATTGAAATATAAGACAGGTAAAACCTGTTTTGTAAATAACGATTAGTTATTGATCAGCTTGTCCTCGCCATTCCAGCTGTAGAGTTTACGGATCTCCTCGCCAACCTTCTCTGACGGATGCTCTGCAGCTTTCTTTCTCATAGCTTTGAAGTGAACCTGACGGCCTGCCGGGCTCATATCAAGCAGGAATTCTTTTGCAAAAGTACCATCCTGGATATCGGAAAGGATCTTCTTCATAGCTTTCTTTGTATCTTCTGTGATCAGTTTTGGTCCTGTAATATAATCGCCATACTCTGCAGTATTGGAGATAGAATATCTCATACCTGCAAATCCGGACTGATAGATCAGATCAACGATCAGTTTCATCTCATGGATACACTCAAAGTAAGCATTTCTCGGATCATATCCAGCCTCACAAAGAGTCTCAAATCCAGCCTGCATCAGGGCACATACACCGCCGCAAAGTACAGCCTGCTCACCAAACAGGTCTGTCTCTGTCTCTGTTCTGAAAGTAGTTTCAAGAACTCCGGCTCTTGCTCCACCGATACCAAGTGCATATGCAAGTGCCATATCAAGAGCTTTGCCTGTGTAATCCTGCTCTACAGCTACCAGACACGGAACACCTTTACCAGCCTGATACTCACTTCTTACTGTATGGCCAGGTCCCTTAGGAGCGATCATAGTAACATCTACAAATTTCGGAGGCACGATACATCCAAAATGAATATTGAAGCCATGAGCAAACATCAGCATATTGCCTTCTTCCAGGTTCGGCTCAATGTCTCTCTTATACATATCTGCCTGCTTCTCATCATTGATCAGAATCATAATGATATCAGCCTGCTTTGCAGCCTCTGCTGCTGTGTATACTTTAAAGCCCTGCTCCTCTGCTTTCTTCCAGGAACGGCTTCCTTCATAAAGTCCGATGATCACGTCACATCCTGAATCCTTTAAGTTCAGTGCATGTGCATGACCCTGGCTGCCGTAACCAATGATTGCAATTTTTTTACCCTCAAGCAAAGAAAGGTTACAGTCTTCCTGATAAAAAATTCTTGCTGCCATTATTATTTCCTCCTACTGTTTGTCTATATATTGTTAAGAGTATGCCCAATACCCTGGGATACAGACATCTCCTAGCGAACTGCTTCTGTGGGCTTTCTCTGTTTAGAAGTAGCAAACTCCTCCGCTGCCTCTGGAAAGTCCTGTCACACCGGCTCTTGCCAGCTCCAGTATCTCATAGTCTCCCATAAGATCGATAAAGGCCTCCAGCTTACTCTTGCTTCCTGTCATTTCAACGACCAGAGAATCTCTGCTAACATCAACAATGCTTGCCCTGAAAATATTGGCCACTGAAATGATCCCATCACGCTGCTCCGGCTTCGCTGCAACTTTTACCAGCACTGTCTCACGAACAACGCTCTGCTGTGGATCCAGAACTTTAATATCCCTTACATCCACAAGCTTGGAAAGCTGATTCGTAATCTGACCCAGAATGGCATCATCACCACTGCATACTACTGTAATGCGTGTAAAATTCTCATCTGCTGTCACTCCTGCAGTAATGCTGTCTATATTATAGCCGCGGCGGCTGAACAGACCGGCGATCCGGCTCAGCACACCGGAAGTGTTGTCTACCAGCAAAGATAAAATTCTTTTCTGCAAAATCGACTCCCTCCCGCCACCTATAGGCTTTTTACTTTTTTATCATTATAGCAACAAAATTCTGTTTGTCAATGCGAAATACCACTTTATTGCATTAATTCATTAAAAATTTTTAATTCCTGGCTCAAAAGTCAAATCAGGTACTTATCTCTAAGCTCTTCCACCGCTCTTGGAGTAAGATACAAGCCTCTTCTAAGGAAACGTTCCACAGTACCGTATTCCTGGCGGATGATCTGAAATACACGATCAATATAGGATTCCTTTACTCTGAAAAAAATGCTCATATTCTCGGCAACCCTGGGGCTGTCCATGCCCATTGCTTCCAAATATAAAAGCATATACTGAAGCTCTGCTTCCAGATAGGCATTGGAACGCATGAAATCTTCTCTTATAGTGTCCTCCGGAATATCAAGGGCACAAAGCAAAAGAGCCGTGGCCACTCCTGCCCTGCCCGTGCCGTCCCAGCTGTGCCAGAGCACTGCTCCTTCTTTATGACGGATCAATACATCTAAAAATCTGGCATACTGATTCACAGAGTAACGGTCACGGATCAGATTCTCATACATCTGATCCATGTACTTTTCACCGTCTCCTTGGTAGGTCAAAAGCCGATTACAAACCCTGCCTTCTCCAAACAGCCCCAGATTCTCTTCATCCAAAATGGGAATGTGGTAATATTCCACACCTCGCAGGATCACATCCGGTTTTTCCTTTCGCTCAGTATTGGAGCGGAAATCCACCACGGTTTTTACCCGATACTCTTCTGTAAGCAGCTGCTTATCAGCCTGTGAAGCATGATACAGTTCTCCGCTGCGCAGAAGCTTTCTTGGCAGGATATGCCGGCCATCCCTGGCAGTCAATGCCCCCAGATCCCTGGTATTGGGAAGGGACTGCAACGGAAGCCTGCCACCTCTTGGAAAGCCAACTGCCATCTCCGGGTTCAGAGCTTTCAGAAGGCGGAGACATTCCTGTACCTCTTTCTCTGTCATGTCAAACATATAACGTTTTTTACGCTTGGTAACAACAACCAGATAGTTGGAAATGATCTGTTTCACACTTCCTCCGGGGGAATCGTCTCCCTCCCGACGCATATAAGCCCACACAATGTCCTTACAGGGAAGGCTGTTCAGCATCATGTGGCGGCTGTATGCCAGATAACCATCTTCTATACGTATCTTACCGTATCTCATATATACAATCTTCCTCCATTTTGCTATACTCCGAAAGAATAACACATTCCGGAAAATTTGACAATTCCCACTGTAAGGCTATAATAAAACCACCACACATCTTACTACAGAAAGGAACAAATACTAAAATGGAAAATCTGATCTTTTGTCTTAATGCAACGATTCCTATCTTTCTTACTTTAATGTTGGGACTTTTTTTCAGAAAAGCCGGACTTTTTGATGAGTCTTTTGTAAGCAAAATGAACAAATTTGTTTTTAAAGCGGCCCTTCCTGCTCTTCTTTTCCAGGACATTGCAGATATGGACATCTACAGCGTATGGGACGGCAAGATGGTGCTTTTCTGTTTTTTTGCCACACTGATCAGCATCCTGATCTCAATAGGCTTTTCCTTTCTATTAAAACCCAGGGATATTCAGGGGGAATTTGTCCAGGCATCCTATCGGAGCAGTGCTGCTGTGCTTGGTATTGCCATTATCCAGAATATGTATGGAGATGCAGGAATGGCTCCCCTTATGATCGTTGCCAGCGTACCTCTTTATAACATTATGGCAGTCACTGTACTGTGTCTGTTCCGTCCTGGCAATTCAGGAATTTCCATGCCAGTGATCAAACGCACTCTGAAAGGGATTGCCACCAATCCCATAATCCTTGGGATCGTTGCCGGCTCCATCTGGTCCCTGCTCCGCCTTCCCATGCCTAAAATTCTCTCTACTACCGTTGGAAATCTGGCCAAAACTGCCACACCTCTGGGACTGATGGCAATGGGCGGCGCACTTGAATTCAGAAAAGCATTTTCCAGGATCCGTGCAGTACTTGCCTGCACATTTTTGAAGCTGGTTGGATATACAGCACTTTTCCTGCCGGCAGCCATGCATTTCGGTTTTACTAAAGACAAACTGGCGGCCATTCTGATCATGCTTGGATCTGCAACTACTATTAGCTGTTATATTATGGCGAAAAATACGGATTATGAAGGTTCCTTTACCTCAGGTGTAGTTATGCTTACCACCTTGCTAAGTTCCTTTACCCTTACCGGCTGGCTGTTCCTGTGCCGTTCCCTGGGTATGCTTTAAGTCTTTCCCGAATGCCTGTTATGCATATTTTCTTATAATCTCATAAAGGGTCTGCACACTAGGAAGAAGGATCCTTTCATCGATCTGAAACTTCGGATGATGAAATGGATGCTCCTCTCCGGGAACTGCTGCAAGAAAAACGCAGAATAGTCCCTTTGTCTGTTGATAATACCGATATGCATTATCTCCTGTAAGAAAAAGTTCATCTTCTCCCTCCAGCAGAAAATGGGATCCGAATATTGTTCTTCCTGTGTCTGCTGCTATGGCAGTAAAAGTAGGGTCATTGGCAAAGGGCAGCACCGGATCTTTTGGGAAGCTTAAACATACCTGTGCCCCGGTTACTTCTTCCACCTTATGGAAGGCCTGCTCCAGGGCCTTTTTTAATTGTTCAAAATCCTCTCTATAGCAGGCTCTGATATTTCCCACCAGCTTCACCTGATCTGAAATAATATTAGGATATTCCCCGCCATGTATGGTGCCGATCCCGGCAACATGAGGTCCTTTTCCCACATAATCGCGGCTGATCTCATGAACCTTCTGGACGACAAGACCAGCTGCATAAATACTGTCAATCCCTTTTTCCGCCTGACACCAGTGACTGGACTTTCCTTTTATCAGAATTTCCATTTTGCCGATCATAGCGGAGGCCTGCCCTTTGTGGACTGCCATACCAAGGGGCTGGTCACAGGCATAATGGAACATTAAAAATCCGTCAGCTTTCCTGCCCTTATCCTTGTCAAGAGCTCCCCCATCCAGCATCCGTACCGTACCCTCTCCAATCTCTTCTGCCGGCTCAAACAAAAAGCGGACAGCCACAGGAAAATCCTTTTCCCTGGAAAGGATCTTTGCCAGAATCAAAGCCACTGCCAGTATCCCATCATGACCACAGGCGTGCATGCAGCCTTCATTCCTGGATGCATAGTCCAGACCTGTACACTCCTGCACAGGAAGTGCATCCATTTCTGCCCGCAGAACCACCATTTTTTCTCTGTTTTTCATACAGGGATGCTCTGCGATCAAACCTGTAGGCGGCACATGCCTGACCTGATACCCCAGTTCTTCCAGATATTTCTGTATAAATGCAGAAGTTTGGAACTCCTGCAAAGCAAGCTCCGGATACTGATGGAAGTGCCGCCGAAGACGGATCACTTCCTCCTCATATTGTGAAAACTCTGTTTTTTTCAACTGAAAAACTCCTCCGCTGCCTGGATCAGATAAGTAGTATCTTTCACCCCTGCTGTCTCAAAGCAGGAATGCATGGCAAGCTGCGGCAGCCCGATATCTACCGTATTGAGTGCTGCTTGATTATTGGAAATATTGCCTAATGTGGAACCTCCTGCAATATCAGAACGATTCACAAAGATCTGATAAGGCACCTGTGCCTGCTGGCAAAGATTCTTAAACACAGCGCCTGTAAGACCATCTGTGCAGTATTTCTGGTTTGCATTATATTTCACCACAATACCTCCATTGATCACTGGACGATTCACAGGATCTGCTTTTTCAGCATAATTTGGATGAAGCGCATGGGCATTATCAGCAGAGATCATAAAGCTTCCAGCCATTGCAGCCAAATATTCTTCATAGCTTTTTCCAAGGCCCAGATAAATGCGAAGGAGACAATCCTTCAAAAAGGTAGAAGCTGCCCCCTGCTTGGTACTGCTGCCAACTTCCTCATTGTCCAGCACACAGTGGACACAGATGGAATTTTCTTTTTTGCCCTTCAGAAAGCCCTCCAGGGAGGCAAAAGCACACTGCAGATCATCCAGCCTTGGAGCGGAAACAAATTCCTCTTCAGATCCCCAGATACTGCCCTCAGTTCTTGGGTATAGAAACAGATCATGACCAAGAATGTCTTTTTCTTTTACACCTGCTGCCTGCGCGATCCGCTTCATAAAGCTGCCCTTTGCATCTCCAAGTCCGTATAAGGGCAAAAGATCCTTCTGTGCATTATATTTGTATCCATTATTGGCTTCTCTGTTCATATGTATGGCAAGACTGGGAATCAAAGCCATATCCTCATTCATATCCACCAGGATCTGCCGGATCTCCCCCTTTTCCCTGGCGATCACACGTCCTGCCACAGAAAGAGGCCTGTCAAACCAGGGTGCCATCAGCATTCCTCCATAGGGTTCCACATTCAGGTGCACATACATTCCTTCTACATTTATCTCCGGATTCTCTTTGATTTTTAATGCAGGAGAATCACTGTGGCTTGCCAGTATGTGAAAATGGTCTGCCCCTTCTTCCGGTATGGAAAAAGCAGCCAGTGCGGAATGATTCCTTGTTGTAAAATATCTGCCTCCCGGATGGATGTCCCAGCATTCCTTTTCAGACAATTCTGTAAAGCCCTTTTTCAAAAGGCGTTTCTTCATCTGTTCCACTGCCTGAAATGCAGAAGGGCTTTTCTTTATAAATTCAAGTAACTTTTCAGCATTTTTTCTGTACATATCCAAAATCTCCTCATCCGTATGATATCCTGATTATACGCTACATTCCATTTGGCTGCAACCGGAAGGATACAGCACTTAATGTGCCTATTACATAAAAAAGCTGCTGTACCTCCTGAGTACAACAGCCTGTCCGTCAGTCTTTTATGATCAGTGCCATAAAAACAAGATCTGTATTACCTGTATTTGATAATCCGTGACCTTTGCCTGATGAAGTATAGGTAATATCCCCGGCACTCACCGGACGATATGCACCATTATCATTATACTCTCCCTGACCTGCAAGAATATAATAGGTCTCACTTTCCCCATGATGCTCATGATAACCAAGCGAGCATCCCGGCTCCAGTGTTACTTCTGCATACAGACCGCATTTCCCTGCAAGATATGGTTCTTCCAGGATCTCCTTAATGATCACATGGCCATTTCCTTCGCACATATGCTCAATACGGCTTACCTTCATAATGAAACCTCCTTTTCAATTCTGCTGATCGCCTCCAGCGTATTCTCATAGGTACCAAACGCAGTAAGCCGAAAATATCCTTCGCCCTGAGCACCAAAGCCGGAACCAGGAGTTCCTACTACATTTGCTTTTTCCAGCAGATAATCAAAAAACTCCCAGGATGTCATTTTCCCTGGTGTTTTCAGCCAGATATACGGAGCGTTCACACCACCTGAAACGGAAAAGCCAGCATTTGCAAGAGATTCCCGGATCGTTTTAGCATTCCTCATATAATAGCCTACCTGCTCCTTTAACTGTGCCTTGCCTTCCGTAGAATATACAGCTTCCCCTGCACGCTGTACGATGTAAGGAGCACCATTAAACTTAGTGCCATGACGTCTTGCCCACAGTTCATGAAGTGCCACACCATCACGGACCAGTTCCTTTGGAATTACGGTAAAGCCAAGCCGCACACCTGTAAAACCTGCATTCTTGGAAAAGCTGCGAAGCTCGATAGCACAGGTTCTTGCACCTTCACACTCATAAATAGTATGTGGTACATTCTCTTCAGAAATATATGCTTCATAGGCTGCATCATAAATGATCACGCAGCCGTTTTTGTTGGCATAATCCACCCATTGCTGAAGTCCCTCTTTTGTAATGGCACCACCTGTGGGGTTATTAGGGAAACAAAGATAGATTAGATCCGGCACTTCTTCCGGCAACTCCGGCAGGAAGCCATTCTCTTCCCTGCAGGGCATGTAGATCACCCCGTCAAAATTCTCACGCTGTGTATTGTAAAAACCTGTACGTCCTGCCATAACATTAGTATCCACGTACACCGGATAAACCGGGTCGCAGACTGCCACCTTATTATCCAGTCCGAAAATCTCCTGGATATTTCCTGAGTCACTTTTGGCTCCATCGGAAACAAAAATCTCATCAGCACAGATCTGACACCCTCTATCCTGATAATCGTTTTTTGCAATGGCATTCCTCAGAAAATCATAGCCAAGATCCGGTGCATAGCCGCGAAAAGTCTCTGCATGAGCCATCTCCTCCACAGCCTTATGAAGGGAATCGATAATCGCCGGTGCCAAAGGCTGGGTCACATCTCCAATCCCAAGACTTATGATTCTTGCATCTGTATGCTCTGCCTGATATGCTTTTACTTTCTTACCGATGGTTGAAAAAAGATAACTGCCCGGTAATTTAAGATAATTGTGATTTACTGTTACCATAAATATCTCCTGCCTGCCAGAAGCCTGCTGCTATATGGCATCCTGGCTTGTTTTAATTTTATTTTCGTTTGCTGATCTCATCAGCAAGAGCCTCCCGAACACCTGCCGGATTTGCTTTTCCCTTTAATTCTTTCATGATCAGTCCTACAAAGTAGCCCATAACCTTATCCTTACCTTCAAGAAGCTGGGCAAGAGGTTCCGGATTCTCATCCAGGATCCTGGTCACAGTACTTTTAAGCAGGCCTGTATCTTCAACAATTTTCAGACCTTTCTCTTCAATGTATACCACAGGATCAATATCCTGGTCAAACACTTTTTCAAATACCCTTTTTGCATTCTGGGCACTAACCTGTTTTTTCTCTACCATATCCAGCAGATCTGCAAGATGCTTTGCACCAAAATGTACCTTTTCCGGCTCCATTCCCTTTTCTTTTACAAGACGAAGCACCTCACCCATAAACCAGTTTGCTGTTTTTTTCGGATTCCCGGACAGCGTGGCTGTTTCTTCAAACAAATCCGCAAGATGCCTGGATTCTGTAAGGATTTCCGCATCATAAGCCGGAAGCCCGTATTCCTTTTGATAACGCTGCTGCTTTTCTTCACGGAATTCCGGAAGCTGTGCCTTCGTATCCTGGATCCACTGGTCTGAAATATGAATGGGTGGAAGATCCGGATCTGGAAAATACCGATAATCCTTTGCATCTTCCTTAGAACGCATAGCATGGGAAGATTCTTTGTTATCATCCCATCTTCTTGTTTCCTGCACTACAGGTCTTCCCATTTCAAGAAGCTCGATCTGGCGCTCCCGTTCCCCTTCAATCGCTCTTGCAATTGCTTTAAAAGAGTTCAGGTTCTTCATCTCTGTTCTTGTTCCAAATGTGTCTGAACCCACCTGGCGGATAGAAAGGTTTACATCTGCACGCATAGATCCTTCCTGCAGCTTACAATCAGAAACGCCCAGGTACTGCATAGTGCAGCGCAGCTTTTCCAGGTATGCGATCACTTCTTCTGCGCTCCTCATATCCGGCTCAGAAACAATCTCGATCAGAGGCACACCACTTCGGTTGTAATCTACAAGAGAACAGTCTTCCCATTCATCATGGATCAGTTTTCCTGCGTCCTCTTCCATGTGCATTTCATGAATACGGATTTTCTTTTTGCCTGCAGAAGTCTGGATCTCTACCCAGCCGTCATGACAGATTGGCAGATACAGCTGGGAAATCTGATAGTTCTGAGGGTTATCCGGATAGAAATAATTCTTTCTGTCAAATTTGCAATACTGGTTAATGCTGCAATTCGTTGCAAGCCCGGCTTTTAATGCAAATTCAACTACTTTTTTATTCAATACAGGAAGAGAGCCTGGCATACCGGTACATACCGGACAAGTGTGTGTATTTGGTGCTCCTCCAAATGCGGTAGAACAACCGCAGAATATTTTTGTTCTGGTAGCAAGCTCTACATGAACCTCCAAACCGATCACTGTTTCATACTGTTTCATGCTCTGGCACCTCCTTCTTCCGGAGTTCCAAAATCTCCTCTTGCCTGCTCATATGCATGTGCTGCGCGCAGGATCTTCTTCTCCATAAAGCAGTCACCGATCATCTGTACGCCGATAGGCAGCCCTGTATGGTCCTTGCCGCAAGGAACGGAAATCCCAGGCAATCCGCACAGATTGACTGCAACTGTATAAATATCTCCCAGATACATAGCCAGCGGATCCTTCAGGCTTTCTCCGATCTTTGGTGCTGTATAAGGTGCTGCCGGGGCAAGAAGTACATCATATTTTTCAAATGCCTGGTTAAATTCCTGCATGATCAAAGCTTTTGTACGCAAAGCCTTCAGATAATATGCATCGTAATATCCGGAGCTAAGTACAAAGGAGCCAAGCATAATACGTCTTTTTACTTCTTCTCCAAAGCCTTCTGTTCTGGAACGCTTGTACATATCATGAAGACCTTCATATTCTTTTGCCCTGTATCCATATTTCACCCCATCAAAGCGCTCCAGGTTGGAGCTGGCTTCTGCACTGGCAATGATATAATAAGCAGGGATCATATATTCCATTGTTTTTACTGAGAAAAACTCAACGATTGCCCCAAGCTCTGTAAGTGTTTTCAGCACTTCCATAAAAGCAGCCTTTACTTCCGGATCGATTCCCTCTGCCAGATATTCTTTGGGAACACCAAATTTCATACCTGTGATCTTTCCATTTAAAGCTTCCATAAAATTAAGATCTTCTCTTTTTTGGGATGTACTGTCCTTAGGATCGTGACCTGCGATCACCTGAAGAAGTGCTGCACAGTCTGCTACATCCTTTCCTACAGGTCCGATCTGATCCAGGGAAGATGCGTAAGCGATCAGTCCATATCTTGAAACTGTACCATAGGTCGGTTTCAGGCCTGTTACTCCGCAAAAAGAGCTGGGCTGACGGATCGAACCACCGGTATCTGAGCCCAATGCCATGTACGCTTCTCCTGCTGCTACCGCTGCACAGGAGCCGCCAGAAGAACCACCGGGTACATGCTCCAGATTCCATGGGTTTCTTGTGATTCCGTAAGCAGATGTTTCTGTGGTACTTCCCATAGCAAACTCATCCATATTTGTTTTTCCGATAATGATCATCCCTGCCTTTTCCAGCCGATCGATCACCTCTGCCTGGTACTGAGGCTCAAAGCCTTCAAGAATCTTTGAAGCACAGGTAGCAGGCTTGCCCTGTACACAGATATTATCTTTTACTGCAATAGGCACACCTGCAAGCGGGCCTGTATAAGTGCCGTCTGCAATTCCTTTTTCTACCTGTTTTGCTCTCGTATATGCTTCTTTTTTATATAAATCCAGATACGCATGTACTCTGTCTTCTTTTTTCTCGATCTGGTCAAACACAGTCTTTACACCATCAACCACACTGATCTGATGCTGTTTGATCTTTTCCGCCAGAGCCAGCGCTGTCATTTTTTCCAAATCCATGGTTTTCTCTCCTATCCTATGGTCTTGGGCACCTGATATTGTCCATCCTTTGCTTTTGGTGCATTCTTCAGCATTGCCACGCTTTCATCTCCATTTGTCACCACATCCTCACGGAATACATTAGCATTCCCGAAAATATGAGACAGTGGTACCACACCAGATGTATCCAGTTCATCCAGCTTTTCAACATAATCCAGCATTTTCTGCATATCAGCCTTAGCCTTTTCTCTTTCTTGTCCGGAAAGGGACAGCTTTGCCAGAATGCATACATTTTCCATTGTTTCATCATCTATGATCTTTGCCATTTTTCCATCTCCTCTTATGGCTCCAGCCTGTTCATATCTCTTGGGAACAGGCATGTTTCACGTACATTATCCTCTCCCAGCAGCTGCATGGTAAGACGTTCCAGACCGATTCCCAATCCACCATGTGGCGGCATTCCATGTTTGAAGGTATCCAGATACTCCTCCATTCCTTCGGTTTCCATACCTCGTGCGGCTAACTTGTCACACAGTGCCTGGTAATCATGGATACGCTGCCCTCCTGAGGTGATCTCCAGGCCATGGAACAGAAGATCAAAGCTTAAGGTATACCTGGTATCTTCCGGATCATCCATAGCATAGAAAGGACGTTTTTTAGAAGGATAATGGGTTACAAATACAAAATCCGCATCATATTCTTCTTTAAAGTAACGGCCGATCAAGGCTTCTTCTTCAGGCTCCAGGTCAAATGGATTACGGATCTGACGTTTGTACTTTTCGGACACCAGTTGTTTTGCTTCATCAAAACGTATCTGTGGAATCCTGGCCACATCCGGAAGCTGAACCTTCAGCATTTCCAGTTCCTTAGCATAATCCTTTTTCAGAAGCTCCATAGCATACTGAAGATATCCTGTCTCCATGGCCATGATCTCCTGAAAACAGTCAATATATCCCATTTCAAAATCAAGGCTTGTATATTCATTCAGGTGACGTTTGGTATTATGCTTTTCTGCACGGAACACAGGCCCCGTTTCAAACACACGGTCAAATACGCCAACCATCATCTGTTTGTAAAACTGCGGGCTTTGTGCAAGAACAGCAGGCTTATGGAAATAACTGAGTTTGAACATATTTGCACCGCCTTCAGCTCCTCTAGAACCGATCTTTGGTGTGTGTATCTCTGTAAATCCCTGTTCATAAAGATAATCTCGAAAAGCCCTTGTAAGACCTTCCTGGATCCTGAATTTTGCCCTTTCCTGAAGGTTACGAAGAGAAATGGAACGGAAGTTCAGCTTTGCTTCCAGAGAAGTATTCAGCTTCCATTTGTCAATTGCCAGAGGAAGAGGTTCTGCCGGTGATGACAATACTTCCAGATTTGAGATCAGAAGCTCTCTGCCCTGTGGTGCACGCTCCTCCTGGCTGACAGTTCCTGTCACTCTTACGGTCATGGCTTCTTTCAGATCACGGACAGAAACATTTGCTTTTCCCTCTTCCAGCACCGTCTGAAAAAGCCCTTCTTTTTTTCTTAAGATTACGAATGCAATTTCACCCATATTTCGGATACTGTGAATCGCACCTGCCACACAAGCCTGCTGATTCAGGATGTGGTCACTTAAAAGTTCTTCAAAGCTGCATTCTTTCTTTTCCCATTTACCATCCAAAAATTTCATTTCCTCATCCTCCATATTCACAGTGAATTGCTGCCTTTTCAGGCATTTTCTTAAACTTTATACTTCATCATATAAGAGCATTAGCACCATCTGTGCTGTTTCTACCATATTAGTACCGGAATCCATACTGCATTTCTGTATATAACGGTATGCATCCTCTTCATTCAGATGATTTCGCTCCATTAATAAAAATTTTGCATTAGATATATAATTCTGTTCTTTCCAGCTACGGGGCTTTGGCCGTTTCTTGTCTTTTTTCCATCGTCTTTCCAGCTGTGAAAGTACCATATCAACTGTATTTACCAGATCACTGGCTTTCATAGGCATTTCCACAGATAAGACGGAAGATGGCGCCTCTTTGATCACTCTGGCTGATGCAAGCAGCAACAGCTGAAAATAGGAAGGCAGATATTCCAATATATCCCGGTAATACATATCCGGCAAATGGTAGCCACAGATTAGGACTCCCCCATCTAGTTCAGACATGCTTGCCAAAGCACCTGCACCTGTGCTGCACACTGAAGCCACAGAAAAACCATACCGGATCAGGATCGCCCGTATTTTTTTCGCATCTTCGATCTTAGGCAGCGCAATTACAATGCTGCTATTCATACGTACCCGCCACTCTCTTTCGTCTTTGTTATACAAACCTTCACGCTGGTATTTCGTATTCCTGCTTCATATTCTTAAATACGATACAGATATTCTTCAATCTCCCATTGTGTCACCTGTCTTGTATAACGAAGCCATTCTTTCTTCTTTGCAGCGGTATATTCCTCACAAAATTCCTTGCCAAGAATCTCTTTCATCCACTGGCTGTTCTCAAATTCTTCTACAGCTTCACGAAGATTCTCCGGAAGATTTCCTATATTCATTGCTTTTTGATCAGATTCAGACATGGAACGATTGGAAGACTTTGTAGGATAGGTCTTCTTTTCAATTCCATCCAGTCCTGCAGCCAGACAGCAGGCAAATACAAGATATGGATTGGCTGCCGCATCCGGGCTTCTCAACTCTATCCCTGTATGTTCTCCTCTGGCACCTGGAATCCTGATCAGGGAATTCTGATTGTTTGTAGTCCAGGTAAGCTCTGTAGGTGCCTCATATCCTGGCACCAGACGCTTATAAGAATTCACCACTGGATTGGTGATCACAGCCATTTCCCTGCTGTGAGCCAAAAGGCCGCCAACAAAGTAATACGCATCCTCACTTAACTCCTGTGGATTCTCCGGATCTACAAAAATATTTCTGCCCTCTTTAAATAAAGAAAACCGAATATGCATGCCGGATCCGTTAGCATCCACTTTAGGTTTTGGCATAAAGGTAGCATGAAGCCCATGACGCTTTGCAATGGTCCGCACTGCCATTTTAAAGGTCATAATGTGGTCAGCCATTTTACGGATCTCATCACATCTGAAGTCGATCTCATGCTGTGCCGGTGCAGTCTCATGATGGGAGGATTCGATCTCCATGCCCATATCCTCCAGATTCAGCACCATATCTCTTCTTGCATTCTCTCCCAGATCCACAGGACTGATATCCAGATAACCTGCCTTCTCATGAGTCAGTGTGGTAGGTACTCCATTATCGTCTGTATGGAACAGGAAAAATTCACATTCCGGGTCAATATAGCAGGTATAGCCCTTCTGCTCTGCCATTGCAGCTGTTCTTTCTAATATATATCTGGAGCTGCGTTCATTTGGCTTTCCGTCCGGTGTATAAATATCGCACAACAGTCTGGCAACCTTTCCCTGCTGGGGGCGCCATGGGAGGATAGTAAAGGTGTCAAGATCCGGATAAAGATACATATCCGGTTCTTTTTCTCCTGCGATCCCTGCAATAAAAGATCCATCTACCACGCATTCATTATTTAATGCCCTTGGAAGCTCTCTTGCGGTTATGGCTATATTTTTCAATGTTCCAAACATATCCGTAAACTGCAATCGGATAAACTCTACATCTTCATCCTCCGCCATCTGTAAAACTTCTTCTCGTGTATAATTCCCCATCTCATTCTCTCCTTTATAATAAAAAAGAGCATACTTCATACAACATCTGTATGAAGAACGCCCTTGTTCATGTTGAACATTATAGCAACGGCATTATTTGTTGTCAACTCCTTTATCACTGTGAATCAAAAAAAATACAGCCACAAAAGCCTTAAAAAGCTTTGCAGCTGTATCATTATGCCTGCAACTGTGATGGTGCCGGACAGTTACAAGTTTACAGATATGAATATCCCATCAGAGATTCATCCACTGCTTTGGCAGCTTCTCTGCCTTCACGGATCGCCCAAACCACCAAAGACTGGCCTCTATGCATGTCTCCTGCTGTAAACACACGCTCCACACTTGTTTCATATCCATTCGGTTTTGTTTCCACATTGGTACGTCCGTTTACTGCTACCTTAAATGCATCTGTCACATATTTCTGGCTTCCAAGGAAACCGGCTGCGATCAGTACCAGTTCTGCCGGGATCACTTCTTCTGTTCCTTCTACAGGTACCATCATCATGCGGCCAGTTTTAGGATCTTTCTCACTTTTCAGCTTAACGATCTTTGCCTGGCATACATTTCCGTTTTTATCAGCAATAAATTCCTTTACTGTTGTCTGATAAACCCTTGGATCATGACCGAATACAGCAATGGCCTCTTCCTGACCGTAATCTGTTTTCAGCACTCTTGGCCACTGTGGCCATGGATTATTCGGCGTCCTGTGTACAGGCGGCATTGGCATCATTTCCAGCTGGGTAACGGATTTTGCTCCCAGACGGATGGAAGTACCTACACAGTCATTTCCGGTATCTCCGCCTCCGATCACAAGCACATGTTTTCCCTTCGCTTCCTCATAAGGTGCTTTCTGAAAATCAGAATCCAAAAGTGTTTTTGTAACCTTAGAAAGGAAATCTACTGCAAAATAAATACCTTTTGCTTCTCTTCCAGGAACCTTGATATCCCTTGGATTGGATGCACCACAGGCAAGAATCACACGGTCATACTGTTTCAGCAGCTCTGCAGGTGTAATGTCCACACCAACATTGACTCCTGTTATGAACTTAACTCCCTCTTCTTCCATTAAGTGGATCCTGCGGTCGATCACAGATTTATCCAGCTTCATATTCGGAATTCCATAGCGGAGCAGCCCGCCGATCCGGTCGTTTCTTTCATATACAGTTACCTGATGGCCTCTACGGTTCAACTGCTGTGCTGCGGCAAGTCCGGAAGGGCCACTGCCAACTACTGCAATGGACTTGCCTGTACGCACCTTTGGAATCTGAGGCTTTACCCAGCCATTTGCATAAGCCGTCTCAATAATGGCACGTTCATTTTCCTTGGTAGATACAGGCTCTCCGTTAATATTACAGGTACATGCAGCCTCGCACAGTGCAGGGCACACCCTTGATGTAAATTCCGGGAAGGAATGGGTCTTGCTCAGTCTTAAGAATGCCTGTTTCCAATTGCCTGTATATACCAGATCATTTGTTTCCGGTACAAGGTTATGCAGCGGACAGCCGGAAGCCATTCCTCCAAGCATCATGCCCGACTGGCAGAAGGGAACTCCGCATGCCATACAGCGTGCCCCCTGAAGTTTTTGTTTTTCTTTATTTAACGGAATACGAAATTCCTTAAAATCAGCAATTCTTACTTTCGGCGGCAGAACCTTTGCCGTCTCTCTGTCGTAATCTAAAAATCCAGTTGGTTTTCCCACGGTTATGCCCTCCTAATACTTTCATAAAACGCTTCCATCTGTGCCTGTTCGCTGTTCAATCCTTTTTCTTCCAGCTTTGCACTTAAAGTCACCATATGTTTATACTCATTTGGAATCAGCTTTTTGAAATGAGGAAGATATTCGTCAAAGTCTGCCAGCACCTTTGCCCCCAGTTTTGAACCGGTAGCCTGTACATGGGCTTCAATCAGATCCCGCAGTTCCTTTTTATCATATTTGTTCTCAACCTTTTCAATGGAGATCATGGCTTTATTCAGATTCTTGTAAAGCACATTGTCCACGTCCAGCACATAGGCGATACCACCGCTCATACCTGCTGCAAAGTTTTTCCCGGTTTTGCCAAGAACAACCACACGACCGCCGGTCATGTACTCACATCCGTGCTCACCAACACCTTCTACAACTGCATACGCTCCAGAGTTACGTACTGCAAAACGCTCTCCAGCCATTCCGTTAATAAATGCAGTTCCGCTGGTAGCACCATACAGTGCAACATTTCCTACAATAATATTATCCTCTGCTTTGTAACCGGCTTTTTCCGGAACCTTTACTACAAGCTTTCCACCTGAAAGCCCTTTTCCAAAATAATCATTGCTGTCACCAGTAAGCTTCAGGGTAAGCCCCTTAGGAATAAACGCACCAAAACTCTGTCCGCCTGCACCAGTACAGTTGACTACAATTGTATCGTCTGCCAGACCTTTTTTATGATTTCTAGTGATCTCTGCACCCAGAATTGTTCCAAAAGCCCTGTCTGTATTTGTAACATTTACAGAGATTTCTGTTTTGCTTCCACTTACAATATTTTTACCGCATTTTTTAAGAAGCACTTTTTCGTCCAATGTTTTTTCCAGTTCAAAATTGAACTCTGCTTTCGGATCAAAAGTAACCTTTTCCCCTTTTGCCGCATATGGATTATTCAAAATAGCAGTCAGATCCACTTTGCCCTTATGAGGCTCCTTTACCTTATCAGATGCAACCAGAAGATCTGTACGTCCCACCATTTCTTCTAGGGTACGAACGCCTATCTTTGACATATATTCTCTTAATTCTTGTGCGATAAAACGCATGAAATTCTCTACGTATTCTGGTTTTCCTTTAAATCTTTTACGCAGCTCCGGATTCTGTGTTGCCACACCTACCGGGCAGGTATCCAGATTACATACACGCATCATCACACAGCCCATTGTTACAAGAGGTGCAGTTGCAAATCCAAATTCCTCTGCTCCAAGAAGAGCTGCCACTGCCACATCTCGACCGCTCATCAGCTTTCCATCTGTTTCAATACGCACACGGTTACGTAATCCGTTCATCAGAAGTGTCTGGTGTGTTTCAGCAAGTCCCAGTTCCCAGGGAAGTCCGGCATTATGAATGGAGCTTCTTGGTGCAGCTCCTGTACCGCCATCATAACCAGAGATCAGGATCACCTGTGCTCCAGCCTTGGCAACACCGGCTGCAACCGTTCCCACACCTGCTTCAGATACAAGCTTTACTGAGATATCTGCATATTTATTGGCATTTTTCAGATCATAGATCAGTTCAGCCAAATCCTCAATGGAATAAATATCATGATGTGGCGGCGGGGAGATCAGACTTACTCCTGGTGTAGAATGCCTGGTCTTGGCTACCCATGGATATACCTTCTTTGCAGGCAGATGTCCGCCTTCACCAGGCTTTGCTCCCTGTGCCATCTTGATCTGGATCTCACGTGCAGATACCAGATAACGGCTGGTAACACCAAAACGTCCGCTGGCAACCTGCTTGATGGCAGAGCAGCGATCATTGTCTGTTCCTGCTGAATCCAGACGTTCCTCACTTTCGCCACCCTCTCCTGTATTGGATTTTCCATGAAGATGATTCATTGCAATGGCAAGTGTTTCATGTGCTTCCTGAGAAATGGAACCATAAGACATTGCTCCTGTTTTAAAGTGTTTTACGATCTCATCAACACTTTCCACTTCCTCCATAGGCACAGGCTCTTTGGCGTATTTAAAATCCATCAGGCCTCTTAAATTGCCATGGTTTTCTTCATCAACCTTTTTTGTATATTCTTTAAACAAATCATAGCTGCCTGTCCATGTAGCCTGTTGAAGAAGGGAAATGGTCTGAGGATTGTATTTATGCTCCTCTCCCTGGCTTCTCATCTTATGAGCTCCTACACTGTCAAGAGTAAGATCTGTAGTCAGCCCCAGCGGATCAAATGCCTCGGAATGGAGACGTTCTACATTGTCCTCAATATCTTCCAGTGTAATACCGCCTACACGGCTGACTGTTCCTGTAAAATATTTATCAATCACATCCTGAGATACACCAATAGCCTCAAAAATCTGAGATCCCTGATAGGACTGAATAGTGGAAATACCCATCTTAGAAGCAATTTTTACAATACCGCCAAGCACTGCCTGATTGTAATCATTGACTGCTGCATAATAGTCTTTTTCCAGCATATGGGTATCGATCAATTCACGGATCGTTTCCTGTGCAAGATATGGGTTAATAGCACTTGCACCATAGCCCAGAAGGGTTGCAAAATGATGTACCTCTCTTGGCTCTCCAGACTCCAGGATAATTGCAAGGGAAGTGCTTTTCTTAGTTTTTACCAAATGCTGATGCACAGCGGATACTGCCAGAAGTGACGGAATAGGCATATGGTTTTCATCTACCCCACGGTCAGAAAGTACCAGAATATTGGCTCCGTCACGATATGCCTTATCTACTTCCACAAACAGTCGGTCAATAGCACGCTCCAGCTTGGTGCTTTTATAATAAAGAGTGGAAACAACGGCGACCTTAAATCCTTCATAGTGCATTTCCTTGATTTTAAGCATATCTGTATTGGTAAGGATAGGATTGTTGATTTTTAATACCTGACAGTTTTCTGCATTCTGCTCCAACAGGTTTCCATCCTTTCCAACATATACGCTGGTACTGGTAACGATTTCCTCACGGATAGCATCAATAGGCGGATTTGTTACCTGTGCAAAAAGCTGCTTAAAGTAATCAAACAGAGGACGATTTTGTTTGGAAAGAACAGCCAGAGGCGTATCCACACCCATTGCTCCAATACTCTCTGCGCCATTTAATGCCATATTGCGGATTGAAGTCCGGTATTGCTCATAGGTATATCCGAAAGCCTTCTGAAGGCGGGCTCTTTGTTCTTCTGTGTATTCCTCGATTCTCTCATTTGGGATATGGATGTCCTTCAGATGCAGAAGATTGCTGTCCAGCCACTCTCCGTATGGCTGTTTTTTTGCATACATTTCTTTAAGGTCATTATCATCAATAATCTTGCCCTGTACAGTATCCACAAGAAGCATTTTCCCAGGATGAAGACGTTCTTTTAATACGATTTTTTCTTCCGGCACAGGAAGAACGCCTACCTCAGAGGACAAGATCACATATCCATCAGATGTAACATAGTATCTGGATGGGCGAAGACCATTTCGATCAAGGACAGCTCCCATCACATCACCATCTGAAAACAGAATGGACGCAGGTCCGTCCCATGGCTCCATCATAGTTGCATAATACTGATAAAAATCCCGTTTTTCCTGAGAAATAGTATCATTATTTGCCCATGGCTCAGGAATGGTGATCATCACTGCAAGTGGCAGATCCATGCCGCTCATCATCAGAAACTCCAGCGTATTGTCCAGCATTGCTGAGTCGGAACCGCTTCTGTTCACAACCGGAAGCACCTTAGACATTTCCTGGCTCAGATATGGGGATTCCATATTTTCTTCTCTGGCAAGCATCTTATCTGCATTACCACGGATCGTATTGATCTCACCATTATGTACGATCAGACGGTTAGGATGTGCACGTTCCCAGCTTGGATTTGTATTAGTACTGAAACGGGAATGAACCACTGCAATGGCAGATTCATAATCCAGGCTCTGAAGATCTTCAAAAAAGGTGCGAAGCTGTCCAACCAGAAACATACCTTTGTATACAATGGTCCTGCTGCTCATAGATACTACATAGGTATTGTCATTGGACTGTTCAAACTCCCTGCGGACAATATACAGTTTCCTGTCAAAATCAAGACCCTTCTCCACATCATCTGGTTTTTTAATAAATGCCTGCATGATATAGGGCATACACTCACGTGCTTTGTGTCCAAGTACATCCGGTACAGTGGGCACTGTACGCCATCCAAGGAATTCCAGACCTTCTTTTTCCACAATGATCTCAAACATTTTCTTTGCCTGGGCACGCTTGATTTCCTGCTGCGGGAAAAAGAACTGTCCAATTCCGTACTCTCTTTCCCCTCCAATCTCAATGCCTTCTTTCTTACAGGCTTTTTTGAAAAATTTATGAGAAATCTGCAAAAGGATTCCCACACCATCTCCGGTTTTTCCTTCTGCATCCTTTCCTGCACGATGATCCAGATTTTCTACAATACGCAGGGCATTTGCAACCGTTTCATGGCTTTTTTTACCTTTAATATTTACAACTGCACCAATTCCGCAGTTATCATGCTCAAATTCCGGGCGGTAAAGACCCTGCTGGTCATTTGCCACTTCTCTCATATTTCCTCATCCTTTCTATATGGTCTTTCTTTCAATTTCTTTTTTTCGGTCTACTGCCGCCTGTACAAATCCACGGAACAGCGGATGCGCATGGTTTGGCCTTGACTTAAATTCCGGATGACCCTGGGTTCCTACAAAGAATGGATGACCTGAAATCTCGATCATCTCTACAATATGCCCATCCGGAGATGTACCGGCTATGCTCATTCCCTTTTCATTCAATTCGTCTCTGTATGCGTTATTGACCTCATAACGATGTCTGTGACGTTCCTGTATTTCTTTCTTGCCAAACAGTGCAAGGGATAAAGAATCATCCTTTAATACGCAAGGATAGCTTCCCAGACGGAGGGTTCCCCCCAGATCCTCTACCTGCTCCTGATCCGGCATAAGTGCGATCACCGGATGAGTAGTCTCAGGTGCCAGTTCTATACTGTTAGCATCCTCATACCCAAGCACATGACGGGCAAATTCCACAATCGCCATCTGCATGCCAAGACAGATACCAAGGTAAGGAATCTTGTGAACTCTTGCATACTGTGCAGCCAGGATCATTCCTTCTGTTCCTCTATTGCCAAAGCCGCCTGGAACCAGAATCCCGTCTACGTCATGAAGCTGCTTGTCCAGATTCTTTTCATTTAATTCTTCAGAATCCACCCAGGTAAATTCAACCTTCGCCTTGCAGGAGATCCCGCCATGCTTTAACGCTTCCACAACACTTAAGTAAGCGTCATGAAGCTGTGTATATTTTCCTACAATAGCAATATTCACACAATCCTCCGGATGCTTCAGATGATCCACCATCTGGATCCAGTCTGTCAGATCCGGCTTCCTGTTTTCCAGGCACAAAGACTGAAGAACCACATCTGCCAGCTTTTCCCTTTCCATTGCAAGGGGTGCCTCATAAAGATATTCCACATCCAGATTCTGAAGCACATGGCTGACAGGCACATTACAGAACAAAGCGATCTTGCCACGAATGTCTTCCGTTAGAGGATACTCGCTTCTGCACACCAGCACATCCGGCTGGATCCCCATTCCCTGTAGTTCCTTAACGCTTGCCTGGGTGGGCTTTGTTTTCATCTCACCAGAAGCCTTCAGATATGGGATCAAAGTGACATGTATCAAAATAGCATTTTCATGTCCCACATCGTGTTGGAACTGACGAATTGATTCCAGAAAAGGCTGGCTTTCAATATCTCCTACTGTACCGCCCACTTCAATAATTGCGATTTTGTCCTCATCCGGTGATTTTGCCCTGTAAAATCGATTTTTGATCTCATTTGTAATGTGCGGAATCACCTGGACAGTTCCTCCGCCAAAATCTCCATGTCTTTCTTTCTGAAGAACAGACCAGTAAATCTTTCCTGTGGTTACGTTTGAGTTTTTATCAAGGCTTTCATCAATAAATCTTTCATAATGTCCCAGATCCAGGTCCGTTTCCGTACCATCATCTGTAACGAAAACCTCTCCATGCTGGATCGGATTCATTGTACCAGGATCAATATTGATGTATGGATCGAATTTCTGCATAGTCACCTGATATCCTCTGGCCTTCAAAAGCCGTCCAAGGGATGCAGCAGTGATTCCTTTCCCCAGTCCAGAAACAACGCCTCCTGTAACAAAAACATACTTAATTGCCATTATATATTTCCTCCTCATCCATAAAGCTCTCATCTCATATCTGTACTAAGCCAAACAAAAAGGTGCCAAAACAATCCTTCCGGAGGGGACTATCCCCCGAAAGTTCTGTTTTGACACCTTTGTCATAAAAATCACAGATATAAAAATTTGCTATAATATAACCCATTTTTACATGTTTGTCAATAATAAATCTGTAAAACAACCCACTTTTGATCTGTAAAGCAGCCACACCTAATTCTGATCATATTTTGTGGATCTCATATTCCATGCTTACTGTATGCTCCGGGATCTCCATTGGATAATTCCCGTCAAAACATGCTTTGCAGATTGGAAGGCCTCCGGCCATTCCCTCTAGATATTCACTTTCCATATATCCCAGAGAATCTGCACCGATCATTTTGCAGATCTCTTCTGTACTGTGTTTGGCTGCAATCAACTGATCATTGCTTGGCACATCGGTTCCGAAATAACAGGGATGTAAAAAAGGCGGTGAACTGATTCTTACATGAACTTCTTTTGCCCCTGCCTCCTTCAGCATGGTGATCAGATTGGCAATGGTAGTGCCTCTCACAATAGAATCATCTACAAGTACGATCCTTTTGCCCTGTACAACCGACTTCAGCACACTTAATTTCAAATGTACACTGGACTCTCTCTCCTTCTGGGTGGGCTTGATAAAAGTCCTTCCTATGTAGGAATTTTTGTAAAAAGCAAGTCCAAATGGAATGCCGGATTCTTCAGAATATCCCTTGGCAGGAATCAGTCCGGACTCCGGAACTCCTGTTACCAGGTCTGCTTCTACAGGATAAGACTTTGCAAGAGACTTTCCGCCACGGATCCTGGCATCGTAAACACTGACTCCGTCAATGGTGCTGTCAAGCCGTGCAAAATAAATATATTCAAAAACACAATGTGCATGCTTTTTATTTTCAAAGATCATCTGGGACTTTACTCCCTCCCTGGAAATACTTACCATTTCTCCAGGCTTTATATCACGGATAAAGTCTGCACCTACCGATGTAAGGGCACAGCTTTCGGAGGCAAGCACATAAGCATTCCCCCTTTTTCCAAGACATAAAGGACGCAGGCCGTAAGGATCCCTGACACCGATCAGCTTTCTGGGGCTCATCACCACCAGACCGTAAGCTCCCTTGATCTTCTTTGCAGTTTTCATCACAGCCTCTTCCACGCTTTTGGACCCTACTCTCTCCCTTGCAATATAAAAAGCAATCACTTCAGAATCTGTAGTTGTATGGAAAACTGCACCGCTTTGGATCAATTCCCACTTCAGCTCCGGGGTATTTACCAGGTTGCCATTATGGGCAAGAGCAAGACTTCCTTTTACGTAAGAAAGCACAAGGGGCTGTGCATTCTCAGCCACAGATGCTCCCGTGGTAGAATATCTCACGTGTCCAATGCCGATATCCCCATCCATCTGACGGATGGTGTTTTCTCTTAAAACTTCACTTACCAGTCCCAGATCCTTATGGAATTTCACGTTTCCAATAGGCCCGTTGGTATCAGATACCGCAATTCCACAGGCTTCCTGTCCTCTGTGCTGCAAAGCTGTAAGCCCGTAGTAGATGGACGTTGCCACATTTTCTCCGTCCAGGTCATAAATACCAAATACACCGCATTCTTCTTTTATCTTAGCCATCTGGTTCCTCCTAGCTGCATAACCGTTCATCGCAAACATCCATATAATATAATTGAAAAAACACATTTGTCAACCCTGGCTTCTGAAAATATTTCCATCACCCTCTGGCAAAATAAAAAATAATTTTTTTCAAAAAAATAGTTGACATCTGTTTTTTTTTGTGTATACTACATCACATAAAGCAAAGGCGCTTTGGATGATACATTTATCGTCCGAAGCGCTTTTTTCGTTTTATAGAAAAAATTATGAGTGAAAGCGAAATGAAAGGAGTACCGAAGTATGACTCAAAATATTCCTGAAATTTATGGCAGTCTTGTTTTTAATGACAAGATCATGCGAAGCAAATTACCAAAAGATATGTATAAGGCTCTGAAAAAAACAATTGAAAACGGTTCACATCTGGAGCTGGACGTAGCTAACTCCGTAGCCGTTGCAATGAAAGAATGGGCAATTGAAAATGGTGCCACTCATTATACACACTGGTTCCAGCCAATGACCAATGTTACTGCTGAGAAACATGACAGCTTCATTTCTCCTACCGGCGACGGACAGGTGATCATGGATTTCTCCGGTAAAGAACTGGTAAAGGGCGAGCCGGATGCATCCAGCTTCCCGTCAGGTGGTCTTCGTGCTACCTTTGAAGCAAGAGGCTATACAGCATGGGATCCTACTTCTCCAGCATTTATTAAAGACGGAACCCTTTATATCCCTACAGCTTTCTGTTCTTATAGCGGAGAAGCTCTTGATAAAAAAACACCTCTGCTCCGTTCCATGGATACATTGAATAAAGAGGCAGTAAACATTCTGCACATCCTTGGAAATAAAGAAGTAAAGCATGTTTCTACCACAGTAGGACCTGAGCAGGAATACTTCCTGGTAGACAAGGATCTTTATAACAAAAGAAAAGACCTGGTATTCTGCGGACGTACACTTCTTGGTGCACCTGCTCCAAAGGGTCAGGAAATGGAAGATCATTATTTCGGTACTCTGGCTCCAAAGGTTTCCGCTTACATGCACGACCTGGACGTAGAGCTTTGGAAGCTTGGTATTCCAGCAAAAACAAAACATAACGAGGTTGCTCCTGCACAGCATGAGCTTGCTCCTGTATTTGATACTACCAATGTTGCTGTTGACCACAATCAGCTGACTATGGAGATCATGAAAAAAGTAGCTGACAAGCACGGCCTGGTTTGTCTGCTTCATGAGAAACCATTTGAAGGAATCAACGGAAGTGGTAAGCATAATAACTGGTCTATGAGTACTGATACAGGCGTAAATCTTCTGGATCCGGGAAAAACACCAGCTGAAAACATTCAGTTCCTTGTATTTTTGATGGCAGTGATCAAAGCAGTTGATGAGTATGCGGATGTACTTCGTATCTCTGTTGCCAGTGCAGGAAACGATCATCGTCTTGGAGCAAATGAGGCTCCGCCGGCAGTTGTATCTGTATTCCTTGGCGATGAGCTGACTGAGGTCATGAAGTCTATCGAGAATGATACATACTTCACCTCTCATAGTGCTGTTCAGATGGATATCGGTGCAAAGGTTCTGCCTCACTTTGTAAAAGACAATACAGACAGAAACCGTACTTCTCCATTTGCTTTTACAGGTAATAAATTTGAATTCCGTATGCTTGGTTCTGCTGCATCGGTTGCAAATCCAAACATTATCCTGAATACTGCTGTTGCTGAAGCACTTCGTCAGTTTGCACAGGAACTTTCCGGTGTACCGGCAGAGGAAATGGAGCATGCAGTACATGAACTGATCAAACGTGCGATCCGTAAGCATAAACGTGTGATCTTTAACGGAAACGGATATACAGATGAGTGGATCGAAGAAGCCGAAAAGAGAGGTCTTTATAACCTGAAGTCTACTCCTGATGCTCTTCCAATGTGGATCGACGAGAAAAACATCAAGCTGTTTACAGATCACAAGATCTTTACAAAGGAAGAAATCTTCTCCCGTTATGAGATCTGGCTGGAAAATTATTCCAAGACCATCAATATTGAGGCTAATACAATGGCAGAAATGGTCCAGAAAGATCTTCTTCCATCTGTAATGACTTATACAGAAAAAATTGCAGCTGCTGCAAGCGCCAAAAAAGCGGTTGTTGCCGATATTTCTACAGCATGCGAAGCTTCTCTTATTTCAAAGCTTACTGCTTTGGAAGAAAAAATGGCTTCCGGTGTGGAAAAGTTGAAAGCAGATACTGCAACAGCCCTTGCAACAGAAGATCCGCTTGAAAATGCCAAAGCATATCAGTCTGTTGTACTGGAAGATATGGAAGAACTGAGAAAGGCTGCAGATGCTGCCGAGGTTCTTATCCCGGATGCTCTTCTTCCTTATCCTACCTACGGAAAACTTCTGTTTTCTATTTAATCGTTTCAGGTAAATACAGGGGATATCCTTATATGAACTCTACTTCATAATTCATTATCGATTTCCTCATCCATTAATCACACGATAGCGGATATTCCCTGATTTACATATATACTTGTTTTAGTTCGTAAAGAAGCGAAAGAAAGCATATATACTCTCTCTCGCTTCTTTTTATTTATCTCAGTCGAGAAGACTCCCACCTCTTTCAGGTGGTGAGTAACAGCAAGTTCGTCTCAGTGGGAGTCCAATCTCCGACTGAGATAAACGCTCCGCGAGGATGCGCAGTGATTCTGTAAAGAATATGTCAGCTTACGCTGACCAGAATCACGCGCCAAGTCTCGCGACTGCTCGACTTGAATCAAGGGGAAAGAAAGGAGAATGATATATGGACTATTCAGCAGTTAATACTATATGGGTACTTGTAGGTGCAGCCCTTGTCTTCTTTATGCAGGCTGGATTTGCAATGGTTGAAACAGGCTTTACAAGAGCCAAAAACGCTGGAAATATCATCATGAAAAACCTGATGGATTTTTGTATCGGCACACCGGTCTTCTGGCTGGTTGGCTTCGGTATTATGTTTGGTGCAGGAAATGGCTTTTTTGGAAAGATCGGCGGTATTGCCACCGAAGCTAATTATGGAAGCGCAATGCTTCCTGATGGCGTTCCTTTCTGGGCATTTCTTATCTTCCAGACCGTCTTTTGTGCAACCTCTGCTACCATCGTTTCCGGTGCAATGGCAGAACGCACTAAGTTTTCCGCTTACTGTATTTACAGTCTGCTCATCAGTCTTGTAGTGTATCCTGTTTCAGGACACTGGATCTGGGGCGGCGGATTTATTTCACAGATGGGATTCCATGATTTTGCAGGTTCCTGCGCGGTCCATATGGTAGGTGGTGTTGCTGCATTTGTTGGAGCTATTATCCTTGGACCTCGTATTGGTAAATATACCAAAAGCGGAAAATCAAAAGCAATTCCTGGTCATAACCTGACAGTAGGCGCTCTTGGAGTATTTATCCTCTGGTTCTGCTGGTTTGGATTTAATGGTGCTTCCACAGTTTCCATGGAAGGAGATGCTATTATCACTTCCGGCAAGATATTTGTCACTACTAACCTTGCTGCCGCAGTTGCTACTGTTTCAGTTATGCTGATCACATGGGTACGTTACAAAAAACCAGATGTATCCATGTCCCTGAACGGATCCCTGGCTGGTCTTGTTGCCATCACTGCAGGCTGCGATACTGTATCTCCTACTTCCGCAGCGATCATTGGTATCCTGGCTGGTTTCATTGTTGTATTTGGTATTGAATTCATTGATAAAGTGCTGAAGGTTGACGATCCGGTAGGTGCAGTTGGTGTTCATGGCCTGAACGGTGCTTTTGGTACCCTTGCAGTCGGTCTTTTCTCAGATGGAACCGGTACAAACTGGAAAGGTCTTCTGGTAGGCGGCGGCTTCCACGGATTTGGTGTTCAGATTGCAGGTATGTGCATCACGATCCTCTGGGTTACTGTTACAATGACGATTATTTTCCAGGTGATCAAGCATACCATTGGTCTTCGTGTATCCGAAGAAGAAGAGATCCAGGGTCTTGACGTTAAAGAGCATGGTCTTGCAAGTGCTTACGATGGATTTACGATCCGTGATACAGTTGCCAGCGTTCCAGCTCCTATGGGAACCGGCTCCGGTAAACATACCAGCCACCCAATGCCCTCTGCTCCTGCTGAAACAGTACCGGAGCTTCCAAGGGAAGGAGTACATAAGCTTACCAAGGTTGTGATCATCACAAGGCAGAACAAGCTTGAAGAATTTATGCATGCAATGAATGAGATCGGTGTTACCGGCATCACCATTACCAATGTGCTTGGCTGTGGCGTACAGAAAGGTGCTCCATCCTTCTATCGTGGCGTTGAAATGGATATGAACCTTCTGCCAAAAGTTAAGATTGAAATTGTTGTCAGTCTTGTGCCAGTACAGAAAGTGATCGCTACAGCGAAAAAGGTACTCCACACCGGCCAGATCGGAGACGGAAAAGTATTTGTATACGACATTGAAAATGTAGTAAAGATCCGTACCGGTGAAGAAGGCTACTTAGCTCTTCAGGATACCGCTGAAAAATAAGGCTTCACTCATATTTCTATTATAGAAAAAGGTCTGCCTCCCGGCCAATATGCAAATGGATTTCCAATTGCAGGGCTGGTTTGCAGACCTTTTTATTGCAGATTTCTATATACTCTTGTATCCCATCTATCTTGGAAGCTTTGGCAGATTCCATCGATAATGAGCTGCCAGATACCGAATCAGCACTACCACACAGGATCCCATCACCATTGCCCATACAGCCCCAAACTGCTGCATCCACACACATACAATTGCTCCTACAATAGACGCACAGGCATAAATATGGCGGACAAAAATATAAGGTGGCACACCTGCCATCATATCTCTTAAAAGACCTCCACCTACGCCTGTGATGGTTCCAACAAAAACCAAAAGAAATACATTGCTTCCGTATCCCTGACGTATCCCTGTATTTACTCCCATCACAGTAAAAATCCCAAGTCCTATGGAATCCATGATCAGAAGGATCCTTTCAAAAGCCTGGGAACTGTGTTGTCCCGGCTCCATCTTCTTCATATAATAAGCAAAGAATACCAGGCAGGAAGTGATCACTGCTGCCAGTGCATACTTTGAATTCAAAAATACAGTAGGCGGCAGGATCCCAAGTACAATATCACGGATTATACCTCCTCCTACCGCTGTTACTACCCCAAGCACACATACTCCGAAAATATCCATAGAGCATCCGGCTCCCACCATAGCCCCGGATGCTGCAAATGCAACTGTCCCGATCATCTCAAGACAAAATGTGATCGCTGTTTGAATATCCATTATCTCTCTCCTGCCATTTTTTCTCTGTAAAAAGGACCCTGCTGTGCAGGATCCTTTTCCTACATATAAAATTATAACAAACCTGCCCTGCTTTGTGTACCCCTTTTATCCTTTCACTCCGCCAAGAGCCACTCCTGCCACAATATATTTTGAAAGAATAAAATAAATGATCACCAATGGGATAATGGTTACAAACAGTCCTACATATACTACTCCATAATCTGTACGGAACTGGTTAGAACTAAGCAGCTGTACAAACATAGGCAGTGTTTTTTTGGAATCTGTAGTCAGCATAATGGTAGGTGTAAACAGATTATTCCACTGGGCAATGAACTGGAAGATTGCCTGTGTGGCAACTGCCGGCTTCATAATCGGTATAATGATCCGGTTAAAGGTATGCCACTCTCTGGATCCATCAATCCGGGCCGCTTCGATCATCTCAATAGAAAGTGTACTTTCCATATACTGTTTCATAAAGAATACTACCGCCGGACTGGCAATAGCAGGGATGATCAGCGGAATATATGTATCTACCAGCTTCAGATCCAGCATGAACCGGTAAAAACCGATAATAGAAATCTGGCTTGGAACCATCATGATGGCCATAATAAACGCCCATGCAAATTTCTTAAATTTAAAATCATATACATAAATGCCATACGCTGTCATAGAAGAAAAATATACAGCAAGAAAAGTACCTGGTACTGTGATGGTCAGTGAATTTAATGCTGCTTTTTGCAAAGTGATCTGCATACCATTTTGCTTTGCCAGAAGGTTTTTCCAGTTTTCTATCAGATGGCCTGACGGGATCAGGGAAATACCGGATTTGATGGCTTCAGAGCTTCTGGTGGCATTCATGATCAAAAGTAAAAACGGCCCCAGTGCAAGAATACAGAAAATCACACATACTACAGTACGGAAAATCCGCTGCCGCTTTATAGAGCTTGTATAACCATCTTTCATGATCTCTGCCCTGCCTTTCCGGCTTTCTTTGCTGCCTTTTTCATCCTACGCTCCTCCTTGTCACCCATGGTAGCAAAAAGGATCAGGCTGACGATCAATGTTACTGCAAATAGAATCACGGATACTGCTGCCGCTTTTCCAACATCACTGTTATACAGACGCATGATATACATGGCCATTGTTGTAGTCTTATCATCCGGAAGCCCTACCAGGCCTGTTTCAGGAACATTAAACAGCGCTGGAATATCATACATCTGCAGACCGCCGATTGCAGATGTTACCAGGGTATACAGCATGATCGGCTTTAACAGAGGAAGGGTAATGAACCGAAACTTCTTAAATCCGGTAGCTCCGTCAATATCTGCCGCCTCAAACAGTCCAGGATCAATTCCCAGCACTCCTGATATCAGAAGCAGGGTAGTATTTCCAAACCACATCCACCACAAGATCGTGGAAATCAGTCCACGGCTTCCTGCCACGCTGGACATAAAATCAAAGTTTTTCCCAAGAATGCCCCAGTTTTTCAAAGACTGGGTAATCGGTCCATACTGGGAAAACATGGCCTTAAACAATACAGATACAGAAGCTGCAGTGATAATGCTTGGAAGATAAACGATCACCTTCACTGCCCCTGTCCCTTTCACCTTAACCTTTGTGTCAGTAAGCCATACAGCCAGTAAAAGAGAAACAAGGATCTGGGGGACAAAATTGCAGCCCCACATCACCAATGTATTTTTCAGATAGCTAAGTACATAAGGGCGCTCTCCTGCACTTAACCCAAGCACATTCAAAAAATTCTGAATGCCTGCAAAATCCACAAACTGCCTGCCATTTCTCTTATAATAAGAAAGGGTGCTGTAATAGAAAGTATTTATCAGCGGCCACAGTTGAAAGATCAGGTAAGTAATAAAAAAGGGAGCAATAAAATAATATCCGTATCTTCCGTAATTGATTTTTTTCTTTTTCTTCTTATTCATAAATACCTCCTATGAAAGGTACTGCCCCTTCGTAAATGAAGAGGCAGTATCCATACAGGCAGCTGTTGTCAGCCTGGTTTCATTATTATTCTACGCTCAGGTAAGAGAAGGTATCATGGATTGATGCTTTCAGATCTGAAATTGCGGTATCAAGATCTTTCTCACCAGTTGCATAAGCCTTTGTCTGGGTATCCAGAAGAGAAAGGATCTGCTGATCTTCTGCTGTTACGGTAGAAGCATCCAGTCCATCTGCCAGAGGAAGGAAGAATTCCATAAAGTTCTGTCCTGCGTCAGCATACAGATAACCATTTCCGTCTGCGGAAGCGCCGCTTTCAATGATCTTATTAATTGCTTCTGTGTTATTTACATAATCAGAATTCAGTGCATTGATGGCTACCATTCCATCTGTATCACAGGTAAAGAATTTCATGATTTTGCCAGCAAGTTCTGTATCAGCACACTCTGTTGTTGCAGCCAGTCCAGTGCCGCCCCAGTAGCATTTATTTGCTGTTGGAACAAGGATCGTATTGTTTTTCCATGTATCGCTTAAGCACCAGTAAGTAAACCATGGGCATCCCATATAAGCAATGGCTGCATTGCTGCTCTCGCCATCCCCATCCATGTTTGCATACCAGTCAGCATTCCACTGATCTGTATTAAAAGTAAGCTCTTCATCATACATCTTCTTGGCTGTTTCAAGATAAGTGGTGATATTGTCATCCAAAGTGATCACATCGTTCTCATCATAGAATCCTACAGTTCTGGAGTTTGTCAGCATACGTTTGATCTCATCATAACCAGAGAACAATTTGCACTTTCCACCGGATGCTTCCTTAACTTCTTCTGCTGTTGCGATAATCGTATCAAGATCTTTGAATTTCTCTGCCAGCTCAGCCGGATCTGTAGTTCCAAGATATTTTTCTGCCAGATCTGCACGTACCTGGAAGCATCCTGGTGTTGCCTGCCAGAACAGAGCACGTACATTACCGTCTGCATCTGTACCAAGATCAAGATCATACTGGTACATGTTCTTGTAATCGTCCTCTGTAATGCCCAGGTCTGCAACTGATTTTACCCAGTCACTGTTTACATATTTCTGAACATAATCAACTTCCAGTCCCATAAGATCCGGATATAATTCATTAGAAGGGTCATCCAGTACAGGATCCAATTTGCCCTGATAATAATCAGATCCACCTGTATTTACAAATACGATTCTCTTATAATCATCCGGATATGCCTCTTTGAACGGACCATCCAGAATATTCTTAATGTCATCATTCCAGCCCCACACTACGAATGCATCATCAGCTGCAGAATCACCTGTCACTGTGTTGTCCGGTTCCTGGTCATCTTCAGCCATTACCGGAACTGCATATACGGAAAGTCCTCCAACCATTGCAGCGGTAAGTAAAACACTCATAAGCTTTCTCTTCATTTTTGCTACCTCCTTAATATAATCCTTTTATTATTTACATTTATTTTGGTACTTCTTTTACATTACAGGACTGCAGTAAAAATCACCCCAGTTTTTTGACCGATCTGCCCTGAAATAAAGTTCCATCCACTGTATAGGACCGGATCAGCGCTGTCTTCGGCTGTTCAATCAGTTCCACCAGCTTCTCTGCAGCGATCCTTCCAATGGCACTGGTATCCTGACATAATGTGGTAAGCTTTGGTTCCATGATCCTGGCTATGTTATTCCCATCATAGCCTGCAATGGAAATATCCTCCGGAATCTTCAAATCTCTTTCCCGTATCTCATTAAACCCTCCAACTGCTGAAAGATCATCTGGATAAAGGATACAGGTAGGTGGATCTTTAAGTTCTAGCAGCTCCCTGGTTTGCCTTGCAGACAGGTCTGCGTCTAGGTAACGTGCTGGCCTGACATATTCGTCCGGAACCTGGATCCCTTCTCTTTGCATCATCCGGTAAAAGCTGCTGAGACGTTTCTTCGTAACCGAAGTGTCATCTCCATAAATGTATGCAATCTTTCGGTGACCCTGAGAAAAGATATATTCCAGAAGTTTCTCCATTCCCTGTACATTGTTAGATAAAACAGAGATCCTGCCGTCACACACATGGTCAATGGTAACAACCGGCACTTCTGATCTTAAAAGTTCCTGCACCTCCTCGCTGTAAAAATCCACGCAAGCCATTACCACCCCGTCCACGCCCCGATATCTGCAATGCTCATAATAACTCATCTTCTTTCCCGAAACATTTCCACTAGTAAAGGTAATGTCATATCCCTTGCTCTCTGCTGTACTTTTGAAGCTTTCAAGCACATGATTAAAATAAGCATGTGTCAGTCCGCTGTGAGCCTGATCTACAAAAAGCACGCCCAGATTGTAGCTTCTTTTTGTTTTCAAAGCCCTTGCAGATGAATTTGGCAGATACCCAAGATCTTCTGCGGTTTTCTGGATCAGTGCTTTTGTCTCTTCCCCGATATCCGGATAATCATTTAAAGCTTTGCTGACTGTCGCTACGGAAACATTGCATTTCTTTGCGATTTCCTTCATCGATACCATAAGCCCTGTTGCCTCTTTGCTTTCTTTGTTTTCCTAAATCGTTTTCGCATCTTCACTATATTACTTTATGTACAAATTATCAAGCATTTTTTTTAATTTTTTATGCTTTTTGCTTCCTTTCTCTCTATTTCACAAAATCAGATTTTCAGTTTTTTTCAAAATAAACAAAGTTGTCTTCATTTATCACGAAACTATTTCGTAAAAATTCCTTGCTTTTTTATATTCTCTCAGATATATTAAAGTTAAGATAATTATCCCATCCTTTTATAGGGATAACTTCTTTATATTTTCACTATTTTATATTGTTTTCTAATGTTTCTTTTATTTCTGTTGAATTATCAGAACTCATTCGTTTTCGCATATACTTTTTTTCAGAGCTCCACGCATGATTATGTAGTACATTGTGTCAAGCTCTAATCTTTGACAAGGGAGGATTTCCAATGAAGTTCGGTTTCTTTGACGACGAAAAAAAGGAGTATGTGATCACAACCCCGGACACTCCACTTCCATGGATCAATTATCTGGGATCTCAGGACTTTTTCAGTCTGATCTCCAACACCTGTGGCGGTTACAGTTTCTATAAAGATGCAAAGCTGCTCCGGCTTACCCGTTACCGCTATAATAATCTTCCGGCAGATTCCAACGGAAAATACTATTACATAAAAGAAGGGGACGTGATCTGGAATCCTGGTACAATGCCCACCAGAACCCCTCTGGACGAATACCAATGCAGACACGGTCTCGGATACAGCCGTTTCCATGGAATCAAAAACCAGCTTTCTGCCGATCTTCTGGCTTTTGTACCTGTAGACACTCCTTGCGAGATCAATGTACTTACCTTAAAAAACCAATCCGCTTCTGCCAAAAAGCTTTCCCTTTTTTCCTATGTGGAGTTTTGTCTGTGGAATGCAGTAGATGATATGACCAATTTCCAGCGTAATTTAAGTATTGGAGAAGTGGAGATCCAGGGAAGCGCTATTTACCACAAAACAGAATACAGAGAGCGAAGAAATCACTACAGCTTCTTTTCTGTAAATACGCCCATTGACGGCTTTGACACCAGCAGGGATGAATTTCTGGGAGTACGCCGGGGAAATGACCGGCCTCTGGCCGTAGAGCAGGGAAAATGTACTGGTTCTGTTGCCAGTGGATGGTATCCCATCGCCAGTCACCAGATTGATCTTGTACTTGCTCCAGGGGAAGAGAAAGAACTGATATTCCTTCTTGGGTATTGTGAAAATCCTCGGGAAGAAAAATGGGAAGCACCAAATGTGATCCGCAAGACCACAGCTCTTGCCATGCAGGAAAAATACCATACTTCCGCACAGGTGAAGAAAGCATTCCAGGATCTGAACCATTACTGGGAGGATCTGCTCTCCCGCTTTTTTGTAAACAGCCAGGATCCCCATGTAAACCGTATGGCAAATATCTGGAACCAGTACCAGTGTATGGTAACTTTCAACCTTTCCCGCTCTGCTTCCTACTACGAATCCGGTACAGGAAGAGGCATGGGCTTTCGAGATTCCTGTCAGGATCTTCTTGGCTTTGTACATCTTGTACCTGAACGCGCAAGAGAGCGTATCCTTGATATTGCTGCTACTCAATTTGAAGATGGCAGTGCTTATCATCAGTATCAGCCTCTCACCAAGAAAGGCAATCTGGATATTGGAAGCGGATTTAACGATGACCCGTTATGGCTAATCGCAGCTGCTTCTGCTTACCTGAAGGAAACCGGTGATTTTTCTATTTTAGACGAAATGGTAGCCTTTGACTGCGACACCTCAAAAGCACAGCCCTTTTTCCAGCATCTGCTTCGCAGCTTCCATTATACCTGTACCCACTTAGGTCCCCATAAACTACCATTGATCGGCCGTGCAGACTGGAACGACTGTCTGAACCTGAACTGCTTTTCCAGTGAGCCTGGGGAGCCATTCCAGACTACTGGTCCTTCTGAAGGTCCTGTGGCAGAATCTGTTTTCATTGCAGGAATGTTTGTAAAATACGGCAGGGAATTTCAAACCATCTGTGAAAAATACGGCCACACCGAGGAAGCTCTTCAGGCAAAAGATGCAGTTGATGCCATGTACCAGGCAGTGCTTGCCTCCGGCTGGGATGGTGACTGGTTCCTTCGCGCCTATGACGCAACATCCCAAAAGATAGGTTCCCATGAATGTGAAGAAGGCCAGATCTTTATTGAGCCTCAGGGATTCTGCGTAATGGCAGGGATCGGTGTAAAGGAAGGCCTGGCAGAAAAAGCACTGGATTCTGTAAAAGAACGGCTGGATACCAAATACGGTATCATGGTACAGCAGCCTGCTTATACCAGATACTACCTGAACCTTGGGGAAATCTCCTCCTATCCGCCAGGTTATAAAGAAAATGCAGGCATTTTCTGCCATAACAATCCCTGGATTTCCATCGGAGAAACCATGATCGGCAGAGGTAGCCGTGCTTTTCAGATCTATAAAAAAACCTGTCCTTCCTATATTGAGAATATCAGCCAGATCCACAGGACAGAACCTTATATTTATTCTCAGATGATTGCAGGAAAGGATGCCCCACGGCATGGGGAAGCAAAAAACAGCTGGCTTACAGGCACTGCTGCCTGGACATTTGTAAATCTCTCCCAGGCCATCCTCGGCATACAGCCAAGCTATGACGGTTTGTGTGTAGACCCATGTATCCCTGCAGACTTTGGGGATTTCACTGTCACCCGCAGGTTTAGGGGCGCAGTATATCATCTTTTTATCTCAAATCCTGATCATGTTGAAAAGGGGGTAAAATATCTGGAAATCGACGGAAAACAGATTTCAGGTAATCTGATTCCTTTTGAAGAGGGAAAGAAAGAATACCAGGTAACGATCCATATGGGATAAGACATTTTATATGACATGTAATAAGCCAGTTTGCTCCAGGTGATTCTGAAGGAAACTGGCTTTTCTTTTATTTCTTCAACGGATCGATCTCCGCTTTATAAACATATCTGAGGAACAGCACACAGATCACAAAGGAAAACAATTCTGCAATAGGGAATGACCACCAGGTAGCGTTGATCCCGCCTGTCCGTGCCAGAATAAAGGCCGCCGGAAGAAGCACTACCAGCTGTCTTAACACAGATACTGCCAGGCTTAAGAAGCTATGGCACAGGGACTGGTATACAGAGGAGGAAACCACACTGAAACCAGCCAGCAAAAAGCTAAAACTGATAATGCGAAGAGCCGGTATTCCAATCTCCAGCATAGTATCTGAAGCGTTGAAAATATTCAGAAGCTCCTGAGGGAACAGCTGGAATACTGCAAATCCCAGAAGCATGATTCCAACACCCATAGCCACACTGAACCGGATCGTCTTTGTGATACGATCCGGCTTTTTGGCTCCGTAATTGTAAGAAATGATGGGCACCATACCATTATTCAGACCAAATACCGGCATAAATACAAAGCTCTGAAGCTTGAAATAAACACCAAATACTGCGGTTGCAGTAGAGGAAAATCCCATCAGGATCTTATTCATACCAAAGGTCATAACAGATCCTACGGAAGCCATGATAATAGACGGGAACCCAACACTGTAAATATTTTTTACAACATTTGCGGACAGCTTATATTTCACCAGGGAAATATGGAGTTCCTTATTAATATGATGATTTACAAAATATCCTACAATAGCAGCAATAATCTGCCCAGTTACAGTGGCAAGGGCAGCACCTGCCACCTCCATCCTGGGAAAGCCGAAAAGACCAAAAATCATGATCGGATCCAGAATAATATTCAGGATCGCACCCAGAAGCTGGGTCAGCATGGAATAAAACGTCCTTCCGGTTGCCTGCAGCAGTCTTTCAAATACAAGCTGCATAAACAGTCCAAATGACATCATCCCGATGATCCTTACATAAGCCGTTCCATAAGAAAGGATCTGGGGATCCTGTGTCTGAACAGCAAAGAATGTATGTCCGAAGACTCCGGTAAGCACGGCAAAAGTCAATGCACTTAACAGGCAAAGGATAATGCCGTTATTAGCAGCCTTGTTGGCATATTCCGTATTCTTTTCGCCCAGAGACCGTGACACAAGGGCATTAATACCTACACCGGTACCTGTACCTACTGCGATCATCAGGTTCTGTACAGGAAAGGCCAGTGAAACAGCTGTCAGTGCATTCTCATTGAGCTTTGCAACAAACATACTGTCTACAATATTATATAATGCCTGAACCAGCATGGAAATCATGATCGGGACAGACATTGATACAAGCAATTTTCCAACAGGCATAACGCCCATTTTGTTTTCTTTTTCCACGGCATTTTTTTCCATAAAAATCCCCCTCTCAATGTGTTTTGTTCAAGTCGAGCAGCCGTTTTTTACGATAACTTTTTCTATTCTATAGCAGTGCATCCTATATGTCAATCAAAACATCATAAAAAGAGGAGGAGTGATCTACATCTGATAAAGCATCCGCCGGATCAGGAACAGGATCAGGATATGTGCCGGGTAAAAAACATAGAAAAAGTATTTTGCCCATTTTCCTTTAATGAATCCTCTCTGTCCGTTATACATATTGATAGAAAGAAAAGCAAAGCATGCTTTCCACTCATAGATCAGCCAGCTTGTACCGATCACCGCCTGGGCTGCTTTCTTCTCCTTCAGCCAGTACATGATAAGAAGGAATACGTATCCTCTGTAGCTGTAATCTGCATGCAGGTTCCATGATACAGCAAAAAGCACGGCCATGCAGATAAGCTGCATCAGCTGGTTGTCTTTATAATAATCAACTGCACAAAAAGCCAGATAACCCAAAAACAGTGTAAAAAACACATTCTGGGTAGACATATCAAAGAATGTACCTTTATGTACCAGATCCCAGGAAATTTCTGAAATACAGGCAAAGATCAGTAGATTTCTTCCATATTTAAAGCGGTTGTGTGTATGGACAAAGCCCTCCACCAGAAGAAAACAAAAAATGGGAAATGCAGCCCTGCCCACATCCCGCATGATCCTGTAAATCGATATATCCGTGCCTCCAAGAACAAATAAAGTCCTGGTGGCAGACGCTGATTTCACCAGAAGAAATGCAGCTGTATGGTCGATCAGCATGATCACCATAGCCAGTACTTTTAATGCACTGCCGCTTAAAACCCGGAACTTTTCCGGCATAAATGAATCCTGTAATTGCTTTGTCTGTTCCATCCTGTCCTCCTTTAGCTTAGGTTTGCTTGTTCCAACTTAATTTCATCTGCAGCCAGCAAAATATCACCAATCGTTGATTTATATCTGCATGTGTATATCATATTTCTCTCCCCTCCAATGACGCATCCGATAATTGCATTATAGTAAGTAAATCAGAAAAGTAAAGAAATTTTTTTCGGTGACTGTTGCTCATTTACATTTTTTATTCAAGCACTTTCTCTTTTTTCTATGTTTTTTTACAAATTATGACTGGACGAATTGGGCATTTTGTGAGAGAATAACACCAGTAAAGCGTTCCGCTATGGGAGACTCCCTTAAGGAGCGCTACACTGAGTTGTTAGACTTTTAACAACATTAAGTTCACTAATACTGAAAGGAGTCTTAAAATGATTTACACTAAGGAAGTTGAAAACATGTGTCCTGTAGCTAAGGGCGCAAAACATGAGCCTGCTCCAATTCCTGAAGAAGGAAAATGGGTTCATTCCAAAAAAATTGAAGATATTTCTGGTTTTACACACGGCGTTGGCTGGTGTGCTCCACAGCAGGGTGCATGCAAGCTGTCCCTGAATGTAAAAAATGGTGTAATCGAGGAAGCTCTTGTTGAAACGATCGGATGTTCAGGTATGACTCATTCTGCAGCTATGGCAGCTGAGATCCTTCAGGGCAAAACTATCCTGGAAGCTTTAAATACTGACCTTGTCTGTGATGCGATCAACACCGCAATGAGAGAATTATTCCTCCAGATCGTATATGGACGTACTCAGAGTGCTTTCTCTGATGACGGACTTGCTGTAGGTGCCGGACTTGAGGATCTTGGTAAGGGTCTTCGTTCCCAGGTTGGTACTATGTATGCTACAAAAGAAAAAGGTGTTCGTTACCTCGAGATGGCAGAGGGATATGTAACAGGTATCGCTCTTGACGAGGATAATGAAGTAATCGGATATCAGTTCGTTTCTCTTGGAAAGATGACCGACTTCATCAAAAAAGGTGATGATCCTAACACCGCATGGGAAAAAGCAAAAGGTCAGTATGGCCGTGTAGCAGATGCCGTTAAGATTATCGACCCAAGAGAAGAGTAATCAGGAAACGAAAGGAGACGAACATAAAATGGCATTATTTGAAAGTTATGAAAGAAGAATTGACCAGATCAATGCTGTATTAAACAGCTATGGTATCAGCTCTATCGAAGAAGCTGAAAAAATTACAAAAGATGCTGGACTTGACGTATATGATCAGGTAAAGAAGATCCAGCCGATCTGCTTTGAGAACGCTTGCTGGGCATACACTGTAGGTGCTGCCATTGCAATCAAAAAAGGCTGCAGAAAAGCTTCTGACGCTGCTGCTGCTATCGGAGAAGGCCTTCAGGCTTTCTGTATCCCAGGTTCTGTTGCTGACCACAGAAAAGTAGGTCTTGGCCATGGTAACCTTGGTAAAATGCTTCTTGAGGAAGAGACAGAGTGCTTCTGCTTCCTTGCAGGCCATGAGTCCTTCGCAGCTGCTGAGGGTGCCATCGGTATTGCAGAGAAAGCAAACAAAGTACGTCAGAAACCATTACGTGTTATCCTGAACGGTCTTGGAAAAGACGCTGCTCAGATCATTTCCCGTATCAACGGTTTCACATTTGTTGAGACAAAATATGATTACAAAGAAGCTAAATTAAATATTATCTATGAGAAACCATATTCCAACGGTCTTCGTGCTACTGTTAAATGCTACGGTGCAGATGACGTTCAGGAAGGTGTTGCTATCATGCATCACGAGAATGTTGGTGTTTCCATCACAGGTAACTCCACAAACCCGACCCGTTTCCAGCATCCGGTTGCAGGTACATACAAAAAAGAATGTATCGAGCAGGGTAAGAAATACTTCTCCGTTGCTTCCGGCGGTGGTACAGGACGTACACTTCACCCGGACAACATGGCAGCAGGTCCTGCTTCCTACGGTATGACAGATACTATGGGACGTATGCACTCTGATGCTCAGTTCGCTGGTTCTTCTTCTGTACCGGCTCACGTTGAGATGATGGGTCTGATCGGTATGGGTAACAACCCGATGGTTGGTGCTACTGTGGCAGTTGCTGTTTCCGTTGAGGAAGCTGCTAAGGCTGGTAAGTTCTAATTCATTCAAGAATGCCTCGGCATTCTTGCTGCGAGGTGCGCGTCATGCAATTGCATGACATACTTCTACTGCGCACCTCTGCAATCCTGCCGGAGGCTATATCAGCTGGGGGATTGACTCCCAGCTGATATAAAATACCACCAGGTAACTTTTAGGTTATCCGGTGGTGTTTTTTTATGTTATATTTTTATGTTATATTTTTATGTTCTATATTGTATGTTCTACACTTATATATCCTTTACATTTCCCTTTTGGGAACCGGTTCCCCGTTTTTGAAGATGCTGTCACACGGAACGCAGCCACGTACAGAGGAAAGAGGATAAATATTTGTATTTCTGCCGATCACGGAGCCAGGATTCAGCACAGAACCACAGCCTACTTCCACATGATCTCCCAGCATTGCGCCAAACTTCTTAAATCCGGTCTCTACCTGCTCCTGCCCATCTTTAACAATCACCAGCTTTTTGTCGGATTTCACATTGGAACAGATAGAACCAGCTCCCATATGAGACTTATACCCAAGCACAGAATCTCCCACATAATTGTAATGAGGTACCTGCACACAATTAAAGAGTACTACATTCTTAAGCTCTGTAGAATTGCCTACTACACAGCCCTCTCCTACGATCGCCTTGCCTCTGATAAATGCGCAGTGGCGTACTTCTGCATTCTTACCAATGATAGCCGGTCCATGGATGCTGGCAGTAGGTGCTACCTGGGCTGATCTGGCGATCCAGATATCTCCCTCCAGATGCTCATACTCTGCCGGATCTAATGTATTTCCCAGCTTTATGATAAAATCTCCTATCTCCGGAAGCACTTCCCAGGGATAAGTCTTTCCTTCAAATAATTCTCCTGCAATCGTTTCATTCAGATCCAGAAGATTAGAAATAGTAAAATCCTTCATCATGATGATTTTCCTCCTTGTTTCCCGGAAGAAGCACTTCTGGTACTTCTCTCCGGCTTTTTATAATACTGTGCCGATGCATCAAAAAATTGCCGCAAAGCATACTGATAATTGCTGGCCTCCACCTGATTGGTGCGGATGCGTACAAAATGTTCCAGCTTATCCATATATTCCTGCTCTGTAATAGATCCCTCTGCCACATAAGTCAGTCCTTTTTCCCAGCTTGCTGTAAGCTCCGGATTCAGAAGCTGACGGATGGAGCAATTCACTACGTCATAAATCATCTCGCCTAAAAGTGTGGGAGTGATCATCTGTGTTTTCTTGTTCAAGGACAGATACTTAATATTAAACAGCTTTTTCAGGATCTCTGCCCTGGTAGCACTTGTACCGATTCCGCTGCCTTTGATCTGTGCACGCAGCTCCTCGTCCTCAATAAGCTGTCCTGCATTTTCCATAGCAAGGATCATGGAGCCTGAATTGTATCTTTTAGGAGGGGATGTTTCCCCTTCTTTAATATTCAAACTGTCCACGGAAAGTATATCATTTTTCTTCAGTTTCTGCAATGCACCAAGAAGCGCTGCATCACAGGCCACATCTTCACTGTCTTCTTCGGACTTTCCTTCTGCAGCTCTCCCTTCTGTATCAGAAGCCTTCTTTCTTGCAAATGAATTGGCTGCGATCTTCAGGTATCCTTCACTTACCAGCACTTTAAAAGAAGAGAAAAAGGATTCATTCCCCATCCTGGTTACAATGGAAACCTTCTGATACACTGCAGGAGGATAAAAAATACACAGAAAACGTCTCACGATAGTCTCATAAACCCGCTGAGAAGTAAGGGACAGGCCTTTTAAGTTGCCAAGACCCTGTCCTGTGGGTATAATGGCATAATGGTCTGTGATCTGCTTGTCATTTACATATCGTGTCTTGGCTATGGTTTGCCAGGTTCCCATAGAAAGAGCTTCTTTTGCAGCATCTGCAGCAGGCCCGTAATTCTGCAGCCCGGATATATTCTTAGAGATTACCTTTGCCACTGCTGTTGACAGTACCCTTGCATCTGTCCTGGGGTAGGTTACCAGCTTTTTCTCATATAATTCCTGCACTACTGCCAACGTTTCATCCGGGCTGATCTTAAATAGCTTGGAGCACACATTCTGCAGCTCTGCCAGGTTAAACAAAAGCGGTGGATTCTTATTTTCCTTTTTCCGCTCCACCTTCTCTACTGTACAGGACAAAGGCTGCACAGATGACAGGCTTTGGATCAGCCCTCTGGCATCTTCTTTTTTCTTAAAACCGTTTTCTTTATATAATACAGGGGACTGGAAATAAGAGCTGCCTTCTACTGCCCTCCATTCACCCTCGAATTTTTCTCCTTCAAGTACAATACTACTGACCACACGGTAAAATGGTGTTTTCACAAAAGAACGGATCTCCCGTTCCCTGCGTACTACCATCCCAAGCACACAGGTCATTACTCTTCCTACAGAAATAGCCTGATATTTGGAACTTAGATAATTAGATACACTGTTCCCATAACGCAAAGTCAGTACACGCGAAAAATTGATCCCCATCAGATAATCTTCTTTTGCACGAAGGTAAGCAGAAGCTGCAAGATTGTCATATTCTGAAATATCCTTTGCTTCACGGATCCCTCGCATAATTTCTTCTTCTGTCTGAGAATCAATCCAAACTCTTTTTTCTTTTTTTCCTTTTACACCAGCCATCTGTGCCACCAGCCGGTAGATATATTCTCCCTCCCGTCCAGAGTCTGTACACACATAGATGGTCTCTATATCCGGCCTGTTTAAAAGGCCCTTCACAATCTGAAACTGTTTCTGAACGCCTGGAATCACTTCGTATTTAAAGTCACGGGGCAAAAAAGGCAGGGTATCAAAACTCCACCTTTTGTATTTCATATCATATTTTTCAGGATAGCTCATAGTGACCAGGTGCCCTACACACCAGGTCACTACAGAAGTATCAGACTCCAGATAACCATCCCTTCTTTGTCCGTTGATCTTTAAAGCTTTTGCAAATTCCTGAGCCACACTGGGCTTCTCGGCTATGTATAAAGCTTTTGACATTATTTATCTGCACTCATCTTTCTCAGCGGCCATGCAAGCAGCAAAGCACCGCCTACCATATTTCCAAGTGTTACGATCAGAAGATTCTTCAGTATCAGTCCGATGGAAAGCCCATCTACCAGACAATAGGAAGTAACAAAAATTCCCATATTGGCAATGCTGTGCTCAAATCCGCTTACAACAAATCCTGAAATACACATAACGATCATCAGGAATTTTCCTGTTTCGCTTTTTAACTTAATTCCGCAAAGCACGCCAAGGCATACAAAGAAGTTACAAAGCACTGCCCTGAAGAACATCTGGCCTGCAGGCATTGTCAGCTTGTTGTTGATAAATCCTCCGAAATAATCTGCTGTACCGGATGCCCCTGCCCATACAAAGATCAGAGCCAGGATCAGACATCCTACAAAATTACCGATATAGCTTACCAGCCATACCTTTCCGGCATCCTTCCATGACACACTCTTATCATAAGCGCCAAATGCCATGACCATATTATTGCCGGTAAATAACTCTCCACCTACCAGGCAGATCAAAAGCACTGCAATAGAGAAAACCAAAGCCCCCAGAAATTTCCCCCATTCAGGTGCATTCGCTGAAAATACATTTCCCACCACATTACTGTAGATCATGGCCATGTCAATAAAAAATCCTGCCATGACAGCCCGAAGAAAGTATTTCAGGAAATTGCCGTTTAAAAGACCGATCTTGGCTTTTGCGGCGTTAGCAAGTTTCTGTACATCCTCGTAGTTCATAAAAAACACCTCCGCTGGTTTATGAAATTTGTGCAACTGCAACAGTATTTTTACAGTCGCTAATTTTTACTACCGGTATATTATAACACTTTGATGTTTTTTTCACAATAGACTTTGAGAAATAATTAGCAATAACCTATTCAGGGCTTTTATAGTTTATAATAATACCTGTTATTATTCTCTCATAAACAGCAAATCAGCATCTTTCCTGGGAATTGCCTTGCCAATTATCGTGCCTGGGAATTGAAGACTTGATAATCTTTTCACAGCTTCCAAAGAATCCTTCTCAGATACTGCAAGAAGAAGTCCACCGGATGTTTGGGGATCACAAAGCACATCTATAAGTTCAGGAGCTGTATCGCCCCAGCTGCATTTGTCCCCGGTAAACTCTTTATTCCGGTAAGCACCAGCTGGTACCATTCCCATGGAAGCATATTCCAGGGCTCCTTTCTGTATAGGCACTGAAAGCGGATCGATGCACAGACTCACACCACTGCCCTGGGCCATTTCAAGACAATGACCTGCAAGACCAAATCCGGTAATATCCGTACATGCATGGATCTCCAGATCTGCCACCGCATCCCTGGCATATTTGTTCAGCCAGCTCATTACCCGGATCACTTCCTGCCCCTCATCCCTGCTTAAGAAATCAGCCTTCAGGGCGGTAGTCAAAATCCCTGTACCAACAGGTTTCGTAAGGATCAGACGATCCCCTGGCAAAGCCCCTATATTTTTCCATAGATGATCCGGATGTACAAAACCGGTAACACATAATCCGTACTTAGGCTCATCATCCTGGATCGTATGTCCGCCTGCAAGAACGGCGCCTGCTTCTTTTACCTTGTCTGCTCCTCCCCTCATAATATCCCCAAGGATATCCGGAGAAAGGCAGTTTGGAAAAGCAGCAATATTCAGAGCCAGCTTCGGCTCTCCACCCATGGCATACACATCGCTTAATGCATTGGCTGCAGCGATCTGTCCAAAGGTATAAGGATCGTCCACGACAGGTGTAAAAAAATCTACAGTCTGTATCATAGCCAGATCCTGGTTGATCTGGTAGACAGCAGCATCATCTGATGTTTCTGTGCCTACCAGAAGATTTGAATCGTAAAATTTTGGCAGCTTGCTCAGAACCTGAGCAAGGGTCCCCGGACCTAATTTGGCCGCTCACCCGGATGTATGGGAAAGAGTGGTCAGCCGGATCTTCTCTCTCTGGTCCAAATCGCCACCTCCTTTTTATTTCGCCTGGATATAACCCTTTGCTTTCAAAGTCTCAGCACAAAGAACAGCACCGCCAGCTGCACCTCTTACTGTATTATGGGACAGTCCGATAAACTTCCAGTCATATACCGTATCCTCACGAAGACGTCCTACAGAAACGCCCATACCATGTTCAAAATCAACATCTGCTGTAACCTGTGGACGATTGTCCTCTTCCAGATACTGGATAAACTGCTTCGGCGCACTTGGAAGCTGAAGCTCCTGGGGAATGCCTTTAAACTCTCTTAATGCATTAACCAGCTGCTCTTTGGTTGGTTTCTTTCTGAATTTTACAAAAACAGCTGCTGTATGTCCATTCAGGATCGGCACACGTACACACTGACAGGTAATAACCGGCTCTTTTGCAGGTACGATCTCACCATTCTGGATCGTGCCCCAGATACGAAGAGGCTCTTTCTCACTCTTCTCCTCCTCACCGCCGATATATGGAATAATATTGTGTTCCATCTCCGGCCAGTCTTTGAAGGTCTTGCCTGCACCGGAAATAGCCTGATAAGTAGTAGCAACTACTTCATATGGCTCAAATTCCTTCCATGCAGTGAGAACAGGTGCATAGCTCTGAATAGAACAGTTCGGTTTAACTGCAATGAATCCTCTCTTTGTGCCAAGACGTTCTTTCTGGTGTTTGATCACTTCAAAATGCTCAGGATTGATCTCCGGAATAACCATGGGAACATCCGGTGTCCATCTGTGTGCACTGTTATTGGAAACAACTGGTGTCTCTGTCTTTGCATATTCTTCTTCGATTGCCTTGATCTCTTCTTTTGTCATATCAACAGCAGAAAATACAAAGTCTACAGTAGAAGCAACCTTCTCAACCTCATTAACATTCATAACGATCAGGTCCTTTACAGCCTCCGGCATAGGAGTATCCATTTTCCAACGGCCGCCAACGGCCTCCTGGTATGTCTTTCCTGCGCTTCTTGGGCTTGCAGCTACTGTTACTACCTGAAACCATGGATGATTCTCAAGCAGAGAAATAAATCTCTGACCTACCATGCCGGTTGCTCCTAAAATACCAACTTTTAATTTTTCACTCATAATATGATCTCCTCAGTGTTTTTTGCACGCATACATCCTATTGGCATGTCTTTATTCCACGTACATTTGTCTTTTCATCAAATACTATAACAATCTTACCAAAAAAGCAAGCCTTTTTTTGTTATTTATGCTGTTATTAATTCTCTTCCAGATATTTTTTGTTTTCCTGGATCACCTGACGCATAACCTCCGGTCCCGGAGCTCCGTAAGTAGTACGCTTTTCCACACAGGTCTTCATACTTACAGCCTGGTAAATATCTTCCTGGAAAACGGGGCTGATCGCCTGATATTCGGCAAGAGGAAGATGATCCAGGGAAGTACCAAGTTCAATACACTTCAATACAAGCTGGCCTACGATCCCGTGGGCATCCCTGAAAGGCACACCATGGTTCACCAGATAATCTGCCGCATCTGTAGCATTGGTAAAGCCATTCTTTGCACTGGCTTCCATATTGTCCTTCTTAAACTCCATGGTAGATACCATACCTGTAAATAATGCCAAGCAACCTTTAACTGTATCAATGGCATCAAAGGTTAGTTCCTTATCTTCCTGCATGTCTTTATTATATGCCAGTGGAATCCCCTTCATAGTTGTAAGAATAGACATAAGAGCACCATATACACGACCAGTCTTGCCACGTACCAGCTCTGCAATATCCGGATTCTTCTTCTGCGGCATAATACTGCTGCCTGTACTGTAGGCATCATCAATCTCCACAAACTGGTATTCATTGGAATTCCACATAATGATCTCCTCAGAAAAACGGCTGAGATGCATCATGATCGTAGAAAGGGCTGATAAAAGTTCGATCACATAATCTCTGTCAGAAACAGAATCCATACTGTTCCTGGTGGGCTCATCAAATCCCAGAAGCTGTGCTGTATACGCCCTGTCCAGCGGATATGTAGTACCTGCAAGTGCACCGGCTCCCAAAGGACAAGTATTCATCCTTTTGCGGATATCCATAAGACGCCCTCTGTCTCTTCGGAACATCTCAAAATATGCACCAACATGATGGGCAAGTGTAACCGGCTGTGCTTTCTGAAGATGGGTAAAACCAGGCATCCAGGTCTGTACATTGCCTTCCATGATCTTAAGAAGAGCCTTCAGAAGATCCTTTACCTCACCGTCAATCGCATCAATCTCATCACGCACATAAAGCTTCATATCCAGGGCTACCTGGTCATTACGGCTCCTGCCGGTATGCAGCTTCTTACCTGCATCGCCTACACGTTGGATCAGGTTGGCCTCCACAAAGCTGTGGATGTCTTCATACTCGGAAGTTATGGCAAGTCTTCCTTCCTTTACATCCTCCATAATGCTGCCAAGCCCTTCCATGATCTTGTCCTTTTCTTCCGCTGTAAGAATCCCCTGCTTTGCCAGCATCTCCACATGGGCCATACTGCCTCTGATGTCCTGCTCGTAAAACTTCTGGTCAAAAGAAATCGATGCATTAAAATTGTATACAAGTTTATCTGTTTCTTTTGTGAAACGTCCGCCCCAAAGCTGTGCCATGTTTCTTCCTCATTTCTTTTATTTTTTTGCAAACAGTTCAGCAGCCATATCCTTAAAGTCTGCTGCACCATTACATTTTTCTATGACAGTTTATCACAGATTATCCAGTTTGGAAAGTTCTTCCTTCCTGTCTCTCCTGGAAAACACACATCCGCAGTAATTCTGCCTGTACAGTCCATATTCCCTGGAAAGCTGGATAGACCGCTTATATCCATCCTTTTTCTTAAAGTCTGACGGCAGATGAGATACCTGATAAATCTCTCCTAGTTCTTCTCCGATCTCATTGATCTTTACCGCATTTTTCAGTGGACTGATCGACAACGTAGTTGTAAAGTAATCATACCCGCCTTCTTTGGCCAGGCGGGCTGCCTGCTCCATCCGAAGCCGATAGCAGCCAAAACACCGTTCTCCTCCTTCAGGAACATTCTCAAGTCCTTTCGCCATATCATAAAAATCCTGCGGACAATATTCTCCTTCGAGAAGATCCACAGGATGTTCAAATTTCATCTCTTGTATCAACCTGAGAATCTCTGCCACACGTTTGGCATACTCTTCTGCAGGTGCTATATTAGGATTATAGAAAAAAACTGTGATCCTGAAATACTGTGAAAGGTATTCCAGCACATAACTGCTGCATGGAGCACAGCAGGCATGTAAAAAAAGCCTTGGTACATGCCCCTGCTCCTGTTCTTTTTTAATCAGATTTTCCAGTTCTTTTTGATAATTTACATTCGCCAATTCTCTCGCCCATCCTTACAATCGTCTCATATCCAGCTTCTGTATTCTCCAGCAGGTCACTGTCCAGCCGCACCTTTCCATGCTGTAAAAACAGAATAATCGTGGAGCCTCCAAATTCAAAATAGCCTTTTTCTGCTCCCTTTTTCACATGGCAGGAATCCTTTTCCAGGTTTGTGATCTTTCCAACCATCATGGCACCTACTTCCATCATCATTATGGTGCCAAACTTCTCTGTACGGATCAAAGTATATTCTCTTGCATTCTCACGGTAAATAGGAAACGCATCATTAGCTGCCGGATTAACAGTATGATAGATCCCGGGCAGCGTAACATTTTTTGATTTCTGTCCATCTGCCACATAACAGTAATGATGGTAATCATCCACCGTCAGGCGAAGGATCACAGCATATCCACCCTTATAATGGTCTGCCAGTCTTTCGTTTCTAAGGAGCTGTGCAGCAGTATACAAAGTGTCCTTTATATAGAACCTGGTATCTGCCCCGATCCTGCATACAGTAGCCTTACCGTCACAGGGACTGATCAGCAGATTCTCTCCCTGGGCAATCATACGTTCCCCGGGTCTGATCCTTCTGGTAAAAAAATCATTGTAAGAGCGAAATCTCTGCTTTGTATACACAGACAGGTCAATCTGATTTTTTTTCACAAAACCAGGAACCATCCCTGCTGATAGCGGGCTATTCAGGAAAACACCGGCTGCCTTTGAGACAAATGGACGTACCAGCAGTTTCAGGCAAAGTCTTCCTCCCCGATCATTGTACAGAAAGTGGAGAAGCTTGTCCTGTCCGTTTTCTTCAATTGTGATATTTCCTTTTCTGTCTATATAGTTCATTTGTATTCAACACCTTTATAATAAAATGATGGTACCAGAGCCAAAATAAAAATAATGATACCAGGATCAAAAGGTTTGGGCTGTGATACCTGCGGATTTTATCTTTATAACAAATGGAACATAAATGCAAGTGCAATGCCTACCAGTGCAACCAGCAGAATGATCATTGGATTCTGTGGTTTCTTTACTTTAATGTCGCTGATAAACAGTACTCCTACAACCACCACTGCCACATTGATCACAAAAAGGAAGTACCTGCCACAATATTTTCTTAACAGATACAGGAAAGGTAAAATGATCGCCATGGATGTGATGGGCAGCCCCTGATAATATTTCCTGGTTTCTGCAGTTTCATTCTGACGCTTTTCTTCCATTACATTAAAAAAAGCAAGACGGATCACAGAGGCCATTCCGTAAAGAGCAAGGATGAACACACTGAATGCTCCCCGCATCCCCAGGCAATAGCAGATCATAATGGGAAAAACTCCAAAACAGACCACATCACACAAGGAATCGATCTGAATGCCGAATCTCTTCTCATCTTCTGTACGATTCTTCTTGGTACGGGCGATCTTCCCGTCAAACATATCGCAAAGCCCGGACAGGGCAAGACACAGAATAGCTACCCGAAAATCCCCTTCCAATGCCCGTGTCATACCCACAATGGAAAACCCCAGACTTATATAAGTCAAAACAACTGTATAATCATAAAAACCTAACATACGCTTTTCTCCTTTTTTTCTGTTTGTGTATCATCCCGTATCACAAAATATGCAACACAGGTCATTATGGCACTGATCAGCATCTGTCCATAATAAGACAATCCTCTGCTAAGAAGCATGGACGGCAGAAGCAGATCGCCAAACACCGGCTCAAACATGCGGATGTAAAGAGTCTCACTGATACCCATACCGCCAGGCAGCGGAAGCATATCCACTGATACGGAAATCATGGACTGCAGCAGTGTAATGGCAAAAAAGCCCACTGAATGAAGTCCCAGCGAACGGTACACCCAATAGGTGATGGTGAACAAAATACATCGTTGAACCAGAGTAATAAGAAATACATTCAGGATGATCCTTTTATGGCCTGCCCAAAAAGCTGCAGTGGCATGGTACTGATCCATAGACTCTTCCAGCTTTTTCAAACGGCTTTCCTTTTTCTTCAGGAACTTTACATGCTCCAGAAGCTTCAGTCCCTTTACCATCAGCCATTTTGCAAGACCAGGAGCAAATACCAGAGTCAGCATCAGGGTAACGCAAAAAATATTAAGTCCCAATCCCAGATAAAAGACCCACATGTAATCTCCAAGATATCCTCTGAGAAAACCACTGCCAAATATAGCTGCTACCACACCGATCAGTACAAGCACAGCCTTATATGTAATGGTAACGATCATCAATACCAGCGTGGTCACAGGGACAGGCATCTTGTCCTTTTTCATGAAATAGATCTGCATTGGCTGTCCTCCGGACGCAGATGGAGTAATGCAGCTGAAAAAAAAGCCTACAAAGGAATACAGGGCGCAGTGTCCCATCTTTACCTTTGCTCCCAAAGTACGCATCATATAGAAAATGATCGTTGATTCTCCCAAAATAAAAAGTATCACACAGACCAATCCCAGCAGCAGATACCGCCAGTCAGCATCCCTCACTGCCTGAAGAATATCACCGATATCCTCTCCTCGAAATACAAAATGGATGGTCAGTACAAAAACAACAACCAGAAATACCAGATTAAAAATCGTTTTTCTTTTGCTTGACATTGGATTATCTCTTTCATTTAAAATTCCTTTTCTCAGCATTATATCATAAATTCTTACAAAAGCATATGATAAAATATATTAAATTGGAGGCAAAATATATGAAGCCACTACTGGAAGTCAGAGATGTAAGCCTCTCCTACCACAGCCTTTCCGGGGAAACACCAGCCCTTTCTAATATATCCTTTGACCTGATGCCTGGCGAGTTTCTTGCCATTGCCGGTCCATCCGGATGTGGGAAGTCTACGCTCCTGAACCTGATCAGCGGACTTTTAACTCCTGAAAAAGGCTCCATCTATATGGGAGATCAGCCTGTAGGAACCCCAAACACACGTATAGGATATATGCTGCAGAAAGACCATCTGCTGGAATGGAGATCCATATACAGAAATATTATCCTGGGGCTGGAGATCCGTCATCAGCTTACTCCCGCCAAAAAAGAGCTGGCAGATCAGATGCTGGCCACTTATGGTCTGGATAAATTCAGAAATGCCAGACCGTCCCAGTTGTCTGGAGGCATGCGGCAGCGTGCTGCCCTAATCCGTACCCTGCTGCTGAAGCCGGAGCTTCTACTCCTTGATGAGCCCTTTTCTGCCCTTGATTATCAGACACGTCTGAATGTAAGCGATGATATTGGAAAAATCCTGAAGAAAGAAAATAAACCTGCAATTCTGGTGACTCATGATATCGGAGAAGCCATTAGTATGGCTGACCGTGTAGTGATCCTGTCAAAACGTCCTGCTGTTGTGAAAAAGATCGTCCCCATTGAGCTTGGCCTAAAAGACAGAACACCTATGTCCTCCAGAAATGCCTCGCTTTTTAAATATTATTTTAATCTAATATGGAAGGAGCTAAATCAGAATGAATAATCACTCTTTCAGACAACAGCAATATCTTTTCAGGTTAAAAAGAGACAGAATCCTGATCCATGCATTCAGGCTCCTGCTTCTAGCTTTTTTCCTGTTTTTCTGGGAAACCGCTTCCAGGAAACAATGGATCGATTCCTTTATTTTTTCCAGTCCTTCCCTGGTCCTGGAAACCTTTGTAAAAATGCTGAAAGAACAATCTCTTACCTTGCATATCCGCATCACACTGTCAGAAACCCTGATCAGCTTTTTTCTTGTAATGAGTCTTGGTATCTTAAGTGCAGTGATCCTATGGCTTTTCCCAAAAATCTCCAGAATCCTGGAGCCCTACCTGGTGGTTCTGAACAGCCTGCCAAAATCCGCACTTGCTCCACTTCTTATTGTCTGGCTGGGTGCCAGCGAGAAAACTATTATTGTATCCGGCATATCCGTCGCCATCTTCGGCTGTATTCTCAACCTGTATACAGGCTTTACCGAAATCAGCCAGGAAAAGCTGAAACTGATACGAACCCTTGGGGGTGGCAGGATAGATGAATTATTTAAGATCGTCCTTCCCTCTTCTGTACCTACCATACTAAGCAACATGAAGGTAAACATAGGTCTTTGTCTGGTTGGCGTGATCATTGGGGAATTCATTGGTGCCAGACAAGGACTGGGATACCTGATCATCTATGGAAGCCAGACCTTTAAGCTTACCTGGGTACTGATGTCCATTGTGATCCTGATGATCATTGCCATGCTTTTATATGGAATCCTGAATCTTATTGAAAGAAAAGTGAGAAAGCACTAATTGTCGGAGTCTTTCTCCGGCCTACATAAGCAGCTGCTTCAGCCACTTTGAAGCCGCTTCCGTATTCTGGGCATTTACAAGCACGGCCACACATACCGGCTCATATTCAACTCCAAACTGTTCTTTCAGATTTTGATTTAAAACCAGAATGTGATTTCCCTGTACCTTTTGTCCTGCTGCCTGAAGGGTATCCTGATCTAACAGCTGATCAAGATCCATAAAATAACCTTCCTTTTCAAAGGAACTGCAAAGTGTTTCCGGCATTAATACCACATCGAAAGCCTGCGCCTGAACCTTTGTCACAAAAGCCACCTGGCTGTATGTATCCAACTGGGTACCATCTTCATTTGATACCAATGTTTCTGTAATATCAACCTTCTGGTATGGGTCCTGGTCAATCCCCGATAATTCTTTCAGGTTTTCTTGGACAGTTTCATAATCAGCACCTGCAGAATCTACCACAGCAATGGATAAGAAGGTTTTGATCCTGGCATTTTCTATCCAGCTTCGTATTCCAAAAGCCAGGAACACTATCCCTATTGCTGCAAAAATCCATACCTTATAATACATCCAGATATACTGCAGTTTTCCTTTCCAATCCATTACTTTTAATTTTTCTTTTTCCAGAAGCCTTTTTTCTTTTTTAGTAAGATCTGATTCATGTTTCTGACTCAGCTGCTGACAGGTATGTTCCTCCTGCTGTTTTTTTTTATTTTCATCTTCCAGTTCAATTCTCATAAAATTCCTCATTTTCATTTCATAATATTTATATATGATACCATACTTTCTCAGAAATAAACATACATATTCTTGTTCTGTCACAGAATTCCATTTATAATATGATTACAGCGTCAAAAGGTCTGAGCCCATCTGTACCAGCCATATGTGGGGGAATGCCTTAAGACACGCCCTGAATATAAGGAGGCATTTTTCCCATGAAAAAAAAAGGCTACTATTCTTCCGGTGAATTTGCAAGGATGGCCCACGTTACCCTTCGCACCATCCGTTATTACGATAAACAGGACATCCTGAAGCCCTCATATGTATCCCCTGCAGGAGCACGTTTTTATACAGATGAGGATTTTGCCCGTCTGCAGCAGATCCTTCTTTTAAAATACTTAGGTTTTTCTCTGGACGATATCCGTAAAATGACTATTGATGATTCAGATTATCACTTCATGCTTAATTCCCTGGATGTGCAGCTAAAGCTTGTACGGGATCGGATTGAACAAATGGAAATGGTAGAACAGGCTATACTGGATACTGCAGACATGATCCGAAAGGAGCACACAGTAAACTGGAGCCAGATGCTGAACCTGATTCATCTTACAGGCATGGAAAACAGCCTGAAGAACCAATACCAGGATGCCTCCAATATTTCTGCCAGAATCAATCTGCACAGTCTTTATTCTGTGAACCACCAGGGATGGTTCCCCTGGTTTTACCAGCATTGTCATCTGACAGATGGTATGAAAGTGCTTGAGATTGGATGTGGCGACGGTACTTTATGGACAGAGAATCTTTCCTGCCTTCCCAGGAATATTTCCGTAACCCTTTCCGACACTTCAAGCGGTATTCTCCGTGATGCCCGAAGAGCCATAGGAGGAGTGGATCCCCGTTTTTCCTATACTGCCTTTGACTGCCATCAGATACCTTTCCCAGATGAAAGCTTTGACCTGGTGATCGCAGGCCACGTACTTTTTTACTGTGACAGAATCGGGGATGTATGCCAGGAAGTAAGCCGTGTATTAAAGCCTGGCGGTTTGTTCCTGTGCTCCACATACAGCAGCAGCCATATGCGAGAGGTAAGTCAGCTTGTTCAGGATTTTGATGACCGGATCGTTCTTTCCGCAGAAAAGCTTTATGAGAAATTTGGCAGAGAAAACGGAGCCGGGATTCTGTCCAGGTATTTTTCCTCAGTAACCTGGGAATCCTATCCTGATCACCTTGTGGTTCCTGATGCCCAGCCTCTGATCTCCTATATCCTTTCCTGCCACGGCAATCAGAATCAATATATTCTGGATCATTACAAGGAATTCCGCTCCTTTGTGGAGAAAAAAACAGAGCATGGTTTTCACATTACTAAAGATGCAGGACTTTTTCTTTGTGAAAAAGTAACAAATTTAAAAAAATTGTAAAAAAGCCCTTGAAAGTGACCTTACGTTATCTTTTATACTGAAACTATCATAAATAACGCACCATTTACAAAACAAAGGAGAAGATATTACTATGAAGGGAATTATTCTTGCCGGAGGCTCCGGTACCCGTCTTTATCCGCTTACCATGGTAACATCCAAACAGCTGTTACCGATTTATGACAAACCTATGATCTACTATCCCATGTCCGTATTGATGAACGCAGGGATCCGTGATATCCTGATCATTTCCACACCTCAGGATACCCCAAGATTCCATGAACTTCTGGGGGATGGACATCAGTTCGGTGTACATCTGACCTATGCTGTACAGCCAAGCCCGGACGGACTTGCACAGGCCTTTATCATTGGTGCCGACTTTATCGGCAATGATACCGTTGCAATGGTTCTTGGTGATAATATTTTCGCTGGACATGGCCTGAAAAAAAGGTTAAAAGCAGCTGTTGAAAACGCAGAATCCGGCAAAGGAGCCACTGTTTTCGGTTACTATGTAGATGATCCGGAGCGTTTCGGTATCGTAGAGTTCGACAAAGACGGAAAAGCAGTTTCCATCGAGGAAAAGCCAGAGCATCCAAAGAGCAACTACTGTGTGACAGGCCTTTATTTCTATGACAACCGAGTGGTTGAATATGCAAAGAACCTGAAGCCAAGTGCCAGAGGAGAGCTGGAAATCACAGATCTGAACCGTATCTACCTTGAGAATAATACATTAAATGTAGAGCTTCTGGGACAGGGCTTTACCTGGCTGGATACCGGTACACATGAAAGTCTGGTGGAGGCAACCAACTTTGTAAAAACTATGGAAAGCCATCAGCACAGAAAGATCGCCTGCCTGGAGGAGATTGCCTACTTAAATGGCTGGATCACAAAGGAAGACGTTTTAAAGGTATACGAAGTTCTGAAAAAGAATCAGTATGGACAGTATTTAAAAGACGTTCTGGATGGTAAATATCTGGATGTTCTGCACTGAAAGGAGAATTTATAAAATGAAGATCATTGTTACCGGCGGTGCCGGATTTATCGGAAGCAACTTTATTTTTCATATGTTAAAAAAATATCCGGATTACCGGATCATCTGTCTGGACTGCCTGACCTACGCAGGTAATCTTTCCACTCTTGCACCTGTAATGGACAATCCAAATTTCCGTTTTGTAAAAGAAAGCATTACAGATAGAGAAGCTGTATACAAACTTTTTGAAGAAGAGCATCCGGATATGGTTGTAAACTTTGCAGCAGAAAGCCATGTAGACCGTTCTATCGAAAACCCTGAGGTTTTCCTGAACACCAATATTATCGGCACTGCTGTTCTGATGGATGCATGCCGCAAATACGGAATCCAGCGTTACCATCAGGTTTCCACTGACGAAGTTTATGGAGATCTGCCTCTGGACCGCCCGGACCTGTTCTTTACTGAGGAAACTCCCATCCATACAAGCAGCCCTTACAGTTCTTCCAAAGCAGGCGCTGACCTTCTGGTACTTGCTTACCACAGAACTTACGGCCTGCCTGTAACCATCAGCCGTTGCTCCAACAACTACGGTCCATACCACTTCCCTGAGAAGCTGATTCCTCTTATGATCGCAAATGCGCTGAATGACAAGCCTCTTCCGGTTTATGGAAAGGGCGAAAATGTACGTGACTGGTTGTATGTAGAAGATCACTGCAAGGCAATCGACCTGATCATTCATAAAGGCCGCGTAGGCGAAGTTTACAACATCGGCGGACATAACGAGATGAAGAACATCGATATTGTAAAAATCATCTGTAAAGAACTAGGCAAACCGGAAAGCCTTATTACTTATGTAGCAGACCGTAAGGGGCATGACATGCGTTATGCCATCGATCCTACCAAGATCCATAATGAGCTTGGCTGGCTTCCGGAAACAAAATTCGCAGACGGAATCAAAAAAACCATCCGCTGGTATCTTGACAATAAGGAATGGTGGGAAACCATTATTTCCGGTGAGTATCAGAATTACTACGAAAAAATGTACGGCAATCGCTGATATAAGGATCGTGAGGAGGACGCTATGAAGTTTTTTGTAACAGGTGTGGCAGGACAGCTTGGCCATGATGTGATGAATGAGCTGCACAAGCGGGGCTTTGAAGGCGTTGGGTCTGATATTGCACCGGTCTACAGCGGTATACAGGATCATTCCCCGGTTACTGAAATGCCTTATGTTTCCATGGACATTACAGATGCCAGGGCCGTAGAAAATATCCTGACACAGATCAAACCGGATGCTGTGATCCATTGTGCTGCATGGACAGCTGTTGATGCTGCCGAAGATGAGGATAAACAGGAAAAGGTTCGCCTGGTAAACGTAACAGGCACAGAAAATATTGCAAAGGTATGCCAGAAGCTGGACATTAAAATGATGTACCTTTCTACCGACTATGTATTTGACGGACAAGGAGAGTCGCCTTGGGATCCGGACTGCAAGGATTACAAGCCATTAAATGTTTACGGACAGACCAAACTGGACGGTGAACTTGCTGTTTCCGGTCTTGTTTCCAAATTCTTCATTATCCGTATTGCCTGGGTGTTTGGAAAAAACGGAAAGAATTTTATCAAAACCATGCTAAGTCTTGGTAAAACACACGATACCCTTCGTGTGGTAAATGACCAGATTGGCACCCCTACCTACACCTTTGACCTGGCCCGTCTGATGGTAGATATGATTTTGACCGACAAATACGGATATTATCATGCTACCAATGAGGGGGGCTACATCAGCTGGTATGACTTCACAAAGGAGATCTTCCGTCAGGCGGAAGCCCTTGGACATCCGGAATATGCTCCTGATCACTGCCACGTATATCCGGTGACTACTGCTGAATATGGTGCTTCAAAAGCAGCAAGACCATTTAACAGCCGTCTGGATAAAAGCAAGTTGGCCAAATGCGGATTTACTCCTCTTCCCACCTGGCAGGATGCACTTGCTAGATATTTAAAAGAACTGGATTTCTGATAATTAAAAACAATTTTAGGTTGGTTTATCCCTGACAGCAAAAGACCTGCAAAGTACGAAAAATACTTTTGCAGGTCTTTTTTAACATATTCGTTTTACCCAAATTTATGCAGCGCTATCTGCTGTTGTAGTGTCTGCTGCAGCATCTGCAGCTGTACCTTCCTGTGCATCTGAACTGCCCTCCTGCCCCGGAACAGGGGATGGAGTGATAGGACCGTCCTCCGGGATTCCCATATCCTGGGTAGATGTATCAGAAGCAGCCTCATCCTGAGTGATGGTCTGTCCGTCACGTACCTTTGCCATCAGCTCTTTGGCCTTATCTACTGTAGTCTCATCCGGGATCATAACGTAAGCAGGCTGACTTAAGGAGTATGGCTTTTCCTTTGCACCAGTACCATTCACGCTGTAAGTAACCACATTCCAGGTGCCCCCATTCTTCAGCTGATCCTGGAGGATCTCAGCAATCTCCTCATAAGTAATATTCGTGCCAAAGCAGCCATCCAGGCCTTCGATCACACTGGAATAATTCTTCAGGATGTCCGGAGACATTGCCTTTGCAATCACTGCTTTGATCACAGCCATCTGGTTCTTGCCCCTCTGTCTGTCACCTTCAGAAAATGCATATCTCTCTCTTGCAAATACAAGAGCAGACTCTCCATCCAGATGATTGACGCCTTTGTTGTAATGCCATCCCAGAATGTTTCTGGAATCAAATTCATAATCAGAATCCACATCAATGCCGCCAAGTGCATCAATGATCTTTGTAAATCCTCCAAAGTTCACGCGGAAATAATAATGAATATCTTCATCGTAAAGCATACCCAATGTATCCATACATACATCAATACCATAGATACCGGCATGGGTCAGCTTATCCTTTGCTCCATTGGAAATAGAAAGAGGAACAAAATAATCTCGTGGTGTGGACACAAGCAGGATCTGCTTTGTCTCTGTATTGATGGTGGCCACGATATTCACATCACTTCGGCTGGAAGCAGTCATCTCGCCTCTTGTATCAATACCGCTAATATAAATGGTATAGATCTTGCCGCCGCCAGCAGTCTCTACCGGCTTCACCGGCTCTTCATCCTTCTCGGCGATCACATTCTCCACATCTACTGTACCAACTTCTTTGATCTTTGACTGGATATCTGTATATCCTTCCATCTCGGACAAGACTTCCACATAAGCCTGGTTCAGGATCAGTGCCTGTACCTGACCGTTCAGAAGACCATCTGCCAGTTCTGTAAGCCCTGGGAACTCTACTGTATTCACATCTGTATCAAACTGGCTTTTCAGATGGGCAACAGCTCCGTCTGTGTTGGTACGGTCAAGAGCCTGAAGGATACCATAAGTGTCCCCCTTGGTGGCGTCCACAGAATCTGCTGTATCCTCAGCCTTTACATAAACAGATATCTTGGTGATCTCAGTCTTTTCTCCGGAAATCCTGGTGATGGCTTTCCTTGTCTGATTCACGTAAGCACCGCCAATGGCAAGAATTGCAATAAATACAAACCCAAGCAAAGCCCCGACAGTAAACCGGATCTTATTGCTCATTCGCCATACAAGGGCTGCAGTGAGGACCACGAACAAAAACAGGATCACACCGGCAACAATCATGTAGGTATCTGGAATCATCTTTGTTCTGGCAAGCATAACCATAAAGATCACGGAAACCACCAGTAAAAGCACAGTGATCACCAGACCTGGCACCCTGTCAAACTTTTTCTTCCAATTCATCCTTGCATTCTCCTTTTCATCACATATTTCAAGAATGCCTCGGCATTCTTGCTGCGAGGTGCGCGTCATGCAATTGCATGACATACTTCTCCTGCGCACCTCTGCAATCCTGCCGGAGGCTATATCAGCTGGGGGATTGACTCCCAGCTGATATTCAAAATCACCCCATATTTTATACGCTGGATACATGAAAATCAAGAGGAGAATCCTTATACAGCTTAAATTTAAGATTCTTTTTATAAATTATGGGATTAAAATGGATATTTTTCAACGTGTATGCTATAATTCTAACCAAATTGCGGAAAATCTCACATTATAGGAGGCATTATACATGACCAAAGATACTTTTTTACAGCTTGCAGACCAAATCCTGCTCCTTGACGGCGCCACAGGCTCCAATCTGATGGCAGCAGGAATGCCAAGAGGCGTATGCACCGAAGAATGGGTGCTCAGCCACAAAGATGTGATTCAGAAACTGCAGAAAGAATATATCGAAGCAGGAAGCCAGATCATCTACGCTCCTACCTTTGGCGGCAATCGGTGCAGTCTTAGCCTGCACAATCTTCAGGATCAAGCCAGCCAGATCAATCATACACTGGTCAGCTATTCGAAAGAGATTGCCAAGGGCAGGGCTTATGTAGCCGGTGATATTACCACCTCCGGCAAGATGATGGTTCCGGCAGGCGAAATGACGTATGAAAACGCCTATGAAATGTACAAAGAACAGGCTGGATACCTGGTAGATGCCGGTGTGGATCTTTTTGCAGCAGAAACCATGATCAATATCGAAGAAACACTGGCAGCTGTAGATGCTGTCTCCAGTATATGCGATCTTCCTATCCTTTGCACCATGACTGTAGAAGCAGATGGCAGTATTTTCAGCGGCGGCAATGCAGTTGAAGCAGCACTTGCCCTGGAGGCAGCCGGTGCATCAGCTGTAGGAGTGAACTGCTCTGTGGGACCAGATCAGCTGGTATCTGTGATACGGAATATACACGAAAACGTATCCATACCTGTAGTTGCCAAGCCCAATGCAGGTATGCCTTCCATTGATGACCAGGGACATGCTGTATACAATATGACCGCAGAAGATTTTGCCAGACATATGAAAGTACTGATAGAAAATGGTGCCTCTGTGATAGGAGGCTGCTGCGGCACCACACCGGAATTTATCCGTCAGACCGCACAACTGATCCGCAGCCTTTGATCCCCCTTCTGTTATCTTACTTTAATTGCTTTTTTAGGACACATTTCCTGACAGCAAAAACACCGGATACATTTTTTATAATCATAAACAGGCGGCTGGTCTTTCCCCTTACGGAAGTCCACCGCCTTTTCCGGCACAGGACAGCTATTCACACAGATACCACATTTAACACACAAATCCGCCTGAATATAGGGCTTTTTCTGGAACAGATTCAATGCTTTAGCCATCCTGGTCCACAGGTTCTGCCGGAGTCTTTTCCGATCCACATGAAAATCTGGTTTACCAAACAGTTTCACAGCATCTGAAATGGAAATCTCTTTTCCTTCAGGAAGGAGAACTAAGATTTCCTCTTCCTTCCATGTACCAAGCCCCATCTTTTCTCCATGATAATTTGTTGGAACCAATGCAGGATCCAGATAGACAAGTCTTGCAAACATACTATCAAGGGCCACAGGATCTGTAGACATAAGCAGTACATTCATAGGCACAGGATCACCTGCTCCCGGACCATTGCCCTCCATGGCAACAATGCCATCCATCAGATACAGCCTGGGCTTTACCATCTTGTTCAAATCAACCAGCATTCTGGCAAAGCTATCCGCACTGGGATACCTGGTATGTCCAATGGCTTTTTGTCTTCCATATATAAATCCATAACTGTTTTTTACTGCCCCTGTGATCCGCTCCAGTGCATGTGTTTTCATTTTTGACACAGAAATCACACAATCCGCCTCTGTAAGCTCCTTAGGCAATATAAATTCCTTTGCCTGGATCCCCTGAGGATAAGAAACCATTACTGGTTTTTTATAATCAACAGCAGGGATGTGATACTTTTCCAAATAAGCATCCATCCCTGTTCCTTGTATCACCTTACTGGTAGTTCCATTTCCGCAAGAATCTGCCAGCATGATCCGGTTATAACCTTCTTCCCGCAGGATCCTTGCCAGCGCACCGACCACAATAGGATGAGTGATCACAGCCTTTTCTATTTCTGCTTTTTTCAGAAGATTTGGTTTTAAAAGGATTTGTTCTTCTTTTCCGATCAGGCTTTCAACACCTCCAAGCAGTGCAAGCCCTTTTTTAAGAAGAGAATAAATTTCTTCTTCCTCATATTCCTTACAAGGAAGAAGAATCACTCTGCTTTTTTGCTCCATAAATCAGTCCTTCCCTTCTGTAAGATCTGTATTTCTCACTGCCCGGCGTACCGGAAGGATACAGGCAGGAACTACAGACAGGCCATCTACTCCCATTTGTATAAATGTGTGTGTAAGCTTTGTATCTGCAGCTATCTCGCCACAGATGTATACTTTACGTCCATTTTTATGTCCTGCATCCACCACCATCTGGATCATCTTCAATACAGCCGGATGATGATCATTATACTTGTTACGAAGTAAAGGATTCTGCCTGTCCATGGCAAGGGTATACTGGGTCAGATCATTGGTGCCAAGGCTTAAGAAATCCACTCTTTTAGCCAATTCTTCACTAATCATTACTGCAGCCGGTGTCTCGATCATAATAGCCTTTGGAATCTCCTGGTATGGCTGTCTTTTTTCGTCCAACTCTGCTCTTACTTCAGCAAGAATCTGCTCTATAGCATCCATCTCCTCCATGGAATCGATCATTGGATACATCAGTGCCAGACGGCCATACGCGGAAGCACGGTAAATAGCACGCAGCTGAACCTTAAACATTTCCCTTCTGTCAAGGCAGAGACGAATTCCCCGATTCCCCATGATAGGATTGATTTCCTCGGGGATCTTCAAGTATTTCGCCTGTTTATCAGCTCCCAGGTCTACTGTACGGATCACTGCCCTTTTCTTGCCCATCGTCTGGGCTACTCTTTTGTAAGCAGCAAATAATTCCTCTTCGCTGGGATAATTCTCTCTTCCCAGATACTGAAATTCACTTCGTAAAAGACCAATACCGGCCGCCTCATAATAAAGCACACTGTTTAGGTCATCTAAATTGCCAATATTGGCATAGATCGGCACTATACGTCCATCTACTGTTTCGTCCTTCTGATGCCTTAGTTTCAGAAGGTCTTCCCGTTCTTCTATATCTGCGATCCTGCGAATCTCATATTCTTTCAAAAATTCTCCGTCCGGCTGGATATACAATGTACCTGTATATCCATCGACAATGGCATTTGATCCATTCCACTCTTCTTTGGGAGAAATCCCCACCAGAGAAGGGACTGCCATGGTGCGGGCCAAGATCGCAGCGTGGGATACCTGCGATCCCTGCTGGGTCACAACCGCAAGCAGCTGTCCCTTATCCATTTCCATGATCTCTGTTGGGGAAAGGCTGTCTGATACAAGGATCACCGGTTCCTTTCCCAGATCGATCCTGGGAAGTACTCCGCCAAGAACTGTGATCAGATGGTCAGCATTTTGACGGACACATCGGATCTGCTCCTTCACAGCTGGATCTTCCAGACTGGCGAAGGTGGCTGACAATTCCTCTTTTGTAGTCATCACAGCATAAACTGCACTGACTTTTTCCGCTTTTATCATACTTTCCACTGCTTTTTCAAAGCTTCCCATGGAAAGTACGCTGATCTGATGCTGAAGATCTTCTTTTTGTTCTTCCTGATCTGCCATCTTAAGCTGATGTTGCAGGTCTTTTAAAACCTGGTCTTTTGCCTGTTCAAATCTGGTCAATTCATACTTTACATTATTGATCAGATACTGGCTTAGCTGATACTCTGCCCGGTTATAATAAAAGATCTTCCCAATGGCGATTCCTGCAAATGTAGACATGCCTTTATAAATTTCCATAATAAAATGATCCCCTTAATCGCAGGCTGCTTTAAACTCCGTCCAATTCTTATTGTACTGCTCGTCAGCCTCTGCGCTTACATTCTGAATAATCTCGCCCTTTGTTACATCCTCCGGTACTACCAGGTTAGGATCTACAAACTCATCTGCTGCTTTATTGGTGCAGTAGTAACCGATATAGTCAAAGCACTTAGCAGATACTTCCGGCTGCAGGATATAGTTTACAAACTGATAAGCTGCATCCTTGTCCGGTGCTTCACTTGGAATAAACATACCCATAATACCAAATCCAAGACCCTCTTTCGGATATACTACCTTCAGATCCGGATTTTCTGCAAGTACAGAAGTAACCTGTGAAGTATAAAGGAATGCTACGGATGCTTCCCCATTAAGAAGTGCATCCTGGGTATTATCATCCTGGATCATACGTACATTGGGAGCCAGTTCCAGAAGTTTCTTTCCGGTTTCTTTAATAGAATCCACATCCTCTTCATTCATGCTCTTTCCAAGTGCAAGGTTTGTGATACCATTGATAACCCTGTAGTTGGCTGTCAAGGCAATACTGTCTTCCAGAGACGGATCCCAAAGGTCATTATAGCCTTCAATGTCAATGTCCACTTCGTCCGGATCATACACGATCAGCGGAATACCTGCACCATAAGGTACGGTATACTCATCTGTAGGATCGTAGAACTGTCCCTGATACAGAGAATTGATATTTTCAAAATTAGAAAGCTTATCTTTATCAAGTTTTTCAGCAAGGCCTTCCTGGATCACTTTTTCCAGAATATAGTCATCTGCGATCACCACATCATAGTCTCCGCCCTTTGCCATGGAAACCTTCTCCAGCATGGTCTCGTCTGTATCAAAGTTGGAATATGTGATCTTAATCCCTGTCTCACTTTCAAAATCATCCAGTACTTCCTGTGGAAACATGCCCTGCCAGGTATAAAGCACAAGCTCGGAATCATCTGCATAAGCAGGAGTAACAGATGCTGCAACAGATGCTGCACATAAAACAGCTGCAAAAATCTTTTTTTTCATAATAGTTTCTCCTCTTCTACTTATTTATAATCACCGAAGCCTTTTATCTTCGATAACTACCATGTTGTACCAGCCTACTCGGCCTTGATCTTTGTCCAAAGCTCTGCATACTTTTGTTTGATCTTTGGCTTCTGGTAACGGAAGATCTCATTATCCGAATTATCAATATCCGGAATATAAGAAGAAATCCCTTCATATGTACCCTGGATCATTTCGTCATATGCACTCTTTACAGAAGAAGTATAACCTACTTCCTCAGTATTGGAAAGAGCAGATTCATCATCCAGCATAAAATTAATAAACTGATGTGCCAGCTCTACCTCATTACAGTCTTTGGTGATCACCATTGCATCATACCACAGGTTGGTACCCTGATCCGGTGTAAAATAATCCAGTTCCGGATTTTCACTGATAATATACGAAGCATCACCAGAATATACCACAGCCAAAGCTTTATTTCCCGAAATCATATTGTCGATCACATCATCGCCTGCATAGATTGGTTCCATGGTATTTCTCTGATCGATCAGCCACTGGAATGCCTCCTGGATCTGTGCATCCTCTGTTGTGTTCATGGAATAACCAAGCGCTTTCAGTGCAATCATAAAGGAATCCCTTTCTGAATCATACATATACAGGTTTCCTTTATATTTCGGATTCCGAAGCAGTTCCCAGCCTTCTTGCAAATCTTCCTTGGATACTACATTTTTATTATAAAGAATTCCTACCGTTCCCCAGAAATAAGGACAGGAATACCGGTTTCCCGGATCATAACTTCTGTTCTTGACTTCTGTCAGAAGGTTTTTCCCATTTGGGATCAGATCCCAGTCAAGATACTGAAGGTACTCCTCCTTGATCAAACGTTCGATCATATAATCTGAAGGAATCAGTACATCATAAGACTCACCGCCTGAAAGCTTGGTATACATCATCTCATTGGATTCAAAGGTTTCGTATACCACTGTACAGTTATACTCTTTTTCAAATTCCTGAAGCAGCTCCAGATCCATGTACTCTCCAGCATTATATACCTTCAGTACATGAGTTCCTCCTGCCGTCTGTCCCATACGGACCAATCCGGCAAAAAGAGCCAATGCAACCAGCACAGTGACCAGCCGTACAACCTTCCTGCTGCGCTTTCCCTGAAACTTTTCCAGCAATTTAGGAATATGTCTTCCCCCAATCAGTACCACTGCAATCACTGCGATCACAATGGCAGATAAGGCATTAATCGTAGGATTGATCCTCTTTGTCATATTATATACAACAATAGAAATATTTTTCACACCATTTCCGGACACAAAATACGAAATAACAAAATCATCAAAGGACATGGTAAATGCAAGAAGCACACCTGCAAAAATCCCATCCTTTATCATCGGAACGATTACCTTAATAAGTGCCTGTGCCGGCGTTGCCCCCAGATCCATAGCCGCATTGGCCAGATTAGGGTCAAGGCTTCTGACTTTGGGATATACGCTGGTGATCACGTAGGGAGTACAAAAAGCAATGTGTGCCAGCAGCATAGTCAGATAACCCTTCCGAAAGCCAAGGGACGAAAACAAAAGCATCAGTCCGATAGCTGTTACAATATCCGGATTCAGAATCGGCAGATTATTAATATTTAAAAGCAGTTCTTTTACCACTTTCCTTGACTTTGAAAGCCCAATGGCTGTGATCGTACCAAGAACGGTAGAGATCACAGTGGCCAAAATGGCAATGGTCAGAGAAACATATACCGCCTTTATCACTTCCCCATTGTGTAAAAGTTCACCATACCATCTAAGAGAAAATCCTGTAAACTTTGTCAATGATTTTGATGAATTAAAGGAAAAAATCATAGTGACGAGAATAGGAAGGTAAAAGAAGATCAGGCATAATGCAATGTAAAATCTTGAAAATATTCCGTTTTTTCTTTTCATCTGTCCCCTCCTATTCATCCTGTTTATCCATACGCTTCATCAGTCCCATAAATATCAGGATGATCACAGCAAGGATCAGAGAAATCGCACTTCCGAAATTCCAGTCCCCTACAGAGATAAACTGGGATTCGATCAGATTACCGATCAGCATATACTGTCCTCCTCCAAGAAGCTTTGGGATAACGAAAGAGGAAATAGCCAGAAGAAATACCATCATGATCCCATTTACCACACCTGGAAGGGAAAGCTTCCAGATCACTTTCCAGAAAGTCTGAATCTTATTGGCGCCCAGATCATAAGCAGCCTCAATCAGGGATTTATCCATTTTGGTCAAAGATGTATGAATAGGAATGATCATAAATGGCATAAAGTTACATACCAAGCCTATCATAACGGAAAAATCTGTGTACATCATAGACACCGGTCCAAGCCCTATCATGGAAAGCAGATGATTGATGATCCCGTTGTCGGAAAGCAGATTCATCCATGCATACGTGCGAAGAAGCATATTGATCCACATAGGAATGGTTACAAGAAGGATCAGCATACTCTGTATTTTTTCGGGGAATTTTGAAATCATATAAGCCAATGGATATCCCAGCACCAGGCAAATAACTGTAGTTAGTAAACCAAGCCAGAAGGATTTCAGGATCACATTCAAGTATGTTGCTTCCAGGAATTTTGCAAAGTTTCCCCAGGTAAAAGTAACAGTAAGGACTTCATTTCCTTCTTTTGTGACAGCGTACAGGGCAATCAAAAAAAGCGGTATCAGCAAAATGACCACTGCCCAGATAAAATACGGTATGATCAATCTTTTAAACTGTTTCATCAGTATGCCCCCATCCTGTACATGACATGAATATCCTCAGGACCGAATTTCAGCCCTACTTCCCGTCCTGCTTCTGCGTAATCAGTTGTCTGCACCTTGTAGATCCTATTCTCAGTTTCTACCAGAATCTCATAATGCACACCTTTAAATGTAATATTTTTCACTACTCCTGTGATCTTTGCATCCTGTGGTTCCACAATATCCAGATCCTCCGGGCGAAGGACTACTTCGATCTCTTCATTGTCTTCAAACCCTTTATCTACACACTCAAACTGGAATCCATCAAATTCCACCAGATAATCATGGATCATAATTCCTTCAATAATGTTTGATTCACCAATAAAGCCTGCAACGAAACGGTTTTCCGGCTCATTGTAAATATCTGTAGGAGAGCCGATCTGCTGGATCTCTCCATTATTCATAACTACCACTGTATCTGACATAGAAAGAGCCTCTTCCTGATCATGGGTGACATAGATAAAAGTAATCCCTACTTCCTGCTGGATCTTTTTCAGCTCGATCTGCATCTGCTTGCGGATCTTCGCATCAAGAGCACCTAAGGGCTCATCCAGAAGCAGCACCTTAGGTTCATTTACCAGTGCCCTGGCAATGGCCACCCTTTGCTGCTGACCGCCGGACAGAAGGGTTACATCCCTTTTTTCAAATCCTTCCAGACCTACCATTTTCAGCATTTTGCCTACTTTCTGATCGATCACGGATTTTTCCACCTTTTTCAGGTTTAATCCAAAGGCTATATTTTCAGCTACATTGAGATGGGGAAACAGGGCATACTTCTGGAAAACTGTATTTACCTCCCTTTTGTAGGGCGGAAGCTTGGAAATCTCAATTCCGTCAAACAGTACTTCCCCTCCACTTGGCTCCTCAAACCCTGCTATGATACGCAAAGTGGTTGTTTTTCCACACCCGCTGGGTCCTAAAAGGGTGAGAAACTCATTTTCATAAATATCCAGGTTGATGCCTCGCAGTACCTGCTGGTCATCAAAATTTTTCGTAAGATTCTTAAGCTGGATCAGTTTGTTCATACTCTTTTCTCCTCAGTAAATGTAAATACTTGGTTCCATAGCAGGAATTCCTGCTGAAAAAATTTTTTACCGGTTCTTTTTCCTACGTATGCTGCGGATCAGGCTGTACAGAAGCAGCATGATCACAGTAAAAGCAAGCATAATGGTACAAAGGGCATTTATCTCCGGTGTAACCCCTGTTTTTATCTGGGTATACACCTTGATAGGCAAAGTAGACAGCTTAGGACCATTAATAAAAATACTGATAACTACATCATCCATGGACATGGCAAATGCAAGCAAAGATCCGGATACGACTGCCGGCATGATCAAAGGCAGTGTAATATCAAAGAATGCACGCATGGAGGATGCCCCCAGATCCCTGGCAGCCTCTTCAAGGGACGGATCCATCCCCACAAGCCTTGCTTTCACCTCCATTAGTATATAAGGCACGCAAAATACAGTATGGCCGATCAAAAGGGTAAGCATGCCAAATGGCAGGTTCAGCATGTAAAAGAATGCCATCAGAACCATACCAAGAATGATCTCAGGAATCATAAGCGGCAAAATGGAAATGTATTCCAGAATGCCTTTGGACTTCAGATGCAGTCTGGACAGCCCTACAGCCCCAAATGTACCGATCACTGCAGATACTAAACAGCTGGCCGCGCCAAGGATCAGGCTGTTCACCAGCGCCTGAAGCATGGCACTGTCCCCCATCAGTTCCTGATACCACTTCAGGGAGAATCCGGTAAATCTTACCGGAAGCTTTGCCTCATTAAATGAAAAAACGATCACTACCCCAATAGGCAGATACATCAGCAAAAATATAATAACAAGATAAAGATTTGCAAATTTTGAATTCTTTTTCATCCTACTCCCTCCAAATCCTTTGCATTTGTAAGCTTTCGGTATAACCAGATCATCAAAGTTGTAAGAATCATCATGACTACTGCCAGTGTTGCTGCAAACGGCCAGTTATTCCCTCTTGTCATCTGATCCTGGATCAGGCTTCCTACAAGCACGATCTTATTTCCACCCAAAATGTCTGCTATAAAGAACAGTCCCATGGACGGCACGAAAGTAAGGATCACACCGGATAACAGGCCTGGCAGGGTAAGCCTCCAGGTGATCGTCCAGAATGCTTTGATCCTTCCTGCGCCCAGATCTCTGGCTGCCTCTACCAATGACCAATCCATCTTTTCTGCACTGGAATACACAGACAGGATCATAAAAGGAAGAAGCACGTATACCATACCTACTACAATGGCGGGATAGCTGTACAGCAGCTTTAATGACTTATCAATGATCCCCAGCTTTTTCAGCACAAAATTCAGAATTCCTTTTTTCTGAAGGATAATGATCCATCCGTACAGACGGATCAAAGAATTCACCCAGAAAGGAAGCATCAGGATCAGCATGGCCTTTTTCTTTTTTCCTGCAGGCAGCTTTGCCATAAAATAACCAAAGGGATAGCCTACCAGTCCAATGATCAGAGTACTTGTCACAGCCAGCTTAAAAGACTGTACAAAGGTATTCAGATATACCGGTTCCAGGATCTTTTTATAATTATCAAGGGTAAATATCCATTCTACCCCATGTACGGCTCCAGGTGTAGCAAAGCTTAGCGCAACCATATAGATCAAGGGACATGCTACAAACAGGATGGTAAAAATATATAATGGCAGGATCATGCCTACAGAGTGGCTTTTCACCTTGTGTTTCTTTTTCTCAGTATTATAATTGCTCATCCTGATCCTCCCTGTCTACGATCACTCCGTCTCCAGGTTCAAAGCTCCAGCCAACCTTCTGGCCGATCTTAACATTTGCATCAATCCCGTATCTGCTGGCTGTTATCTCACTGCCATCAGGCAATTCCAAAAGCATACGCAGCTGACCGCCAGCAAAAGACTTTTCTTTCACAGTAGCTGTCAGGCTTCCTGTACCGCTTTCATCCACATGAATACTTTCGCTGCGAAGTGCAAATGTAACCTTTTCGCCTTTTTCTAGGGATATGCCTTCTGATGCCACCAGCAGTTTCTGTTCTCCTGTAAGAAGAACCGCCTGTGTTCCTTCCATTCCCTGGCAAATCCCTTCTAGGATATTGGCGTTTCCTACAAAATCTGCCACATAACTGGTTTTGGGATGATTATAGATCTGATCCGGTGTACCGATCTGCTCAAAGTGTCCTTCACGCATCACAGCGATCCGGTCAGACATGTTAATAGCCTCTTCCTGGTCATGGGTAATATAGATAAACGTTATACCCAGCTTTTTCTGAAGACGCTTCAGTTCTGTCTGCATAGCCCGACGAAGCTTCAGATCCAATGCCCCTAAAGGCTCATCCAAAAGCAGTACCTGGGGATTATTGATCAGCGCCCTGGCGATTGCCACCCTTTGTCTCTGCCCGCCGGAAAGCTGATCCGGTTTTCGTTTTTCAAATCCGGAAAGCTGTACCAGCTCCAGCATTTCTGATACTCGTTTCTTTATTTCCTGCTTTGGTACTTTTTTCAGTTTCAGTCCATAGCCTACATTATCTGCTACAGTCATGTGAGGAAATAGGGCATAGTTCTGGAAAATGGTGTTTACACCTCTCTGGTTTGGTTCCAGGTCTGTAACATCTTTGCCATCCAGATATACATTTCCGCTATCCGGCGCTTCCAGTCCTGCTATGATCCTTAATGTGGTAGTCTTTCCACATCCAGATGCTCCAAGTAGTGTGATAAACTCACCTTTTTCAATGGAAAGGCTGATCCCTCTTAACACATCTTCGTCCTTGCCGAAGCTTTTGGTAATATTTTTTAATTCCAGAGAATAAACTGACATGTAACTCTTTCCTTTCTCATATAGTAAGCTGTCCATCTTTGCAGACAAGTCTTTTTAGACAAAAAAAGATACGGCACCTGCTGCCAGTTATGAAACAGCTATGGTATCCGTATACTTTCTGCATCTATATTTAATTGTATGCCAAGCGAGAGCAGGTCCGTCCTGCTCCATCCAGTCTGCACGTACGCCAGTGCTTCCAAGGCATGTATCAATTGCAGATTCCAGGGTACGCAAAAAAGCCGCTGCTTTTGCTGCGGTTCTCTCGTCATAATAAAAAGCGTAACCTGCTGCGTACTGATTCATCTCTTTTACCACCTTTCATTGCGGCGTAACTGCTCATGTGTAACCTGTGCCTTTTGTTCTTAACCGGCACATGCTGCGTAATTTTCATAAAACTATCACAGTTTTATCTTTTTGGGAATATGTTTTATAAAAAAATCCTGCATCGTCATCATCGACGCAGGATCTTCCTATAAGCTGGAAATGAGACTCGAACTCACGACCCCTTCATTACGAGTGAAGTGCTCTACCGACTGAGCTATTCCAGCATGTTGTTCTTAGAACTCTTGTAATTACTGGGATTCCAGTAAATATGCTGTGTTCCAGCATACTATAACTTTCATCCCAAACTGTTGTTTAGTTTAAATGCTTTTGTCTTGTTTGTCAAGTTGTTTTTTTATTATAAGGAAGCGGACAGAAATAATTTTGATGTCAAAGCACCGAAATCCTGATTACGCGGAATGTTCCAAGCTTTGTTCCGTGCTTTGCACACACGGGAGTTTGACAGTTGAATATAAGAAAAAATGCTTGCAGGCCTTATGGTACCTG
>NZ_JAAITU010000030.1 GCF_013304385.1 Blautia glucerasea
CTTGGTATGAGTCACACCCTCCCTCTCTTAGAACTGTCTATTTCCCGACAACCCCAATCATTATCATAGAAGATTATTATTTACAGACTTTTCTTCATAGTCTCGCTGGTTTATCCGAAATTTCAAAAAATATACCGGTTCTACACCAATGCAATTCATTGTGGGAATCCGCATCAACAATGCTCAGATGTTACTTGAAACAACAACTTATTCCATCAATGAGATTTCTAAGATTGTCGGATATGATAACCAGCTTTATTTCAGCCGGCTTTTTCACAAGCTGAAAGGATATTCGCCAAGAGAATACCGAAAAATAAGAAATAAGTTATGAAATCTATAATATCATAAAAACTAAATGTCAAAAAAGGATGCCAACGAATCAAAGCAGATTACGTGACATCCTCTTCTTTTTATTAGTGCTATTTTATAAATTCAACCGAATAGTAATACATGTACTCATTATCTGTATTTATATGCTCCCCTGCAATATCCTGTATTGGCAATGAACTTAACCCTTTTTCTCCATAAATCAGTACTGCCAATCCTTGCTCTGTTCCGTACTCTATCGTGCTTTTGTTCTCTATAGAGGTCGCAGATCTTCCATAATATTCTCTGTTTGCAACACCTTCCAAGATTGGCGTTTCTGTCATATATTTTGAATATTCATCTGCTGCAATAAGCTTTGCAGTAAAATTATCAAAATCCGGTGTAATGACAATCAATCCATTTTTTGCAGATTTCACGTCCTCATAGGAAAGTTCCAAAACTCGTTTATGAGAAACTCGTTTTCCAGAATGATATTCTGACAAGTAAACGTATAATGCTTGAAATGTATCTTTTGAATTGTATCGAAACATCATGGTTCCATCAATTCCGGACAACAATTCAGCCGTTTTCATTTCTACACTATCCGGATCTACTGCTTCTATATAATTTTGTGGTTGCCGCAATTTATTACATACGATGGATCCAAAAGTAACCATAGATATTCCCACTACAATAAGAAGCACTATAATGATTCTCTTTAAGTATCGTTGTTTGCGGCCACTGTCCTTTGTTATCTGTATCAATGTATCTTCTGATTTTTTTTCAATATTATCTATCTCAATATCTTCACCAGCCAAAAACTCATTAAGACTAATACCTAATATTTCGCATAATTCTAAGTATGCTGATACATCCGGCAAACAGATTCCCGATTCCCACTTCGAAATAGCTGTCCTCGAAACAAACAGAATAAGTGGTTGTACGGCGTATGTGACCTCCTGTGCTGCCATCCCTGTTTTCCACGAGAGTTGCAAATCCCATTACCATCTCTTTATTATGAGCACGCAGCTTCTGAAGCAAAGGATTCTCCATATTAAGATAAGCCCCTATGATTACAAAAACTGACATCAGGCTTGTAAGAAGCGCCTGCGGATGTATCATCTGATATACTGTAACTGCTAATGCCGCCACAATACAGGTTGTTATTGTAATGAGCTTATTATACCCCATATTTTTTCTTCCGCATATCAGTAATATAACACTACCAAGCATATAAACAGCTACCATAATGTAACAGGTATACACCGGAATTCCCATCGAATAATTTGTAATCTCTCCATGACAATATGTAATCTTTGGCATAAACAAGATCACAGCAGCCATATTTACTGCAAACGGCAATGCTGAATATTCCCGTAAAAAGCAATAATTCAAACACGATTTCTTTCTTTTGAACCTTATAGGCATATCGCTCACGGAAATATATAAATGCAATATAAATTACAATAAACATACAGCCTATCTGAAGTTTACTATACTCAATCATAAATTTCTCTTTTCTCCCAAATTTCCATAACAAATTCTGCGCTTTTACTATAACATCAAGGATAGCTCTATCTCATCTTCATCCATCGTTCCAGTCTCTTTAAAGCCTTTGTTCTTGTATAAACTTAATGCATGAATATTGTCCATATTGCAGGTTAATGTTACCTTGTCTGATGGTCCAAAGGGTTTCGTTTTAATGTACTCAATCGTCAGATCCAATGCAATACTTCCATACCCCTGTCCCTGATTAGATTCGTCAATCATCATATGCCATATATTGTATTCCGGAATATCATAATCATAAATCACCATGACATAACCAATCATAGTATCATCCTTATAGATTCCAAACGGCTGACATTGATTCCTGTAAACATAAGCCTGTGCAAGGCTTCGAATTGGATGGGAAACAAAGCGTTCCTGTCCGTTTGCAAGTTTCAAATGAAATGCTTCCATAAAATTATCTTCTGTAATTTGCCTTAGATATTCCACAGCCACCTCCGTACTACTGCACTCTTTGATAATGTTTCCAGAAGTTGATTGTTTCCTGAAGATCAGCTTCACTGGCGAACAGGTTCAGCTTCTTCGCAACTTCAACTGCAAAATCAACATATGCATTTGCTCGTGCAGTTATCACATTTTTATCTGTTACTAGGTCCGCATCGGAGAAATGGGTTGATTTCACATCACACAGAATCCCAGCATGATCCAGCACATCAACCCCTGCACAGATCCCGGCAATCAAAATCTCACGTTTCATTAAGGCTTGTAGACACGCTTTCACCTCTCGAGTATCAATTTCAGCGATGTTTCCACCCGGAAGGATAAAACTTCTGATTTGATCTTTCATCCTTATCCCCCTATTCATTCTCTTTTTTTCTTCTGCGCTCTGCAATCCTTCGATTGATCTTATCTGCCTCTTCTTTTTCCAAATACCACTTCACAAGGTAGGACAGCACATCGCATACTGCTGTGGAAATCAGTATTGCAACATACACTACTATGGAAACACTGTCACCCATAATAAGATAAATCACAGCACACATTGCAATTTCCAGAACTACAAGCTCTATACCTCTCTGCCACATGATCTGAGGAATCGTCATGTCGTCCTTCAGATAGATAGGAATACATGGAATCATACAAATGAATGCCAACCCAAACGGTAGGAAAAAACAGATAAAACTGATGCTGTTATTTCTTGCAAAAAGACTGCCAATCACTGCAATTGCAAATGTACACTCTGCCACAACCGTTATGTAATCAAACAGAAACTCTCTCTTCGGATCAAATTCTTTCATCGTCATCATCCTCCATAAAACAATCTTCAATTTCCTTTGCATACCTTCTTGTAATCAATATTTCTTCACCGTTTTCCATTCTGGCATATAGTCTTCCGTTCAATGCAGTCCGTACGGAAGTAATATGCTCTACATTGACAAGCATTGTTTTGGACGCTCTGCATATAGTTCTTCTCTTGACCTTGTCTTCTACCTGATACAATCTGCCTTTTATTTCATAAACACTGTCCACAGTATATGCAAATACCAGACCATCCACAGTCTCAAAATACAGAATATCCTCTATTCTGACAGATGCCCTTTCCCTTGCCTTCTTATATCCGGTCAGAGTATCCCCTTTATGTTGTACATATTCTTTTATCTCTTCAAAGTCCTTAGTAAGTCTTATGTACGCAAGGGTCACTCCTTCTTCTTCCGGACTTTTTACAAGTTTTTCCGTTACCCTCATGTGTATTTCCTTTCCGGCTAAATCATATTACCAATTTGCTACCATAATTACTCTATCGTGATTCAATTTCATTGTCCATATGCAGACAACTAACATGCGCAAAACCGATGCCAAGATGCATAATAATCCCAGTTTTCGTCAATAATACGAAAGCAGTACAAACCTTATCAGATTCGTACTGCCAACCTCATATCTAAAAAATCTGCCTCGGCAGTTTCTTTTTCGCTTTATATGGGAACTGCTTATCAAACTCCTCTGCTTCCTGCTCATCTACAAGATAACCCTCCGGTGTTGCATACTCTCCTGTAATTCCATCAAAATAACCCGGTATCAGTTCCTTACACAAAAAGAATGATGTATCTTCCCCCTCCGGCAATCCATGATATCGGATACCATACTCGCTTGCCTGCTTAAAACCGCTCTTTCCATAAAAATCAATATTTCCTTCAAAGCACAGCGCTCCACAGCCAAGCTCTGCAGCTTTCTCCAATGAATAATCAAGCAGAATTTTTCCATATCCCTTCCGTTTATATTCGTTTTTGATACAGATTGGTCCCATCGTCATAATGGGAATGCTTCTTCCGTCATCTGCTGTGATTGCAGTTCTCACAAAGATATTCTGTCCGATAAGTTCTCCGTCCTGATACATAACAAAATCAAGCTCCGGTACAAATGCCGGATCATTTCTTAACTGGTTAAGGACATAATGCTCCAGGCATCCGGGGCGGTATACATTCCAAAAACTATCCCTTACCAGATTTTCTACTTTTCGATATTCACTTTTTTCTTCTAAACGGATTACTATATTATTTTTCATGATCTGATTCTCCTTCACTTCAAATCTTGTACCAAGCTTTTTATAGCTGATACAAATTCATCTTTTACATTTTCCTTATCTTCTGCTCCATCATAAAGGCTGTAATAAAAATGCATGACAGCATAGAATCTGACAGCTTTATCCTTAGCATTTGTAAATCCCATGCTATCAAATAAATCTTTCACATAGGATGCCGGTCCAGCTACGAGATACTGCTGATATAAATTCTGCATCTCTTTACTGCGAAACTGCTCGATTGTCAGCATCTTCCGAAACGATGATGCAAAATCATCCTCTGTCCAGTATTCATACATTGACTTGCTGTATTCCACCAAATCATCCAGAGACACATTCTCATACTGTTCAGGCATTTTTTCTTTTTCCTCTTCCGGCATATCATATTCGGATGCCTGTTCACCATCTTGCTGTTCCATACGCTGCACAATACAGTCAAAAATATCTCTTTTGCTTTTGTAATGGCGGTACAATGCCCCTTTTGTCATATCAAGTTCTCCTGCTATCTGGCTGACTGAGACTGCCTCATAACCATCTCTGGCAAACAAATGCAGTGCTACAATCAATATTTCTTCTTTTCTATTACTCACGCTGATAACCTCCAAGTTAAAATAAACGACCGTTTACATTTTTATAATAGTAAACGGTCGTTTATTTGTCAAGACTTTTCTTTTTGTTTATATTATCTCTTTTTATAAATCAGAAGTTCTGGATTTTCACCAGCTTTCTCATATGTACATACTAGAATAAAATCCATACCTGCCAGAATACCGAAGCACCTGTCTCCTCCAAATTCAGACTCCAGTTGATTCCCCAGATAGGTTTTCTGATCATCAAGGAATTTCACTTTTTGACCATTAGGCAGAGTATAATCCAGATTCACATATTTCCCCACAAGTGCATTTAGTTTGTCTACCCTTGGAAGTCCGTCTATATGTAGATCATTAATTTCATTTATCAATTGCTTTTTAAACTCTTCAAACTGCCCATTGTCACTAAGCTCATCATATCTTTTCCAGTAATCTAACTTTGGAAGCATTTCTTTCAGATAAGTGCGTGCCTGTTCTTCGGTAAAGCTTTCATTTACCATATTCTTTACACATACATCAATCAATTCATCCATATTGTTATATGTGTATGTTCCATCTGCATAGCACCATTTACAATACTCCTCATTTAATGTGCCATCCTTATCACGTCCCAATATGGAATCATCATCAATTGGCATCCCGCAGCACTGACAGATCAGCTTTCTGGGTTCTCCCAAAAGCGTATTGATTGAAACATCAAATTCTTTCGATAAGAGCTTTAATGTATCCGTATTGGGAACGGTATCTCCATTTTCCCAACGTGATACTGCCTGCCTTGTTACCATAATTTTATCTGCCAGCTCGTCCTGTGACATTCCTCTTTCAGTACGAAGTTTCAAAATAATATTTTTTGTTTCCATCGTCGTCACCTCCATAACCATATCATACAGATAAATTCATGTTCTGAAAAGCAACCTGCTGTTGCCATACCATGTCTATATGATTTGATCAGCACTCTTTGGTCATGACTTTCTTACACCAGGTTCTTGTCTTACAGTGAGGACATTTTAAGTATCTTGTGCTTATTCTCTTCCTTTTCTCTAATCATATTCACCATATTTTCCTCCGCTTTTTTCTTATAATTTTACTGGGAAATTCTCTCTCCGGTCAGAAGTTCATTTACTGTTATTTCTAATTCATTACACAATGGTAACAGCAGTGATGCTTCCGGAAAGCCGTTTTCACATTCCCATTTCGATATTGTTTTATCACTGAACACCCACGTAGCGTAGAGAATGGTGAATATATGCGGATTCTACGCTTCGTAGAGTATAAAATATCTACGGATTTCTTGTTTGATCCATATCAGTTAATCTTTTAATATATCTTATCAACCTCAGCTTTATACACTTCTTCAATATGAGCATCAAAAAGTACCCACTCCACCAGATCAAAACAATTTAGATTATCCTGCAAGAATCTGTTTACTGTATGTATCGCAATCTTTGCCGCCAACTCAACCGGAAAACTATATACTCCCGTTGATATGGAAGGAAATGCAATAGACCTGATTCCATTATCCATTGCCAGCTTCATAGAATTAAAATAACAGTTAGCAAGAAGTTCCTCTTCTCTATTCCTGCCGCCGTTCCATATCGGTCCTGCAGTATGAATCACGTAATCGCATGGCAGCTTATAGGCTTTTGTTATCTTTGCTTCTCCTGTCTCGCATCCGTGAAGTGTCCTGCACTCCGCCAGAAGTTCCGGTCCTGCTGCTCTGTGAATCGCACCATCTACACCTCCTCCGCCAAGAAGAGAGTTGTTTGCTGCATTTACGATTGCCTGCACATCGGTAACTTTTGTTATGTCACCTTTAATCGTCTTAATCAAATACATTGTTTAATATTCCTTTTTTATCTCGCCATCTATTCCATACATTTTCTTGAATGCATCAAGGTCTGCTTGGTTCTTAATCAGCATAACCTCCTCTATTTTACCTGTATGAATATCTTTAAACCCAGCTACTTACTCGCCATTACATATGCTCACTTTGATTACTGGTTTCTTATTTTCTTTATCATATGTCTTTGTAGCTGGCTTTTTCTTAAATAGACCCACTCTGTGCACCTTCTTTTAACTTTGCCATTGTCTCGATAATACCTACTACCGGACATGCATCTGCATCTACAAATATCTGCACTAGTACCTCTCCATTTCTTTTTGAATCCATGTCATAATTACATCTACGAGATATTCCTGCTGCACTTGGCTTAGTTCTTTTCCCGGTTGCATTTTATGCCACTTCCGGATGCACTCTCTGCAACATGTTGCAGTTGCATGCTAGGCAATAAATACCGGGTGACCACGCATTGGTGTCTGCTTGCCATCATTTGCTATATATGCCGGAGCTTCTCTTTTTGAGATAAAATCCTCTGCATGTTGTCTGATTCTCTCCAGTCCTTTTTCGTTTATGTAATCAATATCTTTCTGCTTTAGATGGAAACTGCTTCGGAACTTGGAATTGTTCAGTCGCTCAAATAACTGCTTGTACCATTTATCCTTCGTCATATCATCACCACAAATCGTATTGTTTCATAGTCTCTGCATTTCGATATTCATGTTTCTCATAATATCCTATCAACTTCCCATCATCTCTGAGTGCCACCATATAAACATCTTTATTCTGTTTCTCATTGTGAAAAGTATAAACGATATTATGACTTTCATCTACTGCAAACCAGTCCACTACCTGCTGTATTTTATCTCTTGATTCCGGATTGTGACAATCTAACAGACTTTTTCCAATAAGTTTATCGCCACCTCGCTTCGCATAACTGATAACAGCTGCCGGATTCATGTAAATAATCTCATGCTTAAGATTGCATATAACAACGGATGCCTTATCCTGATCAACAATACTTTTATAAAAGCTGACATAAGATTTAAACTTAATCACTTTTTCATTATCCTGCCTCTTTTGAAGTTGTGGTTTCTTTCTTCGATAATAATCGTATATTTCTCCACCTGGTATCCAGATTTGTGCCTCATTTATCTTATCAAGTACAGCTTCAACAATCTGTTCATCTGCCAGCGAATCAGGTGCTTTATCATGTTCTGTTACATACTTTTTATATTCTTCATACACCCAGCCTGTAATCTTATCCTTCTGTTTCATCTTGAGATCACTAAACTTCTTGTTCATCTGTAAAAGCTGACCATCTATCTTTTTATGTATTTTTGTCTTCTTACTTTTTGCCATCTTATGTTATCCTTAGAACTTCACTACTTCCGGTTCATGTGTAAATGATGAAAATGTAGCTGTTGCATTCTTAAAATAAAACACCTCTGTATTTCCATCATCTGCTGAGTACATATTCTGTAAAGATGGATAAGCATCAAGCATAGACTGTCTTGCTTCTCTTCTATCATCTTCTACAAGTTCTCCTGCTACACGAAGCCACTCTCCATTCTTAAATGCACAGATTTCTACCTTTGGATTTGCATGAATCTGTTTTGAAACATCTTTCACCTTTCCGGTCTGAATATACAGTTTTCCTTCAAAAATATGTGCTGTTCCAAAAGGTCTTACCCTTGGCTGGTCTCCTTCCACTGTTGCCAAATAATATGTTTCTGCTTCTTTCAAAAAATTTACTACTCGTTCCATGGTATAATCCTCCTGCCTTAACTGTTTATCTGATAATTATAATGAATTTCAACTGTTCTCAGTATAGCATATATTGCTTTATTAAGTATCAATAATTTGCCTTATGAGAAGATTGCCCTTACACATTGAGATTTGTTACTTTTCTTTCACAGTAACTGCTCACGCAAAAAAGCCGGAAGTCACCATGTAATCTGCGACCTCCGACTTGTTCTGCTTATACTATACCGTCCTATATCCTGATCATATTCTCTCTGGCTTATCTTTTCCCTGTTTTTCCTAATTGATTCTCTCATAATCTCAGCTGTTCATGAATGAGTAATTCCTTCCTTTAATCCGTTTTCCTTTCCTAAAAGTCAACTATTTATTCTAATATACCTCTTACAAGCTCGATTCAAAAACTCATAGTCATGTGCTACAACTATAATAATATATTTTTCTTCTGCCAGCCGTTTCATCAATTTTTCCACCTGACACATATGCCTAAAATCCAGTCCACTGGTAGGTTCATCGATAAAATTGGGCATCCCTCTCCCAGCCCTCTAAAACACTGGCTTTAACGTCAGAGACACGAGTGTATCGTGTTCACTATTATTCTCAAAGCGTTAGCTCTACTCCTTCTTGTTCCAGTGCAGCACTCAACTGTTTTGCATAAGTCACCTGTCCACACTTTTTCATTCCATATAAGATTCTTAAACATATATTTCTTTGTTTTAGTTTTCTTATGAGATATGTTCCGTCAAACGCCTTAGAGACTATGTCATCATGAACCTCTTCCAAATGTTCAACCGCTAAGAAACTATTACTCATCTCACTAAAACATAATAGTGTATTTAATGTATTCATAGAAATGCTGGATAAATATTTTTTCAAAATCTCCCCATTCTTTTGTATTTTGCGTAAATCGAACCCTATCTCTTTACCCTTGTTGTCAGATTTACTTTTCTCAGAATAGTATCTAACCAATGAAGCGTATTCTTTTAATTCATTTTCTGTAATTGACCCGAATACTTTCTCGCATCCAATATTTACCGAAAACTCTCTATTTTCCTTAATTAGATTTACAGCATCTGAAAATTCTTTACTTCCGAGATGATATTCTTGCTTAATCTCATCTTTGACTTCTTTGAATTTCTCTGTTCTCCATTCTTCATATACAGGAAGCCGCTTCGAAATATCCCATATATCTGCTCTCGACAAGCTCTTGGTAAATGTTCCTAGCGAATATTCAAAGATACAATTATCCAGAAAATATATCAAATCATCAAATTTTTTCATTACTTCCTTAAATTCTGTTTCTAACAATTCAATACTTACATGAGAAATTTTGTTTTTTATCATATGTGGTTCATCTTCTTTATTTAGTTCATATTTGAAGGCATCCCCCTCTTCATCGAAATAATAAAAGTAAATCATATCTTCTATATTCTCAAAATATGCAGGAATTCTTCTGTCAATATTCTTCTTATCACATGCTAATTTATATAGGCATTCAATACTATGCGTGTGTAATTCTTTTTTTCTTTCCTTTAAGACTTCCTCAGAATAACATATCCCTTTCTTTTCCTCTATTCGCCATAACATTTTTATGACAATCTTCAAAGATAGCTCAATGCTGTGTCTGGCGTTATAAACGATAGGATATACTAACAGATCTTCAACTTCGGAACCTGTTTTCAATGATTCCGTCAGAAGTTCAACGGTACGCTTGAACCCATTTCTTATATCCTCATCGGTAGTTCCCCCATTGTCACCTACGCATGCAATAATTGTATCTTCTTCATGAAATTCAAACGGATTTTCCATCTTCTATCATCCTCTTTCTTCGAATTTAACTTATCGATAAGTATATCATAAATACAATTTATGCACACCTTTTGTTATCTACACTTTTATATTCCAACCACAACAACCGGGAAATTCTTCCCGGTCGTTGCAGATTATTTTCTAATTCAGATTATAAAGTTTTTAATACGTTCAGGTCTTTCTTGTTTAAGGCTTTTCTCAATCTTACATTTTCTTTTTCCATTTGCTCTTTTTCACGTTTCAGCTCCCGGATCTGTTCTTCTAATACATTGATCCGATTCTTCAGTACAATGTCACCTATGTATCTTTTGGGGTCTATCATTCCTGCCTGCTGCTCCAGAGCACGATCCATTTCTTTTCTGACCGTTTCATTCTTATAAAAGAATCCTCTGGACAATCCTGTCCTCTTTGTCAGTTTTGGGACCGTCACTTTTTCCCGTTCTGTCAGCATCTGCCTGATTTCTGTCACTGCCCTGTTTACTTTTTCTTCACTGGCTTTTTTATTGCAGGCTATCATCGAATCGTATTTGTTCATATTCTTCCTCCCATCCTTCCAGACATTCCAGTACCATCTTAGATAATCGGTTTCTTGTTTTTCGTGTATCATCTGCCAGTATTTTGTTGCTCATCTTTCTGTAATACTTTACATTTCTCAGGCTTCTATGCCCCAGTAGTCTTGCGATTGTCCAGTCATCCACATGCATCTCGGCAAGCTTCATGCCATAAATATGCCGATACATGTGAGAACCGAATCCAAAATATTCTCCCTTATCATCTCGGAGATTTTCCTGATATATTTTATCTGTAATTTTTTGCTGGACTGTAGCATATTTCATTGGTTTTGAAGGATCACTTAAACTTGTAAAAATGTATTTACCTTTTCCGTGCTCCTTTTCTCTGTATCGAATCGCTTCCTTTATTAAGACAGCCAGTTCCTGACTAATCGGTTTTTCATAAAAATGTGTTTTCATTTGGTGAATCTGTATTATGGTTTCACCGTCTTTTTCAATCAGGCAGTCTGTCCTGAGTGTCAGTGTATCTGACATTCTTGTTCCAAGCATTTGATGAATAAGCATAAGTCTCGCCGTCTGCACATCCACTTTCGTAAGGAAAGCATTAAATCGCTTTAATTCCTGATCGGAATAAATTTTGATTTCTCCCCTTATATCTGGTGGAATATCCCGATTCAAAATTAAATCCTTTACCTGCGGATATTGATAGACGTCAGCTACCATATTCAGCAATGCCCGCAGTCTCGTCAGCTCCGCCCGATATCTTTTTGTCCCGGTATCTTCTGTTTTCATGTATATCAAATACTCTTCCATGATTTTCCTGTCCAGCTTTGAGCAGGAATCTACTTCTTTATTGTTTTCCTTCAGATATCTTGAAAACCTTCGAATGGCAGTCATTTCTTTTTTTACAGTACCGATGCTTTCTGTTTTCAGTTGAAAATAAATTGCCTTTTTTACTTCCTCTCTGAGATCCTGCTGGGAGATTTCCTTAAAATTTATAATTCTGGTCGTGCGCGTCAAATCCTGTTTCACTTGTATATCAAGTTTTTCAAGTTGCCAGACATCCTTTGTCATCTCATCTACATCAGCATCTCTTAAATCAAGGAAATAATCTATTAATCGGTCAATATAGTGCAATGTCTTTGCCTGTGATACCGTTTCATTCCCACAATGGGATTTTGCAATTTCTGTCAGGGGCAATCTCTGCTGTAAAAGCCATATTTTCATCTGCTGCTTCCATTTTTCTTTGTCCCAGTCCAAAAAACTTTCCGGTCTGTCTCTTCTGGTTTGCAGCATTTTACATAAATGATGGTAAAATCTTCTCTCAGTATAAAATTTTTCCGCCCCAAGCTGTTGTCCTCTGTATTTCAGGAACTCCCTCATTTCTTTCTGCATCTGTACAGACGGCAGTAAATCAAGGTCATACGAAGGTTCTGTTCCCATTCGTATTTTTGAAATTTCACTTGCTTTCTCATAAGAGTCCAATTTTTTTATGTAAAATTTATTTTCCACGTTTGCACTTCTTGATTCCTGATGCCAGGCTGTTTTCTCCTTTCTTGAAAAACTCCTGATTCGCTGCTGAAATTTTCTTTGGCATAAAATCCACATACTGCTGTGTCATCTCTTCATAATCATGTCCCAGATAGTCCCGGATACTCTGAAGAGGGACTTCGTCATCATATAACAGAGTCGCTATCGTATGGCGGAAATCATGTGATTTAAAATCATACCCTTTGAAAATATCCTGCCTCTTATTAAACAGTTCTTTCATTTGCCACTTAAACGAACCATACTGATATGCCCCTCCCCGTTTGTTTTGAAAAACATAATCCTCACTTCCAATATGATATTTTTCCAAATATCTTTTCATAATCTTATAAAGAACATCTGGAATCGGTACTCTTTTGTATGTTCGCATTTTCATCTGATAAACCTGTATCCACGCATCTCTTCCCTGCCAGGAATAAGCATCCCCTTTCAGGGTGCATACTTCACTGATCCTTAGTCCAATCAGCATAGAATGTAAAAGGATCAATCTTGGAATTTCAGGGAAATTTTTTAATTCTCTCAGAATCCTCTCATATATTTCCATCTCTACGCTTCGGTTATTATGACAATGTATTTCTTTTTTCAAATAATACTCATAACGAAATGGTATCCTGTCTATGATTTCTTTCGTCTGCAGATATTCATATAGCTGATAGATTGCTATAACAATATCATTAAAATAAGAAGCTTCTTTTAACTCAATTGTCTGGAAATATTTTTTTATTTCGGTTTCTGATGCAAGTTTCAGCTCCATCGCGGTTTCTTTTTCCATCCACATGGCAAATGCCAGAATCCTGTAGAATTCGGCTTGTATGCCACTCATTGCCAAATGTGTAACACCCAGACAGTATTTCATGTATTCCTGCAAAATTTCCCGGTTCTCTCTTTTTTCTATGCCCATAAAGGAAAATTTTTTCACAGGATTGGATGGGTTGACTCTATATTGTTCCAGATGCAGTCTTTCCAAATACCAGACTGTTGAATCCCATAAAATATTCTTGGCATGGCAGAAAAGATATTTCTGACATTCTCGGAGTTCTCTTTCTGCAAGCTCTTTTGCATATGCCGTATCTGCATATTTTTCAAGTTTATCGGCCTGTACCTGTGTAATATATCTTAAATCCTCAATATGTTCCTGCATACAAAATTGATATACCACCTTCAAACCGTTTAACCGCATTGTGCATTCTCTCAGCATTATGTCACGCAGTACGACATCTTCGATAATTTCTAAAAGCTGACGCTTGCATAGTTCTGAGCCGTTTACACGAAAATCCCAAACTAATTTATCAATAGCAACTTTGCAGTCATATCTTTCTGCGATTGCCGGATTTGGGTGATATGGTAAAAAGAGCAGTTCTTGGATTAAATCTGTATTCTTTGCTATCTCCTGTTTTCCTTTTAACGTATTGGCATGCTTTCTGATTGCATATAATTTTGCCTTATCCATTCCACGTAAATAGCTGCGTACTACTGAATCAGAATAAGTGCTTTTCAGATATTTCTTATAATCCACTCTAAGCTCATAATCGATGTCTGCTATATGCCACACTTCATTTTTTACCAAGTATGCTTTCAGACAGCCTTTTCCAGAGTTGCTGTCCATGCTTTCATCTAATTCCCGGCTCAGTTCTTCTATCTTCTTTTCCCGTTCTTCACTTGATGTCCATTGTTCTTCCGGCTCCCAAGCAAACACCCTTCTTGCCGGCATCTATCTTCACCTCCTGCTTTCCAAAAACTGTTCTACTCCGTAAAGTTTGGAATATCGGCGGTAAAATTCCTGACTTGCTGTTTTCAGCTTGTCATCTAAAACATTCAGATATCGTATGGTTGTATCGAGATGCTTGTGTCCCAGTGCCTGGCTGATCATTTCCAGCGGCCAGTCTGCTTCCCACCTCGTATTTGCATAATATCTTCGAAGCATGTGCGGTGTGATCTTGATCCCAGTCTTTTTCTCCATGCGTTCAAACATATCGTAGACGCTGTCTACTCTTAACGGCTTCCCTATGGTATCCCCTTTGATGTTAATAAACAGGTATTCCTGTTTTTGCAGGATGTCCCAGTATTCCCCGATATAATAAAGCAGGAATTCAAAGGTATCATCGCTCACCCGTCCTCTTCGCTCTTCGGCATTTTTTGCTCTTGCATCGTTTTCATTATCATCCCGGAAGTCTACCCGGATCTCATGGTTTTCGTAATCGATGTCTTTGGTATAATCAATTCCCAAAATTTCACCGATGCGGAATCCCAGTTCCGATGTCAGTAAGATCAACACCTGATCCCTGCAGTTTGTACAGGCTTCTAAAATCGTTACGATTTCGTTCCGTTCGGCTGCCCGGACGTTTCGTTCCTCTTCTTTTAAGTATCCTTTAAATGACCGGGAGCGGATGGTTCTTCTGACCCCGATGGCATTTGCCTTTGTGATCGGCTGATTATAGGATAATACCGACAGGCAGGAACCGTTATTTCTGACTACTTCTAAAAAAGAATAAAACCTGAACACTTCTTTTAAGTAAGCGTTACAGGTTTTATTCTGCGGTTCTTTATCCAAATTGTCGGTATGTTTCCCGGCTTTCAGCCATTTCAGATATTCTGCGAAAAAATCATATTGCGTTTCGTAATCCATTCCATAGACATCTTCTGCTTCATGTTCTTCTTCCAGCAGATATTCCCAGTAGTAGGCAAGGGCAAATGCATTTCTCCGTATAGTATTCGGGGAACGGTTTGCCCGCACCTGATGCATTAGATACTTGCTTGGCAGCAACACAATTTCCAGTGTTTCCATATCCCGTATAAAGAAATATTTTACGGAACCTTCTCGCTGCATTTCCACTTTATATCGCTTCATGTTGTCTGCCTCCTTTCCTCTAACGCTATACACAGTATACCCAACTCATGCCAATAAAGCTATCACCAATACCACCAATTCGCTCCAAACCGCCCCTGAAATACCACTAAACTTTTTGTCCTGTCTGCTACCCGGATCTGGGCAGAACCAATAACGCCACGGATGTTCTCAGCTATAGTACCGCTCCACTTTCCGGCTTCGGATAAAATTTTCTACTTCTTCGATCCGTTCTGCCATCTGGCACTTTGGCAGTGCTTCCAGAACATCACTCCGATACCTGCCTTTCTTTGCTGTCCGGTGATCCAAAATGGACACAACGCAGGTGTCCTGCTCCGTGCGGATTGCCCGGCCGAATCCCTGCCGCAGCTTCTTCTGCATATCCGGGACTACGATGGTCTGGATATAGGATTCCAGGGATCGGTACTGCTCCTTTTGTGCTTCATGGATGGGGTCCGGAACAGAAAATGGCAGTTTTACGATGATGAGAGACGATACCATGTCCCCCGGAAAGTCCACACCTTCCCAGCAGGAGCCGGCTGCGAACAGCACTGCATTCTCCATCTTCTTAAACCGTGCAATCTCTTCCTGGGAGTTTCTCCATACCTGCACCATCGGGAACGGGATCTGATCCCGCAAAAGCTGATGCACATTTCCCATCAGGGTATAAGATGTGAACAGTACCAGCGTATGCCCGTAAGTGGAACACACCAGATCACGGATCTGCCCGGCAAGCTGCTCGGCCTCTTCCCTGCTTCCCTTTTTCATAGGTCTTAAATGCTCCGGGATGTAAAGCAGACAGTTCTCTTTGTAACAGAATGGGGATTCTGCCACACACTCCCGGACGCCCGTTTCTTTTTCCAGCCCGGTCATCTGTCTGGTTCTTGCAAACCCGTTCCCGGCTTTTAAGGTGCCGCTGGTTAAGATCGCCGGAAATCCCCGGCTCCATAAAGTCGCATCCAGATACTTCGGGATCTCCCGGTTGACTGCCATAAAGGTTAAATGTCCCCGGCTGTCCTGCTGTAAAAACAAAATATATCGCTTGTCGTTCTTTAAAAACCATCCGAACAGCTCTTCCATCTCTTCCATCCGCCGAAAGATCCAGTAAGGAATATTCCCGGCAAGCCTTTTGATCATAAGCTGAAGCCTTTCCTGCATCTGGGCTAAGGCTGTGCCAGCTCCCGGCGGAAAATAAAAACTTTCTTTTCCAGCCATGTCCTCTGTGCCATCTTTCCGATGCTTTCGGATCTCCGCCTGAAGTGCAGAAAACCCTTCCATCAGCCGTTTTCCATCCGTGCCTTTATGCTCTCTGCCTAAAAAGTAAGCAATCTCCTGCACATCTTCCCTTCCAATGCTTCTTCCATACATCTGGCTGGCGGCTTCCGGGAGTTTATGGGCCTCATCCACAACCAGCGCCCTGTAATCTGCCAGAAGCGGCCGGTACCCATTTGCCCGGTGCATGGCATCTGCCAGAAGATAATTGTGATTGCAAATCTGTAAAAAAATGTCCTCTTTCCTGGAACTATCCAGATGCTTCTGATAACGGCATTCTACTTTTCCCGGACACTCCCTAGGGCAGAATTTTGGTACGCACACCAGCCTGCGGTCAAAACCGCTCAGGTTATGTACGGAATCTAAATCAAAGTTATGCCGGAGGGACTTCAATGCCTCCATCTGTGCCTGATTTTTATTCTTGTCCCGGACTGCCTCTAATCTCTGGGCCAGCCTGTAATCGCATACAAAATGTTCCTTTCCCTTGCGGACGACTGCTTTTAATTCTCCCTGAAGCAGATCTGCTTTTAACAGTACATCCGATAAGAAAGGAACATATTCCTCTATGATGGCTTTCTGTAAGGCGATACTGGAAGTGGATACCACTACAGACCGCCTGTCACATCCCGAATAACCGGAATGCAGTACACTATATTTCCGCATCAGGATGCAGGCTGTCAGATAGGCATAGGTCTTTCCGATGCCGACGCCTGCATCACAGAGCGTGATTTCATTTTTCATAAGGGCATCCAGCATTTCATGGCAGAGACGGATCTGTTCTTCCCTTACATGAAGCCCGGCTTCCGGGAGAAGCTCCCGAAAGATCTGTTCCACTTCGCCATGTGCCCTTTTCTGATATTCATTTTTATAACACATTACTTCTCCTTGCCAGAAAGCTTATCTTACCGTACCCTTACGGACGGGTCTGGTCGCTTCCGGTGTATTCTGTTCCTGTTCCTGCATTTTCTTTATGGCAGCATTCCCTCTTGCCATCATCCTTCGGATATCCGTCCGGGAAACATTCCATGTCCTTACTTTCTGAGGAGCTTTCCTTACCTGCTCGGACAAATGGCATTCACAGAGTTTCGGATATACCACCATTGCTTCCGGTAATTCCAGCGGATACTCGATCATGGGATGGTACACAATATCCCGGATCACCTGCTCATAACATTCCATCTGCATTCTTGCCGTACTGTCCTGATAGATATTTTTCCCTTTCATGGCACTGTAGACCTGCGATGAGATGTATCCCAACGCTTCAAAACTACAGTACCCATACGGAGTCACGCCGGAAAGGGAATCCGGATCTTTTAAGGCATTCAGATAAACTTCTTTTCCCTGGGCGATCAGCCACATCCGAAAATCGGAAAAACTGTCATCACTGCACCCTGCTTCCATCATAATACCTGCCGCTGTCCATAAGCCGTACTTATAAGCCGCATCCCGGTAACTGTAAACAAGATTGTGGAATTGGAGGACATCCTCCGGTGTCATATAGAAGAGCTGCTGCTTGATCCACACTACCGAAGCATCCAGATCGGTGCCGCACACTTCCTTTGCTTTTTCAATCAGATTCCAGAATTGATCCTTGCTCATTCCACTTCTTTTTGTTTCTTCCATCTGTTCTCTCCCCTTGATGTGACGTTAATACCACAAGAATACGGCTGTAGTCTCCTACAGCCGCATGGTATCTGATATCAACGACACACTTCTTCATTGATTTCTTTTTTATCTTGCTGTTCCGCATTTGACCTCGCACCCCCGGAACTATTCCTGTATTTCTTCTGGGAAAGGGGACACTACAGGCGGGCGGCTGGCCTGCCGCCGCTCACAGATGTCCTAGGGGTCTTTCTGATTACAACCCGGAGTCCATCTTCCGCTCTCTGGCTGGTAACGTGTATCATTATCCCCCATCCGTGATCCTGGCGAAAGGCTGCCACCGCCTTATTCACAGCTATGCTTTCTCGCTCCAAGTCTAAGAATCTTTACCCTATACTTAATCATGGCGCTCATACTGTCACGCTTCTACGGTTGGGAACGTACCTGTAGTGCCGATATTCACTTGCCAAAGAACAGCCGAGGGATGTCCCTCTGCTTACTAGCCGATGGCATTGTATTTTTTTATTCACTTCACAAAAAAATATTTTATCTTGCATCCCCGGATCTGTTTTTCTTCTTTGCCGGATTCTTTTGTTTTGCATCGTTCTTCCGGCTTTCTTTCTGTTCTTTTTCTTCTTCCGGCGGCATCTTCATCACATGGAGTTCTCCGTTAAACAGAGTAAAAATTTCCGGTGACTGGTATTTTTCTTTAAACTTTTCAATCTGTTCCGGTGTCAGCGAAGTAAAATCATCTTCTGTCAGCCCTACTACAAGGAAAGTCCCGGCTATCGCATCATAGACCTGTCCATGATCATCATATAACGCCCGGTTCAGTGGCAATCCCTCAAATTTTCCATTGCCGTTTAAAAGGATTCCAACTTCATCATCAAACGGATAGGTCATTTCAATGTCACCGCCTACCGCCTGCTGCAGATCCTCCAGCTCATTTGGGATGTGCTTGACATAGGGGGCCTTCATCGGCTCGACTACCAGTACCGTCATCATTTCTTCCTGCATTTCGGACACTTCTTTCTCATCCATCGTATCAATCCTCCTGTCTGTTCGTTCTAATAGTCAGCCGATGAGAACCTTTTGTTTTATTCAAATTTCATGGACTTTTTGATCTTTTCCCTTAATCTCCGCAGTCTTGTATAAACCGTCTGCTCCGGCAGTTCCATGTGATGACTGATCTCTTTTGGTGCATATCCCATCATCTTCAGGACAATCATCTGAAGAGTTTTCTTATCAGTTGATAACAGAATCTGAAGCAGTTCTTCGTTCTCCACGGTATCCAGCAGGGCTTCTACGCTCTCCGGCTGGGACTCTTTGGTTTCTTTTTCTTCCAGGAGCAGTTCCATACAGTCCAGAAGCGAGGTCTGGTGTTCCCGGAATCTCCGCTCTGCATTGAAATCGTCCCAGTCATACTCCCGAAGCTTCTGGATCGTCTCTTCATCCACGCCCTGTTCACGCAGGATCTTCTCTTCCTCTGCTTTCCACTGGTTCCATCTATATTCTTCTTTTGCTTTATTGTAAGCCACTTATGTTTTCCTCCGATCTGAATTTTTGCGAAATCAAATCGGAGTGTGGCGGTGACCTGGCTCGTTCTTCCTGTCTACAGGAATGTCCGGCATCTCTGCTGTCTCCCTGCAAACACGGATCTCCTTTGTAATCATATCTTTACAAAGGCACAGTGTATCGGATGCACCTGTCAGCTAACGGTCAGAAACCTGTCAATTGACGGTCAGTTTTTATCACCTTCTTTCCAGAATAAATAAAAATAAGACGGACAATCTTTTTACGGATCATTCGCCTTACTGTTGCTCATTTTCATTATTCAATTCAAATTTTTAACCTGTATTTCGGATACTACTGCTGTTCGTTTTCTTTATTCAATTCAAATTTGTAGCCTATATCTCGCACACTGACAATGCAATTCCCGGCACCATCTTCAACGGCATTCAGCTTTTTTCTTAATCGCTTTACCAGACACCAAATGATATTTTTAATATCACCAACGGAATAATCTTTCCATACAAGCTGGTAAATCTGTTCAAATGTGTATACTCTCATCGGTGTCACCGCTAATAAGTATAAAAAATTATATTCTTGTCGTGTTAAATGTAACGCTACTCTATTCCAAAATACTTTATGTTTCTTATGATCCATTACAAGTTTTCCCTTATTAATCATCGTTTCGGATTGCTTTTGAGTTATTTTTTGTTTATTGTTTCGTCGTGCCAATGAAAAAATCTGCAGATCTACTTCTTCTATAGTGCTATTTATATCCATTACACAATCTGCACCAGCGTATATTGATTCTTTTTTCCATGACATACACAATAAAGAAGAAGCATCCGCCAAAATAATAATTGGTATCTGCGTTATTTTTCTAATAGCAGATATAATATTACTTATGTTCTCTTTATAAAGGATCACTCCTATTATAAGCACATCATAAGAAAATAAACTCAAATTATGCAGTAAAATTTGTAGATTTTCTGCATAATCTGAGTTTACCTCATTGAATAGTTTTCGATATGATTGATTGTCAAAATATGCTAATATCTTGTATTTTGTGTCTTTCATATTTAATCTATTTTAGCAAAGCAACCTTTTCTACTTCTTCACAGGAAAATCATCAAATATATTGTCAATTTTTTGTGAAGCAATCTCTCTCATCGCATGCTCTTTCAGTTTTTGAAAACTTTCATCACTGACTGCATGTTCCATACGACAAGCATCAACTTCTGCAATTTGTGGATTAACTCCAACGGATATAAGTTGATGAGTAAAAAAACAATGGCGTTCGTAAATTTTTTCAGCCATATCCCGGCCAAGTTCTGTCAGGTGCAGATAATGCTTTTCATCCATTGTCAAAAAACCGCCCTCTCGCAAAGTTCCTACTGCGTAACATACGCTGGGTTTTGAAACCTCCATGTACCGGGCAACATCCACCGAACGCACCATACCGAGCTTCTTTTGAAGTACCAATACAGCTTCCAGATAGTCCTCCCCAGATGCATGAATCTTCATCTTTAGTCATCCTCAAAGGCAAAGAACTTTTGCAACCGTTCCCGGCTTATTCTGTTCCATCCATCACTCCATAGCACTTTTCCGTTTTCTATAAAGACAAAGTAATTGCAGCACTCCGCAATCAGCTCCGGGTCATGAGTAACAATAAACAAGGTTTTCCCCAACGAACTCAATTCTCGCAAATTCTCTGCCACTTTTTTCATGTGCCGATAATCCAATCCGCTTGTAGGCTCGTCAAAAACAATAACCTGTTTATCAGACGCAATCGCGCTGGCAATCGCTACCCTCTGTTTCTGTCCGCCGGACAACGACATAGGATGGGCGTCTCTAAATTCTGAAATGTGCAGACTTTCCATAATACTTTCTGCCTCATGCACCGCTTTTTCTTCATCTGAATTATCCAGACTAAGCAAGATTTCATCCATTACACTTTCCGTAAAAAGTTGGTGGTTTACGTCCTGCATAACCATATAGCAGGTCTTAATTCTCTGATTTGCCATATAAGTTTTTCCATTCATGCTCATACAGCCTTTTGCGGTTTTGAGCAATCCGCATAAATTGTTAGCAAAAGTCGTTTTCCCGGCTCCATTGTTGCCGACTACTCCAACCACCGAACCTTGCGGAATCATCAAATCTGATATATCCAGCACCTTCCGCTTTTTCGTCTTACCTCCGGAAGCATTTTTATAAGAAACTTCAAAGTCCCTGATATATAGCTGCTTTGTCGCACACACTGTGCTCTGCATTTTACTAAAATCTTCAGACTGTAAAGTTCTAAGACCCAGCGCGTGCAATTCGCCTGTAGATTTCTTTTTGAAGTCGGAGATGGAAAGGTTTTCTTTTATTTGCCCGCCCTGCATATATAGAACGCGATCTGCAATATCCATCAGGTAATACAGGCGATGTTCCGCAATCACAATCGTTTTCCCCTGTGCTTTCCATTTCCGCAATACATCTTTTAATTCTCTGATTGATTTAATATCCAAATTGGAAGATGGCTCGTCCAGTACAAATATATCCGGTTCCATTGCGGAAACGGACGCACAGGCAATTTTCTGTTTTTCGCCACCGGACAGTGCAAATAAACTCCTATTCAGTAAATCTTCGATTTTTAACGCGCCTACCGTTTTTTCTATCCGCAAATTGATTTCGTCTGCGTCGATTGCCAAATTCTCACATCCAAATGCAATTTCACTGGTAGTATCCACTGTAAAAAATTGTGTCCTTGGATTTTGAAAAACAGAACCAACCACACCAGACAAAGCATAAAGGGATACATTTTTTACATCTATCCCTTCCACAATCGTCTGCCCGGTAAGCGTTCCTTCGTAATAATGCGGGATAAGCCCATTTATTAAACGTGTGAGTGTAGTCTTTCCGCAGCCGGATTCTCCGCAGATCAAAACAACCTCTCCGTCATGGATAGTCAAATTTATATTTTCGATTTTTCCTTTTGAACTGCCTTGCTCATATTGAAAGGCTACATCCTTAAACTCTATCATTTCAGCCCTCCTAAAAAAGCAGGAACACCAACAGGGCAGCAGTAACAATAATCATAAGCGCAAAATCTTTCCAATGGAAACCGATCTTACAAATGCTTGTACGCTTTTTTCCGTTTCCTAACCCTCTTGTCAAAGCTGCCGCAGACAGGTCATTCCCTATTGTTACTACAGACATCATAAGAGGGACAATTCGATATTCTAATACTGCTTGTGGATTCTTGAAAAAATTTTTCCCCGTGATTCCTCTCATACGCATAGCGTTTCCAATAGATCCCGCTTCTTCGGAAATTGTAGGGAAGAACCGGAACATAACAGAAAACGGGATAATGAATGCTTCTGGTATATGCATACGCTGCATGGCAAGGACAAATTCACTAACCTTTGTAGTCGAGAGAAGATAATAGCCCATCATGGCGCTTGGAAACCATCTTGTCCCAAATTGAGCCAACAGCGATATTATAATTGTTCCTATTAATCCCATATACGGAACAAGAAACACATTTACCGTCCACGAAACAATAAAAACAATTAAATAAATGATAGCAATCTTTTTCCTCCTGCCCGAAAGCAGGAGGAAAAAAGGTATCAATGCCAAAATCGGCTTTAACCAGAAACTAATACCGTCCGTTTTTCCATCAATCATTACAATGCTGAATATTACTAACATATACAGCTTTGTTCTCGGATCAATCCAAAAGCTCTGCTTAGAATCAACCGACAGTAATAATTCTGGTTTCATTAAACAATGCCCGCCTTTACAAAATGCTTCTTCAAAATTGCCTTGCCTAAATAAGCGCCGATCACTCCGCCGACGATGCCTAAAACAATAACTACCGGTAGCATCCAGTTAGCGGTAAGGCCCATAACGGCATTGATGTATTCATCCGTACCTCCCTTGCTTCTATAAGCCTCAAAAAAGGTATCTCTCATAATCCACATAGGCAGCATGGAGCCGATTACCCATTCGGTAAACACACAATATCCCAGCACAGTATGTTTCCAGCTTTTATATTCGCCTGCCTTGAAGATCAAATCAGCCAGGAAACCGAATACAATTCCAAACGGAATTGAAATCCAGCTTTGTCCCATCAGAAAGCAGAGGACACTGACCAGCGTACCCATAATAGTAGCCGCGCCGAATTTCCCTGTCTTTGTCAGAAACAGCATGAACGGGATGCCGCCCAGTATTCCCAACACCAATGGAATGATAACTGCAAAGATAGGAATGTAACCCAGCATACCCGTGATAAAGAACATCACAAAGTAGATGACAGTAAAGATACCAATGTTGATAAAGTCTTTTGCGTTCAATTTTTTCTTGTCCATTGTAGGAACTCCTTTCTTTTATGCAAGGCTGTCTGCCTTGATTTTCCAACCGATAGCTTTTTCTCTCATGCCAACAAAATCCGCATAAATACCTGCTTGCTTGATAAGCTCATCATGCGTACCTTGCTGAGAGATTTTACCACGGTCGATAACGATGATTTGATCCGCATTTTTTACGGTTTTCAACCGATGGGCGATCATAATAATTGTTTTCCCCTGTGTCAGCGCTTCAATCGCTTTCTGAAGCTCTGCTTCATTTTCGGGATCGACATTTGCTGTGGCCTCGTCAAGAATAATGATGGGCGCATCTTTCATAATCGCTCTTGCAATAGAAATCCTCTGCTTTTCGCCGCCGGAAATGGTCGCACCGCTTTCTCCGATTACCGTCTGGTAGCCCTCTGGCAATGCTGAAATGAAGTCATGGCATCTTGCCGCCTTTGCTGCCTTCACTACATCTTCATGGGTGGCGTTTGGGGAACCGAATTTAATATTGTTTTCAATCGTGTCCGGGAACAGATACACATTCTGGAATACCATGCTGATATTCTTCATCAAGCTGTCCAGCTTGTAATCTTTTACATCAATGCCGCCGATGCGGACGCTTCCGCTGTCAACATCCCAAAAACGTGCAATCAGATTCACCAGCGTGGTTTTTCCAGAACCAGACGGACCGACAATCGCCGTTGTGGTTCCTTGTGGAATCGTGAGCGATACATGGTCGATCACTTTTTTATCCCCGTAGGAAAAACTCACATCCTGCATTTCAATATCCAGCCGGTCTGGAGCTTGCTCTTTACCATCAATGTCAATCTGAGGACTTTGGTTGATTTCCTCCACACGATCAATAGAAGCATCGATCATTGAAAGCATAAAGAACATTTCTCCCGCACTCTCCAACTGGCTATATATCATGAACGCCGATACTAAAATTATCAGACAATATGTTAATTCCAGCGTACCGTTTATAAAAAGTGCGATAGAGCAGAAAGCAGCGGCGGCACTGGCAATCCGAAGGACAACCTGTTCGGCAGCTATATAGGGAATCCGCTGTCTTTCAATAAGCTGGTTTTTCTTCTGTGTTTCATCAATGGATTTTTCCAGCGTAGTATTTGACTGCTTTGCCATGTGGAACGCCCGCACAACGCCCATTCCCTGTATGTATTCCAGTACGGCATCCATGAACTCCGTCTGCGTCTCTAACCGTACGGGAGATAATCTTTTGGAGCAGCGCAGGAGCATTGTGTTGATTACCATGAACAAAATCACGCCAGCCAAAAAGATCAAACTGATTTTCCAGCTAAAGTAGCACATGGCAACAGAAAAAATACTGGCGTGGATTACACCCACCAAAGTCCGCACGATGATAGCAAAGGACATACTTTCGAGGTCGCTCATGGTCGCTGTTGAAACGGATGTGAGATTTCCCAGACTATGGCTGTTGAAGTAGCCCATCGGCATATACTTCATGCGGTTGCCAATTTGAATCCTCTTGTCCTCACACATTCGATAGCTACCTTCGCCTTCTTTACCATGCGCCAGATACCAGAAAATAATGGTGCCGATCACACTGACTAACATAATGCCAAAGGCAAGGAGCGCGGTTTGTGCGGTGATATTATCACGAACCAATCCATCCAAAACTACCAGAAGTGCGGCAAATTGCAGAGCTTCTAAAATGCAGCGTATGATTTCATAAAAGAGCCCCAAATACCAATTCCGGCTTTGGCGGCCTGCAAATTCAAAGAATTTCCGAAAAGAACGTATCATGCTGTTTTCACCTCCTTCGCGTCCATGTGAGCTGTCCACATCGTATGATAAAGGCTGCACTCTTTTAATAGTTCCTCGTGCGTTCCTTTTGCCTGGATTGTTCCATCCTTCACAACAACGATCTGGTCGGAATCCGTTATTGTTGACAGGCGGTGAGCAATTACAATCAATGTTTTGCCCTTTGTCAGTCGGCTGATGGCCTCCTGTATTACCGCTTCATTTTCCGGATCAGTATAGGAAGTGGCTTCGTCAAGGATTACAATCGGGGCGTTTTTCAGCATAGCTCTGGCAATCGCGATTCTCTGGCGTTCTCCACCAGACAAATGCCCTCCGGCACCGCCAACCACGGTTTCATATCCATGCTCAAGGTTCATAATAAACTCATGGCAGCCAGAATCCTTTGCAATCTGTTCCACTTCGGAATCGCTTGCCTCTGGCTTGCCCATACGGATATTGTTGCGCACCGTATCGTTAAATAGATAATTGTCCTGCGATACATAGGAAATCAAATCATTCAGTTGGTCGTTAGAAATTTCTTTTACGCTCTTATCGCCAATCGTAATCAGCCCACCGGTCACATCCCAAAAGGACGCAATCAATTTTGCAATCGTTGATTTTCCGCTGCCGGATGGCCCTACAAAGGCTGTAATTTTTCCCTGCGGAATTGTCAGATCAATTCCTTTCAAGACCTCTTTTTCCTCGTATGCAAAATGGACATTTTCCAGAGCAATATCAAGGTTCTGTAAATCACATTTCCTCTCCGGCCGGACAAGCTCCGGCTGGTTTAATATACCGTCAATCTCACCCATTACGGTGCCTATTTTTGCAATATCATCGGTAAAGAACATTGCGGCTACAAGCGGGCCTGCAATTCCCAACGACAGGACAGTTACCGTAATAAAGGTTGCGGCTGACAGGGAACCACTCATGTAAAACAGGCACCCGACGGGAAGTACGCTAATCAACGCCGCGGGCCATACACTCATCATAATCGCCGAATATTTTTGTGTATCTTTCATCCAGTCTAAAATCAGGTCTGCGTTTGCATGGACGGCATCTGTAAATTTCTGATAGGAATTATCTGCCTGATTAAACGCCTTAATGACTTCAATGCCGCCGATGTATTCTACCGTTGTTGCGCTCATGTGATTTCCAGCTTTTACAACTTCCCCATACTTCTTGGGATATTCCTTCATCATTCCCATGTAGCACATCATTCCAACAGGAATGGTAATCAGCGATACTAACGCCATTCGCCAGTCCAGAACGAACAAATAAACGATGATTGCGATTGGTACGAGAAGATTTGAAGTCATTTCCGGGATTACATGAGCAAGGGGAACCTCTAACTGTTCAATTCGTTCCACCATGCCATTTTTTAGTTGCCCGGACGGAGTATTGAGAATATAGCCCATAGGCACTCTGGTAAGTTTTGAAGCAATTTTTCGCCTTGCCTCGGACAGCACTTCAAAGGTCGCTTCATGGGATGCCCTCGTGGAAATCCCCATCAATATTGCTTTTAGGACAAAGCAGCCGCCGGAAATCAGACACCACACCATGTAAAATGATAAATCCCGATTCCCGGAGAGTAACTCAATCGTCATTCTGGCTGTTGCAAAATAGGGGACGATACCAAAGGCAACTCCCAACACAGCAAGAACAACAGAAACGATGTAGCCAGTCTTATGCGGCCTGGCAAACTCAATAAGTCTGCCAAATGGATTTCCGCCTTGCGACTGATCCATATAAATCCCTCCTTTAGTTAGATTTTACTAACTCTTATTCAAAAGAATAAGCCGATAATCTGTCATGTGATTTACACAAACAAATTATCGGCTCTGCGTCTTTGCGTCTGGCACTACTGATAATCGTATTTTCATATTGTCAACATCTATCAAACATTCCTGTTTGCATTTCGGACAAAATATTGGAAAGTTCTTCAACGAAGTGTCTGCGCGTATCTTTGTCCGCGTTCTGCATTTACAAAAAGGACAGTGTATCCATCCGCTTTCGTCCACACAAAATTCTTCTGTTTTTTGCATTTCCTTTGCACCTTCTTTCCTATTTTCGGTAATATTCTTTCCAGCCATTCCCATAAAAAGTGCGCAGCTCATTGATATAATTTTTTGCTTCCTCCATCGGCATATCGTGAATGACTACTTCAAATATACCAGAATAAAAAGCACTGGAAACAACGTGTAAGAATCCATCTGTAACTCGTCCTTCCGCCAGGGCTTTACTTCCCACTTGAATCAAGAATTTCTTTGTACAGTCCGTATCCAGTTGTACCAGCCCTTCTAAAAATTCCTGATAGTAGTTTCCCGGCGCTCCGGTAATCAGCAGCTTAAATTCAGAAAAATACTCATAGATATATGCAATCACGGCTTCAAAACCACGATCTGAGTATTCCATAAATTTTTCGTTCTGCTCATGCCCCGTCAAAGAAGAAAAATCACTGAATGATTGCCGCAATAACTCTTTCAGACCTTTAGCCACCGGTTCCACAAGAAAGCGGAACAATCCCTCTTTATCTGAATACCGCGTATATATTGTGCTGGTGCTGACACCGGCATTTTGAGCAATCGTCCGTATCGAAGCATCCGTATAGCCTTTTTCTAAAAATTCTTCTTTCGCACAGGCAAGAATTTTCTCGTCAAATCCTTCAATCCTACTTGCCATCGCTCATCCACCTTTCTTATTAAAACGGTGTTTTCAAAACATCGTATTCAAAACGCTGTTTTAATTATAGCAGAGAAGATTTATTTGTCAAGAGGCTACTTTTCTCTTTCTTGACACACCTTGAAATAGATATATAAACTGTTTATCGACTATCCAAAACCTCCGCTTCAAATTGTAGTATTACTCCAACGGCAAAATAGGTATAATCGCACCTTTTCATCGGTACAATAAGGTTATTCCTTTGCATAAACCGGAACGATACAATATTATTGAGGTGAACAATTATGCCGATTGATGATTTAACTGCTTTAGGGCAGAAAATGCGGGAAGCCCGAAAGAATAAAGAACTGACACAACAAGAACTTTCTGATCTGAGCCATGTTTCTGTAAAGCAAATCGCCAATATCGAAAAAGGAAAAATGAATCCTTCCTATTTGATTTTGAGAGCATTGGCAAAAATCTTGCACATCTCTTTAGATACGCTTATAAATCCAGATATTTCTCTGGAGGATAAAGGTATCAATCAGATGAAAATGCTTTATTCCAGCTGTCCGTCAGAAATGCGTGACACCTTTCTGCATCACACCCAGGAAACGGTGAAAGAACTGACAGAATTGTCCGAGAAATTTGAAACGAATTGAGCCAGTGAGTGAAATTTAACGATTCTCTCACTGGTTCTTTTCATTTCATATAAAATTAAAATTTCAATCAAATAAAAAAGTCAACTTACACATATCAAATTTCTTTTCATAGGTTATAACTTATATTCTATTTTAATTTTCAAAGTATACCATATCCCATGATCGTTCCGTTATTGATATCGTAGCTTCTCTGGTTCACGGCATCACTGGAGTTTCCCTCTACGGTGTATACGGTACTGCCCTCGGTTTTCTCCACGATTCCTACATGGTCTGAGGTTCCATCTCCGTTCCAGTCAAAAAAGATTAGGGTTCCGGGCGCTGGCGAGTATCCTCGGCTCTTCCATTTTCCCTTGTTCTGAAACCATGCGATTCCGTCATCACACAGAGAGAACTTCGGCATCTTACCGTTTTCGATTAATCCTGCCTGATCTCCACACCAGCTGGCAAAGCAGGCACACCATGCTACATGGCTGTCAAATCCATACCACGACCAGAACTTCTGGCCACCTTCATTTCCAAGCTGGGTAAGTGCCACGGATACAATCTGGCCGTTGCCTCCAAACAGGCCGGCAAACAATCCGCCGCTAGAATAATACCGCAGGACGTGAGGGACATATTCTGGATCCCCATAGGCACTCCAGCCATGTGAAGCCGCCTGTTCATTGGAAAACTGCAAAGCGTTTTCTGCACTGTAGCCCCCATAGTTTCGGAGAGCCCACGTTATGTACCCGTTTCCGTAGTTATACCCTTGCAGGGACAGCTTCAGCTTGTCCATGTCCTGTGGGCTGGTGCATCCGGCTTCTCTTAGGCAGTCCGCATAATACTGGATTCCTACCTGTATGGAGTAGTCCGCATCCTGGATGGCATTCGGGCTGTTGGAATACCGGGTGTTGTATGGGCACTCACTGCTCTGCATGGGATCGGTCCCCCGGCCGCCAGATTCCTGCATCATGATTGCCTGTATCACGGAAACGTATTCGGGGATTCCATACTGGTTGGCGTATTTCTGGATGGTTGCCGTATAGGAAAGTACTTCCTGGCTGAGTGCTTCGTTGCTCTCTGAGCTTCCAGAGAATGCCGCACCGCCAATGATCCCGACCATGATAACCAGAAGCAGAACCATGACCGCTCCGGCGGCTCCCAGTGCAGCCATCATGGACTGCACCGTTTTCGCTGCCGCTTCTACAGCGGCCTTAGCTGCCTTGAAGGTATTCTCTCCTGCCCTTGCCGTTTTCTGTATCCGGCGGACTCCATCGGAAGTCTGCAAGGCGGCTTTCTTCGCCGCCTGCTTCGCTGCCCTTCGTTCCATCTGCTTCTGCATCCGGGCTGTCAAGGCGTTGGAACTGGCCACCCGGAGCTTCTGCTCTGGCTGGATGCTGATCTTCACAGATGGAGGGGCGGTCTTAATAGTACGCCGCTGTATGGTCTTCGGCTCCAACCGTTTCCGTGGCTTTTCCTTGATCCGGATGCTTTCCGGCTGTTTCTGGCGGATGGCATTCTGCCTTGCGGTATCTTCGGCCTTGCTTTTCTGGTTTTGTCTTTTGATGGAAAGCGATCCACCTTCCGACATTTCCTGTCCATTCTGGATTCTTGGTGTCTCCCTAGCTGCCCGGATCTTCTGTTCTTTCGTTTTGACGGCATCTGAAATCGCCTTTTGCCGCTTGGCTTTCTGAATCTGGACTTCCTGGTTTTCCCGTTCCTTGACCTTCACACGGGATGCCCCCTGTTCCCGTTTTTTTTGCTTCGGTGCTTCCCGACTGACCGGATCGGGAGCCTGTGTGTCCCCTGTTCCTCTGGCGGCTTCTTTCTGCGCTTCTTTTTTACCAGTAACTCTCAGTTTGATCTTCTCGTAGGAAGTCTGTGCAGCTGTCTTTCCGGCTCTGGTTACAGTTCTGCCTGTCTTTCTTGCAGCCCATTCCTCTGCGGATGTGACTTTCCCACTGGCATATTCGGATAGGGACTGTTCTCCCATGTCATTGTCCCTGGCATTTGCGATGGTCTGGGATTTTTCCTTGCTCTCCAGTATGGCCGTCCGCATCAGCTCCTTGGGGATTCTGGAGGCAGGATTTTTGGTCTTTGGTTTTGTTGTAACTTCTTTGGTTTTGATATCCTTCATCTCACACCTCCAGTCCCGGCTTGTCCCGCTCTTACGCTTCGCCCGGCTTGGTCGTCATCAGGCGATACAGTTTTGTATTTCTTGGAAACGAATTTTCAAACGGCACCAGATTTCCGGAACAGCGGATCAGACCATGGCCGGCACCCACATTGGTGATGTAGGATAACTGGTTGTCTGAAATATTCAGAAGTGCCGCCAGCTCATCCCGGTCGGTGGTAGCCTGATTCAAAAGGATCAGGAACTCACTGTTCGCCAGCATCAGGCGGGCGGTATCGGATTTCAGAAGTTCCTCAACGTTCTGGGTAAGTCCGGTTACAAATCCGGAATACTTACGGATACGCTTGTACAGGCGGTAGAAAAAGTCCGCACTGTATTCATAGCGGAACAGCAGATAAAACTCATCCGCAAAGATCCATGTCGTTTTTCCCTTCTTCCAGTTCTGGATCACACGGTTAAAAATCGAATCCAGTGTGACCAGCATGCCAAGGGGCATCAGCTGTTCGCCCAGCTCCCGGATGTCATAGTCGATGATACGGCTCTTCGTGTTGACATTGGTTTCCTGGGCAAAGGTGTTCAGACTGCCATTGATAAACAGTTCCGAAGACAGAGCCAGCCCTCTGGCTTCTTCCTCCGGCTGGAGCATGAGTTGTCGGTACAGGTTCTTTAAGGTCGGCACCTGCCCTTTGTAACCGCCCCTCATATAATCCCGGTACACATCTGCGGTGCAGCGGTCAAGGATGGATTTCTCCTTTGCCGAAAGGTTTCCGGCTCCTACGAGCTGCTCAAACAGGGAAAGGATAAATTCTGACTTCTCAATCAGAGGATTTCGGTCATTGCCATAGGCAGAATCCATATCCAGTGCATTCAGATGGGTATCCGAGGTTGCCGAGATCCGGATGACCTCTCCGTTTAAGGCTTCCACTAGAGAAGCAAACTCCGACTCCGGATCGAGGATGAGGATGTCATCTTCCGTGGAAAGGGCAAGGTCTACGATCTCTTCTTTTGCCGAGAAGCTCTTTCCGGAACCGCTGACTCCCAATCGGAACGAATTTCCATTTAACAGCTTCCGGCGGTCTGCCACCAGCATATTTTTGCTGACTGCATTCTGCCCATAGTAGATGCCGCCCGGCTGCATGATCTCCTGCGTATGAAATGGAATCAATACAGCGGTGGACTCTGTGGTAAGGGTACGCACCGCATCGATCTTCCGCAGGCCATACGGCAGGACGGTGTTCAGCCCATCGACTTGTTGCCATTTCAGGGTTGCCATCTGGCAGAGATGTTTTCTTGCAATGGAATACAGGGTTTCCGTATCGGAATCCAGCTGTTTCTTGCTGTCTGCCATATGTACCATTGTCAGGATACCGAACATCATTCTCTGATCCCTGGTGGTCAGATCGTCCAGCATCTCCTTGGTCTCTTTTCTCTGCAGCTCCATGTCATAGGGAACTACGGCAGAAAAGTTATTATTTGCATTCTGGCGTCTCTGCCAGTTCGTCACGTTTGTCTCCACACCCAGCAGTCGATTCTGGATCTCACGCACCGCTTCATCTGTCGGCACCGGGATGATGTCAATGGACAGCATCAGGTTCCTGCCAAGGCTGCACAGTTCGGAGATCATCTCATCTTTCACATAGCTGGCGTAATCTTCCATGAAAAGGACTCTTCCGTACTGCTCACCCAGTTTAAAATGATCGTTGTGGAATTCCATCGTGTCCGGGCAGATCCAGTCTTTGAAGCTGTGCCCTTTTTTCGCAAAGGCTTTCATGTCAAATGGAAAACTCTGCAGAACATCTGCCTTGAAAAAGTCCCGGAAGATCTGGAGCCTCTGCTCTGCATCCAGCTCTTCCCCGATGGAGGACAGCTTGGCCAGATGGGTGATGATATCCGTTCCCACACGGGCGAAATAGGTCCTGGCTTCATCGATGTTCTTCTTGTGGACACTGACGGTCAGGTAGCGTTCCTGGTAGATGCTGTTGTTAGTACCGGAGATCTTGGACAAGAGCATGTCGTTGTACTCCTTCCGGTATTCATCGAGCCCGTCCCCTTTCATTGGGATCAGCAGGGACTGTTCAAACTCTTCTTTGTTGATCTTACGGTTGTTCAGGGTAATCTTCGCAGTACAGCCGGAATCCAGTGCATTTAAAAGTTCGGAATAATCCAGGAACATTTCTGTCTTGTCCGCTTTACTGGCAATGGAATAATTGATATCCGTAAACCGGAATGTCCGGGAAAATTTACTCTCTACCTGAAAAATCCCATCCGGCCAGATCTTGCGGATGGGGATTGCCTGCTGGACAGACCTCGGTACTTTAAATTTTTCTTTGTCCTGTTTCAGTGTCTGACTCAGGGTTTTAATCAAAGGCATCACCCCTTCCTCTTGGCTTCTTTGGTTTCTTCTGTTTCGTCCGCTTCTTCTCCAGAAGCTCCGCTCCGTTTCCCATCATTTTTTCACCCAGCCGCAGGCTCTCTTCCATGCAGGAAAAGTACAGGTTCTCCGATTTGAATACCAGCCGTTTCGGGTACAGCAGTTCGGATTTGATGACTGTCCATGCGAACTGTTCTGCCGTCATGCCGTGGTAACGGAAAAAACCGCAGGCTGCAAAGGGAGCCGCCCCAAGCACACACAGCCATCCGGTTACCTGTTCCCAGGCATATTTCCGGGTGAGGAAATAGATCCCAAGGGCTGCCAGGATCGCCAGTACCGAAAATAAGCACTGCCGGAAACTTAAGCCCCAGAACATTGACTCCTGATAGTCTCGGATTTCTTTATTCATTTTCACTTCCATGTTGTTTTCTACCTTTCTCTCTGTGATTTGTTCTTTGGTTTCTGCTTTGGTGCATCCGCAATCTGGATGCCGTGGCTTTCCATAAATTCTCTGGTTCCCTGCGGATCATATTCTGCCAGTTTCTTCAGGTCAAAGGCGACCTTCTGAAAGGTGCAGTAACCGGAAACTGCGGTCTCCGGAAGTACCCTGCCCAGCTTGTATTTCCGAATAAAACGCAGATGCTCTTTGCTGAAATTGTGGTCGATATAGGCTTCGTTCACACCGTTCAGCGGAGCATGGTGCAGGTTCACCGTAAGGTCGGAAAAAAGTTCCGGGTAGCCATATTCTATCTGGTAAATCCCGACATACAGGCGGTCTCTGTCCAAGTAGCCGCTGACCCGTAAGAATACTTCCTCTGGTTGCTCTCCACTGTCATAAATTAATTTCTTTGGTTCTTCCATTCCTTTCTGCCTCCTATAATCCCATGATTTCTTTTACGATCCGGTCAGATGCCTTCACTGCCCCGACCAGTACCAGTAAGTTAAAGACCAGCTCCCCGATGTAGTTCCAGACAATCGTCACAGCAGACAGACTGGTATCCCCGACGGCCGGCGGACTCGCCGCAAACACCGAAAAGATGATGCAGGCCAGTGCGATGATGGCACCTTCCAGACATACCCCGGCGTAGGAACGGATAAAGTTCTTCCCTACAGACTGGGTTGGTTCCCCGGCAAAGGTTGCCAGCGGGATCGGTGCGATGGCTGTGTACATATACAGCTTGAACATTCTTCCATATACAGTCAGGATCATCACAAAGGAAAGCACGGTAATTAACAAGCTGCCTAACAGGGTTACGATCCACAAAGGGATGGATTCCAGCATCCCGACTGCTTCGATCTTGTCCACAATCTCTGAGGGCAGTTCCGTCACCGTTCCACCTGCCATCCCGGAATGGGACATAATATTTGCCACGATTCCCTGCACAATGGAAAAAATTGCCGTCAGAAGCTCCATGCCGGACATGACGGCTCCCTGTGCCAGTGCGAAACGGATAAAGGCTTTCACTACGTGTTCCGGCTTCTTCATATCCGTGAAGCTCCCACAGGTTTTCACCAGCCCTGCCGCAAAAAATAAGACCAGCAGGCCGTACCCGATGGCTCGGAGCCCTCCGTTGATGTTCGTCATCACGCTCCAGATCGCACCGCCCTTGAAATTCTCCGGGCTTTGCGTCAGCAGTGTCCAGATCTCGGCCAGCTTGTCACTCCAGGTCTGCAAGGCAGAATTCAGATTCTGTACGATCCAGTTATCACTCAAACAGTTTCACCTCCCATCCTGCAAAAGTGAGCGGGGAACCCGCATTTCGCATGGCTCCCCTTCTGGTCTCTGATCCTAACCCATGATCAGATCCAGGATCTCTTTTGCAAAGGTAATGATGATACCGCCTGCCAGTGTCAGGAATCCGTTTGCCCTCTGGCTCGGATCGTGGCTCTTTAGGGACAGGCCGACCTGCACGATACCAAATCCAAGCAGGATCAGGCCAATGGCACGGATCAGGGAAAAGATAAACGTGGACAGGTTATTGACGACTGCCAGCGGATCGCCTGCAGCGTAAACGCAAGTTGCCCCAATGCAGAAAGTCAGCACCATCACCGCATACAGGGCAAACAGTTTCTTCTGCCCTCTCTTCATCTTCAGCGGTGTGGTCTCTTTTTTTGTTTCTGTGTGTTTCTTATTTTTCAGTAAATTCATCGGCATTCCTCCAATCAAAAAAGCTCCCCGATGATGTCCTCATCCAGAAGCAGTTCGTAGTCGTTATATCTTGTTTCGTCAAAGGTAAAATCGTCATGTGCCAGCGGTGCTTTCGCATAGTTGAACGGGCCGGCACCGCCGTCTTCGGTATACCGGATGTTGGGATGCTTCATCAGGTCATACTTGGCATCCAGTATGGGCCGTTCCCCGCGGATAAACAGAAGTGCATTCTGGTTATCCAGCATACGGACTTCATCCGGCTGTAACAGCTCCCTTCCGCTCTGCTGGAAGTTGGTGGAGTAGCTGCCGGATTTTCCTTTGGTCTGCCCGTAGGTGTTGGTGTCTATGGTTTCTTTCCCCAGTAATTCTGATACATATTTGTGTGTCTCTTTTTCATTGCCGCCCAGGTACAAAAACTCATCGCAGTTGCCCACCAGACTTTCCCAGGAGTCCTTGAACAGAGCCTTTAGCTGGCTCATGTTCTGGATGATGATGCTGCAGTAAATGGAACGGGAACGGCAGGTTGCCAGGATCTTCTCAAACTCATTTGGCAGGGATACGTTTGGAAACTCATCCATGATACAGTTGACCGGAACCGGGAGGGCACCGCCATGCACACGGTCTGCCATATAATAAAGAGTCTGGAAAAGCTGGCTGTAGATCATACCTACCAGATAATTCAAAGAGGTGTCCGCATCCGGAATACAGCAGAAAAGGGCAACTTTTCTTTCGCCCATGCTGGAAAGATCCAGTTCATCGGTATTGGTCAGCTTGGCGATCTGCGGCAGGTTGAAGGCTGCCAGACGGACACCAACACTGATCAGGATGGACTTGGCGGTCTTTCCAGAGACGAATTGTCAAGGACTTTTTAATCAAATTCACAAAAAAGGTGCCAGAAGCACCGTATGGCTCCTGACACCTCGTTTGATAGATTACATTTTTCCGTTCAGCAGGTCTTTGCAGAGATACGCATAGTCTGGCAGCTGGTTGATATATGGCTCCCAGCGCCGCTTGATTTCGGCTAATTCCAGCGGGTCGGCTGCTTCCAGTGCATGATCGTTGCCCGTCATATACAAAACATCCGTAGCAACATCGTCCAAACACCTGCCACAGAGATCGGCGGCAGATTCGATTCTGATACCGGTATCCACATAGACTGGATTTACGCCAATCGCCAGCCAGACATAGCCTACCTTGTCCGACCAGAGCAGTTCAAAATCAGGGCTTTGCCGCAGATGTTCCTCAAAGACCTCCTTTACTCGTTCAATTTCATGCTTCTCTTTTTCTGTGTAAAGCATTTTCGTGTCCTCCTTGACAAAAATTTTGGTGCGTACCATCATCAGTTTAGCACAAGGCGGCTTCGTTTATCAGTCTGTCACATCTGCTGAATTTCATTTTTGAGCATACGCTTGATTTTATCGCTCATGGTTTCTGTGCTGGTATTGCTGAAATGGACATGAACCTTGTAGGTTGTCTTACCGATTTTCTTTACCATCGCTGGCGTGTTTTCCGGCGCTCTGGACGCAGTAACGGCGTCTGCCACCTGCATAGTACGGGGTTCTTTGTTCATGGCGCTCCTTTCTCCGAACGGGTCTGTGCCGCCCGGTAAAAAATCAGTCTTGCTTACTGTTTACAATTTCTTTTGCTGTCTGTCGGGTAGCACCGGCATTTTCTTCCCGGAAATTCTTCCCGTCAAAAAGAATCGGCGCACACCGTTCCAGAATACGGTCATAGATACGGGCGTGGGCCAGGTCAGGCGGGTTCTTGAGTTCGGCCAGTTTCAGGTTGGTGGTGATGATCATGGGCCTGCGGCTGCGGTATCGGCTGTCAATGACGAAAAACATCTGCTCCATCGCATACTCGGTACTGCGCTCCACACCCAAATCGTCAATGATAAGCAGGTCGTATTCGTCAAAGCTGGCGATAAAGTCGGCCCTGTCTTCGGAGAACATCCCTGTCAGGCGGTTCAGGATGGTGGGAAAGTTCGTCATCAGCACAGGCACATCCCGGTCAAGTAGAGCATTGGCGATACATCCGGCGAAAAAAGATTTGCCGGTTCCCACATCTCCAAACAGCAAAAGCCCGATATTGCTCTTATATGCTTCTTTCCAGTTCTCCACATAGGCGCGGGCCTTGTCCATCAATGGGTTTTGGCCGTTGTCGTTGGCAAAGGTGTAGTCATAGAGATAGCGGTCTTGCAAGCCCTGTGCCTTTCGGCGTTTGATACGCTCCATGCGGCGCTGCCGTTCTTCAGCAGCCTTGCGCTGTTCCTCGGCCTCCTGCTGGCACTGGCAGATGCAGCGGGGCATGAAGTAGCCTGGTTTTCCAAAGCATGGCACAACGGTCTGCCTCTGGCCGCCGCACTTCTTACAGTGAATGAGGCCGTCTGCCGGGTCTATGTACTCGTCCCCGGCCAGTTCCACACCGGCGGCTGCCTTGTCGATCAGCGCCCGGATTTCTGCGGTAATCTCAATCATACGGTTTCATCTTCCTTTACGCTGTAATCCCGGTTGCGGGTGGGCGGGGCTGCTTTCTTCGCGTCCTCACCGGCCCAGCGCCGGATGGTGGCGGCATGGCTCTGATACCGCTTACCGGTAGAGGCCATGTATTCGGACAGCTTTTCGATGTACTGGCCCCATACAGTGGGAAAACTGGCCTGCAAGTCTGCCAGTTCCTCGTCCGTCAGGAAAACATTCTGGTAACGGCCATAGGCGCGGGCGGAGCGTCCCTTCTCTATCTCTCTCTTTATCTCTATCTCTTTCTCTAACTCTATCTCTATCTCTGGTGGACGAATGTCGGACAAATGTCCGTCGTTTGTCCGGGGCGCGGAAAGAGCCTTGTTTTGGAGCCTCGCCGCACGCTTTCGCTCGGCCTCGGTGGAGGACTGGCCGATCAGCAGTTCAATATTGCTCATGTAGAAGGTGCCGCTGTCCAGCACTTCCACAAGACCCAGCTTCAAAAAGATCTGCAAGGCTCTCTCCACAGTGCCGATCTGCTGGCGGGTAATGGTGGCGATCATCTGCGCCGTGTAGGGGATGTCCTCGTCAAGCTGGAGCCGCCCGCCATGTTTCAGCGATTTCAGATACAGCTTGAGCAGAATGTTGGAATATAGCACACCGTCCTGCATACTTTCCAACAGCACGATGGAATCATCGTCAAAATAGTTTTCTTTGAGTTTCAGGTAATAATATTTTCGGTTGTCTGACATAGGGTTCCTCCTTGGGGTTTCTCTTGGGATTCTGTACGCATTTTAAGGCCGTTTTAGGGGTCGGAGGATAAATCTATCAGCCTGCCTTTGACACCCTCGAAAAAATCCTTGATTTACAAGGGTTTTTCAGCCCCTAAAGCGTGACATTTCTCCCGTTGTTTCCGCTTGCGCTTTGCGGCGTTGATCCGCTTCATGCGTGCGGCACATTCCGGGCAGTATTTGGCCCTGTTAGAACCGGGGGTAAACAGCGCCCCACATACGGCGCATTTCTTAGCATTCAGCCGGTGGAACAGCGCCGTTTCCAGTTCCTTATCCTGCGGCAATACCGCCGCCCGAAACCACCTGCACAACAGGGAGTAGGAAATAGACTGGACACAGACACATTCCTCCCCATCGTCCAGGGCGATACAGTTTCCGTCGATGTAGTTACAGCACTCATGCACCAGCCTCCGCGCTCTGCGGTACTGGCGGTAATCCATGACAGGGATAGGTTCAGACTTATTGTTCTTCATAAATGATTTCTTTCATAGTGTAGCTAACCTCCTTGAATGAATTTATTTTTAAATATTCGTGCAAAGTATTGTTTTCTTCGTGCAAATGGCATATACTATAATTGCCAGCAGAAAGGGGTTGATCGTATGGCTGGAAATACCACAAACATCAGTATCCGCATGGACGCAGATTTGAAAGCGCAGGCGGACGCACTGTTTACTGAACTTGGCATGAACCTGACTACGGCGTTTAACATCTTTGTGCGCCAGTCGCTTCGTGAAGGCGGCATTCCCTTTGAAGTAAGGCTGGAACAGCCCAACAAGGAAACGATTGCTGCCATGCTGGAAGCGGAAAGGATTGCAAAAGACCCGTCTGTAAAGGGATACAATGACCTTGACGAGTTGTTTGCCGACCTGAAAAAATGAGGAAAACAAAGTACACCGTCAAGTACACGACCGCTTTCAAAAAGGACTACAAGCGGGCAATCAAGCGCGGCCTGAAAATCGAATTGCTGGAACAGGTCGTGGCGCTGCTGTCGATGGGCGAACCGCTGCCGGATAAAAACCGCGATCACGATTTGTCCGGCGATTGGGTGGGCCATCGGGAATGTCACATTCTCCCGGACTGGCTGCTCATTTACCGTATCGAGGATGATGTGCTGGTGCTGACGCTTGCCCGCACCGGGTCGCACAGCGACTTGTTCGGCAAATAAACCATCTGCCGCCGTATGGGAAAACCTGTACGGCGGTTTTTCTGTGTGCAAAAGGGTGTCGTGAAACGCGACGCACCTGAAAGGGGTCGGCAAAGCGCCGTACCCTTTACCGCTCCGGCCCCCGGTCGCGGGGCTTGTCCCGTTCCTGCCGGGCCAGTTGGTCGGCGGCCTTGCGGAGCCGTTCCACAGCTTTTAGCTCCTCCCGCATAGCTTTCATGTCGATGCTGTCCGTCTGCTTTCCGGCGGTCAGCTGGTCGATCTCCCGCTGCCATGCCTTCGGGGTGATTGCCTCGCCGTTGTCTTTCAAGTCTTTCAGATACCGGGTCGCTGCGTCATACAGAATCAGTTCCCGGCTGTGGCGCTGTTCAAACTGTTCCCGCTTTTCCGGCTTTACTTTGGCAAGCTGTTTGTGGATGGACTTGTACTGGTTGTACTGTTCCCACATCTCCCCGCGTTCGGTAAGAATGGCGATCCGGCGCTCAGCCTTGACGATCTTTCCCCGCAGGTCATAGTAACGGCTGTTCATATCAGCGATTTTTTCATGAAGCTGCTGCATAGACTGGATGCCGTTTGCCTGCAAAAAGCTGAATAGTGTAGCGCTTTCCTGCAAAGCCCGGATTTTGCCGGTGCGGGTGCGGGGAGCGTTCAACTGCTGCTGAGCCTCCCACAAAGCTGTCAAGCTGCTTTGCTGTGTTTGTGGTTTTTCCGTTTCGGCTTTCGACCAGCGATAAAGACGGGTAATGCGGGCTTTGATTTCTTTCAGCAGCTTGTTGTCGGCAACGATCTGCCGGTTTACTTCGCCCTTGTCGGTGCGGATGCCGCGCTTTTCCATTTGGCTGGCGGCTGGCCCCAGATGGACAGAGGGAATCTTATCAATGCCCTGCCGCTTGTAGCTGCGATGGTCAATGCGCTCCGGTCTGCCGGCAGATTCCAACGCCCGATTGGTGTAGGCCGCCCACGCTGCCCGCCAAATCTCCACATTTTCTTTATCGTTCCAGTCGGTCGTATCCTCTCTGTGATTTTTCCAACCGCCTTTCCCATCCGGGATACGCTGTCCATTCTCGTCCAGATCGTATGCCTTGCGGCACTTTGCGCCCCACTGTCCATTTTCTTTCAAAGGCCGGAGCGTCAGCATGATATGGACATGAGGATTGCCAGTTCCCTTGTCATGGATAGCAAAGTCGGCACACATTCCTTTGTCTACAAAGTTGTCCTTCACATAGGCGCGCACAAGGGCAAGCTGCTGTTCGCCGGACAGTTCACGGGGCAGGGCTGCTTCAATCTCGCGGGCAAGCTGGCTGTCCCTGGCTTTCTCGATCTGCTCCACGCTGTTCCAGAGGATAGATCGGTCTGCAAATTCCGGCGGCGCGTGGGCAGGCAGCATGATCTCCGCATGGACAATGCCGCCTTTCCGGGTGTAGTCGTGGGTCATTCCGTCCCATTCATTTGTCAGCTTGGTTCCGCTGCGGTAAGCAGCTGCGGCAACGGCAGAACGGCCTGCGCTGCGCTTGATGATACTGACGGGGATATGACAGAAATCTATGGGGAACACCTCCTTTCAGTGAGGGGATAACAGGCTCTGTGGAGCCGGACAAACGCAAAGCGGGTGTTTGGCTGCGCAGAGCGCACAAGGGGTTTGGGGAGCGTAGCTTCCCATCGCGGACGAAGTACGCAACGCCCCCGGCAGGGCGCACAGCACCGGCAACGGTGTATAAGTGCGCCCTTGTAAACAAGGGACTTATGGCGTGTCCCCGGATTTTGGCAGGTTTGCAGTCAATTCCGCAGCCCCCGGAAGATGGGACAGGGTAATCAGAAATGCTTTGACCTCTGCGCCGGAAAGGTCGGGAGCCAACGGGAAAATCCCCTCCAAAACGGCTCCACGCTCAATCAGGCGGCGGGTGCGAACCCTGCGTTCTTCGTTCCGCTGCTTGTTCTCCAAAATCTTCTTTCGGTTTTCAAGCTGCCGAATCTCCTTCAGGACTTTCTCCCGTTCTTCTTTTTGGGGGTGGGCTGTAATTTTTTCGTTCATGTCAGGCACCTCTTTTCTTTGGAAATACTCATAGATTGACCGTCCATTTCTGTCGAGCAAAGTACCGGCGCAGTCTCCGCAGTGCGGCATGGATGGATTTTCCCGCCTGTGATGGCGTGATACCCTCCATTGCGGCAATATCTTTCACTTTCATACCCAGCATATAGCGGGCATGGACACGGCGAGCCTGCATAGGCGGCAGGGAGGAAATGGCTTCATACAATCGCCGTATCAGTTCTTCGTATTCGGCCAATTCTTCTTTTTCTATCAGGTAGTCCTCCGGCGATGGCTGCGCCCAGCCGATGGCGGCATTTTCGATTCCATCGTTACAATCGAGGGAATAAAACGCCTTATACCGGAACATCTTGCGATCTCTGGCGGCCTCGGCTCTCTTGTCCAGAAGAAACGCTTCGACGATCTCATCGGACACCTCCACAAAAATGTCCTCTTTGCAAAATGGATAATATTGTTTGAGATTGATGGTCTGCATAGGCACGCCCTCACTCTGTTTGAAAAAGGACATCATAGCAACGGCGCATATTCCGCAGCCCCCGGTGGATGGCAACGCTGACCTTACTGCTATGGATACCCTCTCTCCGGGCGATTTCCGGCTGCTTGATACCGGCAATGTAGTAGGCGTGAACACGGCGGGCCTGTGTCGGAGTGGCATGAGCCAGAGCCACCGGCAGAGCTGCAATCAGGTATAGGCGGGTGGTCATTTCTTCTCGTTCCAGCAAAATATCTTCCGGCGATCTGCTGTGTTCCAGTGCGTAATTTTCCAGCCAGCTGTATGCGTCCAGAGAGTAGTAGGCGCGGTGGTAGACTTTCCGACGCTCATAGTTCTCCATCTCCCGCTTGGCCTGATACATCGCTGCCCATACCTCGTCCGTAACATCCACAAACTCGTCATGCCGGTAGTGGGGATACATCCACCGCAGATTGATTGTTTTCATAGGCTTACCTCCTGAAAATCGGAGAGGCGGACAGCTCGTCCGCTGTCCGCCCCTCGCTGAGATAAGGGAAATAATCCCTTTCACTTGGTAGCCAGAAAACAGGTCATTCGTTAAGCCTGTTCTCAAAGAAATTTATAAATTTTTTTCTGACCGCCTCCACACTTTGATACACAGCCACTTTGGAGCAGCCGCACAGCACACCGATCTCTGCAAGGCTCAGCCCGTCAAGCGCATAGAGCAGGAACCGGCGGCGCTGGGCCTCGGTACAGGTGTCCAGAACAGCCATCAGCTCATGCAGCGTTTCCATGCGGCAAAGGTATTCCTCCGGCGTTTCGCCGTAGCCCCCTACGCCCTCGGTGGTAATGATGTACTCGTCAAACTCCCGGCCATCCCAATGCCGCCGCTGTTCATGGAACAGGTTCTCCGTTTTATGATCGGCCCGGTCAAGAAATTCATAGACTTCCAGCGTAACCTCCACGGCCACAGCTTGTCCGTTATAATTGATGGTAACTTCCATCTGCCTTTCCTCCATTCAGATTTTTTGGGTAAATCTGAATGGGGCGGCGGGGAGCGGCACCGGGGATAAAGTTCGAGCCATGCTGACCCGATGTTCCGGCTCCACAGGGACAAAAAAGCGCCCGGACGGCATAAAGCCATACGAGCGTAATAGAGTATATTTTGCTGTTTAGTTACATGGTATAGTGCATACTTCTGACCGCATTGCTCCGCTGCTGGGAACAGACTTTTTTTAGCTGGTGCAGGTCATGGGTACTGTGAAAAAAGGCAAGCATAGACACGGCGGCAATCCTCCTATATGCCGCCGTGGATTTACACGGTGTTAGGTCGTCGGGTTTCTGCTTTTCGCAAAAAGAAACGGCGGCTCTGTTTTTTCAAAGCCGCCGGAAGATAGCATAGGCGCGTTAATAGATCTGCTTTACGACGGCTTTTTTTCTTTTGCCGTCGTCCGGCAGATTATTTTTTTATGAGTAAGGGCGAAAAATCAATCGTAATCATAAAATTATGGTCATGTATTTCAATTATTGGATTTGTACAATTCATCATAAGTAATAGCTTTTTCACAATGTAAAGTCCTTGTCCAGACGTACCATTACTTCTTGAAACATCTGCTACATAAAAGCGTTCCAACAGTTTTGAATATTCTTCTGTAGGAATAGATGCAACAGGATTTTTAATACAGAGTTGTACAGAATCTGCAATATTAATTAGTTGAATTACAACATTATTTGTAGTGGATGTTACCGCATTGAATATAAGATTTTGTATAATGCGAATACACGCCTTTCTGTCAGCATTAAGATAGATGTCCATATTAGGTATTTCTATTTGGGGTTCAATTCCATTAACGCTGAAAATCGAATAATTGTCTAGCAGGATTTCAGTAAGCAATGAGCATAGCTCAACCTTTTCATAGTAAAATGGATATTGTCCTGCTTCTAAAAGAGAGATTTGATAAAAGTCATCTATGAGACGTTCTAATCTCAATGCTTTTCCGGATAATGCTGAAATATATTCCGCTCTTTTTTCATCAGGCGCACTTGATAGAAGTTGCAAATATCCGCGAATGGAAGTTAGTGGTGTCCGTAAATCATGAGAAAGGCAAGAAATATTCTCTTTTAATTCATTCTCCTTTTTTTGAATTTCGCCCAGATAAATATTATCTTTTGATACAATCTGATTTATGATTTCAACCAAATGCTCTAACCGCCTATCAGATAAAGACACTGTAACTAACTTTTTCGTTTTTCTATTCAGAATAGCATTTAGTTGGACGATTACTTTATATATCTGTATTTTCCAGTTAATTAAAGAAATTGAAAGGATAATGACCAATGCTATCAGAACAAGAAACATAATCGCCCAACCCATATTCTACCTCCCTTTTACTTGATTTCTTTTCTAATCATAATAAGACCGCCAACAATCAAAAGAGAAATGCACCCTATGAAATAGAATGGTAAATGCTCAATAATACCCATTGTGCGACAAGAGCTGAAATTCATCCAATAGTACATAGGATTTCCATATACAAAAAATTTTAAGGGTATTGAAACCGTCTCCATATCACTCCATAGCATTAAGTAAACAGACGCTCCACTGAATACATATAAGCAGCAAATCCCTGTTACAATCCCTGTATTTTGAATAACGACACATAAAAAAATAGAAATGCTTTCTAATGCTAATAAAACCGTTCCGCAAGCAAGAGCCCATCCCAAAAGGTTTATTACTTCACTCGCAGTTGGAATGTAACCGGATTGTATGATTTCAATAACGAAAAATGTAGCTACAAAAATCAGATACGTTATCAGAGACACCACCAATATTGTAATCGCTTTGGTGTAGTAGAGAATAGTTCGTTTAGTGCCGTATGCAACAGATAATTTGATTGTACCCGTATTATATTCTTTTGTAAAAAATATGGTTGCAAATAAAATGCCAATAATCCAGAAAAAGGCTGTATATGCAAGAGATGAGCGGGCAACAGTTTGAAACGTTGGTATTTCACTAGATAGATAACACTTAGCTTGAAATCCGATTACACTTTCTGTTCCATCTCCGGCTCCAAAAAAAGTCATGTCACCAAGTGCAAAAGAGACCATTATAACCGCCGCACATACGCCTAATATAGTTATCAATATCTTTGAGTGACGCAATTTATAAAATTCAGCTTTAAAATGGTTAATCATTTTGGCACCCTCCTATCAAATTAGTGTAATAAGTTTCAAGACTATCTCCAGATTGTGCTAACTGATAAATCGTAATATTATTTGCACTTAGCAACGCTGATACTTTTCCGGCATTTTCAACATAATCATATAGATGAATACTTTTGTCTGGCATAACAGAAAAATTTGAAGTATTCAGTTTGCTTTCCAATAAAACACTAGCAGCAGCTACATCATTCACTTGCAACAACAAATGCTTTTTGCAGCGTTTGTCTAACTCTGTAGCGGTAATTTCCTGTAAAAGTTTCCCCTCATGTAAGATACCATATCTATTTGCTAATTGATGAAGTTCCGTGAGAATGTGACTTGAAATCAAAATAGTGATTCCACGTTCTTTATTTAGTCTTTTGAGTAAGTTTCTTAATTCGATAATTCCAGTAGGGTCTAGTCCGTTAATTGGTTCATCTAGTACGAGAAATTCAGGATTCCCAAGCAAAGCGATTGCGAGAGCTAGTCTCTGCCGCATACCCAAAGAGAAATCTTTTGCTTTTTTCTTTCCGGTATCTTTCAAACCAACTAATGCTAAAGCATTATCAATGCAACCTTTTCCTGGAATACCGCGTTGCAAACGTTGTACCTCCAAATTTTCATAGGCTGTCATATCAAGATAAAGAGAAGGGCTCTCAATAATACAGCCAATGCGCTCACGCTGCTTTGCAAGTTTCTTATTGCTTTCACCGAATAAAGCAATTTTGCCAGTAGTAGGTTCCGCCAGTCCGGTTAGTAAACGAATCATTGTTGTTTTACCGGCACCGTTTTCTCCGATAAACCCATAAATATCTCCTTGCATTACAGACATAGATACTTGATTTAGGGCTAGTGTATTGCGATACTTTTTTGTGATGTTGATAGCTTCAAAAACTGTTACGTTCATATTTTCACAGCTCCTTTCTTGTTATTTAGTATCGCAGACAATTCCTTGAATAATCTAAAGGTAAAGCTAAAGATTATCTAAAGCTCACTTTGCAAATCGGTAACCCAAGCCCCATATGGTCTTAATTCGGCAGCCTTCGCCCTTTAATTTTTTTCGTAAGTTACTTATATGTGTGTTAATGACATCATTATCCCTTGCAAATGGTTCTTGCCAAATACTTTCATAAAGATTTTGCTTAGAAAAGACTTTATCAGGATATTTCGCCAGTAGTTCTACGAGTTGATACTCTTTTGCTGTAAGCACAATAATTTCGTCTGCAACAGTAACTATTTTTGAAGATGTATTAATGGAAAGTTCTCCAAAGGTCAAACAAAGATTGGGAGTATCTTTTTGACTTCTTAGCAAATTGCGTTCAATTCGCGCTAGTAATTCGTCCAAATCAAACGGCTTTGTTAAATAGTCATCAGCACCCAAGCGTAGCAGTTCGACTTTGTTGAATGTTAAACTTTTTGCAGAAACAACAATTACAGGTACGTCTGAAAATTTTCTGATATTTCTAATTAACTCATCTCCACTGATAAAAGGAAGCATTAAATCTAAAATAATTAAATCCGGGGATAATTCTTTTATACGTTCAATCGCATTTGCACCAGTAAGTGTGAAGAAGACTTGATAATTGTACTTTTCCAGATGGTCTTTTATCATAACGCAAATTTCTTTATCATCTTCGATAATTAAAACATTATTCATGTTGAAACTCCTTTCTGCGTCTATCAGTCGGCTTTTCTGCGTTCTTTGGGATCAGCCAAACACCAGCCATCTTCACAGCGCCGGGGATACGCCCACCAGCACAATAATAATTTACCCTACGAGGTGTCACGCCCCACTTCTCGGCGGCCTCTTTCAATGTCATATAGTCCATTTCGCACCTCCACAGAGTACATTATAGTTCTCTTTCTCGAACAATGCAAGGAACGAAATGTGAATTATAAACTTCAACCAATCTGCATATAGCAACATTCCACGGGCGAAGTATGAATTATACAATGTAACTGGGTGATGTTATATGGCGAAAGTTGAAGATTGTCCCGGTTTTGAAACCTTCGGTGCAGATGTCAAAGCTGCACGAGAGGCAAAGCGTCTGGCACGAAAAACATTGGCAGAAATGGTTGGGATTGAATGGCGGTATCTTGCCAACATTGAGAATCAAGGTGCGATTCCGAGCCTGCCTGTGATGATCCAGTTGATTAAGGTCTGCGGACTTCCCGTGGAACGGTATTTTAACCCGGAGATTATACGAGAAGAAAGCGAACAGCGGCAACGGGTCAGCCACAAGCTGAAGCTTTGCCCTGAAGAATACCTGCCGATTATCGAAGGTGCCATAGACGGGGCGCTCAAAATGGAACAGACTGCGAAGCAGAAGGAGGACGCATAATCGCGGCCTCCTTCTGGCGTTTCTGTATCATGTTTCCCGGCACTTTTCCAAAAGTTCCCGGCACCTCTGCTGGATTTCTCCGGTTTCTGTCACAGTCAGGTCACGGTCATTTCCGGTAATCTTATCTTCCAGAAAGTTGGCGTATGTACCCAACAAAGCGTTCCGTAAATCCTCCGGGGTTTTCTGTATTTCAGCGCTGTACCAGTCATTCCGGTGGGGTTCCCATGCCATCAATGTATAACCGTGGCTGGTCTGAACCACCTCATACAGAGGATCATCATCCAGATATGCCTGAAACACTTTCAAAATCTTTTCAAAGGTCAGCATTTCCCGCACCTCCCATTCAGCTGCAAATCAGTTCCCTGATTAAAATTTCCTCAATCTGTGCCGTTAATGTGTTCATCAGCCCCACCCAACGCATGGGGTCACAGGCTTTCAGTTCTTCCGTGACACCCGCAGTCTCCATCATGTGAGGCAACATAGTTTCCACACGCCCCTGTGCTGTCCGCTCAATCTCTAACAGGTGTGGATACAGCTTCTCGCTCATCAGCAGATGGTTGTAGAGAATGGGGCGATGTTCCTTTAGGTAGGATTTTCGCATTCTGCCGTACTTGCCGATAGAAGTTTCCGGCTGTTCAGAAAGTTTTAGGTTTGGTATATCATAATCTCCACAACGAATGTAAGTCAACTTACTCATATTCATTCTCCTTTGCTTCGTGATGATTAGACTGCTGCGCTGGCTGCTATGCTGCCTTTGCGCGGTTCTTCTTTTGGTAGCTGACCGATAGTAGAAAAAACACCTTTTTTCATATCCTCAGCCCGGATCAGGGCTTTCTTAGCGTCCATTTCCGCTTTTTTCTTCGCCTTGATTTTGTCCTCATACTGTTTCTGTGCGCCGCTGGCTTTCCGCTTCAAATAATTCTGATGAAGCCTGTCCTTGCGTTCTTCTTTTTTCCGCAGTTCTTCCTGTTCCTCCGGGGTTAAAGGAACCGGCTGTAAGGATGGTGGGATATAGCGTCCTAAAAAATTGAAGTAGATTTCAATTTCCTGCGTGGTGTCCTGACTACCTTTTCTGGCGCGTTCGTGGACAAGGATTTTCTCTACAAACTCATTGAGCATGGTGTTTGTCAGCGTGTCAAAATTCTCGTACTTATCAATCAGGGCTATAAATTTCTCCGCTGATTTCTGGCTTTGCTCGTAGCCGGTAACAGCCTTTTCCAGCTCCGCAATTTCAATCTCAAGTGCGTCCTGCTCTTTGGCATACTGTGCATCAAGCGCCCTATATCGTGCATCCGGCAGCTTGCCGAGGGCATTGTCCTCATAGATTTTGCAAATCAGTTTTTCCAGTTCTCCGGCTCTCTTTTGGGCAGCAGCCAGACGCCTGCGCTTTTTCGATATATCGGCACTCTGTTGAGCAACCTGCGTCTCCTGAACAGTGTGAATAAATTCCGTCCGGTCATTTCTCGAATATTCAGCGATAGCCCGGAGCGTGTCGGAAACCAATGTCAGGACAGCACTCTCATTGATACGGTGTTGTGTAGGGCATAGTGTCCCACACGGAACTTTGGTATAATTGGAACAGGTATATTGAGAAATCCGCTTGCCATTGTTGGTGCGGTGGACATACATCTTGCCGCCGCAATCGGCACAATAGAGTAAGCCTGTGAGGGGAGCCGCTTCGCCCCAGCCGTTTGGATAACGCCGTACATTGCTGCGGATTTTCTGCGCCAAATCAAAGGTCTGCTGGTCGATAATGGCTTCATGGGTATTCTCAAAGATCGTCCATTCGTCCTCAGAAACATAGTGGCTTTTCTTGTCCTTAAAGTGCTTGCGGGTCTTGAAATTGATGGTATGCCCTAAATACTCTCGTTTTTTCAAAATGTTCACGATGGTAGATGATCCCCATCCATAGGGGTCTTTGACCGGCTTTGAACGGTTCACACCCTCGTTGAAGCGGGCAAGGTGTACGACAGGAATTTCAATCCGGTCTGCGGATAATTTGCAGGCGATCCGGTAAGGCCCATATCCCTCCAGCGTGAGGGAGAATATACGGCGTACCACTTCGGCAGCTTCCTCATCTACCAGCCAATGCTCCCGTTTTTCGTCCCATAAGTAGCCGTAAATCACAGTGCCGGTCAGGTGCTTGCCACTCATGCCTTTTGACTTAAACACAGATCGGATTTTCCGGCTGGTATCACGGGCGTAAAATTCATTCATGATGTTGCGGAACGGGGTAAAATCGTCATCGCCTTTCAGACTGTCCACACCGTCGTTGATGGCAATCAGACGAACGCCTCGCTGCCGCAAAACCTCCATAACTTGACCGACCTTCAGATAGTCGCGTCCTAACCGGCTCATGTCCTTGATGACGATTGCCTCTACACGCCCTGCCTCCACTTCCTCCATCATCGCCAAAAATCCGGGGCGGTCAAAACGGGTGCCTGAGATACCATCATCGGTAAAGTGCGTAGGGTTGGGCAGCCCATTCCGGCGGGCAAAATCCTCTAACATCTGTTTTTGGTTGGATATGGAATTGCTCTCGCCCTGTAACTCATCGTCCCGGCTCAGGCGCTCGTACAGTGGGGTAATTTTTTCATTTCTCATGGCTGTACCTCCTGAAACAAAAATGCTCTAAGTGATTGCTTCACTAACCATGACACAATCATGATTAAGAAGTCACTTAGAGCATATATCACCTGCCGCCTGCTTGTAAATGTGGTACTGCTTGACGGCAATGCTGTCCGGGTCCCGCATCTCCAGACGGTCAAACAAAATGTCCAGAGGGGACTCGTAGTCCTCATCCTCTTCTTTTACCTGTGCCGAGCCTAACATCTCCATGATCATGGCGAAGTTCTGTTCTTCCGGCGGAGCTTCATGGAGCAGATACAGCATCAGTGCCTGAAGCAGTGCTGTCTCGCTCTTCTCCCAGAACGGATCGGAGGACTGGGAACCTTTGGGTGTGGTGTTTTGTATCAGATTGGAAATGAGACGGAGTACGTCTTTGTCATCGTGGACGTACTCGAATGGATTGTAGCAAAAAGATGTGTCGGGATTGATGAGGTCAAAGACACGCACCTCATATCCTTTCTTTTCCAGCAGACCGCCTGTCTTTCGGAGCAGCTCGGCTTTGGGGTCTGTAATGACCATCGAGCAGCAGCACTGCATGATGTTCGGCAGGGCAAAGCCTCTGGATTTTCCTGCACCGGAGCCTCCCACCACGAGGATGTTGAGACATCTGCGGTGCTCGTGGGTGTCCAGGCTGATGCGGAAGTTCTGCGTCAGCAGGATGTTCTGGGAGTACGGCTTCTGGCTGTATTTCTTACAGATCTGCCGGGCATCACCCCATCTGGCGGAACCATGTTCTTCCCCTCTGCGGTAGTTCTTCTGGCTGGAATAAAAAATGCCGATCCCGGCTGCGTAAAGTAACGTGCAGACCAGCACCGACTTGATGGTATATTCCGTATAATGAAGCTGGAAGGGGTGGTTCAGTTTTTCCGTTAGAACCTCCATCAGCTCAAAAAGATTCCTGCCCGGCTGAATAGCATCCGCAATCAGGATCGCTGCCCACCAGATGACAGGCAGTCCGGCAAGCCAGATCACCCAGTCTGACTTCCGGCTGTTTGTTACCGGGATGGCTGCTGTTTTGGCCTCTCTGCTCTTGGCAGGTCCGTAATGTGGAAGCTGTCCACTCCAGGAACGAGGGCAAGGCTGCTTCCATTCTCCCAGTTTACGTGGATCTGCCCTGCATCGTCTACCATATCCACCTTACCTTTTAAGCCGGGTGGCATGTGGCTCTCCCCCTCCATGCTGTTAAGCGTGACCTCTGTTCCCGGCGGATATCTTCTCCTCATGGCTTCTATTCTTTCTTGTGTCATATTTCTGTATATTCGTACCACATCCTTTCTTTATCTTCCCCGTCCACGGTATGGGCGGCGGTATCTGGATTTCATGATCTTTAACAGGACACTGTCGATCCCATCGGAATAGCGTCCGTTTTTCAGGTATGTGTCCCGGAGCTTGTTTAAAGCTTCTACAGATTTGGTGTGTTCAGCTTCTGTCAGGTAGAGCTTTCCTTCTTCCTGCTCTGCCAGCTTCAGAACCAGATCCCGTGTGGTATCCACCGGAAGCCCCTGTTCTTTTTCCTGCCGGAACACTTCCCGGAGGGCATGGATCAGCATATGGTTCATGATCCGGTCCATCTTTACATATCGCATTCTTGTCATAGGCGAGCCTCCTTTTTTCCTCTTTTTTCTCAACCACAACATACCACACTTCCTCCCGGAAAGCTACTGCAAAAGAGCCGGAAAAACCCCTTTTATAAGGGCACTGAAAAACTTCCATTTTTTCTTAAGTGGAAGTTTTTCTTTTATATTTTTTCAATTTTTTTTAGAAAAAGCACAAAAAAGCTATGGCTTACTCCATAGCCAGCTCTTCTAATCTTACTATTCGTTTTACATTT
>NZ_JAAITU010000031.1 GCF_013304385.1 Blautia glucerasea
CATCATAAAAAACACCGCCCTTCTGATATTTATTATATCAGAAAAGCGGTTCCAACAATAGCAAAACCCTGCAAAAGCAGGGCTTTGTCTACAGTCTGACGTCACTTCCCGGGAAGGAAGTGGCGTTTTTGCTTAGAAGAAGATTTATATTAATCTATTTAAAAAAGATTTCCGATGCCGGTAGACACCAGGAAAAGGATCAGCATTACCACAGGTACTACAAAACGGATCATAAAGCTGTACAGGCGGGCACGACCAAAATGTTCCCCGTTTCGTTCTACCTCACTGATAATATATTTAGGACCGATCACCCAGCCCACCAGAATACTGGTAAGGAAGGAGATAAACGGCATCAGGAAGCTGTTGCTGATATAATCCATTACATCCAGCAGCTGTGCAGTGGCACCATTTGGAAGTGGCAGTTCAAAGTACAGTGCATTATATCCAAGACAGATCAGCACAGCTGTAATAAGAGAATAGATCCCGATCATGCTGCACATCTGTTTACGGGTTTTATGGAAGATTTCCATGCAGTTAGCAACCAGGGTTTCCATAACGGACACGCAGGAAGTAAGTGCAGCAAAGCCCATCATTAAGAAGAAAGCAATGGCTGTTATTTTTCCTACAGGCCCCATAGCTTCAAAAACCTTAGGCAAAGAAATAAAGATCAGGCTTGGGCCGGAAGCCATTCCATCGGTGCCCAGGAAGACAAATACTGCAGGGATGATCATCATACCAGCCAGGAAAGCCACACCTGTGTCAAATATTTCAATCTGGTTAATGGATTTATTCAGATTTACATCATCTTTTACATAGGAGCCGTAAGTGACCATGATACCCATGGAGACACTTAAAGAAAAGAATAACTGGCTCATAGCATCCAGAAGGATTTCAAGGAAGCGCTTTACAGTCAGACCGGAAAAATCAGGATACAGGTATACCCATAATCCCTGAAGGCCTGTACGTACTGTGCCGTCTGTATCTTTTTTGGAAAGAGTCAGGGAAAAAATGGCAATGACAAGGATCAAAATGATCAGTCCAGGCATGATGAAGCGGGAGAATTTTTCGATTCCCTTTTCTACGCCACGGTATACGATCCAGGCTGTCAGTGCCAGAAATATAAGCATAAAAACAATAGGTGAAACCTTGGATGTAATAAATGATGTAAAATAGCTGTCCTTGGAAAGGGCAGATCCATCGGAAATAATATATTCACAGAAATACTTGGTGATCCATCCGCCGATTACAGAGTAATAAGTCATGATCAGGGCAGGTACAAGGAATGTAAGATATCCAAGGAATCTCCACTTAGGATGCAAAGTGCCAAATGCCTTCAGGGCATTTTGTTTAGTCTTTCTTCCGATGGCAATGTCTGTGGTAAGCAGCACAAAGCCAAAGGTAAGCACCAGGATAAGATAGATGATCAGGAAAAGTCCGCCGCCATCTTTAGCACAAAGATAGGGAAAGCGCCAGATATTTCCTACGCCTACTGCACTTCCCGCAGCTGCCAGGACAAAGCCGATAGAATTACTGAAGTTACTTTTTTTCTCTTTCATTGATATTACCTCAATTCATATTCTTTTGTTAAACGACTGATTTTTGACAGACATTTATAATATTTAACTTTTATTTTAATATACAAGGAATAAAATGTAAACAAAGAGGATTTCATGTAAGGAGATTTATTTGTAAAAAAAATTTGAAATATTATATTTTGGTCAGATATATGATATAATGGTGGTGTCCGGAAAGCAGAAAGTGTTTTCTGGATATTTTTATAAAAAAATGATAGTGAAGCTGCAGGATCCTTTAATTAGATCCTGGCATATTTTTGGAGAATAGATGATGGAACAGGAGCGATTGATTTTTCATGTGGATGTAAATAGTGCTTTTCTTTCCTGGGAAGCAGTACGCCGGGTAAAAGAAGGGCTTCCGGATCTGAGGGAGATCCCTTCTGCGATTGGCGGAGATCCCAGGACCCGGACAGGGATTGTGGTAGCCAAATCAATTCCTGCAAAAAAATATGGGGTATGTACAGGGGAGCCTGTAGGGATGGCTCTCAAAAAATGTCCTGAGCTGGTAGTTGTGCCGGGAGATTTTAGCCTGTTTTTAAGGTGCTCCAGGGCCTTTAAGGAAATCTGTGCATCTTATGCACCGGTAATGGAATCCTTTTCCATTGATGAGGTTTTCCTGGATATGACAGGTACATCCCTGCTTTATCCGGATCCTGTAGCCCTGGCCTGTGAGATCAAGGACAAGATCCACAGAGAACTGGGGTTTACTGTAAATATAGGGATTTCCGTAAACAAGCTTCTGGCTAAGATGGCTTCTGATTTTGAAAAACCGGATAAAGTCCACACCTTATTTCCGGAGGAAATCCCCACAAAGATGTGGCCGCTTCCTGTGGGGGAGCTTCTTTTCCTTGGAAAAGCATCCCGGCGGAAACTGGAGGAGGCTGGGATCCACACCATCGGTGATCTGGCACATGAAGATGAATCCCATATACAGATGCTTTTGGGAACAAAGAACGGACATCAGCTGTATCAGTATTCCTGTGGGAGGGATGACTCTCCTGTTCGGGCAGAAGCAGAAGAAAGCAAAGGGCTTAGCGTGGAGACCACATTTAATGAGGATCTTGTTTCGAAGGAGCAGGTCTTTCAGGTGCTTTTGGCCCAGTGTGACATACTTGCAGCCAGACTTCGGAAAAAAGAAAAGAAATGCAGCTGTATTGCGGTTTCTTTCCGTACATTGGATTTTAAAAACCGTTCTCATCAGATGACCATTGAAAGTGCAACAGATATTACGGATGAGATTTTCAAATATGCACAGAAGCTTTTTCTGGATTTCTGGAAGGGGCAGCCTTTACGTTTGGTGGGGGTTTCCCTGACAGGACTTAACGATGGGATGTATGAGCAGATGAGCATGTTTGAAGATACCAGGGACAAAGAGAAAAGACGGAAGCTGGATGCTGCCCTGGATTCCATACGTTTGAAATATGGCAATGACAAAGTGACCAGAGCCAGTATTATGAACAGCAGCGGCAGGATCGGAAGAAAAGCAAAAGCAGAGAACGGATTAGATAAGCATCGCACATGAAAGTTGGGGCCGGATAGGCCCCAACAGTTTGGAAATTCTTCGCATTTTTGAATTTGTGTTCTATGCCAGATACACGCTGCCGTTGCCTGTTCTTTAGTAAGACTGGCCGCCCTGGCTTCCGGACATCTGTCTTTCCTGGGACTCGATCATTTTTTTGACCATATATCCACCCACTGAACCGTTCTGTTTGGAAGTCAGGTTTCCGTTATATCCATCTGTAAGGGGGACACCCAGTTCATTTGCAACTTCAAATTTAAAACGGTCTAAAGCACTTTTGGCCTCTGGTACAACTGCTTTGTTAGAAGAAGTAGAATTTGTCATTTGATTTTCCTCCTTGGTTGTTTTGTTTGATGTTACATTGCTAGTATGTGCTGACCCAAGGAAAATACACTGGAAATTCCTGCTTTTTTTCAGGTTGAAAAATCCCAGATGACAGATATAGGATAAAAAATCAGTCAGCAGCTTTTGTAAGATCGGCTTTGACTGCTGTATATTTTTTTTCAGGGATCGGAAGAGTGGTGCCGTCTGTCATAGTGACCTGAAATCTTATAATCTCACGTACATGCTTCGGATTGATCAAATAACATTTGTGAATCTGATAGAACAGCTCACTGAAATGGTTTTTAATGGAAAGCAGATTGTCAATAGATTCAAAATCACCGTCCAGGGTATGGATCATGGTATGGGAGCCAAGGCTTTCCACATAAAGGATCCTGGGCCATTGCAGATATAAAAGGGATTTGTTTACGCTTTTAATGATCAGTCTTTCAGAACGGGCTTCACCGGCCAGGGTATAATGTTTATAGTGCTCATAATTTTCATCATAATGGACAGGGTAGATATTGTCACGCTCATCATAGGCGATGGCATTGGAAATGTGGCAAAGTTTGATCTGTGGCCGCCCGTTTTCTTCTACAAAGGTAAGCTGTATTCTTTGGTTTGCCCGGCTTACGCTTTTGTCCGGCCAGATGGTATCCACCAGGAAAAACAGAAGTATCTCACAGGTCTTGGCACTTCCGGCGGAAATAGGTGTAACTGTAAGATTGTTAATAATGAATTTTAAGGTTGTGATGTTCATTTCTGAAGGCTTCAATCAGCGCTGCTTTAGTGCGGATGATCTGTTTTTCGGCAGGACCGATCCACAATACATCTTTGTGGCAGGATTCCAGAAAGAGCCGGATATCGTTATTATAATAATTGGTTAGTATAGTTGCTGCAAATTTTGCGGTTTCCTGTATATTCATACCCATCCTCCTGTATTTTATAATCTGCCATACATAAGATACCAGGGCAGGATTGTGGGAGCGCATAGCACGAAGCAATCCGTAGGTATCATAATTGGTAGCTTTGAATCCATATCTGGATTTGGGTGTTTAACACACTTATGATAGTACCATAAATTTGAATATACAGGCAAGAAATATCCGTGCAAAAATTGGAAAAAATCACCTAAAATCTGTACAAGTATGCGAAAAAAATGTGAAGAATCAAAACAGAAACAGTTGTTCGAGAAAAGTTGTAACTTTTAGATTCTTGTGCTATAATGAACAAAACTATTGAGAAAAGGAAAGTATAGCATGTCACCATTATTAGCAATTCTGTTAGGAATTATACAGGGGATCACCGAATTTCTCCCGGTAAGCAGCTTTGGCCATCTGGCTACAGTAGAGAAGCTTTTCGGCGCAGAGAGACAGGCAGGTGTTCTTTTTGAAGTGATGCTGCACACAGGTACGCTTGCAGCCATATTTGTTGTTTTCTGGTCAGATCTTAAAAGGATAGGAGAAGAGCTCCTTGGCATGGCCATGGATCTTGCAGGTAATCTTAACCTGTATATACATAACAGAAGGACAGGAGAGCATCTGCATTATGCAAAGATCGTATATGGCACATACCGTAAGTTTGCAGCACTGATCCTTGTATCATCTGTTCCTACAGCGGTTCTTGGTTATACCTGCCGCAGACTGGCTGCAAAGGCGGCTGTTTCACCACTGCTTCCGGGGATCTGTTTTTTGATCACAGGGATTTTCCTGCTGGTAACAGATCTGGGTCAGGCAGGCATGAACAAGACCCCCAAGGAAGCCGGGTACGACAGTGCCATGTGGATGGGGATCTGCCAGGGACTGAGTGTATTTCCAGGGATTTCCAGAGAAGGTATGACCATCTGTGCAGGACTTCTTTGCGGGCTGAGCCGTAAGTTCGCTGTGAAATATTCCTTTATTATGAGCGTTCCGGCAGTGGCAGGTGCTCTGGTCCTGGAGCTTGGTCAGTTTGCATCACCTGGAATGACAGTAGGACTTGGTTTTACCTATATTCTTGGGATGCTGACTGCAGCTGTGACTGGATTTTTTACCATCCGGTTTTTGCTTGTTATCCTTCAGAAGACAAAGCTGCGTTATTTTGCATTTTACTGCTTCCTGGCAGGGATTATTGCACTGGTAATTAATTACAGGTAGAGAATTCAGCAAGAACGCAGCATGTATTTTGAATAATTAATTTAGTAAAGGGGAGTTTGTTCACTGATGGCAGGTTCTAAGACATCCAAAAGACGTACATCCGGGCGTACAGCCAGTTCAAAAAAGAAAAAGAAGCAGGCAGCAGCCAATGGATTTCAGAATGATATTATCCTTCTGGTGATCCTGGCTGCGTCCATTATCCTTCTTGTAAGCGATTTTGGTCTTGGAGGCATTGTAGGCAATGGGATCAGCAGCTTCTTTTTTGGCATTATGGGAGTTCTGGCTTATGCATTTCCTGTAGTATTTTTCATTGGAGCAGCCTTCCTGCTTTCCAACAAAACCAGCCTGCTTGCCCGGAAAAAGGTAGCTGCAGCAGCTGTCTTTTTTCTTGCATTATGCGGACTTGTGCAGCTGGTCACAGAGGGATATATCAGCGGGACCACACTGGAGGATTATTACAGGGAGTGTTCTGCATACCATACCGGAGGAGGCCTTATCGGTGGTGCGATCTGCATTTCCACCACTTCTGCATTTGGTGCGGTAGGAGGCTGTGTGATCATCGTTATGGTGCTGATGGTATGCCTGGTGCTGATCACCCAGAAGTCCTTTTTCGGATTTGTTTTCCGTGAGTTTGACCGCTTGATGCTTTTGATCAAAGGCGGCAAGGACAGCTATTTGGACGGCCGTCCTGACCGTGAAAAGGCCAGGGAGCTTCGTGCAAGGGCAAAAGCACAGGCTAAGCAGGAAAAGCGTGCACAGAAAGTCCGCAGGCTGGAAGAGGCTATAGAGTCAGAGGAACAGGAAGATAGAAGAAATGGTGCTGCTTCCAGGCATCATGAAAAGCGAAATGACAGACCTGGCCCCAATACCTTTGTTGTAGAGGCACCGGAGCGTGACCAGGGACAGCTGGAGTTTTCCATACACCGGGCTGAGCCTGTTCAGATACAGGAAGACAGCAGTGATAATATAAGACCTGAGGCTTTGGCGGAGGAAGCCCAGGCTTTGCCGGAAGAGAAGGCCGCAAGGCAGCCCTCTAAGAACCCTAAATCCTCCAAGAAAGAGATTGAGAATGGGATTCGCAATATCCAGCATGAGATCAACAGCAAAGAAGGGGAAGTTAAGAAGGAATATCAGTTTCCTCCAATGACTCTGTTAAAGAAGGGCAGTGGCAAATCCCAGGGGGATTCGGATGCCCATCTGCGAAAAACAGCCCAGAAGCTGCAGGAAACCCTTCGCAATTTTGGAGTGAATGTAACGATCACAAATGTAAGCTGCGGTCCTACTGTTACCAGATACGAGTTATCACCGGATCAGGGTGTGAAGGTGAGCAAGATCGTAGGACTTGCAGATGATATCAAGCTGAATCTTGCTGCTTCCGATGTAAGGATCGAGGCACCGATCCCAGGTAAGGCAGCAGTAGGAATCGAAGTGCCTAACAAAGAGAACAGTCCGGTTATGTTAAGGGATCTTCTTCAGTCACCGGAGTTTCAGAATGCAAGATCAAAGCTTTCCTTTGCTGCAGGTAAGGATATTGCAGGCAAGCCGGTAGTAACAGATATTGCCAAGATGCCCCATCTGCTGATCGCAGGAGCTACAGGATCAGGTAAGTCTGTTTGTATCAATACACTGATCATGAGTATCCTTTACAAGGCAAAGCCAGAAGAAGTAAAGATGATCATGATCGATCCAAAGGTGGTGGAGTTAAGTGTATATAACGGGATCCCTCATTTGTTTATTCCTGTGGTAACAGATCCTAAGAAGGCAGCAGGCGCCCTGAACTGGGCGGTATCAGAAATGACTACCAGATACAACACCTTTGCAGAGTATGGAGTACGTAATCTGGAAGAATATAACCGTAAAGTGGATTCCATGCCTGCGTCTCAGGACGAGGCAGCACCTGAGAAAATGCCTCAGATCATTATTATTGTAGACGAGCTTGCAGATCTTATGATGGTGGCACCTGGAGAAGTGGAGGATGCCATTTGCAGGCTGGCACAGTTGGCCCGTGCAGCAGGGATCCATCTGATCATAGCTACACAGCGTCCATCTGTAAATGTTATTACAGGCCTGATCAAGGCAAATATGCCTTCAAGGATCGCTTTTTCCGTTTCCTCTGGTGTGGATTCCAGGACGATCCTTGACATGAACGGAGCTGAGAAGCTGCTTGGAAAAGGAGATATGCTTTTTTATCCACAGGGCTATCAGAAGCCTGCCAGACTGCAGGGAGCTTTTGTTTCAGATGAAGAGGTGAGTGCAGTGGTGAATTTCCTATCTGACAAGAATCCTGCAGTTACCTACAGTTCCCAGATCCAGCAGCAGGTTGATACACCGGTGATGCCTGGTGCAGCGGCTGACCGGGATGACAGAGATATATACTTTGAAGAGGCTGGTAAATTGATCATCGAAAAAGAAAGAGCGTCCATTGGTATGCTCCAGCGGATGTTTAAGATCGGGTTTAACCGGGCGGCAAGGATCATGGATCAGCTTACAGACGCCGGAGTAGTAGGTCCTGAAGAGGGTACTAAGCCCAGGAAGGTACTTATGAGTAAAGAAGAATTTCAGTCTTATATAGACGGAAGCTCACAACAATAAAAGGAGGATTTTACAAATGGTAAAGCATATTGTAATGTGGAATTTCAAAGAAGATGTTCCGGAAGGTGAGAAAAAGGCTATCAAAGAGAAAGCCAAAAAAGAACTGGAAGCACTGGTAGGTGTTGTACCTGGTCTGATCAGCGCATTTGTGATCACAGAGCCGCTTTCTTCCAGCAGTCATGATTTCTGTCTTGTTACAGAATTGGAGACACCGGAAGCATTAGCTGCTTATGCAGTGAATCCAAATCATCAGAATGTAGCAAATACATACGTCCGTCCATATACCTGTAATCGTGCAGCTATGGATTATATGATGGACTAATAGAAGTAATATAAAAATGGAAATTCGTATTTTATCAGTAGGGAAAATAAAAGAAAAATATTTGAATGATGGGATCGGGGAGTATGCGAAAAGGCTTGGCAGATACTGCAAGCTTAAATTTATCCAGGTACCGGACGAAAAGACCCCGGATAAGGCCTCAGAGGCTTTAAATACCCAGATCAGGGAAATAGAAGGGGAGCGGCTCCAGAAGCACATCCGGGAGCAGGATTATGTGATTGCATTGGCTATTAACGGGAAAATGCTTGATTCTGTCCAGCTGTCAGAGAAGATCGCAGCCTTAGGCGTACAGGGAACCAGCTCCATCACATTTGTGATCGGCGGATCCTTAGGCCTTTCGGATCAGATCCTTAGGAGGGCAGATTACAGTCTTAGCTTTTCGCCAATGACCTTTCCACATCAGTTAATGCAAATGATCCTGTTGGAGCAGATCTACCGCTCCTTCAGGATCATCAATCATGAGCCATATCATAAATAAATGGGAATCGTTATCAGATCCCACTGATGCGGATCGCCTCAACAGCTTCACGGATCTTCTCAGGCGGGAGTACTAATGCAAAACGTACATAACCTTCTCCGTGAGGTCCGAAGCTGGATCCTGGTGTTACGATCACCCCTGCTTTTTCCATAAGCTCCATACAAAATGCCATACTGTCCATACGGCCGCCGGGGATCCTTGCCCACACAAACATGGTACCTTTGCCATTAGGCATTTCCCAGCCAATTTCGTGAAGACCATTGCAAAGGGCGTCACGCCGTTCCTGATACATGCGACATTGCTCCGTTACATTGTCCAGAGGGCCGGTAAGCGCTGCGATAGCAGCCTTTTGCAATGGCAGGAACATACCGAAATCGATCTGGCTGCGAAGTTTTCGAAGGGCAGCAATCACTTGTGGATTGCCAATCAGGAAACTAAGTCTTGCGCCTGTTACATTAAAGGATTTGGAAAGACTGAAAAATTCAACACCTACTTCTTTTGCACCTGGTGTAGCTAGGAAGCTTCCGCCGTATACACCATCAAAAATAATATCACTATAGGCATTGTCATGTATGATCAAAATATTGTATTTCTTTGCAAAGGCTACGATCTCTTCATATAAGCCGGGGGTTGCGATACTGCCTACCGGGTTTGAAGGAAGAGAAACCACCATATATTTTGCTTTCTGTGCAATATTTTCAGGGATTCCATTTACATAAGGCAGGAAATCATGCTCTGCTACCAGCGGATAGTAGTAAGGAGTTGCACCGCCAAGCTTGCTGCCAGCTGCAAAAACCGGATAACAGGGATCTGGCAGGAGTACAATGTCTCCTTCGTCACAAAGAGCCATACCCAGGTGTCCCATACCTTCCTGGCTGCCATATACAGACATTACCATATCCGGGGTAATACTTACCTGAAAACGCTTCTGATAATAAGCACAGACAGCATCAAGAAGTTCCGGCAGATCCCGCAGGCTGTACCGCCAACTGGAGTCCTCCTTTGCTGCTTCTATCAGTGCTTCTTTGATATAATCCGGTGTATGGAAATCAGGCGTTCCAACACTCATATTATAAATTTTCTTACCCTGCTGTTCAAGCTGGATCCTTTTGTTGTTCAGGGCAGCAAAAATCTCATCCCCGAATAGTTCCAATCGTTTGGAAAACTGCATCTTAAGTTCCTTCTTTCCTAAAATATTGGGTCGGGCTTTATTTTATCATCCTGTTTTTTATCTGACAAGAGAAAATGATTCAGATTCTGGCTCTTATTTGCATCTGCAGTTCTCATTTACCAAGGAAAAAATAGGGATTGTTTCAAAACATAAATGTATGTATAATTAAGAGAATATTTTGAGGGTGGCGAAAGGAGAACAAAAAGAGCAGTGAAAGATTATATGGCACCTATGGAGGGGATCACCAACCATGTTTACCGCAGTGCTTACCATCGGTATTACCATCCTATGGATAAATATTTTACCCCTTTCCTGTCAGCCAAGCCGGATAAGAAATTAAGTTTTAAGGAAATCTGTGAGGTTTCTCCTGAAACAAATGAAGGGCTTCATGTAGTTCCTCAGATTCTGGCAAATAATGCAGATGATTTCATAAATACAGCCAGGATCCTGCGGGATAAATACGGACATAAAGAGATCAATCTGAACCTGGGATGCCCTTCCGGTACTGTAACAGCAAAAGGAAAGGGGGCTGGCTTCCTGGCCTTTCCCCTGAAGCTGGATCGTTTTCTGGAAAAGATCTATGAAGGTCTGCCGGACATGGATATTTCCATAAAAACAAGGGTTGGCTTTGATGAGGAAGAAGAGTGGGATGCACTTTTTTCCATATATGAGAAGTATCCGGTAAAGGAACTGATCATCCATCCAAGGATCCGTCAGGATTTTTATAAGAATCAGCCAAGACTTCAGGCTTACCAAAAAGCATATGAGAAAAGGACGCTTCCGCTTTGTTATAATGGAGATCTTTTTACCAGGGAAGATTATGTACAGATATCTGGGCAATTTCCGGATACAGAATGTTATATGTATGGACGGGGGCTGATCACAGATCCGGGGCTTGTAAGTCAGATCAGGGAGGGAAGCCATCCGGATAAGGACCGGCTTTCTGCCTTTCATGAGGAGGTTTATATCCGTTATCAAAAGCTTCTTTCCGGAGAGAAAAATGTGCTTTTCCGAATGAAAGAGCTATGGTCTTATATGGGACTGTCTTTTACAAATTATGAAAAATATCTGAAGAAGATCCGTAAAGCCCAGCATTTTAAGGAATATCAGGCTGCTGTTTCCAGCCTTTTTGCAGAACAGGAGCTGATATTTGGCAGTAAGGATGACACATCCGGTGAAAATGCAGCAGGAGAGAATACTTCAGTAAAGAATATACCAGGAGAGAATACATGGAACTAGATACAGCCAGATTGGAGAATTTTATTGCAGATTATCCTATATATGAGTATCGTATCCTGGATGCCGGGGCCATTGCCATTGAAGAACGGGTTCGGGTGATCTGCAGACAGGAATGTGAAAGATATGGAACTACCTGGGCGTGCCCGCCTGGCGTAGGAAGCCTGAAAGAATGTGGAGATAAGATCCACAGCTTTTCCAAGGGGATTTTCTTTTCCAGTGTGGCAGAGGTATCGGATCTTATGAATATGGAGGAGATGCTTTCAACCCGCCATGCCCATGAGGATCTTACCGGACAGGTTGGAGAATTTCTGAAAAAGGAAGGTTTTCAGATCTATATTCTATCTACAGAATCCTGTGATATCTGTCCTAAATGCGCCTACAAAGAAGGCAAACCATGCCGGTATCCGGATCGGATGCATCCCTGCCTTGAGAGCCACGGAGTGGTAGTTAGTGATATTGTGGAAGAACAGGGTATGGAATACAATCTTGGCGGGAATACTATCTTATGGTTTTCACTGATCCTGATCCGCTGATGGCTTTACCTGTATATTTTGAAAAACAGATGCATACAATGTTGAAAAAGCCGGGAATGAAATGCCATGGAAAAAAGGCTGAACTGGAAGGATAATCTGGTAAAAGCTGCCGGGATCCCGGAGGATCTGGCTTATGGCCAGCCTGTGGTTACATTGACAGGGCATAGGCGGGCTGTGATCCAGAACTATCGTGGTATTCTTTTATATACCAGTGGAAAGCTGGTGTTACGAACATCCCATGGTACAGTAACGGTCTGTGGCAAAGATCTTCAGATCTTATCCTATTGTGGAGATGAAATGGAGATCACAGGATGGATCGGTGATATCCACCTGGGATAACCGGCTAGCAATGAGAAAGGTGCAGCTGTAAAGGGAGTATACAGCTGCGAAAGGGTTCAGATATGATGAATCTGTGGAAGGGCTTTGTATGGATCCGTATCTGTGGCGGTGAGCAGGAACGCTTCCTCAATCTTTGCAGGGCAAAAGGTATCATCTTGGAAAAGCTTTTCTTTACCCAGGGTGAGCTTTGGGCAACTGTTTCTACCAAGGATTTTTTCAGACTTTCCCATGTACGGAGAAAAGCAAAAGTACATATTCATATATTAAAAAAACAGGGAATGCCCTTCTTTTTTCTCAGACTGAAAAAAAGAAAGGCGTTTTTTCTTGGAATCCTTTTATGTATCAGTATACTGATTTTCTTCTCTGGCCATATATGGAATATCCATATAGAAGGGAATGTTAAGAACAGTTCCGGGCAGATCCTGGATTTTCTTGCAAAACAGAATGTTTATCACGGAATGAGTATCCGTCAGGTAGACTGCAGTTTTCTTGCGGGGCAGATCCGAAAAGAATTTACAAATATGATATGGGTTGCTGTCCGCAGGGAAGGTACGCAGCTGCTGATTTCTGTAAAAGAGGGCATTTCCAAGGAAGAACCGGAGAAGGAACAGATACCATACAGCCTTGCCTCAGGCCTGGACGGTGAAATCGTAAGAATGATCACAAGAGCAGGGACTCCCTTGGTGAAGACTGGGGATATGTGTGAAAAAGGGCAGCTCCTGGTGCAAGGACAGGTGGAGCTTGTAAATGACAGCCAGGAAATTACAGGATATGACTACGTCTGTGCGGATGCGGATATTTTTGTCCGACATGAGATCTCCTATTATGATCAGTTTTCCATGAAAAATAAGCAGGCAGTTTACACAGGAGAAAGGAAAAAAGGATTTTTCATAAAAGCAGGTCCTTTTTTCTGGATGTGGGGCACCAGTCAGAAGCAGGACAGCAGCAGGTTTACAGAAGAACAAAAGATCTGTCTTACCGAGAATTTTGTGTTGCCCATCTCTTACGGCTTTGCAACAGATGAGAAATATCGGATCCAGACAAGGATCCTTACAGACAAGGAAGCCAGGAAAAAGGCAGTTCTTCATATACAGCAGTTTGAAAAAAAACTTCTTAAAAAGGATATTGAAGTGATGGAAAACAAGGTGAAAATTAAAACAGACCAGGAAAACTGTACAGCCAGCGGTAACCTTGTGGTGATAGAAAAAACAGGAATCCGGGTTCCTGTAGAAAAAAGGGGTTCCAATATCCTGAAATAGTGTTAAAATGTAAGCAGTGCCTGCTTGCTGGGCGCAATGGAATATACGAGAAAGGACAGCACAGATGGCAAGCAATATTATTGAATTACACACCCAGATACCGGCAGACCTGGAGGGCAATGTATTTGGACAGTTTGACGGGCATCTGAAGCAGATAGAGAGGACACTGAATGTAACTCTGATCTCAAGGGACGGTTTTCTGAAGATCATTGGAGCAGAAGGCTGTGCCGCACAGGCCAAGCAGCTGATTGAAGAGCTTGTGACCCTTGCCAAAAGAGGCAATGTGATCACAGACCAGAATGTAAATTATGCCCTTTCCCTGGCTCTTGAGAAAAGAAATGAAGTGATTACGGAGATTGATAAGGACTTTATCTGTAATACCATACAAGGGCGTCCCATCAAGCCTAAAACCCTGGGACAGAAGGAATATGTGGATCAGATCCGCAAGAAAATGATCGTATTCGGTGTGGGTCCGGCAGGTACAGGTAAGACCTATCTTGCTATGGCCATGGCAGTTACTGCCTTCCGCAATGAAGAGGTAAGCAGGATCATTCTTACCCGTCCTGCCATCGAAGCAGGAGAAAAGCTGGGATTTCTGCCTGGCGACCTGCAAAGTAAGGTAGATCCTTACTTAAGACCACTTTACGATGCATTGTATCAGATCATGGGGGCTGACAGCTTTGCAAAGAATATGGAGAGAGGTCTGATCGAGGTGGCACCCCTTGCGTATATGAGGGGACGTACCCTGGATAATGCTTTTATTATCCTGGATGAAGCACAGAATACCACGCCTGCCCAGATGAAAATGTTCCTTACACGTATTGGATTTGGTTCCAAGGTGATCGTTACAGGAGATGCATCCCAGAAGGATCTTCCAAGAGATGCGGTTTCCGGTCTGGATGTGGCTATGAAGGTGCTGAAGAAGATCGACGATATCGGTTTCTGTGAACTTACCAGCAAGGATGTGGTTCGTCATCCACTGGTTCAGCAGATCGTTCAGGCTTATGAGAATTATGAAAAAAGACAGCCAAAGCAGGATAAAGGATCCAAATACGATGGAAGACGGAGACATGGAGGACAATAAAATGGTATCTGTACAATATGAATGTGAAACAGACATTTCTCTGGAATTGGACTGTGAAGCTCTTGCAAAGAAAGTGGCACAGTCTGTACTGGAACTGGAGAACTGCCCTTATGATAGTCAGGTGAATCTTGTTCTTACAGATAATTCGGGGATCCATGAAGTGAACCGGCAGTTCCGTGGGATCGATGCACCTACAGATGTGCTTTCTTTTCCTATGATTCCTTTTGAAACGCCTGCAGATTATCAGATCCTGGATCAGGATGAATCCTTTTTTGATCTTGATACAGAGGAGCTTCTTCTTGGAGATATTATGATCTCTGCAGAAAGAGTGATCAGTCAGGCTGAGGATTATGGACATAGTATCAAAAGAGAATTCTGTTTTCTGGTAGCTCACAGCATGCTCCATCTTTTGGGATATGATCACATGGTTCCGGAGGAAGCTGCCATTATGGAGCAGAAGCAGGAAGCAGCACTTGAGAAACTTGGGATTACACGTTAAGTCTGCGTATCAGGTATAATTAATAGGACTTATGCCACTTGTTCAGCAACAGTAAAGGAGAAAAAAATGAAGAAAAAATTATTCAGAATGCTTACCGGGTTGATTTTATCCTGTTCCCTTGCAGGAAGCAGCACAGTTATGGCTCAGGAAGCAGACAGTTCAGATACTGTGAAGAGTTACCTTACAGGAGAGGATGTACCGGCTTCCATTGGACGGAGAAGACCTGTGGCAGTGATGCTTGGCAATGATCGCAACGGCGCGCCACAAAGCGGGCTTACCAACGCAGGAGTGATCTATGAAGCACCTGTAGAAGGACAGATCACAAGATTGATGGGTATTTTTGAGGACTATGACAATCTGGAGAAGATCGGCTCTGTCCGCAGCTGCCGTGATTATTATATTTTCTATGCCAATGAATTTAATGCCATTTATACGCATTATGGACAGGCTGCTTATGCACTTCCTTATCTTGAGCAGCATGCTATTGACAATCTGAATGGACTTACCATGGGATCAACTGCATTCTTCCGTACTACAGACCGTCAGGCACCTCATAATGCATATACTACACCTCAGCTTCTTCAGAATGGCATTGATGCCATGGGATACAGCCAGGAATACAAGTCTGATTACACAGGCCATTATCTTTTTGCAGAAGACGGCACAGAGACTACTCTGGACAATGGTACTGTTGCCAATGTGGTGAAGCTGGACAATTACGGAGACAATCACCCCTGGTTTGAGTATAACGCTGATACCAAGAAGTACAGCCGTTTTCAGTTTGGAGAAGCACATATTGATGAACTGAACGGACAGCAGCTTACCTGTGACAATATTATCCTTCAATATTCTGCATATAAGCCTTACGATTCTAATGGTTATCTGAATGTGGATGTGATGACACCCGGACAGGGCAAGTTCATTACCAGAGGCAAGGCGATTGATATCCGCTGGGAGAAGGATTCTCCATGGGGTATTACTCATTATTATGATGCCAATGATCAGGAGATCCGTCTGAATCCTGGCCGCACCTGGGTTGCTATCATCCAGAATGACAAGGTGGATTCCATTTCTTACCAGTAAGATCTTGCCAGAGGTGAGACTGCATAATCTTTAACCTTAGCGCTGATACTATCAGAAAAAGGAGCGATTCTCATGCGTAAATTTTTCTGTTGTATCAGCGTATTTTTTATTTTAGGGATCCTGTGCCTGGGATATTATCTTACTTATACAGGCGGGAAAGATGGATCCCAGGGCCTGGCCCTGGGGCAGATCACTACAGGCAGGTCTGTCAATGCAGGAGAAACAAAGGGCGAATATGGGATTTATTATCTGCAGCTTGAGGGAGATACGGTAGTGATCTATGAAAACAACAAACAGACCGTATATGATAGGATCCCTATTCACCGGGATAGCCTTCCAAAGGAGCTGATGCAGCAGCTGAAAAAAGGAAAATATATCAAGAATAAGAGAGAATTATACGCATTTCTTGAAAATTATTCCAGTTAATAAATATGAATTTTTTCTGAAATTCCTTCCAGCTGCTGAAAAATCATAGACGAATGACGCAAAAAGGTGTAATATAGTTTGATGAAATAAAGGGTAAAAGCGTATTGGAGCAAACAGGAAGATGAATTACAGAGAACGACTGAAAGATAAAAAAAGAATTGTTATTAAGATCGGCAGTTCTTCCCTTACACATGCAGCCACAGGAAGGCTGGACCTGCTTAAGATGGAGGTGCTGGTGAGGGAGCTTGGAGATCTGCGCAATCAGGGTAAGGACGTAGTCCTTGTTTCTTCCGGAGCCATTGCAGTAGGGGCAGCGGCTCTGGGTATGAAGGGCAAGCCTTCTGATCTTCGTGTGAAGCAGGCATGCGCCTCTGTAGGCCAAGCCAGACTGATGCTGATCTACCAGAAGCTGTTTTCGGAGTATAACCAGATGGCAGGCCAGATCCTGATGACAAAGAATACTATGGTTAATAATGCTAACCGAAGGAATGCACAGAATACATTTAACGAATTACTTTCGTTAGGAGTGATTCCCATTGTTAATGAGAATGACTCCATTTCTACATATGAAATGCAGTCTCTTGAGAAATTCGGTGACAATGACACTCTTTCAGCTGTGGTTGCTGCATTGATCGAGGCAGATCTTCTCATTCTTATGTCTGATATCGACGGTTTATATACCGACGATCCTAATTCCAATCCGGATGCAAGGTTTATAGATACTGTAGATAATTTTGACGAACGCATTTTGAATATGGGGAAGGGTTCATCTACCAGTAATGTGGGTACAGGCGGGATGGCTACTAAGCTTACAGCTGCAAGGATCGCTACAGCTGCAGGAGTGGATATGGTGATCGCCAACGGAAGTGATTTTCATAATATCCATCGTGTCACCAAAGGAGATGACTGTGGAACTCTTTTTGTTGGAAAGAAGCAGGAAGAATTCTTCCTGATCGACTATATCGAAAAGCTTTTGTAAGGAGAGGATTATGGACGCACGTAAGATAGACAGGATCAATACTCTGGCTCATAAGGCTAAAAGCGTTGGTCTGACAGATGAAGAGAAGAGAGAACAGGCACTTCTTCGTGAGGAATATCTGGAGTCAATAAGGGCAAGCCTTCGTTCTAGGCTGAACAGTATTGATATTAAAGAGGCTGACGGAAGTATAACGAATCTTGGAGAGAAATATGGAAGAAAAAAAGGTCATTAGAAAAAAGATATTTGCCATCCGTCAGGATATATCTGACCAGTGCGTACAGGATATCAGTATAGAACTTTCCAAGCATTTGATCGATCTTCCGGTTTTCCAGCATGCAAAGAAAGTGATGATCTACGCAGACTATCATCATGAGGTGAAGACAGATTATATCATCAGGGCTGCCTGGGAAGCAGGAAAGCAGGTGGCAGTTCCCAAAGTGGTGGGAAAGGAGATGGTTTTCCATCTTCTCACAGATTTTAATCAGCTAAAGCCAGGGTATTTCGGGATTCCGGAGCCTGTATCCGGCGAAGCCGTCTGCTGGGATGAAGCACTTATGATCATGCCGGGAGTTGCCTTTGATAGAAAGAACCACAGAATCGGCTATGGCGGCGGCTTTTATGACCGGTACCTTGAAAAGCATCCGGGGCTTGATACCGTTGCACTGGCTTTTGATTTTCAGATAAAGGATCAGGTGCCCTGTGAGATCACAGACATCTGCCCGCAGGTTATTGTTACTGAGACAGAGACTCTGTTCAGAAGGGAGGACTAGACATGAATGAAATGCTGGAAATACTTGGGAAAAATGCAGTAGATGCAGAGAATATCCTTCGCAATCTTTCAACCAATAAGAAGAATCAGATCCTTCGCCAGGCAGCAGAGCAGCTGGTGAAGGATACAGATAAGATCCTAGCCGCCAATGCCATTGATGTTCAGAAGGGCAGGGAGAATCAGATGTCGGAAGGCCTGGTAGACAGGCTTATGCTGGATGCAGAACGGATCAAAGGGATCGGAGAGGGACTGCGCCAGGTGGCTGACCTGGATGATCCCATAGGGGAAGTGCTTGGCATGAAGAAGCGGCCTAATGGCCTTCTGATCGGACAGAAAAGAGTGCCCTTAGGGGTTGTGGGGATCATTTACGAAGCTCGTCCCAATGTGACTGCAGACGCCTTTGCCCTGTGCTTTAAGACCGGTAATGCGGTGATCCTGAAGGGAGGCAGCGATGCGATCCACTCCAACCAGGCGATTGTAGAATCGATCCGTAAGGTGCTTGCAAGGAACGAAGTGACAGAAGATGCCATTGCCCTGATCCAGGATACTTCCAGGGAGACAGCTTCTGAATTTATGAAACTGAATCAGTATGTGGATGTGCTGATCCCAAGAGGAGGAAAGGGTCTGATCCAGGCAGTGGTGAATAATAGTACCATTCCTGTGATCGAGACAGGTACAGGCAACTGTCATATTTATGTGGATGACAGTGCAGATCTTTATATGGCTGCTGATATCGTTATGAATGCAAAGACCCAAAGAGTAGGGGTATGCAATGCCTGCGAATCCCTGCTTGTCCACGAACAGGTAAAGGACGTGTTCCTTCCTGTACTGGCAGAGAGACTTCGCCAGAAGCATGTGCAGATGCGTGCAGATGAGGCGGCACGGGCACTGATCCCGGATGCTGTAGCAGCTACGGAAGAGGATTGGGGCAGGGAATATTTGGACTACATCCTGTCCATTAAGGTGGTGGGCAGCGTAGACGAAGCGATCGCCCATATTAATAAATATAATACCAAGCATTCAGAAGCGATTATCACCAATAATTACGAGAATGCCCAGAGATTTCTGGATGAGGTAGATGCAGCAGCTGTCTACGTGAATGCATCTACCCGTTTTACAGATGGCTTTGAATTTGGCTTTGGAGCAGAGATCGGCATCAGTACCCAGAAGCTTCATGCAAGAGGCCCCATGGGACTTAATGCACTGACCACTACCAAGTATATAATATATGGAAATGGTCAAGTTCGTTGATTTTTGGGAACAGGTATGCTATACTTGACCCAATGTTAATATTTTAAGATGTTGCTCTTTACGAGGAGGACTAGCAATGAAGAAAAAACAACTTTTAGCTTTTATGATGGCGGGAGCCTTATCTGTAAGCGCTGTTCCGTATTCTGCTTTTGCAGAAGAGGGCGCTGCAGCAGTATCCATAGATGAAACAGCAGTAGCAGCGGAAGCCCCGGCGACGGATCCGGCTGCTGCAGCTAATACAGAGGGACAGGCCACAGGGGATGCTTTATCAGCAGCTCCGGCTGCAACGGAAGCTCCGGCTGCAGACCAGGCTGCTGCTACAGATACTACCCAGACAGATAATACAGTTACGGAGACACCTGCCCAGACAGATCCTAACGCCCAGGCAGGCACGGATGCCCAGCCCACAGAAGCTCCGGCAGTACCTGACACTACACAGAATCCAGACAATACCCAGGATACAGACAACATCCAGGATGCAGTGCAGGATATCACAGAAGATAATACAGCTGTAGATACTGCCAATGATGGCACGAATGGGGGAACTACAGTAGATGAGAGCCTTCCGGTTCATGTGATCGATCCGGCAGATGGTAAGACGATCTCAGCTACCTATAACACTTTGCAGGAAGCTATTAATGGGATCGCAGACGGCTCCAGTACAAAGGATCAGCCAGTGAAGATCATATTAAAGCAGAATATTGAGATCAACGCTGCGGTAGCAGTTGGGGATAAGCATGTGATCATTGCAGCAGGTGAAACAGATCTGACTGTGAATCGTGCAGCGGATTATACAGGTGATCTTTTTACCGTTGATGAGGGATCCCTTCAGTTTGCAGCCGGTGTGAAGGATGATTCCACTGTATGTAAGCTGACGGTAGACGGCGGTCAGGCAGAGAATGTGACCGGTGCGCTGGTACATATCCTGAAGCCGGCTGGTACATTCGGCCTTCAGTCAGGTGTAACCCTTCAGAACAATAAGACAAACGCAGCCGGCAGTGCCATCTTAAATGAAAACGGCGGTACCATTGTACTGACAGGCGGTACGATTATTGGTAATGTTTCCACATATACAGAGGCAGACAAAGCAGCCGGTGGTGCTATTTACAGTACAGGCCTGCTCACGGTAGCTGCATCTAAGGATGTTGCAGGCACAGCTTCTCCTGCCACTATCCTGATCAAGGACAATACAAGGACAGATGGTTCTGCAGGTAATATTGTCTTGAACGGCGCAGGTGCATATGTACAGATGCAGAGCACTGTACAAAATTCTGAGATCCATATCACATCCACTGCAGGGCTTGCCCAGAATCAGCCATTGGTAGTTTCTGCGGCAGATGTTAGCGGCGCACAGGTTGTCACATCGGCGGATATGATTGCTTCTGTAGCACAGATGACCTATGATGATGCCAATTATAAATTACAGTCAGATCCTAATACAGGTGCTGCATATCTGACGTCAGCCACACCAGTTCCTACAGCCATACCGGTTCCTACAGCCACACCGATTCCTACTGTAGATCCGAAGCCTTCGGATGTGCCCACAGCCACAGCTACACCTACTCCTACACAGGCAGTGAAGAAGATGAAGCTTTCCAATAAGCAGAACATCAAATGGACAGGCCGTGAGAAGGCTATGTTTAAGTTTACCGCAGACAAGAATGGACGGTATTATATCGCCTGGAACCAGGACAAGAGCAAGATTCCTTCTTTTAAGGTAAGCGATGCCGTCTCTTCATTTGCAGCAGATCAGACTGTGACTGTAAATGTACCTAATATTACTGCTGAGGATGGTAAGGATGTATATGTATATCTGTTTGCTGTTGACGATAATAATGTAAAGGCTACTCCTCTTCGCTATACATTGAAGGCAAGTGCCCGCCCGGCAGCAGCTGTAGTTACCCGTGAGCCAATTGTTCCCAATGTAACAGAGAGCATTGTCCAGGGTCTGGATAAGGCACTGGAGTTCTATCCTAACCAGTTCTACAAGTTTACTGTGATCGGTGCAGGTACAGCAAGTACTGCAGAGCAGGTGAAGAGCCCTGTAGAGGGAGACGTTCAGTGGCGTCCGATCTACTGGAGTACATCCAAGAATCCATCAGCCAAGAACCAGAACAAAGAATGGCAGATCGGTGCCAAGAATGGTATCAAAGAGGCCAAGACCTTTAAGCTGTATGTATTCTTCCAGAAATATGTATATAATGGCAAAGAATGGCAGGCAAGTGATACTGTTCAGTCAGCTGCCTACACCTTCAGATCCGCAGAGATCACCTTTGAGCCTTCAGGTACCCCATCCGGCACACCGGCAGCAGGCAGCGGCGGTTATTATGGAGGCGGTGAGACCGGTGAGGATACAGATGGCGATGGAGGAAGCGATGCAGCAAGCCGTGATGGAGATGATTCCGACACAGGCAGCACATCTTCCGCATCCAATGCTTCCACAGCAGATAACTCACCAATCGGTGCTATGGTATCCTTGGCAGCCCTTTCACTTCTGGCAGGCGGCTATGTGATCGTAAGAAGACGTAAAAGAGCGTGATCCTTTATAACTTGTGTATATCAGCTGGGAGTCAATCCCCCAGCTGATATAGCCTCCGGCAGGATTGCAGAGGTGCGCAGTAGAAGTATGTCATGCAATTGCATGACGCGCACCTCGCAGCAAGAATGCCGAGGCATTCTTGAATATAATATCAGCCTGGAGCTTTATGCTCCGGCTAAGGTATCTACAGATTCTTTTAGGAGACAGGTCTATTGGCCTGTCTCTTTTCATATACTTTTATGAATGATTTACAGCATTGGACAAGGAGGATGGGTTTTATGGAAAAGGCATCTGATACATATGAAAAATTATATTACTCTCTGTGGGAGCTGGCAGGAAGATACAGCAGCTTTATACAATTCCGGGTGATTGGAAGCAGTCATGATGAAAGGATGATCCCTATGCTGGAAATAGGAAAGGGAAGAAATGTACTGTTTTGCCTTGGATCTTTGGATGGCAGAGATCAGATTACCCCTGATATCCTGGTATACATGGCAGAGGAATATGCAAAAGCCTATGAGTGTGGATGGCTTCTTGAGGATTTTTATGATATCCGAAAGCTTCTGAATCAGATCAGGCTATGTGTGATCCCGTTAGCCAATCCGGATGGTTATGAAATCTGCCGAAACGGCTTTTCTGTGATCCGAAATCCTATCTACAGGCAGATGCTGAAGATGCAGCAGATTCCCTGTGAAGAATTTGGATGCAATGCAAGAGGGATGGATCTTTCCAGGAATTTTCCCACATCCGGGTACAAAAGGACAAGAGCAGGGCAGGGGCCAGCCAGCGAAAATGAAGTAAAGGCTTTGATCCGGATTTTTCAGGAATATCAGGGAGAAGGCCTGCTCTCCTTTGGACAAGCCTGGCAAAGGATTTTGTACTATACAGGAGATATTAATGGCAGACAGATATATAAAAGCCATAAAATTGCCAGAAATCTTCAACAGTGTACAGACAGAAGAAGAGTAAAAAAAGAACAGGCATCCGGTTTGAAGATGGGTTACCATCTGGAAAAACAAAGCGTCATAGTCCCTGAAAATAAGGAAAGCAGATATTTTACCGCTGGGGCCCCGGAACCTTTTTATCAGCAGATCACAGGACGGCCAGCCCTGCGTATAGAAATTGGAAAAACATGGGGACAAGAACTGACCAGGGAAGAACTTTCAGAATGTACCAGGGATATCCGTATTCTTCCTTTGGAATATATTTTTTCTTATACAAGTGGATTGGTGTCTTAACTGCTTGTTGATAAGATTCCTCAATAACTGTTTTTTTATAAATACAGTCTTGACGGGCTGTCCAAAATCAGGTATCTTAATAGCAAGTTAGCACAGACTAACGATTATGAGAATGATATGGACGGCCTGATAAAAGAATATTGGATGGGAGATCACTTACACCAGTAGGTTTGACAGATCAGCCCTTTATTTTTTAATCATGAGTTAGAAACAACTAATAAATATTTGCCAGCTAAAGGAGGACGCACATGAGTATTGTAATTATCGGTGGAAATGAAAGAATGGTATGTCAGTATACAGATATCTGCAAAGGATACGGATACAAAGCTAAGATTTTTCCAAAGGAGAACGGATCCATCCGTAAGAAGATCGGAAGTCCGGATCTGATGGTTCTTTTTACCAATACCGTATCCCACAAAATGGTATTAAGCGCTTCACAGGAAGCCAAAAAGAACAATATTCCTGTTGCCCGGATCCATACTAGCAGTGCAAGTGCACTGAAAACAGCCCTTGACCAGCATTGCGTATTTGCTTAAATCGCGGTATTGTACAGATTGGATTTCATGCTGCCAAACAGCCCGGACAGCAATGGCTGGCGGTTGATTCGCCTGAATAAATGGTTCATACAACTGTTGATTCGCCCGAATAAATGGTAGACAAACTGCTGTGAATAGGATAAAATAAAATAATAAAAAGATACATGCAGCCCCAGAAGAGTCGTTTTTTGGGGTTGTTTTTCTGTTGTAATCATGCATATGTGAAACGGGAGGAATTATGTTTAACGAAATTGATTTTACTAAAATAGATCTTACAGGACAGCCGCCGGCTGACGAGACCAAAAGACAGTATTACTTTATGGGAAAGATCAGGGAACTCCTTGCAAGGGAGAGAGCTGTTCTTGGCAGACCGGTAACCTATTGTCTTCAGACCTTTGGCTGTCAGATGAATGAAAAGCAGTCTGAGGTTGTAGCAGGTATTATGGATGAGATGGGCTTTGACCGGAAAGAATCCGAAGATGCAGATATCGTGATCTACAATACCTGTACCGTCCGTGAGAATGCCAATCTGAAGGTATATGGCCGTCTTGGCAAGCTTCATAATCTGAAGAAACACAATCCTGATATGAAGATCATTTTATTTGGCTGCATGATGCAGGAACAGCATGTAGTAGATAAGATCAGGAAGGATTATCCATTTGTAGATCTTGTATTTGGAACCCACAATATTTTCCGGTTTGCAGAGCTGTTCTATGAGATGAAAAACAGGGACAGCCAGCTGGTGGAAATCTGGGAAGGTACAGAACAGATCGTGGAAGAATTGCCTACAGAGCGTAATTACTCTTTCAAATCCGGGGTAAATATTATGTTCGGCTGCAACAATTTCTGCAGCTACTGTATTGTTCCTTATGTACGTGGACGGGAGCGCAGCAGAGAGCCTGAGGCGATCGTAAATGAAGTGAAGTCTCTGGTGGCAGATGGGGTGACAGAGGTGATGCTTCTTGGACAGAATGTAAATTCCTATGGCAAAACCCTGGAGCATCCGATAACCTTTGCGCAGCTTCTTCAGATGGTAGAAGCTGTTCCTGGCCTTAAAAGGATCCGGTTCATGACTTCCCATCCAAAGGATCTGTCTGACGAATTGATCGAATATATGGGAAAAAGCAAGAAGGTATGCCATCATCTTCATCTTCCCATGCAGTCTGGCAGCAGTCGGATCCTGAAGCTGATGAATCGCCGTTACGATAAAGATAAATATCTGGAGCTTGTGCAGAAGATTCGGGGGGCGGTGCCGGATATTTCCCTGACTACCGATATTATTGTAGGATTCCCAGGTGAGACAGAAGAAGACTTTCTGGAAACACTGGATGTGGTTGATAAATCTGATTTTGATACAGCTTTTACATTTATTTACTCCAAGCGGAGCGGTACACCGGCTGCTAAAATGGAGGATCAGGTACCAGAGGACGTGGTGAAAGACCGTTTTGACCGTCTTCTTTCCCTTGTCCAGGAAAAGGGCAGGATGGTATCTTCCAGATTCCAGGGCACTGTGCAGGAAGTGCTGGTTGAGACAGAAAGTAAAGAAAAAGGGATCTTTACAGGAAGGACCCAATACAATCTTCTTGTACATTTTCCAGGAACTTCTGATATGCTTGGCAAATATATCCAGGTACGTCTGGATACCTGCAAAGGATTTTACTATCTGGGGACTGCAGTGACAGAACAGGAGTGATATGCACATGAATGATATGAGACGGCTGCTGAAATATATGGGATCATATAAGAAGGATATGGTGCTTGGCGGGGTACTTGTATTGATCGAAACCTGTTTTGAACTGTTTATCCCTATTATGATCGCAGACCTGATCGATACAGGTGTGGCAAATCATGATATCCATTATATTTATATAAAAGGCATACAGATGATCCTATGTGCCGGAGCAGCCCTTCTTACCGGGCTTTTATATGCCCGTTATGCAGCCAGGGCTGCTTATGGATGGGGAGCAAAGCTGCGTGAAGCCGAATACGCAAAGGTGCAGCAATATGCTTTTTCTAATCTGGATCACTTTGCAGCCTCATCTCTTGTAACAAGGATGACAACAGATATTACTGTGATCCAAAATATGGTATGCGCAGGCTTCAGGCCGGTGACAAGGGGTCCCTCTCTTCTGGTGATGGGGGTTCTTCTGTCTTTTTGGATGAATGCCAGGCTTGCCATTGTTTTTCTTGTATGCATTCCTGCACTGGCTTTGGTCCTGTACTGGATCGTTTCCAAAGTGGCGCCTATGTATACTAGGCTTCAGCAGATCATGGACCGACTGAACCATGTAGTCCAGGAGGGGCTTACAGGCATTCGTGCAGTAAAGGCTTTTGTGAGGGATGAATACGAAGAGGATAAGTTTGCAAAGGTAAATACAGACCTTACTGCTTCCAGTGAAAAGACTTTTCATTATGCGGTTTTGAACCTGCCTGCTTTTCAGGCTGTGATGTATCTTGCGATTGTACTGATCATGTGGTTCGGAGGCAATATGATCCTCACATCAGGGCTGAAAGTGGGAGATCTTACCGGATTTTTAAGCTATGTGATGCAGGTAATGAATTCTCTTATGATGATCGCCAATGTGTTTCTTTTGCTTACCAGATCGTTGGCCAGCGCCCATCGTATTGTAGAGGTGCTGGATGAAAGGATCATCCTGGCATCACCCCAAAACGGCCGAAAGGAAGTGCCTGACGGCAGAATTGACTTTGAGGATGTATCCTTTAAATACCATGAAAATGCAAAGGAATATGCATTATCGAAGGTGGATCTTCATATCCTGCCGGGACAGACGGTGGGGATCCTTGGAGGTACCGGAGCATCCAAAACAACTTTGGTACAGCTGATCCCCAGACTGTATGACACAACCTGCGGAAGTATAAAGGTAGGAGGCCATGATGTGCGGGAATATGATCTGGCTGCACTTCGCAGGGCGGTAGGCATCATTCTTCAAAAAAATATATTATTTTCCGGCACTGTGAGAGAAAATCTTCTTTGGGGAAATCCGGATGCTTCTGATGAAGAGATTTGGAAGGCTTGCAAAGCAGCCAGCGCAGATGAATTCCTGGAAAAGCTTCCGGATGGTCTTGATACAATGCTGGAGCAGGGGGCAGGAAACCTGTCCGGAGGGCAGAAGCAAAGACTTTGTATTGCCAGGGCCTTACTTGGAAAGCCACGGATATTGATCTTTGATGACTCCACCAGTGCAGTGGATACTGCTACAGAAAAGAAGATCCGTGAAGCGCTTGCCGGATATCCGCATATTACAAAGATCATTATTGCCCAGCGGATCACCTCGGTTATGAATACAGATCAGATCATTATCATGGATGACGGCAGGATCCATGCCACCGGAACCCACACGCAGCTTCTTGCTAATGATTCGATTTATCAGGAGATTTATGCTTCGCAGATGAAGGGAGGGGACGAAGATGGCTTCCAGACAGTATAGTGGGAAGAAGCCCCAGAACCTTAAGAAAACGCTGGCATTTTTCCTTTCTTATATAGGCAGGCACAGACTGATCTTCCTTGCTGTGGCAGTGATGGTTGCTATCAGTGCCATTGCAAATCTGGCAGGTACTTATATGATCCGTCCCATTGTCAATCATCTGGCAGATGGGGATATACATTCCCTGCTGATGGGCGTGCTGCTGGCTGCCGGGATTTTTGCCACAGGAGCTTTTTCTGCCTGGGGATACACACAGACCATGGTAAAGGCTTCTCAAAAGGTGTTGTATGATATCCGAAAGGATCTTTTTGAACATATCCAGACACTTCCGCTAAGATTTTTTGATACTCATGGCCATGGAGATATTATGAGTCTTTTTACAAATGACATCGATACTATTTCCGAGGCATTAAATAACAGTTTTGCCATGGCCATCCAAAGCTTTATCCAGATGGTAGGTACTTTGACGGTACTTTATATCCTGAACTGGAGGCTGTCTTTGATCGTAACCGTATGTTATGGGATCATGTTCTGGTATATCAGGTTCAGCGGGAAGAAAAGTAAAGCATACTATGCCGCACAGCAGCAAAGTCTGGGACAGCTAGATAGTTTTATTGAAGAAATGATCACCGGACAGAAGGTGATCAAAGTGTTCAATCATGAAGAAGCAAGCTTTCAGGATTTTTGTAAGAAAAATGAGGAGCTTCGCCAGGCAGGTACAGGTGCGCAAGGATATGCTGCGACTATGATCCCTGTGGTTGTGGCTATTTCCTACATTAACTGTGCCATTGTGGCGGTACTAGGCGGGCTTCTTGCCCTTCAGGGGAAGACCGATATGGGCGGTCTTGCCAGCTATCTTGTATTTGTAAGACAGGCAGCCCTTCCTATTAACCAGTTTACCCAGCAAAGCAATTTTATTCTGTCAGCACTTGCCGGCCTGGAGCGGGTTTTCCAGGTGATGGAATTAAAGCCTGAGATTGATGAAGGGACTGTCCGGCTGGTGCGGGTACGCCAGGAAAAAGACCAGATCATCCAGTGTAAGGAATCTACAGGGAAATGGGCCTGGCGCACAGCAGATGGCAGCCTGGTCCCACTTTGCGGGGATGTGCGGTTTGAACATGTGGATTTTGGATATATAAACGGACGATCAATCCTGAAGGATATCAGCCTGTATGCAAAGCCGGGGCAGAAAATTGCTTTTGTAGGCTCTACAGGAGCAGGAAAAACTACCATCACCAATCTGATCAACCGCTTTTATGAGGTGCAAAAAGGCAGGGTGGTATATGACGGATTAGATGTAAGACAGATCAAAAAAGCAGATCTGCGCCATTCTCTTGGCATCGTTCTTCAGGACACCCATCTGTTTACAGGCACAGTAGCAGACAATATCCGTTTTGGAAAACTGGATGCAACCATGGAAGAAGTTAAAAAAGCAGCCAGGATCGCAAATGCAGATTCTTTTATCCGCCGTCTGCCGGATGGATATGATACGATGATCACTGCAGATGGAGCCAAACTTTCCCAGGGACAGCGGCAGCTTCTGGCAATTGCCAGGGCAGCTGTGGCAGACCCGCCAGTGCTGATCCTGGATGAGGCAACCTCCTCAGTAGATACCCGTACAGAAGTACTGATTGAGAAGGGGATGGATCAGCTGATGGAAGGGCGGACAGTATTTGTGATCGCTCATCGCTTAAGCACAGTACGCAATGCCAATGCTATTATAGTGCTGGAGCATGGTGAGATTGCTGAAAGGGGAGACCATGAGGATCTTCTGAAACAAAAGGGAAAATATTACCAGCTATATCATGGAATGTTTGAGCTTAGCTGAAATGGGGGATAATAGTAAGATGAGTAACAGTAAGAAGTACGAGATCGATATGTGTAATGGCACGATCATGGATAAATTGATCACTTTTGCCGTTCCGCTTATGCTGTCAGGTATCCTGCAGCTGATGTTCAATGCGGTAGACATTATTGTGGTAGGAAGATTCAGCGGCAGCCAGGCTTTGGCTGCGGTAGGTTCTACCACAGCATTGATCAGTGTATTTACAAATCTTTTTATAGGGGTTTCCCTTGGGGCAAACGTACTGGCTGCAAGATTCTATGCAGCAGGAAAGCATAAGGAAATGTCAGAAACTGTGCACACAGCCATAACACTTGCTCTGGTAAGCGGTATTGTAATGGCTGTGATCGGTTTCATCATGACAAGACCTGCGCTTGAATTAATGGGTACACCGGATGATGTAATCGAGCAGTCCGTGTTGTATATGAGGATCTATTTCCTTGGAATGCCTTTTTTTATGCTGTACAATTATGGGGCTGCCATTCTTCGTGCAGTAGGGGATACCAAGCGTCCCCTGATTTTCCTGATCATTTCCGGCCTTACCAATGCAGTGCTGAACATGATCCTTGTGATCTGCTTCCATCTGGATGTAGCAGGTGTAGCCATTGCTACGGTAGTTTCCCAGATGATTTCCTGTATACTGGTGCTACGGTGCCTATGTCATACAGATGGCAGTTATCAGCTTAAGTTATCCAAGTTGACCATGAAGGGCTTTTATCTGAAACAGATTTTCCAGGTAGGGATTCCTGCCGGAATCCAAAGCACAGTGATCAATCTGTCCAATGCACTGCTTCAATCTTCTGTAAATTCCTTTGGTTCCATTGCCATGGCAGGGTATACGGCAGCCAATAATATTTTTGGCTTCCTGTATGTATCGGTTAATTCAGTGACCCAGTCCTGTATGAGTTTTACCAGTCAGAATTATGGAGTAGGGAAATATAAGCGAATGGATAAGGTGCTTGTAGACTGCATGATTCTTTCTGCCGGTTTTTCTCTTGTTTTAGGCTGCGGTGCTTATTTCTTTGGCCCTCAGATCCTGAAGATCTATACAGATGATCCCAAGGTGATCCAGTGCGGTATGGAGATCATGGCTTATACCACAATCCCGTATTTCCTTTGCGGTATGATGGATCTGTTTCCAGGTGCCCTGCGTGGTATGGGCCACTCTGCAGTACCCATGATCCTGTCTGTGATCGGTACGGTTGGAATGAGGATCCTTTGGGTTTTCGGGCTTTTCCCTTCCCACAGATCTCTTCGGTTCCTGTTTATTTCTTATCCTGCATCTTGGACCGTTACCATTTTACTCCAGGTGGTGTGCTTCTATTTCGTCCGCAGGAAAGTACACAGGATGAAACAGCCTGCATTATAAACGTACTTTCAGCCCTCGGAAGCTGAAGACAAAATAAAGGACTTCCGCAACAGAAGTAATAGACCAGGAGAAGAAATAAAGAAGATACAGGGATGGGATCGTGTGAAAATGTGCGAACACTGTGTAGATCCACACAATACGGAACACACAGGAGCCAAGGATCACAACAACCGTTGGTACCACACTTTTCCCGATCCCTCTGGAAGCTGCAATGGAGCAGTCCATAAAGGCACTGATGCAGTAGGAGAGTGCCATGATTCGTATCCTTTCCATTCCTGCGTCAATAACTGCCTGCTTTGTGGCAAATCTCCAGGATCTGGGCCAGCATTAAAGGAACGCTGAATAAAAAGATATTTTTCCATAACGAACCGGACGTCATATGAATGGCACCGGTTTTTATTTTTTCATTGGTTGCTTCCATTTTCAAATCCCCTCATCACAAAAAAACTTGCTTACAGGCTTTGCTTTGCATTTGCACTCCTGTAAGCATTGTAATCATACGATACTATTATTGAGAAAAAATGTAAAGGATAATAATGAAAAAGATGTGTAAATTTCCTTGACAAAATACCCTAATGGGGTATATAGTGATTTTGAAATGAAGAATACCCATACGGGGTATGTGAAGAAAGGAGAGAATGCCATGACTGAAAAGAAAAACTGCTGCTGCAGCGAAAAGCATACAGACCGATCCCAAGAGGAGCGTAAGAAGCTGATCAACCGGCTGAAGCGTATTGAAGGACAGATCCGGGGTATCATCGGTATGCTTGAGAATGATGCCTACTGTAATGATATCCTGATCCAGTCTGCTGCTGTGAATGCAGCTGTGAATTCTTTTAACAAAGAACTGCTTGCCAATCACATCCGCACCTGTGTGGCCAGGGATATCCGTCAGGGGAAGGATGAGACCATTGATGAGCTTGTGGCAACTCTTCAGAAGCTTATGAAATAGATGTATAGTTATGTGGCGGTCAGGCCACATGTCCGTTTACCAGGAGGAATGAAGATGGACCAATATAATGTAACAGGGATGAGCTGTGCAGCCTGCAGCGCCAGGGTCGAAAAGGCAGTATCCAAAGTTTCGGGTGTTACTGCCTGCACTGTCAGTCTACTGACCAATTCTATGGGTGTGGAAGGGACTGCATCTCCGGATGAGATCATTTCGGCAGTAACTGCTGCAGGTTATGGAGCATCCTTAAAAGGAAACAAAAGCAATAGGGTTTCTCAGTCAGAAGCGGAAGAAGCACTGGAGGACCATGAAACACCGACATTAAAACGCCGCCTGATCGCATCGGCAGGATTTTTACTTGTGCTAATGTATTTTTCCATGGGACATATGATGTGGGGATGGCCTCTGCCTGCATGGTTTAAGGATAATCATGTGGCTATGGGGTTGGTACAGATGATCCTGGCTGCCATTGTTATGGTGATCAATCAGAAGTTTTTCATTAATGGTTTTAAAAGCTTATGGCACCGTTCCCCCAACATGGATACTTTGGTTGCATTAGGCTCCATGGCATCCTTTGTATGGAGCGTATATGCACTGTTTGCCATGACCCGTGCACAGGTGGATGGAGATATGGCAGCAGTGATGAATTATATGATGGAATTCTATTTTGAATCTGCAGCCATGATCCTTACCTTGATCACGGTAGGAAAAATGCTGGAAGCACGTTCCAAGGGGAAGACTACAGATGCGCTGAAAAGCCTGATGAAGCTGGCTCCCAAAACTGCTTCCGTTGAAAGAGATGGTAAAGAGGTTTCTGTTCCTGTGGAACAGGTGCAGAAAGGGGATGTATTCCTTGTACGTCCAGGGGAGAATATTCCGGTTGACGGCGTTATACTGGAAGGAAACAGTGCTGTAAATGAATCTGCTCTTACAGGAGAAAGCATTCCTGTAGACAAGGCTGCTGGCGATCAGGTGTCAGCTGGTACAGTGAACCAGTCCGGATTTATCAAATGTACAGCGTCCCGTGTAGGAGAGGATACCACACTTTCCCAGATCATCAAAATGGTCAGTGATGCAGCTGCAACAAAAGCTCCCATTGCAAAGATCGCAGATAAGGTGTCTGGTATTTTTGTGCCGACAGTGATCACGATTGCAGTGATCACCACTTTGGTCTGGCTGCTTACTGGACATGATTTTGGCTATGCCCTTGCAAGAGGGATTTCCGTTCTTGTGATCAGCTGCCCCTGCGCTCTTGGCCTGGCAACTCCGGTAGCTATTATGGTTGGGAATGGCATGGGTGCCAAAAACGGTATTTTGTTTAAAACAGCTGTTTCCCTGGAAGAGGCCGGAAAGGTACAGATCGTTGTCCTTGACAAAACAGGCACCATCACCAGCGGTCAGCCTGAGGTAACGGATGTACTGCCAGCTCCTGGAGTTGACAAAGAGGAGCTGCTTCAGTATGCTTATACATTAGAGAGCAGGAGTGAGCATCCGCTGGCAAGAGCCATTTTAACAAAAGGAAAAGAAATGGATCTGGAGCTTCTTAAGATTTCTGATTTCATGGCACTTCCAGGCAACGGACTTACAGGTACTGTGAATCACAGGATTATGGCAGGCGGAAGTCTTGCATTTGTTTCTTCAAAGACCCGGGTGCCAGATTCTTTTACTGTACAGGCAAAGACACTGGCAGACGCAGGCAAAACACCGCTGCTCTTTATGAGGGATGGAAAGCTGCTTGGTATCATTGCTGTGGCAGATGTGATCAAGAAGGACAGTCCTCAGGCGGTTCGGGAGCTGCAGGCTATGGGGATCCGGGTAGTTATGCTTACTGGTGATAATGAACGTACAGCCAAAGCAATCGGTGCACAGGCCGGTGTGGACCAGGTGATCGCAGGAGTACTTCCTGATGGCAAGGAAAGTGTGATCCGTAAGCTGAAAGAAAAGGGCAAGGTTGCCATGGTAGGTGATGGCATCAATGATGCGCCTGCACTTACAAGAGCAGATTTGGGGATTGCTATTGGGGCAGGTACCGACATAGCTATTGATGCTGCTGATGTGGTCCTGATGAAGAGCCGCCTAAGTGATGTGCCGGCTGCAGTAAGGCTGAGCCGAGCCACCCTTCGGAACATCCACGAGAACCTGTTCTGGGCATTTTTCTACAATGTGATCGGTATTCCTCTTGCTGCCGGTGTATGGATCCCGCTGTTTGGCTGGACTTTAAACCCTATGTTCGGTGCAGCGGCCATGAGTCTGTCCAGCTTCTGCGTTGTCACCAATGCGCTGCGGCTGAACCTGTTTAGGATTCATGATGCAGGGAAGGATAAAAAGATCCATCCGGTGGATCTTGATTACATGGTCACAGGGGATCATGAAATCAATAATCATGAAATCAATAATCATGAAATCAGCAATAATGAAACGTGCAATCATGACGAATGTAATCATGAAGCATGTAATCATAAAATAAACAATCATAACGAAAAGGAGAAGAAAAACATGGTAACAATCACTGTAAACGTAGAGGGAATGATGTGCGGACACTGCGAGGCACATGTAAATCAGGCAATCAAAAATGCATTCCAGGTAGAAGACGTGGTATCTTCTCACGAGAAGAACACCACAGTGATCACTGCAAAGGAGCATTTGGATGAAGACAAGATCCGTCAGGTGATCAAAGATGCCGGTTATGAAGTGACAGGGATCCAGGAAGCATGAATGAGTTATTTGAACTGATTGAAAAGAAGATCAAAGACTCCGGTTATCCCCGTGCTATCAGGGGAGAAGATGTGTATGAAGACATCTGCGACCAGATCGATGGAAAAGAAAACGGAAGTTACATCCTTCTTTCCAAATTCGAGGATGATGTGATCTTTGAGTATCACATCACTATAAGAGACCAGGACTTTAACCTTGGGATTTTGACAATGAGAACACCGGAAGGTGTATTTGAAACAGATTTTGATGCCTGATGTGAGCTGCCGTACTGATTTTCAGTACGGCAGTTTTTGCATGATTCACATAGAACTATCCAAAAGGATAGTTCCTTAACTGGCTTTTTTCTGGTAAAATTATACTATCATAATTGGAAAAGGCCAAAGGAGGGGGATATGAATACAAGCGTCCGATTGATCAATGACAATTACATAAGTCCGGAGACTGCAGTCCGTAAGTTCAGATCTGCCCGTAAATTCCGAACACCATTGTATCTTTACGGAGTGACCGGCATTGGGAAGACTTCTCTGGTTATGAATAACCTTAACATGAAACGCTGCACCTATTACAGCGCTGCTGATACTGCTGCAGAGATGGTAGAGATAAAGGAATATGAAGGAGAGCACACGGTGATCCTGGATGATCTTCACTGTGTAACAGACAGTGCGCAAAGAGAACTTTTCTCTGCTAAGATCCGTCAGTTACTGGATCAGGATAATGTTTGGCTGATTTTGATCGGAAGATGTCCCTTTCCCAGATGGCTGCTGGGACTACGGACGAAATACATGTTTGTAGAGATCCCGGAGAAGGATTTTCTTCTCACATTAGAACAGCAGAAAATATATACAGAGCGCGCCGGACTGGTTTTCTCAGAGGAAGAGCACCGGAAGATCTGGCAAGTAGGACGGGGCATTCCCATGTCTTTAGTGTTTTTTGTTATGGAAAAAGGAGATCTGGAGCGTACCAAGAAACGTGTCTGGGATTTTCTGGAAACCCAGGTATATGACCAGTGGGACACGGAATTACAGGATTTCTTCATGGATGTTTCTATTACAGAGTCTTTTACTTTGCAGCTGGCTGCCATGCTTACAGGGAGAAATGATGTAGAGCAGTTGATTGCAGAAGCAGAGCTTACCGGCAATTTTTTTGATATCAGCGGGACAGATGGTATTTGGAAATGCAGATGGGAAATGCGTGTTTCCATGCAGCAGAGGCTTCACAGGAAACGGACCCCGGACCAGATCGAACGGCTGTATTATACGGCAGGTCTGTATTACGAACTTGCAGGCAGGATTCCTGAAGCCCTTGCGATGTACGAAAAATATCAGGATATGGATAGTATTTCCAGACTGCTTATTTCCAACGCAAGAAAGAATCCTTCCAGTGGACACTATTTTGAACTTCGCAAATATTATCTGGCTCTTCCTCATCGGATCGTGGCAGACAGCCCTGTTTTGATGGCAGGACTTAGTCTTTTGCATTCCATGCTGCTGAATATAGATGAGAGCGAACGCTGGTATCATGAACTGGAGGTATATGCCCAGAAGCATTCCGGCAGTTCCGGCAAAGAGGCAAGGGACCGGCTTCTTTACCTGAAGATCGGACTGCCCCACACAGGAACTGTGAAGATGATAGATCTTCTCAAGAATGCAGATATTCTGCTGCGTAATCGTAAAGTTGTATTGCCGGAGCTTGCCGTTACCAGTAATCTTCCTTCCATTATGAATGGGGGCAAGGATTTTTGCGAATGGAGCAAACGGGACAGAGAACTGGCAGCAAGCATAGGAAAGCCTGTGTCTTTTGTTCTTGGCAAATATGGAAAGGGCCTGGTGCCCCTGGCTTTGGCAGAAAGCTATCTGGAAAAAGGAGGCGATACCTTTGAGATCTTTTCCTGCGCTGAAAAGGGCAGAATGGAAGCTGACAGCAGCGGGAAGATGGAACTTGTATTTGTAGGAAGCGGTATATTGGCCTGGCTGTCCGTTTTAAAAAACGATGCTGCAGGCGCCAGGACCACGTTATTAAGCCTGCGGGAGCGGGCTGAACTGGAAGCACCGAATCTTCTTGAAAATCTGGATACGTTTCTTTGCAGGATTGGCTTGTATCAAGGGGAAGATGTATCTGCATGGCTGAAGACAGCACCGGATGAAAAAAAAGAATTTTATACAATGGATCGGTTCCGGTACCTGACGAAGGTGCGGGTTTATATCCAGATGGGCAGATATGAAGCTGCATACTGCCTTCTGCAGCAGCTTTTGTACTATGCAGTTATGATGAAGCGTACATACATCCATATGGAGGTGCAGCTTCTGTTAGCTATCGTGCAGTACCAGACAGGACAGACCGGATGGAAGGATACATTCCAATGGTGCATTACACAGGCTGAGGAATATCATTTTGTACGGATCTTCAGCAGAGAGGGTCCTCTTGTTTATCCGCTTTTCGGAAAGGAAAAGTTCATCTGGAAAGATGGAGCTTACAAGAAACAGGTGCTGTCAGAGTGTAAACAGATGGCTGAAAATTATCCTTCTTACCTGCAAGGCGATGAAGAAACACATATTGTATTAAGCAGCAATGCTACCCGTATTCTGAAATTACAGGAAGAAGGTCTTTCAGCTTCGGAGATTGCAGCTATGCTGAAGCTTTCCGAAGCCACAGTGAAATATCATAATAAGGAGACATACCGGAAGCTGGGTGTGAAAAACAAAACCGCAGCAATTGCAGAAGCAAAAAAAAGAAAGCTGATCTAGTACAGTGAAAATTAAGGAAAGCCAATATGGTGGTTACTTAATATTCACTGTACCAGGCAACAATAAAAGCAGTAATAAAAGCTGCAATAAAAGCTATATTATTACCAGAGGGAGGACAACCAATATGAAAAAAAGGAAAATTGCATGGATCCTGGCCATGGCTATGACGGCTACAAGCATTGACAGCACCGCTTTGATGGCGGGTGCCACAGAGCTTGCCACCACAGAGCAGGAAGGCCTGACCCAGGATACTGACCAGGTGTTTGATGTGCCGGATGAAGATTCTCATGCAGCAGAGCAGGTTACGGAAGCAGACAATGCAGATCCGGATCTTTCCTTTTACGATGTGGAAAGCGACAGCACATACGTAGAAGATGAGGGAGAGCAGCTTTTTTCGTCAGGAGAGAGCATGACAGAACCTGAAGAAGTATTTCAGGATGTATATGATGCGGATGCTTCTAATGCGGACAGTGGCTCAGGTACTACCATAACCTATCCGGGTTTCTGTACGCAGATCAATACCAGTATGGATTTTACAGCAGAGATCAAAACAGAAGGAGAGGAAGCCTGGTTTCATTTCACACCTGAGGAAGATGGCAAATACGTTTTCATGACCGATGAGAATACTGTTTTTGCCAGAACCCATGCCAATTTATGCGAGGACGTAGAAGAACAGGAAAAGCCTCTTTTGAAAGAGGATGAAATATCCGGAAATTGGACACATCTTTCCAGGATCACCTATGATCTGGTAAAAGGTAAACAGTATTTATTCCGTACCTGGCTTGATTATGGCACAGGAAGCTACAAAGTAAGAGTTGTTAAGTATTCTGAAGATTATGATATTACCTCTGTTACTTTAAATGCAGAGAACGCCCGGAAGCAATACGTGCAGTGTTCAGAATATGTATATGCAGCCGGGGCTCAGCTTACATTTAATTATCATAATGCACCTTCACAGACAGTTACCGTTACAGCGAGAAATGCATTCCCTATGGACACTTATGGACATAAGGCCGGATATTTGTACTATAACAGTGCGGGGGAACCATCTGGCAGCGCCGGTTCTGCTATGATGAAAGCAGGTACCTACAAAGTCAGATTTGAAGTGGAAGGCTACACTCCTGCTGATCCGGATTCCTTATCTTATGAGTTTACTGCAGGGGATCCATGGACGGATATCCGTGAAGGCACCACAGCAGTGAAACGGGTTCACTCTCAGGATGATGCCCTGTGGTACAAATTTATTCCAACCAAAAGTGGAACCTATGCCTTTGATTCCCCAGGATTGATGCAGGTGAACGACAAGAATGCTAATTTTGCTAACATATCTCCCATATCCGAAAAATGGGGTGAGTACTCCGGCGTTTTTCAGCATCGGAGACAATATATACTTGCTCAAGACCAGATTTATTATGTGCGTTTTTACTACATGGATGAGGATCAGGGCGAAACTGCTGATGTAACCATTACCAGAATCCCCAATATTGAAAAGATCCAGATCACCAGCACACTGGGGGAAGCGATTGCCGGTCTTAAAAGCTACACAGAAGCAAAGATTTTGGTTTTCTTTGATAATGGACCCTCAAAAGAAGGCACATTAACATTTGGCTCTACCGTTATCCGGATTGATGAGATGGTCTTTGAACCTTATCTGATCAATGATAAAGACGGAACTGTGCATGAAGTATCAGACGTTCTCCCTGCCGGAGATTATCAGCTGATATTCAGGAGCGGTAATGTTTCCAGTGATCCTGTTCCCTTTGCAGTAAAAGAAATCACCAATTCTGTTCTTTACAAGGGCGCTATTGACTGTGGAAAAGGGATTTCTGTTGTTTCTCCATATGTCCAGCATGCCTTTTACAGCTTTACAGCACCGGAAACAGACAGATATAGTATTTCTGATATTACGTCCCGATACTATGACATTTATAAGAAAACCGGCAGCGGCTATCAGTCAGTAAAATATGAAAACATCCAGGCCTTGAATGCAGGCGATACAATCCTTTTTAAATTTTACGGTGGAGGAGACCAGGATGAAAATGCGTCCCTGAGCCTGCTTAGAAGACAGGATATTACAGCGATGTCTTTCCCTAAAAAAGAGTACATCCAGATCGAAGGTATGAATCCGGAAATCTGGATACCAGGTGATTTAAGTATAGACTATGTAGATGGCAGCCATGCTGAAATTGCTGTTCTTTTTGGTAAAACTTCAGTTGAAGATAATATAGGTAACACCATTGCTGTAGAATGGCTGCGTGAAGATAAAAACGGAAATTATATTCCATGGTCTGCGCAGGAAGGTTCCGTTGCCGGAGAATATAAAGCCATCTTTACTGCTGGAACTGTCCGCGAAGAGATCAGGCTTTCCGTTCTTTCCGTACAAAAAGATGCAGCACGTCTGCCTCAGTTAAAAATGGGCCGTCAAAAGCTTCCATTGAATGAGGATGGCACTAATTATTATATCTTCATCCCGGAAACAGATGGACATTATTCCTTTAATTATTCAGACCGGCATGTAAATGCATCTATAGGGCTTTGGGATGAAGCAAATAATCAGCTTCCATATATTGGGCCTTTGGCTGTTGACAGAGAACTGACAAGAGGAGTCAAGTATTTCATCTCATTCTACACCTCGCAGGCGCAGGATTTTAATCTGTATATTTACAAACAGCCGGTGGCTACGTCTGTGGAAATTCTGCCTGGCTGGGAGAATGATAACAATGTTTTCATTCAGAATCTGGAGACAGTATATTTCGATAACCTTCGGGTCAAAGTGAAAATGGACGATGGAACAGAAGAGATCCTTTCTCTTGGAGAGACAGATCAGTACAATAAGCATCTTGATGGATGGCTTTATCTCCGAAAGGAAGATGGAACATTGGAAACCAGTCCGATTCCTTATGATAATAGGTGGTCTGTTTCTACAGGAGATTACATTCTTAAATTAGGCTATGGCGAGAAAATGTCAGAGCAGGGCATTCCTGTAAAAATTGTTTCTCTGAAGGATTCTGGTGCGCTTGTTCTTGAAACAGATCAGGTGCAGACAGGTTCTGCAGCTTCAAACCGTCTGTTGTATCAGTTCACCCCAGATGCTTCAGGTGTGTATGAACTGGAAGTGAATACGGATGTTATATTGACCATGTATGATGAAAATGGTAAGTATTTAATCAATTCAAATAATGTAGATTCTGATTTGTCCTTTAACCTTGAAGCTGGTAAAACTTATTTCTTTAGTCTGTACGCAAATAATGAATATGGCCCGGATGTACAGCTGTGCATCAAAAAAAATGAGTTGCCTGTAAAGCTTGAAACAACATTGCTGGAGGATGTGACTTATATTCCAGGTATGGACAGCTATTCAGATGTAAGACTGCAGACAGTGGCTATATATGAAGATGGCCGAAGAGAAAAGGTAAAGGCGTATGATCAGATCGCCGGTTGCAACGTGTATTACAGTGTTTTGTCAGAATCAGGGAAAGAGATGGATTTTGATGAGACCATGAAAAAGGGTACTTATACAATCACACCGGTTCTTACGAAAGATAACCAAAATCTGCAGATAGCTGCTGCAGGTGTGCAGGTGAAAGCAGAAAAGCCGCAGGTTACAGAAACATTGATTCTCGAACAGTGGACAGATGTAAAAGAAACTTATCGTCACCTGTACCGATTCACTGCTGCTAAAGATGCTACTTATCAGATTCAGACAGAAGAGGGTGCTGACGCAAGCTTTTACCGGGAAATGAGCAGCCGGTTCAAGAAAAAAGGACAGACCTATCAGATGGATGAAGGGGAAAGCTGTATTGTTGCAGTCAGTGCCTACAAGGATTCCAGGATCCGCATAGTGGAAAAGTCTGAGGAGACTCCTGGACAGCCAGGTGCTGACGGAGAAATCACTTTAACAGATGGTTTTAGCCGGGAAGTTACCTTAAAAGCAGGTGGTGAACAGATTTTTGTTTTCACTCCAACGGTCAGTGGGGATTACCGGATAAAATCAGAAGGTGGATTGGACACTAAGGTAGTGTTATATTCAGATGAGAATCAGCTTGGTGAGGACGATGATTCCGGGTCTGGGAGCAATTTTTCATTGAAAGCTTCTCTTGAAGCCGGCAAGACCTATCGCTATATAGTTGACTTATATAGCAAGGATAACAGCGGAACCACTACTATATGCTTCAGTTTTGTTCAGAATAAGGATATCCGTAAATTAGAGCTGGTATTGAAAGAAGGATTTTCTGACATAAATACTACATTATTCAGCTATCCTCTGAGGGCTTACAGTCTTAAGATCACTTATCAGGATGGAAGTGAAAAAATACTAGAAGATGATTATTATGATCATACCCTGAAAGATGACTTTGGAAATGAGATCAAAGTGGTGGATTCATCCGAAATGGACGGCGATCCTGAGACGAATGAAGTGTTTTTTGTATATGATCTGATGTATAAGAAAGAGGATGGCAAGACCTGGAAGAGCAGCACAAACGGGAAGATACCTTGTGGGAGCATATCAGATATAGAGGCTCTTCAGATCGGCACCCCGAAAACAGCTTCCTTAAAGGCAGGCCAGGAATGTTTATACAGATTTACAGTTCCTGAGGATGGCAATTATTTTATTCATTTTGATTCCGGGAATGATGAGCTTTTCCTGAATACGGAGTTTGGTTCCTATTACACATATTTTCAACTGGGACAGTGGGAGGTTCGTCTAAATCCCATCAGGAAAGACAATAGTGGACTTGTACCGCTGAAAAAGGGAGTTTCTTACCTTGTTTATCTTGGAAATCAGGGTGAAAAGCCTGCCAATGCATTCTCATTCTATATAGCAAAGGCAGACGAACTAACATCTGTAGAGTTGAAAAAAGCTCCAGATAATCCTTTTGTATATCCAAATGCGGATGATAGTGTTTCTCTTGATGGAATGGTGATCACTGCCCATTATGCAGATGGAAGCAGCAAAGATATTTTACAGGGTGAGACGGATCCGGCAGGCCGGTTTGTGCGTGTCCTGTACTGGAAATGGATTGGGAATGATACCCTTCGTGTTTTCTTTGCATTTGGCAGCTGCAGAAGCTTTGTTGACCTGAAAGCAGCTTCTACAGAGCAGCTCCCGGTACTTAAAACCGGAGAAACCATCCAGGTGCCTGCAGCCGGCAACCAGCTCACAGCATTCCGATATACACCGGAGGAAAGCGGTTTTTATTCCTTTGATATGGATCAGGATGACTGGATCAAGGTTGTAGAAGAAGAAACAGGCAAAGAAGTGAAGGAGATTAATGGCTACTATTTGGAAGCCGGAACTTCCTATCAGGTTTATACGCGCACAAGGTATGGTGATGACACCATTACTGTACTGCGTGGTGTGTGCCAGTGGACAGAAGAGTCTGAGATCAGTGCTACCTGTACAACAGATGGCAGCATTACTTACAGATGTAAGGTTCACAATCACACAAAAACCTATCAGACACAGGAAGCATATGGACATAACTTTGGAGAATGGGTCACTGTAAAGGAAGCAGGCTGCGAAACAGAAGGACAGCAGCAGCGCAGCTGTACAAGATGCCATATCGTTGAGACCAGAGCACTTCCGGCCAAGGGACAGCACAGTTTCGGAGAATGGATCACTGTAAAGGAAGCAGGCTGTGAAACAGAAGGACAGCAGCAGCGCAGCTGCACAAGATGCCATGTCGTTGAGACCAGAGCACTTCCGGCCAAGGGACAGCACAGCTTCGGAGAATGGATCATTACAAAAGATCCCACTGTTCTGGAGACAGGAGTAAAGGAGCGTATCTGCTCCCAGTGCAAAAAGAAAGAGTCAGCTTCCATAGAGAAACTGACAGGTACGATTTCACTGAGCGTGAAAGGCACCATCCCGCTGAAAGTAAAACAGTCCTACAAAGTGAAGGTTACCATGGGCAAGGGAGACAAAGTTGTTTCCTGGAAGTCCAGCAATGCAAAAGCAGTATCTGTGAAAAACGGAGTGATCAAAGGCCGAAAAGCAGGGAAAAAGGCTACCATCACTGTACTTCTTAAGAGTGGTAAAAAAGCAAGCTTTAAAGTAAAAGTACAAAAAACCACGGTTCAGACCAAAAAGCTGACAGTTACAAATGCAGTGACAAAGAAAAAGGTTGGAAAGACTGTTACCCTGAAAAAAGGAGAAACCTTAAAGCTGGCAGCTGCAGCAGCACCTGTTACAAGTCAGCAGAAGATAACTTATACATCTTCTGATAAGAAAATCGCATCGGTTACAAAGAAAGGCCAGATCAAAGCCAGAAAGAAAGGAAAGGCAACGATCACAGTCGAATCCGGTGCAAAAACATATCGAATCAAGATCAATGTAAAATAACCTGCAAAAGAAAGGGAAGAGGCTTCTGGCTTCTTCCCTTTTCATATATGTCTGATTTTGATGCTATAAAAATTGACTATAATCATATTTTTGAAAGTCTTTGCATTTCATGAGGCTGATTCTTAATTGACAATCCTCACACCGAATAGTAAAACTAGCTTAATAAAAAAAGGAGCGGAAGCGAAGAGAAAAGAAGATTTTTACCTGTTTTGACCAGGAGAAGACAGGTGGAGGAAGATATATAAAAGGAGCGTATGAATATGAAAAACAGCCATTGGAGATCTTTTAAAAAAGGGATGTCCTGGTTTTTGGTATTTGCAATCGCAATGGGAAGCCAGGGCACCGGTTTGTCTGCTGCCACGTTTGATTATGGACAAGACTATGGATATCAGCAGGAAGAAGTCTTATCTGCAGATCAATCTTACAGCAGTGAGGATGTACAGATAGAGGACGTACCGGCACAAGGCAGTGAGGCTGACACATCTCAGATAGAGGATATAGCAGCACCAGATCGTGAGACTGATCCATCCCAGATAGAGGAGGATACAGCGGCGCCAGACAGTGAGGCTGACACATCTCAGGTAGAGGATACAGGGGCGCCGGACAGCGAGGCTGACACATCTCAGGTAGAGGATACAGCGGCGCCGGACAGCGAGGCTGACACATCCAAGATAGAAGATGTTTTCACGGATGGGGAAAGTGTGCTTACTGATAGTAATGAAGAAACGGCAGATACCACTCTTCTGGATGCTCCTGCAGATGCACAGGAAGGCACCATTCAGTATCTGATCGAAGAAGCAAGGAAGGCAGGCTCTACAACACTTACCTTAAGTCTTGGAGAAAACTTTCCGGATACAGTAGAAGAGAATCTTCTGATCCCTCATGGTATGGATGTTGTACTGGATCTGAATGGGCATACACTGACTGTGGATAAAACATCAGCAGAGAATGGTAAGGATACCAATAATATTACTGTATACGGACAGCTTACCCTGCAGAACGGCACCTTATCCGGCAGTGCCTCTTCTCTTGGCAACGAGAATACAAGAGGCGTATTTGTATGCTATGGCGGCCGTCTGGTCCTTGGAAAGGGAGCAGAAATCTCCAGCTATGCTGCAGCAGGCCGAGGCGGCGGTGTGTATGTAAATGAAGGGGCCAGTCTGTCTATAGAAGGCGGTATGATCCGTGGGAACAGCTCCGGTATCAGCGGCGGCGGTATATGGATCTATCATGCAAGTGATCTTTCCTATCAGAGCGGTGCCATCACCGGGAACAGTGCTGCACTTAATGGGGGTGGTGTGTACATACAGTCTTATGACTGTGAAACAAGTACCTTTGGCAGCGGGATTTCCATTACAGAGAATCACGCAGATCAGAATGGAGGAGGCCTTTACATCCATAGTGTGTCTGATGTGGAAAATAAATGGATCTTTGATGGCCTGACTGTTTCAAATAATACTGCCGATATTAGAGGAGGCGGTGTTCATGTTCAGGCTCCGATTCATTTTACAATGGTTTCCGGAATGGTATCCCACAATCAGGCAGTGTCCTATGGCGGAGGTATGTATTTTTACAGTACTGACAAGATCCGGTCATCTGTCAGCTTTATGGGCGGCACTATTCAGGAAAACTCACTGACCGATGAGGATATTAATTATCAGTGGGTCGACGCCCATTATGGTGGCGGTGTGTGGATCAGCAATTATGCAGATGTGGTCCTTTCCGGAGTACAGATCCTGAATAATAAGACCATTGGTACCGGCGGCGGTGTTGCCATGGGAGCTTACTGTAAGGTACAGATCCAGGAGGGAACCCTGATAAATGGCAATAAAGCCAGCTTTTATGGTGGCGGCATATTTGGAAAGGGAGCCAATGTTGTAATGACCGGCGGTGAGATCTCTGATAACCAGGCTCAGGGAAGCACTTACGGCTGGGGCGGCGGACTTTATTTAGAAAACGGTAAACTGACCGCCAGCAGCGGTAAGATCTGCAGGAATGCAGCAGATTATGGAGGCGGCGGATATATTTCAACAGCGATCCTTTCCGGAGATGTGATCATTTCTGATAATCAGGCAAAGGGAAATGGTGGCGGTATCTATGGAAATGTTACCATGTCTGAGCAGGCCAGGGTCGAAGGAAATAAAGCGGACAATATGGGCGGTGGTGTGCACGGCTCTCTGGTTATGAATGGCGGCATCTTACATGGCAACAAGACCGGCATCAATGGAGGCGGCGGAGCCTATGGGACTGTAACCTTGAATGAAGGGGAAATCTCCGGCAACAATACTTCCGGAGTAGGCGGCGCAGTACGAGGCACCCTTTACATGAAGGGCGGAGTGATCAAAGATAATACTACCACCAGCAGCGGCGGCGTTTTATTTGGTGCCGGTACCATTTCCGGCGGTGAGATCACCAACAACCAGGCAAACAATTATGGCGGGGTTATATCTCTTACTGAAAATAACAGGCTTCTGACTATTACAGGAGATGTAAAGATCTATAACAATCGTGCCAACTATGGTGGTGCTGTAAGTCTGGCTGGCGGTACTGTCCAGATCAGCGGCGGCGAGATCAGTCATAATCAGGCGTATATTTATGGCGGTGGTGCTTATGTATGGACTACTAATACCTTAAATCCGGAGATCATAATAGAGAAAGGGGCAGTGATTTCTGATAATCAGGCACCGGGGTCAGGTACTATTCCAGGCGGACAGGATCTGTATGTTGCCGCAACCCTGAAGGTGAATAATAACGGCAAGCTCACTTATTTTACTCCTGTTGTCAGTCTGGCAGCAGCAGACCAGCTGAAATCACAGGATGGAACACCGGGAATTGCCTGGTATGATGAAACTACGGATGAAAGGAATACCCAGGGGCTGGAGCTGGATACTACAGAGCGGACAAAGGTTTACCGTTATACCTTTCTTTACTCTGAGCCTGAGACAGAGATGGTGGCAAGACTGGATGATTTGGCAGAATTTCCTACCGTTCAGGCAGCAGTAGATGCAGCCGGGGATGGACAGCTTCACAGGATCACTCTTTTAAAAGAGGATAAAGAGGCAGTGACGATCCCAAAGGGAGCCAGGGTCTGCTTTGACCTGAATGGGAATACCATCCGGGGAAGCGGGAAGACGAATACTCCTGTGTTTACAGTTAAAGGAGAAATGACCCTGGAAGATACAAGTGAAGACCAGACTGGATGTATTACCGGAGGTGTATCGGCTAGGTATGGCTTTGGAGGAGGCATCTTTGTCCAGGATGGAAGCCTGGTCATGAACAGCGGGACTTTGAAGGCAAATGGCAGCGGAAGTGTTTTAGTAATGGACAGGGACAGCTCTTTTGTGATGAATGGAGGCCTGATCACGAAAAACACACAGTCTGCGGTAGCTGTTAATGCCGGATCCTTTACAATGACAGGAGGAAAGATCACCGGGAACAGTGCCAATCAGGGCACAGGCGTTTATGGCTGGGCTGGTGCAAAGGTTCGTATAGAAGGCGGAGAGATCATCGGGAATACAGCCAATCAGGGTGCAGGCCTTTATGTGCAAGGCAGGCTGGACATTACCGGAGGCAGGATCTGTGATAACAAAGCAAGTAATTACGGAGGCGGCATCTATCTGTGGAATGGCACCTGCAATATGTCCGGTGGTGAGATCTCTGGCAATACAACCACCAATGCTAATGCAAACTGGGGAGGAGGCGGCATTTATCTGTCAAGTTCTACCCTGAATGTTACAGGTGGAGCTATCACAGGGAATACCACCGGCAGTGTAGGCGGCGGTATCCGTGTAGGTGCAGGCAGTATTGCTTCTGTGACAGGCGGAGTTGTATATGGCAATCAGTGCACGCTTGGTAAAAGTGATATATATGCAGCAGAAAGGGCAGGCCTTACCCTGATGCCGGCTTCGTCTATGGAGCCGGGAGATTATAATTGCTGGTATGATTGTGAAAATTATCAGGCATACACGGAAGCTGTTACATCCTCCAGTCTGGAACAGAATTGTCACTTTTATGCCTTGTACATGGAAGATCCATCTCAGGAAGCAGCGGCTCAGATTCTGGATGAAAGCGGAGCCGGGCAGAATTATCTATCTGTTCAGGAAGCAGTAAATGCAGCCACACAGGGACAGAGGATTTATCTTCTCAGAGATTGTGAAGAAAGTGTCAAAATTGTAAAGGACAAGGATGTGGTCCTGGACTTAAATGGATATACCTTATGCTCTTCACGGGAAAATGTGCTTGATATAAGAGGAAAGCTGGAAGTAGACAGTACCACAGGTCATCCTGGCACCAATCCGGACCAGAGCCAGGGCGGCAGGATCAAGCCGGCAGAAGGTGTTACCGGCAACAGAGGTGTCTTTGTAAGAGATGAAGGAATCTTTACCTTAAAGGGAGGCGTGATCACAGGCTTCTCCGGCGTAAAATATGGCGGCGGCATTTATGCAGACCAGAATGCTTCTGTTACCATCAGCGGGGGAGAGATCACTGGAAACCAGGCTGTTTATGGCGGCGGTATAGGATTTTACAGTATCAGTGCCAATGCCCCTTCTTCCTTTACCATGACAGGTGGAAGGATCTGTAATAATCAGGCCGAAAAGAATGGTGGCGGAGTGTATATGGGAAGAGCCTTCAATCTTGCCAACCAGATCCTGATATCAGGCGGTGAGATCTGTGAGAATACAGCCGGCAGCCATGGCGGCGGCGTAAGTGCTGATTTTACATCAGGAACAGATACAGCATCAACGATCAGCATTACCGGCGGTAAGATCCATCATAACACAGCGGAAACAGACGGAGCCGGTGTTTATATCCAGAATTGCAAAACGGTTGAGATCGGACCGGATCTGGAAGTTTCCTATAATGTGGGAAAAGGATATGGCGGCGGCATCCGTACCACATCTGTAGGGGAAGTAACTGTAGAGAATATTAATGCCCACCATAACCGGGCCAAAAGCGGTGGCGGCCTGTCCTTAAGCGCAGGAGATGTGCTGGTAAAGGACTGCAAGATCCATGATAACAGTACAAGACAATACGGAAACAACAGTTACAGCGGAGGCGCCAGTCTTTACGGTACCAGAAAGCTGGAAGTCCAAAAAGGTGAATTCTGGTTAAATGGAGCATATTACGGTGGCGGCCTGGGGATTGGCGCAGGTACAGCCGGACAGACAATCATCGGGAAAGAGGTATATATCCATGATAATAAGGCAAACGATGGTGGGGGTCTTAGGATCGATACAGTAGGAAAGCTTACATTAAATGGTCGGATTGAAAACAATAGCGCCACTCACGGCGGTGGTATCAAAGTGAAAACCACATCTTCTGAAATCAATTTTGCAGATGTGCTGGTACAGAATAATAAAGCTTCTGGTTATGGCGGAGGTGTTTTTATTGACTCAGGTACAGCCTCTAAGATATATATAGGGGATCAGGCCCGGATCATTACGAATACTGGAGGTTATGGCGGCGGTATCGCTTTATTTACAGGATATGAAATGTATCTGACTGGTGGACGGATCGCAGGCAATCAAGCAATTCATGGCGGAGGTATTTGGACCCGGCTGTCACAGCTGACCTTGTCAGGCGGTGTGATCGAAGATAATATAGCATCAAATACCGGCGGTGGTATCTACATAGACGGCAGAAGAGAATGGTCTACACGAAAAGTACAGATCACAGGAAATGTGCAGATCATCCATAACAAGGCAACCTATGGTGGCGGTGTGGGAGTTGGTGAAAATACAGCCCTTACCATGGACGGAGGCCTGACCAGTAATAACAAGGCACCCTATGGTGGCGGCGTATGGGTTTCTGCAGTGATGGGACAATTTGTAATAGAGAAGTCAGCAGAAACCGGAAGCACAGGCAAGCTGTATGGAAACCAGGCAGGTTACGGCAGAGATGTTTACGGAAGCTATGATAAATCCTATAAGAATTCTAAAATCCAGCTGTTTGCAGCTGCAGATATGTTTGGGGCTGATGAGGATAAAAAGGGTAACTGCTGGTATAATGAAACGAAAAAGTTGGCCATAACAGATCCGATTGAGTATGATCCGGTAACCAGGGCCTGCTGTTTTACTCTTCAATATGATTCACTGGAGTTTGTGGCAAAGATTGAAAATGAAACTGGTAATTATGATGCATATACCTCCCTTCAGCAAGCTGTTAATGCTGTAAAAGAAGGAAAGTACCAGGATGCGGCGCCGGAGATTTACCTGATCAAGGATATTAATGAAAGCATTCAGATCCCAGGTGGCGTAAGTGCAGTGTTGAACCTGAACGGGCACAAGCTGCAGGGCACAGACACTGCCATCACCTGTTCCGGTGACCTTAGGATCGTGGATGAGAAGACCGAAGGACTGGATCCGGGAGAAGCGACAGGAACCATCTCAGGAAGCACAAGAAAGCTGGGGGGCGGTATTCTGGTATTGTCCGGCGGCTATGTGACTATGGAGAGCGGACAGATCAGCATGTGTTCAGCACCTACCAATCAAAGCAATTGCGGCGGTGCAGGCGTGGCTGTCAGCGGCGGTACCTTTATCCTGGATAACACAGCTTCCATTAATGAGTGCAATGCTGCTTATGGAGCGGCTGTTTATGTAGGAGCAGGAAGCAGTCTTTTTGAAATGCGGGGAGGAACCATTTGCAACAATGCTGTGCAGGTTTTATATAATTGGGGATGCGGCGTTATTTACAATGCCGGCGGTACTGTCCGGATCAGCGGAGGACAGATCGCAGATAATGTTGTATCTAGCAAAGGAACCATTTATCTGTCCAACGGTAAATGCGTTTTGGAAGGCGGCGAGATCACCGGAAATAAAGCAGAATACGGCGGCGGTGTTTATATAGGAAGTGCAGCCAGTGTGTGGATGAGTAATACTCAGATTTCCAACAATCAGGCGACGATAAATGGCGGTGCTATTTATAATGAAGGCCAGCTGAATATTTTTGAAGGTACCAAGATCACCGGGAACCAGGCAGTAATGGGTGGTGCTATTTACCAGATCACCGGAAAAATCAAGATGGCAGGCGGCAATGTCACCGGTAATCAGGCGGAGAAGGGCGGCGGCCTTGCACAGAATCCCCAGGCGACAAATGCTGGCAGCTTTGTCCTGTCAGGAGGACTGCTGTGTGAAAATAAATCCACGATTGACGGAACCGGAAATGATATTTATTCCCTTTATGAGGAAACTGGAAATTACGAAAATGTAAGTGTAAGCCAGAAGCCGGCTGTCACACTGATCCAGGCAGCAGCCATGAAAGAGGACAATGGCAATGCCGCAAAGTATAATGCGTGGAGAAATGATGCTTACAGGGGGAACCAGCTGGAAGGCACAGATGTGACCAATGGTTATTATATTACCGGCGGTATCGACCAGAGCAATAACCTGAAGCTGACAGCTGTTACATATAAGGAAGCAGAAGTAAAAGGCCCGGCAAGCACGGTAAAGGTAGATTCCATTACGGTAATGACTACCAACAGCAAAGACGGTACTTCGGATGGCGGCGGTGCTTTTGACACGGAATGTACAGGAGATGAAAAGACAGCCTTGCAGCTTTTAGAGGAAGGGGACAGCCAGACAACAGAAGCGCCGGACGATGTTACAGAGGACGAAACAGAAGAAGAAATGGCTCAGCGTCATCACTATCTGTATAATGGCCAGATCCTGAAGATGATCTGCCATAATGGCAAGTGGTATGAGAGAGACCAGGCTGTTCTATGGAGCCCGGGAAATGACAGCTCCTATACCAATGGGATCGTGAGAAGCTTTGATACTGTCAAATATGATCTTTGTTTTACCCTGCAAGATACCGGGAAAGACGGAGAGGATGAAGAAAGGCAGGAAGGAAATTCTCCTGTAACAGATGAAACCTTACAGCTGTGGGTGGAAATGAAGCTGCCGGTGGACAGCAGCCTTGCTTCTTTCTACGACATGAACATGAAGTATTATTATATTTATGAGAAGAAGCTGGCAGATGGAAGCTATGCCCAGTATTTAAGAGGTTACTGGGAGCTGGAAGAAAATAAAGGGGGAACGGTTTACCGCAGCCTGGCCATTAGTGTGAAGGGCATGAACAACGGAGACCTGATTAAGCCCTCTTTTACCGCATGGGTAGGCGGAAATGAGGAGAATGAACAGAATCCAAAATCCTGCAGCTCAAAAACACTGACCGTATCAGCGGCACCAAGATATAATGTGCTTCTTAAGAGAAACTCCCAGCTTGCCTATACCAGCTACTTTGATACGGAAAGCGGTGAGGAAACCACAGAGGAAGAAGTTAAGAAACTTCAGGATGAAAACAAGGATACCTCCCACATCGTCTATGGTACCATGCTTGGATACGGCATTACCCTGCAGATGTACAATAATAAGACCAACAAGG
>NZ_JAAITU010000032.1 GCF_013304385.1 Blautia glucerasea
CATCATAAAAAACACCGCCCTTCTGATATTTATTATATCAGAAAAGCGGTTCCAACAATAGCAAAACCCTGCAAAAGCAGGGCTTTGTCTACAGTCTGAGAATCCTGCAAAGCAGGATTCTCCGCCTGTGGCGGGTCGCCTTAAGCGACATCTACCCTTCCGCCACAGTGCGCTCCTGCCCGGTAGGGCTTTTTTATGTACTAGGAAATTCCAACGGAATTTCCTAGTACATAAAAAATAGCACATCTGGCTCATCATGTAAAGTAATGAGTCAGATGCGCAATCACCTAAAATTACATATTATTTTTATTTCCAGTCTCTTTCAATTCCGTAAAAGAAAACTGATACGCCTCATATTCCCGGATAAACGGTGGAAGCGGAATTCCTGCATGCATAAGCGCTGCACCAAAATACTGTTTTCCGCTTTGTTCTTCCAGATAAATGGCATCCGGCTTTAATCCATGCAAGCGTACATAAACGGTTGCCTGATTTGCCTCTGCCATAAGACGCACCACACCTACCAATGCACGAGTCTGTTCTTCTGATACCCACATCCATGCCGCAATCTCATCTTTAAACGGATCGGACAACCGCCAGTAAGTTCCCTCGTTAATAAGCATTTCATACTTTTTGTAAGTAAGGACCTGCTCTCTGATCTGCTGCTTTTCTTCATCGGATAATAGTGCCGGGTTCAATTCGTAACCGAAGGTTCCCGCCATTGCCGTCACTCCACGGGTATGGAAGCTTGTCACACGTCCGGTCTGATGATTCGGCACTGCTGAAACGTGTGCTCCCATTGCGGAAACTGGATAGAAAAACGAAGTTCCATACTGGATTCTTGTGCGATTGATTGCATCAGTATTGTCACTGCACCAGATTTGTGGGGAATAATAAAGCATTCCCGCATCAAATCTGCCGCCGCCACCACTGCATCCCTCCAGAAGAAGATCCGGATACCGGCTGCACAGACGATCCAGAAAGTCATAAATACCAATCACATAATCATAGGAAAGATTTCCGGCATATACATCTGACATGCTACGGTTCATATCCCATTTTACATAATCGATTTTTCCCTGATCCAACACATTACAAATCTGGTCAAATATACAGTCTCTCACTTCTTTTCTGGAAAAATCAAGCACTAACTGATTTCTGGAGCGCACCGGCTTTTTTCCCGGAATCTGAATTGCCCAGTCCGGATGTGTCCGGTAAAGGTCACTGTCTTCATTAACCATCTCTGGCTCAATCCAAATGCCAAATTTCACGCCCTGATCATGCACCCGGTTAATCAGATCTGCCAGGCTGCCCTGCAGCTTCTTTTCATTAACCTTCCAGTCACCCAGGGAAGAATTGTCATCATTTCTTTTCCCGAACCAGCCATCATCCATCACTACCATATCAATTCCAAGGGAAGCAGCTTCTTTAGCAAGATCCACGATCGTATCCCCGGTAAAATCGAAATATGCTGCCTCCCAGCTATTGATCAGAACCGGTCGCGACACATGAGCATATTTGCTTCGGCATAAATGATTGCGGATGCAGTTATGATATTGCTGTGACAATACAGACAGGCCCTTTGCTGAATAGGATAAAATAACTTCCGGTACTGTAAATGTTTCTCCCCCAGCAAGCGGATATGAAAACAATTCATCATTTAATCCAAGAAGCAGGCGTGTCTGGTTAAACTGGTCTTTTTCTGCCTCACAGGAGAAATTCCCACTGTATACAAACAACATTCCATAGCAGCTGCCTGCCACTTCCGTTGTCCCTTTTTCAGCCAGAATCACTGCCGGATTATACTGATGGCTGGATGTTCCCCTGCGGCTGCCAAAAGAAGTGGTTCCATGTCCCAGTGGAGTGCGCTCTAAACTCCGCTCCATGGCATGCTTTCCATAAAACCGCAGGACGTCAAAATCTCCCTGTACAAAATCCAGGCAGGCCGCCGCTGCTTTTTCAATGGTAATCTGCTCAGTTCCTATATTTTTAATCTGTACACTTCTGGTAATAACATCATTTTCTTCCAGCACTCCATACAGCAGATGCACCTCAACCTTTGCATTTTCATCTGCAAGAACAATTTCCAGAGTCTGTGCTTCACTTTCAGCTGCCCAGACAGCCGGAAGTCCCTGTAACTGGTATTTACCATTTCGGATCTCATAGCTTTTGAAAAGCAAATCAGCACTTTCAACACCTTTGCAGCTTTTTACATTCAAAGCAATATTACGGTAATCCCCTGTTCCAAGGGAAGGATACTCCTGTGGCAGCACATCCAGCGAATAGGTACGATTCATGCCAGCTGCATAAGGATTTCCGGAAAACCCGTGGTCTGCATAGGTTAAAAGATAATCCATGAAACCGTTTATTTTATCTCCGTAGTATAGATGCAGCAGATATCCCAGTGAATCGACCTGCATCTGATAGGTTGTGTGAGCCGTATGCAGGGTAAATATCTTTTTATTCGAATTGTATATAATTGCCATAGGAATCACCTCATTTTATTCTTTTTCTTTATCCTTTGACTGCACCATTTGCCACGCCATTTAAAATCTGCTTCTGACAAATCACATAAAAAATCAGAATTGGAATCAATGCCAGAATATACGAAGCAAATGCCAGATTGTAATTAGTTCCAAACTGTGTCTGGAAATTAAGCTGTGCAAGCGGCAGTGTATTCTGTCCGGTTCCGGACATGATCACAAGCGGTGTCATAACATCATTCCAGGTTCCAAGAGCTGTCAGGATTGCAACTGTTGCATGCATTGGCATCATCATTGGAAATACAACTTTCCAATAAGTGATCCATGTGCTGGCTCCGTCAATATCTGCAGCCTCCTCAAGTGCTATCGGAATATTTTTTAAATATCCACTGTAAAGCAGGACATTCATAGGCATATAAAATACCAGGTACAGCAGGATAACACCAGCACGGTTTCCAAGTCCCATTTGCGCCGTCTGCTTTACCAGCGGCATCATCAAAATAGAAAAAGGAACAAACATACCACTGACAATATACAAATAGATAAAACGAAAGCTTTTTCTTCTTGCCATGCCGCGCCCAATCACAAAGCCTGCAATTGAATGGATCAATATAGCCAGCACAATCGTTACCAGTGTAATCAGTAAACTGTTTCCAAGAGAGTGCCAGAAATCAGTTACTTCCATTGCCTGGCGGAAATTATCAAAGCTCCACTGTTTTGGGAAGGATAGTGCCCCTGCCACATCGTTGGTCATTTCACTGGGATTCTTAAATGCAATGATTACTGCCATATACAGCGGAAATAATACTGTAACAGTTCCCAAAATCAGAATAATCGTAAGTACCCAGTTTGTTTTCTTTTTTTCTTTTATCATAACTGCTCCTCCTTCTTATTCATGATCGTCATCTGGAAAATTGAAATTGCCACGATCACTATAAAGAAAATGACTGCATTTGCACTCTGGAATCCAAACTGTCCACCATCCATACCATTTTTATAAATCAGATAAGAGATGGATTCGGTGCTTTGTGCCGGGCCTCCCTTAGTCAATGACATGATCTGATCGAATACCATGAGAAAATTCTTTGTGCTCAATACCAGATTAATCGTTACAAAAGGCATAACCAGCGGAAAGGTTACTTTCCAGAACTGTTTCCATTTACTTGCCCCATCAAGCATACTTGCCTCGTAAACTTCCTCCGGAACGGTCTGCAGGCCAGAAATATAAATAATGGTATTCATGGCAACTGCCTGCCATACACCCACGATCAGTACACCGATCCATGCATGTTTTTCACTTGCAAGAATACTATTCTGTAAAAATCCAATATGAAACACCGTTCCCACAGTTGGAAGAATATAAGTAAAAATAAAACTGAAAATATAACCGATAACAAGTCCGCCTAAAATATTCGGTACAAAATAAAGCCCACGCAATGCACTTTTGAAACGGATTGCACCGTTTAATCCCACTGCCATGATCAGGCTTAGTACATTTACCAGTACAGTTCCTGCCAGTGCATATTTAAATGTAAACAGATAGCTTTTGCCCACACGGATATCGGTAAAGAGATCTGCATAGTTCCGGATGCCAACATAATCGTAGGTTCCATATCCTTTGTAATTAGTAAAGCTGTAGATCACGCCTTTGATCATTGGAAGTGTATTGAATGTAAAAAACAAGATCAGAACTGGTATAATAACTGCCCAAAATGTTTTATCCCTGTTTGACATTTTCTTCTTCATTGTGCATCCTCCTGTTCTTTCTGATAAACCTGTACTTTCCGAATCAAATCCCGGTTGTAGCGCTTCCAGTCGGAATCAAATTTTTTCAGGAACTTTTCCTGTGCATTATCACTTTCATCCAGTAAGAATGTCTGTATCATGGCATCCACGCTCATTTCACTTGGATAATGATGATCCTGATAATCTGCCATGCGGTTATCTTCAATATAAAGACGCATATCCTCAAGGGTTTCCGGAATTGCAAAATTTCCTTCTTTGCAGGCAATCCCACCCTGATCATCCAGATAAACCTGAATAGTCTCATCTTCATACAGATATTTTAAAACTTCATATGCTGCTTCTTTATTTTTACATGCTTTCATCACAGAGAACTGCAGATCAATTCCTGAATTTAAAACATTATCTGATTCCAAATCATTTGCCGGAAATGTAAAAGAACCGATATTCATATCCGGATTGACCGATTTGATCTGTGGGATTGCATAACTTCCAATGGGAAACATGACAGATTCCCCACGGGCAAATGCTGTGCATGCATCGTTATAACCGTATGCATACGGATTTTTTTCTGCATAATCCAAAAGCGCCCGCATCTTTTCTGCTACTGGTCCATACGTATCAGCAAATGTGGTATTTCCCATATTTACCTGGTTGCAAGTATCTGAATCAGTAAGTCCGACCGCCAGTGCATTCCAAGGAGCCAGACATGTCCATGTATCTTTGAAGCCCAGATACAATGGAAGCACTCCGCTTTGCTTTATTTCATCACATAGTGTGGTAAATTCCTGCCAGGTGGTCGGAACCTTCCAGCCATTTTCCTCAAATATATCTTTGTTATATAAAATTCCTGCCGCATTTGCCACATATGGAAGAGCATACGTACCATCCTTTGGAATAAATTCCAGTTCCTTGTCCATATCCAGATATGCCTGCTTTACCGTCTGAACCTCATCCAAATCGGAAATATCTTCAAACAGGTCTGCATCTAAAAAGTTGGAATAGTTGATATCTCCTCCGATTGCAATGATATCCGGATAATCCTCCCGGATAAAACGTGTCTTTAAAATAGTCATTGCTTCATTTGGCGATGAAATCGTCAGATGAATGTCATCATGTGCTTCATTAAACCTCTCTGCAATTCTTTCAAATGCCTTAACTGCTTCCGGTTTATAGGAAACCACTTCAATCTCGGTTTTTCCGTCTGTGCTTTTTTTACCACTGCATCCGGTAAATCCTGTTATGCACATGCCAAATGCAAGCACAGCCGCAAGACCACGAAAAATACTTCTTTTTGCCATATTCCTCTCTCCTTTTCTGTAAGATAGCCGCTTTTCTATTGATAACCCAATTATAACATACCTTTATGCGACCTAAAATATCAGCATTTTTTATATTTTATACCAAAATGCAATATTTTATGTTATAATAGATGTTGATATCGCATTTTGGTATATAAAGCATATAAGGAGCATTTTATGAGCAGTATATTATTTAATATTTTTCCAAATGAGAACTTTATCGATTTGTGTATGTATCAATTTGGATATGAAAAATGTGACCCTGGCCATTCTTTTGGTCCTGCAACACGCAATCACTACCTGTTCCACTACATTCTTTCCGGAACCGGAACACTTATGGCAGACGATGCAAAAGGCATAACACAGACTTATTCCGTAAAAAGCGGACAGGGATTTATGATTTTTCCAGGTCAGATTAACACCTACATTGCAGATGAACGGCTTCCGTGGGAATATATGTGGATTGAATTTGATGGCTTGCGCATAAAAGAGGCTTTAGGTGTCACAGATTTGTGTAAGAATGCACCTGTTTATCATTCCCACTCCAAAGAATTGCGTGAAAAACTTGCTGATGAAATGAATTATATCGTAAATCATCCTAATGAATCTTCTTTTCATCTCATTGGCCATCTGTATCTATTTATAGACTATCTGCTGCAGTCAGCCAAATCTACTAGGCTAGTCTCCAGTGGACGCATGAGTGATTATTATATAAAAGAAGCCATCAATTATATTGAACAGAATTTTCAGAATAACATTTCAATAGAAGATATCGCTGCAGTATGCGGCATCAACCGGAGCTATTTTGGAAAAATCTTCCGCAACTCAATTGGCCGCTCTCCGCAGGAATTTCTTATGAACTACCGTATGGTAAAGGCTACCGAATTATTAAAGCTGACATCCTTGTCTATTGCAGACATTAGTTCTGCTGTGGGATATGAAAACCAGCTCCATTTTTCCCGTGCCTTTAAAAATATTTATGGTATTTCTCCTCGAGAATGGCGGAATCAGAACACGTAACAATAAATATATTCTTTCCTGCCAAGTCTCTTGCCTACCATTCCCCCGGCAGCTGCTGACAATCCACTCAATACTCAGCATATCAGATTCATATAGATTACTCAATTGAACAGTATTTAATTTCTATTCAATTTAATTAACCAGTAGGAAATGTTGCATGATTAATCTGCTGTTTTGGCTGCCTTGATACTTCTTAGGTTGACGGCTAGATACGCATTAGAGATGTCTCCATCCAAATGCTGTTCTAGCAAGGGATTTTCCCCTTGAACCCATCATTTATGATATATGGTGGCGCTTTTCGCCCCCAAATAGTGAAAGTGGGGGCACTTTCTGCCCCCACTCAGGAAATGTTGCTAAAATACTGTTTAGATTTATCATACATACAAAATTGAAGTTATCTATTTCTCCTCTTCGTTAAGACCTAGTTCATTACATATTACTTGCTATCCCTGATATCTTATTCTTTCTACCAGCGTTTCCTTTTTCAGATTACTGCTTAAAACGCAGGAAAGTACAATCTGCAACAGACCGACCAAAAAAATCATAATAAAAATTGGTACGATTGGAACATGATAGATATTCATTCCAAATATTCCATTATGCTTTGCATAGGCAAAGAGCGCGTAGCCAAGTGGCAGACCAACGGCAAGTGCTACACATATGGTGCCAACCGTAAAAATCAGTCCCTGTAACTGCAGGCATAAATTTAATTGTTTATTTGTCATACCCACAGCCTGTAATATACCATATTCCTGCTTTTTTGTCGTAATATTCATGATCATGGTATTCGCCATATTCATAAACCCGATGAGTCCTACAATAGCCATAAACAGATAACAGCCAAGCTTCATCATGCTGCTTGCAAATTCGGCAGATTGTAACTGTGCATGATAAGTATCCATTTTTATATGCGAAGTATTAGAAATCAAAGTATTCAGACTTTGTTCTACAGATGCCACATCTTTTTTATCACAGTCCACCCACAGATAGCCATAGGCTGTTCCTCTCGGATTCATGGAACGATATACACCTTCCGGAATGACAAGATAAGTGTCCGCACTTACAAAAGATCCTGCAATCTTTCCCTGATAGGTATAGGTTCCACTTCCATTCTCAAAGTCAAATGCAATGGATTCACCCGGAGCATATCCATCTTGTTCCATCCACGTTGACCAGCCAAAGAAAATATCACCATTCTTTACCGCCTGATCATAGTCCATAGAGCCAATATCCCCGTCCTGGCGCATAAAATCAAAATCATTTTTACTCACAATATCAGCCGGAAATCTTGTTCCGTTCAGATTTACAGAGACAATCTCTCTCGTCATGACATCTGTTACTCCCGGAATGCTTTTGATTTCTTCAATCAGCGAATCATTCAATGGATCATCCGTCAGAATCGTATCCAGATTATTCTCCGGATATCTTTCATCATACTCAGCAGAATAGTCAAGCTGCAGTTCAAATTGTCCATGATTAACGGAAAGACGTGCTTCATGCTCCGTGTCAATATTTCCCACATAATTAGAGATAATCACAAACAATACGCAAGAAAAACCCATTGTGAGGATAGTACCAATAGTTCTTTTGAGATTACCCGTTACATTTGCCATTGCCATAGAAAACACGGTGACATTTTTTCTGCCATTTCGTTTTCCTTTTTTTTGTGTTTCTGCATTTTCTAAATACCGTGTTGCTTCGATAGGTGAAATCCGTGAAACAATTTTCATTGGTTTACGCAGTGCCAAAGCAACGGTAAGAAATGATACGAAAATACAGAGAAGCATAACAGGCAGGGAAAACAGAGGCACCTGCTGATTTTGAACTCCCATAGAGCCAGTTTGGGTTGATACAAGGTTCCCATGTTCTACCAGCCAGTTAAAACCGCATTTTGCAATCAGAAAACCAAGAAGCAATCCAACTGGTATTGAAGAAATTGTCAAAAACATACCCTCTCTGAAGATCAGTTGTTTCATCTGCTTTTTTGTCGCTCCCAGAGCCTTGATTTTTCCATACTCCTGTATCTTGTTGGCAATACCGACCTGAAAAATATTATAAATGACCACAACAGAGAAAAGTACAATTGCAAGAATCAAAACCCCGCATACCGCAATCGTTTCATAACTCGGCTGCAAGACCCATTGCAAATAGAGATCATTGACTATAACGTTTTTTTCTTCGATCCCACAAGCTGCTGCAATCTGCTTTATAACCGAATCAATATTATTCATAGATACATTTGCAGAATCATTTAAAGTAAAATAAATATTATACTGTCTGTCATTCTCTGCGACGTGCTCATCATAAAACTCCTGTGACCCGAAAGCAACATAAGATGCCTCGATGGTATACTCATCCCGATCATATAGGATTCCGCTGACAACAAATTCTTCCGGCTTATATTCTGACTGCATCCCTGCGCGATAATCCAGTGTAACCGTATCTCCGACCTTTACATCATCATATCCCATTTCACTAAAAAATGCTCTTCCTGCGGCAATTTCCTGCGTTCCCCCCGGATACTTTCCTTCCTTTAACTCATATTCCTTATTATAGGGAAGCATTTTTCTTGCAGTCTCATCCATGCAGACAAAACCACCGTTTTCGTTGCCTTTTATAATACCTTCGGTGCACATAGTGCCTGTAGCATCTATTTCCGCACGGCGGTTTACTTCTTTTAACTGCGATCCGTCTGCGGAAACAAATAGACCATAATTGCTTCCATATGATCCTGCCGCCTGACTTTTCTGTAAATGAATTACCCCATTTCCCACAGTACTGATGATAACAAGCAACATCGTGGTCAGACAGATTGCCATCATGATCAGTATACTTCTTGTCCTGTTCCTTTTGTCATTGCTATATGCAATCCTGCTTATTGTCTTCATCTGAAATCCACCACCTGTCCGTCCTCAATCACCAGAATACGGTCAGCGACCTGTGCAATTTCGTCATCATGGGTAATCATTACAATTGTCTGTCCATATTTTTTTGCTGTCATCTTAAGCAGAGCGATTACCTCATCACTGGTCTTAGAATCAAGATTTCCTGTCGGCTCATCTGCAAATATAATTTCCGGACGATTCACCAGTGCTCTTGCAATTGCTACTCTCTGCTGCTGTCCTCCGGATAACTGATTTGGCAGATTATAAATCCGGTTTTCAATCCCCAGAGTTGCAATAATATCATTTACATACGCTTCATCCACTTTTCTTCCATCCAGCCCCAGTGGCAGTACAATATTTTCCCAGACATTAACAGATGAAACCAGATTAAATGCCTGAAAAACAAATCCGATTTTTCTTCTGCGGAAAACAGCAAGGGCATCTTCCTTCATCCTGTATAAATCTTTCCCTGCTAAAGTAACACTGCCTTTTGTCGGGGTGTCTAGCCCTCCAAGCATATGAAGTAATGTACTTTTACCGGAACCTGACTTTCCAACAATTGCGACAAATTCTCCCTGCTCAATCTGAATGTCCACCTGATTGACCGCTTTGACCTGATTCTCACCCGCGCCATAAAACTTACAAAGCTGATTGGTTTTTAATATCACACTCATGTGTTGTCTCCTTTTTTAATTCTGTAAGGCGTACATTTAAATACACTTTCTCCGCCTGTTTATATATTATTTTTCAACCTACATGCTGATTGTAGCAGGATAATCTTTCATTTCACTTTCAAAAAACGAGCAGAAGTCTTACAAAATTGTAAGATTTCTGCTCACTTAAAATTTAACCAACATATGGTAATTGAATCACAAACGTGCTTCCTTTTTTCTTTTTGCCGGAGGTTACCGTAATCGTACCTGCGTGTTTTTCGATAATTTCTCTCGATAGAAAAAGTCCGATTCCTGTACCACTCTTTTCCATGACCTCCTTGGAACTTCCTCTGTAAAATCGTTGAAAAATTTTGTGATACTCATTCTGCGGAATACCAATTCCCTGATCCTCAATTTCCATTCTTACAAGATCGTTTCTTTTTTGTAACCGGATAAATATTTTTGAACCACACGGACTGTACTTGACCGCATTATCCAGAACGTTGATCACAGCTTCACCAAGCCACCTTTTATCCTGCATAATCGTGCATGTTTCCAGCTCTTTTTCATAGTCAAAAACGAATTCAATTTCTTTCTCATCCGCTTTAGGATAAGTGCGGTTCACAGCAGATATGACAGTATCCATAAGCGGAAGTTTTTTCTTATTAATCTGAATCAGTCCAGTTTCCATCTTGGATATTTCAAGAAGCGACTGCAATAATGTCTCCAGTCCATCCAGAGCACTCCGACAACGGATACGAAACTCCTCCTGTTCTGTGGCACTTAAGTCATTCTGCATCAGCACACTAAAACATGTATCCAAAGCTGCAACCGGTGTCTTTAACTGGTGAGAAATATCAGAAACCATTTCTTTCGTGTTCTCCTTTTCTGCCCTTGCTTCTTCCTTTATCAACTGAATATGATGTCCGATTGCTTCAAGCTGGTCATTCAATTTTTCCAGTTCTGCATGATTTTCCGTTTTCAGTAAATCATCAAATTTATTTTCACGGAATCTGATCAGAATTTCTTCCAACTGGTCTAAAATTTTCTGATGACACGCATCTTCTTTTTTCTTCCAATAAAGTAAAAAAGTCAAAAGAAGCACGCATATCACAGTGCTTACAGCACCGGTCACCATAACCTGATGCCGGAATTGCGAATAAAATGCATTCCCTTTATTCCCCCAGTATCCATATTGCTCCAATAATCGCCTTCCCTGTTCGTTAGTTTCAATATCCTTATCCTTAAGCAATTCCGAAACAGCATCCAGCCCGGAAAATTCTTCCTTTGCAGCAATCTCTGTCATAAGATTCATTTTATATTTATAATCTTCATAAAACACATACGTGGTAAAGCAATTTAATATTGCAAACAATAATATGACAGGTAATACCAAGGAGAGCACTACTGTAATCTTCTTGCGATATCTCTTTGTCACTGCCTTACCTCCTGATTCCATATATACCCAAGACCTCTGATATTCTTTATATAGACCGGTGCAGCCGGATTGTCTTCGATTTTCTCACGGAGTCTTCTGATATTGACAGCGATTGTATTTTCATCCACAAAATCCCCTTCCAGATCAAACACATTTTCCAATATTTGTGTTTTTGAAAGAATCTGTTTCGGATTCTGAAGAAAAAAAGTCAGCATTTTCAACTCCGTTTTTGTCAGACTGATTTCACGACACTTTATCAGGACTTTCATTTCTCCTGCGATAAATACGATATCTCCCGAAATCATCTTTCCGGCTTCCGTTTTCTCCTGTCTGCGGCGGAAATGTGCTTCTATTTTCAAAAGAAGTACCGAAAGACTAAACGGCTTTGTAATATAATCATCTGCCCCTGCTTCATATCCCATGACCTGATCCATCTCCTGGTCTAGTGCTGTAAGACAAATAATGTATGTATTATAATTGCATCTCATCCACCTTACAAATTCCAGTCCATTCCCATCCGGAAGATTCACATCACAAATGGTAACATCCACATTATTATCACTTGCAATTCTTTTCGCTTTTTTCACTGATTCTGCTGAAAAAACCTCATATCCGGATTTTTTCAGTGAAAATGTAATTCCACGATTTAAATTTTCATCATCTTCAACCACGAGTATACCTGGCATAGCATCTGCACCTCTCTTTATTAACTATTCATCTTAAAATGCTTCAATGCCTCCACAATTGCACTTTCTTTATCTCATCGTATGTTGACTTAGTCTCTGCAGATGTTATATCCACATCATCAAGTTCAATCGTGACATTAATATAATCATCTGGTTTTTTGTTGGGACAAAAGAACAACCGTTTCAACGGTATTACCTTTTTCCCACAAGAGCCGCCTTACCTCTTGACCATCCCGATATATTGGGAAATTAAACTCTATCGACTTCAAAGGCTGCTCTGACTCCCCATTTGGATATATCTGAATTTCTTTTATGAGATAAGTAATAAGGCTTTTCTTTTCCTCGTCACTTATTATATCATAGAGCTTTCCGAAATTCAGCATAAGCTTGTAAATATTGTCCAGAGTGATTGTTTCCATTTCGATAGAACTTTTTCTCAGCTTTGCATCTTCAATCCGTTCTTCCAACTCTACAATCGTATCATACAAGGCATCAAGTCTTAAAGTCATATCGTGAATTTTTCTTTCTCTGAAACGAGCATCAATAGGCAGATTATCAATCTCTCGTTCCAGACGGGCTTTATTCAAATCTACTTCTTTCAGCTTACTCTCGTAATTGGCAAGTTCCTTATCAATAGCTGTTGTATCGGTCTGTACGCCAATACGCTTTTCAATCTCTTTTGCAAAATACTTATCGCTTACCAATTCCTTAACAGCTTCAATTACAAGTGGCTCAATATCTGTTTTTCTTAGCGATGCTTTATAATCACAATGATGTCCTCGCTCCTGCTTATTTCTACCACAAATATAATAGTAAACCTCTTTGTATGTGCCGTCTTTATTTGTCCAAGCGTGTTTGTTCGTATACATTGAACTTCCACAAAGGGGACACTTTAATATCCCCGTCAAAAGGTGTGACCTATCCTTACCGATTTTGGATGGCTGTTTAATTCCTGTTGCCATACGCTTTGCGTGAACCTTTTGCCACAATTCCTCGCTGATAATTCCCTCGTGTTGTCCATCTTCTAGAATGTAATCCTCTGCATGAACCTGCTTATATTCATTTTTTGTACCTTTTACCTTTTCTCGTGTTCTTCTGCCATAAGCAATCTTTCCACAATAAACAGGATTGTCTAATATCAACCGTATAAAATGACTGCTCCAAGTTTCCAATGTGCCATTCTGACGGGGTATCTTCTTTATACCTTGAAGATTAAGATATTTTGCTACTCCGCCAAGTCCTATATCAGAATTAGCAAATTTATCAAATATAATTCTGATTGCTTCAGCTTCCGTTTCTTCTATCAAGAGCTGATTGTCTTTCAGATAATATCCGTATGGTGCAAATCCACCATTCCACCCACCTTGTCGTGCTTTTTCTCTCCGTCCATTCATTGTCTGTTCAATGATATTTTCTCTTTCAATTTCTGCAACCGCAGATAATACAGAAATTAAAAGTTTTCCGCTTGTCTGTGATGAGTCAATACCTTCCTCAATACAAATAAGATTTATTCCATACGACTGCACAAACTCCAATGAATTTAGAATATCTGCTGCGTTTCTTCCAAATCGTGAAAGTTTATAGACCAGAATATAATCTATCTCCAATCCGTTCTTTATATCGGAAAGCATCTTCTTAAAAGCAGGTCTCCCCTCAATAGATTTTCCCGATTTCCCCGCATCTTCATATATACCAACAATCTCCATTTCCTCCCTGTCAGCAAATCGTTTCAGGCTATTCTTCTGCCCTTCAAGGCTATATCCGTCCACCTGCATTTCAGTACTTACTCTCGGATATAGGACACATTTCTTTCCTTCTCTGTTCATCGTACCACCTCCATAAATTTATAGGGAAATGTGATATGTATGGCTGCGTAACCTACGCAGCACAATCCAACTCCTGCAAAACAGTCTTTCCGTATTTTTCAACTATCTGCACCATAACATTGATAAAAGAATTGAATATTTCGGTTTCATCTTTCAACTGTTCGTTTTTCAGTTCTGTATTTTGAATAAAATTTTCATTTCCCATAAACGAATACCTCCGCTAAAGCTAAAACGGCTGTACCTCTAAATTATAAAAATACAGCCGCCATTTTACCAATGTGCAAATATATCCCTCATACCTGCTTTACACATTTTTTCATATTTTTTTAAGTGCAACACTAATGGCAAGAGCCTTGTCAACTCTTGCCATTATGTTATCGGGCATCATTCCCATATACTGTTTTAACCTCTGCTTATCAATCGTCCGTATCTGCTCAAGCAGGATAATAGAGTCCTTGTCAAGCCCTTCATAATTACTTACTGCGGTATGTGTGGGCAACTTTGCTTTTGTGTGTACTCGGCTCGTAATTGCTGCAATGATTACCGTCGGACTGTGCTTGTTTCCTATATCATTGGAAATGATAAGTACAGGTCTTGTGCCGCCTTGTTCTGAGCCGATAACGGGGTTAAGCTCTGCGTAGTAAATGTCGCCACGCTTAATAATTCTTTCCATTGTGTTTGACCTCCCATCTGGATTCAGGCAGATTAGTTCTGCCTATGTAGGCAGCCAAACAAAAGGAAGTATTTAAGGTCGGAAGAATATTAACAATATCTCTGTTCTTATGACCTCCTTTCGTTTGGCTGATATGATAGAAGCATTTCAATTTGTCCTCGACACCCCGAAATGATATGGGAAGTCGCCAAATGGTCAGCAGCGAACTGACACCACGGGAGTTCCACCCCAACTGTCGTTCTGACAGAGCCGCCCTCATTGCCTGCGACGGTTTTTTCACGCTCGGGCTGTGACTGGACGGGAGTATCATTATCCTCTTTGTGGGTTATGGCGAAATCGGGAGCTGCCCGATATTTTGAGTCGGTAAAGATAGGCTCACCACCTTTCAATCGCTCGCTGCCGCTTGGCAGGTCGTGGCGTACCGCTGCACACGCTTATGCTCATCACAATCACAAAGAGAAAGTATTTGGCGAATGGGTATTCATTTGTCAAGGAGCAATCCCGTTTTCGCCACACAAAGGAAAACAGGGCAAGAGTTTTTTGTCCTCTCACCCTGTAGCCCGTGGGAATATTCAATTTTCCCCTCTACTCAAAAAACTTTTTTAATTTTTCTTTGAGCCTATCCATTCTTCTGTAAACAGCTTTTTCAGTAATATCCAGATACACCGCAATTTCACGGGTTGAATATCCTTGTATCTTCATCAAAGCAATCTGCAATGTAAGCCTGTCCACCTTAATCAAAACTTGATAGAGGTGCTGATTTTCGATGCTGTCCAGAAAATCCTCAACCGTTTTGACTTCGGGCTGTGTAGTATCTTCAGCAAGCTCGTCAAGATATGTACCTGTTTCCTGCACTCGCTGATAATACCGTCTGTCTGAATTAAAAATCGCCCAATCGTGAATACGGAGCTGTTCTATATCGTCCTCAGTAACGCCTAAGTTCCGCAACTGCTTTTCCTCGGCTTCTTTCCAGAGCCGCCATTTCTTTTCTTCTTTGGCTTTGTTGTATGCCATATTGTTTCCTCCAATCTGAATTTTTTTTAAAATCCAGATTGGCAGGCGGTGAACGGCAACCAACGCAAGAAATAGCCTTGTTTTGTGTTAAGACATTTTTCGACAAACAAAAAGCCGCAAAGGTACTAAGACCTCTACGGCAATGAGCGTAAACATATCTATAATCAAGAGATGTAATCTCTGCTTGTAAAATGTAAGAGTGCCACGAGTAAGTGATGATTTTTTCTAAAAGATAATCTTCACTCCACTGTGACACTCCGTAAATAGTAGCTGCTTCTGATGAGCAGCATTGCGGTCATATGCGACCATCGCATAAAAAATCCCTCCAAACTCGAAAACGGGTTCAGAGGGAAGTTAAATTTTCATCTGGGCATGTTTATACTGCCCACCAAAGCACCGTTTTTTTATTTGATGGGCTTGCTTCATATTGATTTTAAAGCTTATCTTACTTGATGTTTTGAAAATGCCTTATGGGAAATGATTGAACCTATTACTACTAAAGCAATCGCAACAGGAATAGACCATACTGCATAAAGCATACCATTGTGCATTTGTTCAACAGACATTATGGAAATATACTGTGAATAGAAAAGGGGCATCAGCACAATAATTCGATATAATGCACTTGTTTCAGAGATAGGAAGCATTATCGGTATCACATAAATAGCTGCTGAAATTACAAACGCTATCATTTGACTTTTACAAACAGCAGACAGAATTAAAACTATTCCTGTTACACTGATTGCACTCATAAACGCCAACAGGATTTGATACTTTAATACTGTTCCGCAAGTAATATTAAATGGAATATACCCTTCTAAAAAATCTATTGGAGCAAAAAGGATAGAGCAGTCCAGCCCCTCTGTTCCATAAATAGCAACCGCAATAAGCAAATTGAAAATAACAACCAAAGTCGTTATGAAAACGGCTGAAAGTAAACTTGCTAATACTTTTGCCGTGGCACATTTTGTCTTTCCGTATTTACTTGTCAAAATAATGTTATCCACTCCACCATACTCGCCAGAGAAAACAGGAGCAATTAGCAAAATAATTACTAATGAAAGGACAATAAAAATCTTCGCCATATTTTGGCTTGTACTAAGCCAACCGTTTACATACCCAACTTTTATTTCTTTATCGCCAAATACATCAGCTACGCTTAACCCGTTCCAACTACCATCTATATCAGCAAAATGGGAGAATACAGAAGACTGCAAAGCATTTTGATAAATGTATTTTGCGTTCATTCCATGTAAATCTTGAGTAGGCTTAAACTCAGACATCATCTGCTGTACTTTATTGTCAGTTAACTTTCCCTCATACTTCAATGCAATTTGCTTATCAATTTCAACCGCAGCTTTTCCAGTTTCCTCTGTACCGTTTCCGTCAAATGCGTACATACTGTGAAGCGTGGAAAAAGACAGTATCAAGGACAATAGTAATATGGCAGCAACAGAAATAACCGCAAAGCGTTTTGTCAATATTTTTCGTAATTCAAACTTGATTAGATTTTTCATTATTCGTTCACTCCTTTAAAATAGAATAGATACAAATCCTCTAATGTAGGTTCTACCTTTATCGCATTTTCCATAGGCGACTGTTCAGAAATCACACGCAGAACCGTACAATTATTTTCAATGTTTCGCAAATTGCTTATATTCAGAGTTTCAGAATATTGCTCCGCACGACTGGTCGGAACTGTACATTCCCATACCTGTCCGTCAATTTCTGTGGTAATTTCCTGCGTTTTTCCAAAATGGAGAATCTGACCGTCTTTCATCATAATAATGTCCTCAGCAATAAACTCGACATCAGAAACAATGTGCGTAGAGAGAATAACTATTCTATCTTTAGAAAATGCACTAATCAGATTACGAAAACGGACACGCTCTTTTGGATCAAGACCTGCTGTCGGCTCATCTAAAATTAAGATGCGTGGATTATTCAACATCGCCTGTGCAATACCTAAACGTTGTTTCATACCACCAGAGAAAGTTTTGATTTTGAGGTTTCTTTTCTCTGCTAAGTCAACAGCTTCCAACAATTCTGTTGCTTTCTTATGAGCTTGTTTTTCACTCAGTCCTTTTAATGCCGCAACATACATAAGGAAATCCCAAGCTGTAAAGTCTGGATAATATCCAAACTGTTGCGGTAAATATCCCAATAAATTACGGTACTTCTCCCCGAGTACAGATATGTTTTTCCCGTCCAAAGTAATTTTCCCAGAGGTCGGTGTCTGAATATCGCAGAGTAACCGCATAAGGGTAGTTTTTCCCGCACCATTTGCACCAAGCAAACCGTAAACGCCATTTGATAATGAGAGGTTCAAATGGTTTACGGCTGTTTTTGAGCCATATTGCTTTGTTAGTTGAATTGCTTTAAGTTCCATATCAAAAACTCCTTTCGTCTTAGGGAGCAAAAAAATACTCTCCATGTGTTTACATAGAGAGTATAGAATGCAATTTTCTACTTTTTATCTACTAATCGAGAGATTTGAAAAAAGCAGTCACTTTTGCTCCGATTGAGCAATTTTCAATTTTCAGATAACCACCGTGATGTTCGCATAAAATTTTACAGATATACAGCCCAAGTCCGAAATGCTCAGAGTGATTTTCTTCTTCCGTAAAATATGGATTGGTTGCTTTGCTTAAAATATTTTTTGAAAAGCCACATCCATTGTCTGAAACAGAGAGATAAAAGCCATCATTATTACTTGTGTAAGTGATGTTTACCTTTGATGTTGCGTATCGGATTGCGTTTGAAATCAAATTATTATTCACTTGTGAAACAAAAGTATAATCAATGCCAATAGGAATATCGGAAATGTTATTTTGAATAGAAAGAGTTTTTCCACTTTGCTCACACAAAATTCTTGCACTATCAGCTATTGCGGTCACATAACCGCTTATATTAGACTTGTCACTTATGGGTTGAGCATCTTCTAAACGACGCAAGTGGCTCATACTATCAACATATCTTTCCAAACGGAAAATATGTTTTCCCATTGTTGCAGCGGTGCTTTTGGTTATTGGGTCATGGTTGGACTGTAAAATTTCATTATACCCTTTTAATACGGTAAGTGGAGTACGTAAATCGTGAGCAAACGCAGCATTGAGTTGTTTTCGTTCTTCCATTTGCCGCCACATTTCAGAGAAATTATTAGCAAGGGTAAAACGCATTGTTTCAAATGATGAACACAATTCTCCTAATTCATCTTTGCTGTCATATTTAATTGAGAAGTCTAAATTATTATTAGAAATCATTTCAGAAGCGGCTTTTAATTCTGTAAGTGGTTTTTTTAACTTGTTTCTATAGAATAACAAGGTCGCCGTAATGATACATAACGCTGAATAAATTGGAGTTGCAATTATTGGGGCAACTTCACATATTGAAAGTAACCGTTGGTCTTTTTCAGACATTGCAACAGGTGCAACTCCAATATAATTGCCATCACCGAGTCTTTCTCCATTTTCATTTGTTAAATAATATTTTTCTCCTGTTGGGGGATATTTGCTTTCAATCGTTTTTGTAGCATTATTGCACAAAGTAGCTGTTCCTGCACTTAATAGAATGGCAAGAATTACAAACGCTGAGATATAAAGTATTATACTTTTTCGCAATGACAGGTTACACCACATTTTCTTTATCTTATCCACTTATATCCACACCCCCAAACTGTTTCAATATAAGATTTATTTGTGTATGCTGCAATTTTTGTTCGTATTCTGCGAATATGCTCGGCAACAACACTACTATCTCCCTCACTGTCATATCCCCAAACTCTTTCATAAATTCTCTCTTTATCAAAAACTTGTCCTGCGTTTTGAGATAATAACTCAACAATGTCAAATTCTTTTTTTACAAGACCAATAGGTTGGTTCTGTATATAAACAGTTCTTTCAGAGTAGTCAATTAAAAGTTCTCCTGAAAACTTAACTTTTGTATTCGTTTGATGTCGTTCTTCTCTTCTTAAATGTGCTTGCACTCTGGCTTCAAGTTCAACAAGAGAAAACGGCTTAACAATATAATCATCACCACCTACGGAAAATCCTTGTACCTTATCATTTTCTTCAATACGGGCAGTTAAAAAGAGTATAGGGCAAGAAACATAATCCCTAATTTTCTTGCAGACTTCAATCCCATCAAGCTTCGGCATATTTATATCTAATAAGATTATATCTGGTTGTAATTCTGCTAATTTGAGGGTTTCTACTCCATTATAAGCAGAAAAGACCTCATAGCCCTTGCTTCTAAAAAATCCTGTAAGCATTTCAACTATATCAACTTCATCATCGGAAATTAAAATCCTGTACCTCACATATAACACCTCCATAATAAACACTAACGAAAAATTTTCAATTTTTCATCAACTTTTTTCTTGCATCAGCAGGCTTTTCAGCATTTTTCGGAATAAGCCACACACGGTTAATATTCATAACCCCCTCAATACGGTTTCCTTTACAAAGTCTTTGTACCCATCTTAACGATACATTCCACTTTTCAGCGGCTTCCTGTGCTGTCATATATTCAAACATATCTGACCTCCTAAGGTGTACTGTATATATTATAGCCGTTTAAACGAACAGTATCAAGTGTGCAATTATGAACTTTGACCGCCTGTAATAAGAGATTTTATATCCTAATATCAGAGATTTCAAACCGTTCTACAAGAACTCACATTTCTGTAAAATATAATAGTAGCATTTTGCAGATACAAGGTGGTGAGTTTATGGACACAAGAAACAATGATTTTGACTTCGATTTTACACCGATAGGACAGGCAATCAAGAAAGCAAGGACAGCAAAAGGTATGACCAGAGAGCAGCTTGCTCGTATTCTAGATTATGACCCAAGACATCTTCAAGCGATTGAAAATGAAGGACAAAAGCCAAGTCTGGAGCTGTTCATTCAGCTTGTGACAATGTTCGGTGTATCGGTTGATGAATACATATTCCCAGATAATGAGGTCAAAAGAAGTTCCGTCCGCAGACGCTTAGACGCAGAACTCGACAAACTAAACGATAAAGAGCTGTCCATAGTTGAAGCAACTGTCAGCGGACTATGTAAGGCAAAAGAGCCAGAGGAATAAACCTCTGGTTTTTCTTTTGCCCATTTTTAATAGGCAGGAACACCGTAACCATAGATGGAGCTGCTTCCAACCGTATATTGCTTTTGTCTGCAAGCATCGCCAGAATTACCCTCCACGGTGTAAACGACACCGTTTTCGCATTTCTCCACAATGCCTACATGGTCGGTTTCTCCGTCGCCTTCCCAATCAAAGAAAATAATATCGCCTGCCTGCGGCTCGTAGTTTCTGTCTTTCCATTGTCCGTTACCCTTAAACCAATTTGAGCCGTCCACGCAGCCTGCGAATTTCGGGATAATCCCGCTTTCGATATAACCACACTGGTCGGCACACCACGATACGAAGCAGGCACACCATTCTACACGCCCATCAAAGCCATACCAACTCCAATAAGGCTGACCGCCCTCATTGCCGAGCTGTGTCAAAGCGACCTCCACAATCGCCTGGTTACCGCCGCTTGTAAACGCCCGCCCGTATGGATAATACCGCAGCACATGGGCGGGATACTGCGTGTCTCCATAGCTGTCCCAACCTAACCGTGCCGCCTGCATGGTGGAAAACTCCACCGCATTGGCATAGGAATAGCCGCCATAGTTGGTCTTAGCCCACGAGATATAGCCATTGCCGAAATTGTAACCCTGCAAGGCGAGCTTGATACGCTCCATGTCAATCGGGTTTTCCACCTCGGCAGAGAGAAGGGCGGCTTTCAGCTCCTGTACCCCGCACTCAATCGAATATTCTGGGTCTTTAATCCCATTCGGCTCGTGTGGATACCTTGTGTTAAAGCTGCCTTCCGCCGCCTGCATCGGGTCAAGTCCACGCCCGCCAGACTCCTGCATCATAACCGCCTTGATAAGCTCCACATATTCGGGAATGCCGTATTGTTTGGCATATTTCTGTATCAAAGGCTCATAGGCTTCCACCTCTACACTGACAGGGGTATAGGCGTTGCTCCCGCTTCCGCCGCCAAACAGGGAAACGGCACAGCCGAGCAGGACAACAATGAGAATAATCACAACTGCAATCCAACCACCTGCAATTAAAGCGGAAATCAGAGCTTTTGTTCCTGCAATAATCGCCTTGACCGCAGCTATGGTGGCTCTGACCGTCGCTTTCGTTGCTTCGGCGGTTGCCTTTGCGGTGACTTTTGCCGCCTGTGCCGCCTTTTGGGCAGTTTTCGCAGAAGCCTTTGCCGCTACCTGTGCTGTTTTTACTGAGGTTTCCGTCGTTTTGATTGCCGCCTTAGAAGTTGCCTGTGCGGTTTTAATTCCCTTTTCGGTTGTCTTGACCGTTCTCTTAGCAGTTGCTTTCACCGCTTTTTCTGTATTTCGGGCTGTGGTCTTAATCATTTTTTGCCCCTGCTGTCGGGTCTTTATCAACTGCGATTTTGCTGTCTGGGAAACATCGGGGGCAGCGGAACGGCTTGCAGCCCCATGACGGATCTGCAAGCCGTGTTGTTCTGACATATTCTGTGCTGCTTTCTGTTCCGCTGCTTTGACAGCCCGACTTTGCTTGAAATCTGTTATTTTATCTTTTGCCTTACCGATATTATCCTGCGTTGTCTTGACTACCTTTTGCCCCTGCTTATTGAACTGGTGGATACCTTCGTCCTTTACACGGTCTGCCGCAAAAGAAATCCTGTCCGTAGCATATTCTGTGGCAGAGTTTTCATCAGAGTAATATCCCTGTTCCGCTTTTTCCTTTATCCCCACATAGGCAGACTTCATACGCTCACTGGCTATGGCGGCTTTATCTATGGTCTTTATCGTGCCTTTAACCGCATCTCTGGTTTTAATATCAGCCATAGAAAACCTCCTTTCCCAGAGGATTTGCGTTCAAATCAGCCAACCTTTTTTGCCACTACAACGAGTCTGCCGTTCTGTGCGGAGTATTCGCAGGTGGAAAGGGTAATGAGCCTGTCGCCGTATTCAGCGGTCACACCTGTATCATACAAAGCAAGCTCCTTGCACTTCCCGACATAGGAATTAAATTCTTCCTCATTCTCCGCATCAACAAAGTCGTAGTATCGGAAGCCCTCGGAGCTATACGCCACAGTCTTAAATACAGCGACGATTTCATACTCTGTCTGCTCTGTGAGGGTATCAAACTGAATAGTTTTGTGTTCCTCATAGAAGCTCTTGGACTTGTAATCCTCCAACGCTCCAAACATCTTGCCACCCTTGATGTGATGACCGTAGATAACCAGATTGTCACTTTCGGCAATATCACAATTCTCCTGCACATAAGGCGTACCTAAGTCGCTGTAATCTTTTTCAAAATTGTGCTTCAGATAAAAATTCGGATTGTTCCTGCTCTGCATCACAGGATAATTGATTGTCGTGCCGGCAATGGAAATCCAACCGACCATATCCTCATTCTGTAAATACAATTCCTGATACTTGGCAAGCACATCTTCCCCCTCGCTGACAGGGGCATCGTCTGGCACGGTTTCATCCGTGGGAGCCTGCTCTACCATCTCGGCAATCTCCTCAAAGGCTTCCGTCTGCTCGTCCACCTCTGCATAGTAATGATAAATGCGGAAGCCACAAAAAGCCGCCGTACCTAACAGGCACACGGCGGCTACAACACAGATAATAGACTTATAATTCTTCATAGGCTTTTCCTTTCTTATCTTGAAATTTCCGTCTGTTTTCTGGGAGCAGGAAGCTCCCTGCAATATTCGGGGTATCTGACCTTGATACCCTCCATAAAGTAGGGAGCAAACTCACAGCAGAACAACTCCTCTGGCGTGAAATACCGTTCCCGCCCTTCCTCTGCATACCCGTTCCAAAGGTTAAAAGCAAGATGGCAGACCTTGACTGTTCCGCTTGTCTGCCAGCCGCCGTGCATACCCTCTGGCTCGATGCAGTCCTCCTTGAAATTGAACATCTGGTTGATGTTCGCCCTCGTTTCCGAAGCGATACCCATCACATAGAAAAACGCCCTATGATAACAGTCGTTCACTCTGCATTTCATCATATTTTCCAGAAAGAAATCACGGTGAGCCGTATCACGAAATTTAATATCAGCCATAAAAGACCTCCTTTCTTAGACCTCACCGAACTTGGTTGTCATCAGTTTGTAAAGCTCGGTATTGCGTGGAAACTTGTTTACAAACGGTACAAGGGAGCTGCCAACTTTGAGTAATCCCTGCCCTGCACCGACATTCGTGATATAACTCATCTGAAGGTCGGAGATATTAAGGAGCTTGGCAAGCTCAAGTCTGTCCGTGGACGCTTGGTTAAGCATAATGATAAATTCGCTGTTGGCAAGCATCGTCCTTGCGGTATGGCTCTGCAAAAGGTCGTCTACATTCTGCGTAATACCCGTACAGTACGCACCGTATTTACGCACACGCTTCCAGAGGGTAAAGAGGAAGTTGGCAGAGTATTCGTGCTGAAAGAGCAGATAGATTTCATCAATGAAAATAAAGGTGTTTCTGCCTTTGGCTCTGTTCTGAGTGATACGGTTTAAGATGCTGTCAAGCACCACAAGCATACCGATAGGCTGTAACTGCTTGCCCAAATCCAGAATGTCATAGCAGATAAGGCGGCTGTGGGTATCAACATTCGTGTGCTTTGCAAAGGTGTTGAGCGAACCGTCCGTAAACAGCTCAATCGCAAGGGCGATTTCCTGTGCTTCTGGCTCATTCTGCTTTAACAGCTCCTCACGGAAGTCCTGCAAGGTGGGCGGCGTTCCCATATAGTTGCCCTGCTGATAATAGCGGTACACGCTTGCCGTACATCGGTCAATAATGGATTTCTGCTTTGCTCCCAAGTTCGTGCCGCCGATGAGCTGTTCGCAAAGGGATAAAATAAACTCCGATTTCAGAATGACAGGGTTTGCACCGTCACCGTAATCAGAGTTCATATCCATAGCATTGATGTGATTTTCGCTTGTCGCAGAGATATGAATGACCTCTCCCTGCATTGCTTTCACAAGCGGGGAATATTCACGCTCTGGGTCAATGATGATTATATCGGCATTAGGGTCGGTCAGAATGATATTCGTCATTTCTTCCTTTGCAGTAAAGGATTTTCCTGCACCTGACACACCAAGAATAAAGGAATTGCCGTTAAGGAGCTGCCTGCGGTTGGCGATAATCATATTTTTGCTGATGACATTCTGACCGTAATACACACCGTTTTCATGGTAGATTTCCTGCACACGGAACGGGATAAACACTGCAAGGCTCTCTGTTGTGAGGGTACGCAGGGCATCTATCTTCCGTACACCAAATGGCAGAGCTGTATTTAATCCGTCCATCTGCTGATATTTCAGCACCGCAAACTGGCACAAATGCTTTCTTGCAGTAGTCAAGAGAGCTTCTGTATCATTGTCGAGCTGCTCTTTGGAATCTGCCGTATGCACCATCGTCAGCACGGCAAACATCATTCTCTGGTCACGGGTTGTCAAATCGTCCAGAAATTCCTTGCTTTCCTTTCGCTGCTGTTCCAAGTCATAGGGAATAACGGCAGAAAAATTGTTGTTCTGGTTCTGCTTCCTCTGCCAATTCGTGATATTGGTTTCCACACCAAGCAGACGGTTTTCCACCTCCCGCACGGCTTCATCTGTGGGAACGGGGATAATGTCAACGGACAGCATCATATTTCTGTTCAACTCACAAAGCTCCGCCACCATACTGTCCTTGATATATGCCGCATACTCTCTGAGAAAAATCACACGCCCATATCTGTCACCCATTCTGAAGCAGTCGCTCTCAAATTCAAAGGTATCGGGACAGATAAAATCCTTGAAATCGTGACCTTTCCGCATCGTCTGGGTAATATCGAAGTGGAACGCTGTTTCTTCTCCTGTTCGGTAGAAGTCGTGGAAGATACGCAGCTTGTCGCCTGCGTCCAGTTCCACACATTTCGACCCCAGACGGTTAAAGTGGGCGATAAGGTCAGCACCCACACGGGCGAAGTAGTTTCGGGCTTCCTCGATATTCTTCTTGCAGACAGATACGGTTACATACTTATCCTGTACGATGGAACTAGCCCCTGTCGCCTTATCCAGAAGCATTTTGTTGTATTCCTTGCGGTACTTATCTAAACCATCATCAGCCATTGGGATTAAAATGGTCTGTTCAAAATCAGCTTTGTTCAAGCGACGGTTGTTGATAGTGATTTTCGTGGTCGCACCGCTGTCAAGGGAATTAAGAAGCTCCGAGTATTCAAGGAACATTGCTTCCTTATCCTCACGGCTTGCCACGGCATAGTTTATATCCTCAAATTTAAAGGTCTTTGCGTACTTGTTCCTGCCGACAAGGAATATGCCGTCCTCCCAGATTGTCTTAATCGGGATAACATTCTGTACCGACTTCGGCACAACAAACTTTTCCCTGTCCTGCTTGAACAGATTTTTAAGAGTTCTCAGCATTGTTTACCTCCTTGCTGCGTTTCGCATTTTTCTTTTTCGATTTCTTTTGTTTTGATGTCCTGCCTTTCTGCTTTTTCCGTACTGTCGCCAATCCTTTTTCATAGGCTTCAATAGTCGGCTTCATCGTTTCGTAATAGAGATTATCTGGCAGGAACATTAGCTTTTTCGGCATCAGAAATTCCGATTTAATCCACGCCCAGACAAACTGCTCTGCGGTCATACCGTTGTATTTGATAAAGCCCATAGCCGCAAAGGGGAATGCACCTAAGATACAAACCCAACTGAGCGTTTCCGTTCCAAACCGTGGACGGAGAAGAAAATACAAACCCACCGCCACGCCGCAGGCGAGGACAGAAAAAATGAACTGTCTGAGGGACAGTCCAAAAAACATACTCTCCGTATAATTACGGATTTCCTTATTTATCTTGACTTCCAATCATAGCACCTCCCTTACAAGCCCATCATTTCTCTTACAACACGGTCTGCCATTTTGACCGCACCGACAAGGACGAGCATATTGAACACAAGCTCCCCGATATAGCTCCACACCATAGATACCGCAGCCGCATCGGGATTGACTACGGGCGGAGAAGAAGCAAACAGGGAAAAGATAATGCAGGCAAGCACGATAACCGCACCTTCAAGGCATACAGCGGCATAGCTCTTAATGAAACTCTTGCCAACGCTTTGGCTCGGCTCTCCCGCAAAAGCGGAAAGGGGTACGGGTGCTATGGCAGTATAGATATACAGCTTGAAAAACCTGCCGTATACCGACATAATCATTATGAATGACAGCACCGTAATAAACAGTCCGCCTATCAGCGTGACCGCCCATAGCGGGATACTCTCAAAAAATCCGCAGTCTTCAACGGCTGTCACGATTTCCTGCGGCAACACCGTCTGCTGTGCCGAGCCAAATCCTGCGGCATTCATAATCGTGGAAATCATACCCTGCACAATCTTAAACAGTGCCATCATCAGTTCCAATCCGTAGGTCACTGCACCTTTGGCAATGGCAAAGCGGATAAACAGCTTCAACGCCTGCTCTGGTCGCTTGACTTCTGCAAAATTTCCGCAGGTACGCATTACACCCACAACAAAGAACAGCACGAGCAGGGCAAGTCCGATAGCCTGCACCGCACCGTGAATATCCACGATGACATTCCATATCGTGCCGCCCTTAAAGTTCTCTGGGGATTGGGTAACGAGCTGCCATATCTCGGCTAATTTCTCATTCCAAGTGTTTAGGGCGTTCTCTAAATTCTGTACCACCCAGTTATCAGACATTTGACCACCTCCTTGATGATATTAGATAACGGGAGCGAGTTCCGCACTCGGCGGATCTGCTCCCGTTATCTTTCGTCTTGTGTCAGTCTGTTATCTTAGCCTGTGATAAGAGTCAAGATTTCTTTTGCAAAGGTAATGACAACGCCGCCTGCAAGGGTCAAAAAGCCGTTAGCTCTCTGGGACGGGTCGTGAGATTTGAGAGAAAGACCAATCTGCACGATACCAAAGCCGAGCATAATCATACCGACAGCCCTCACCAGACCGAAAATGAAATCGGACAGATTGTTGACTACCTGAATGGGGTCATTGGCAGCAAAGGCGGTTACGGAAGTACCAAGCACAAAGGTCATTGCCATAACAGCCATACAATAATAGCGGAAGCCTTTCTTAACCTTTTTAGTCATCGGCAGCTTCGTGGTTTTCTTGTTCTCGTTCTTCTTAAAAAGTTTCATAGGGTAAATCCTCCTTATAAATTGAATATTTCTTCCAAGTCCTCATCGGACAGAAGCTCATAGGAAGTGCTGACAGCTTTCACGCTCACGGCGTTATCTGGAATATCACTGTCAAACACAAGGGTTGCGACAGCCTGCGTAGGCTCTCCGTGGATATACGGTGGTTGCCCTCCGTCAGCCGTCAGCTTCACATTCGGGTGCTTCAAGATGTCATACTTGAAGTCCATAACGGGGCGTTCTCCACGCACAAAAAGAAGTGCGTAACGGTTATCAAGCATACGCACTTCGTCTGGGGTCATCAGCTCACGCCCCGAAATCTGATAATTTGTTGAATAGTTACCACTCCGCCCAGAGCTTTTCCCGTAGGTGTTGGTATCAATGGTTTCCTTGCCCAAAAGCTCTGACACATATTTATGGGTGCTTTGCTCGTTGCCGCCCAGATACAGAAACTCATCGCAGTTGCCGACAATGCTTTCCCATTGCTTTTCAAAAAGGGCTTTGAGCTGTGCCAGATTTTGCAGAATAATGGATACCGATACCCCTCTGGAACGCATAACAGACAGGATTTTATCAAAGTCATCAGGCAATGAAACATTCGCAAATTCGTCCATTATGAAATGGCAATGCACAGGCAGGCTTCCGCCGTACTTGTGGTCTGCCAGATAAAAAAGCTGTTGAAAGAGCTGGGTATAAAGGATACTGACAAGGAAGTTAAAGCTCGTGTCGTTGTCGGGTATCAGAGCGAACAGAGCGACCTTCTTTTCTCCCAGACTTGGCAGGTCAAGCTCATCGGTGGCGGTCAGTCCTGCAAGGCTCTCCAGATTGAATTTTTCAAGCCTTGCGGCAAGGGTTATCTGGATACTCTTTAAGGTCTTTGCACTACCAGAGTGGTAATCCCTGTAATACTTAAGGGCGATATGCTCTGGGTTTACCATTTCCAGACGGTCAAACAGCTCATCCAGAGGGCTTACATAGCTGTCATCGTCCTCTCGGACTTCGCCTGCACGGAGCAGCTCCATAACCATCGGGAAATTCTGCTCGTCTGGCGGTGCTTCATATTTCAGATAGAACACCAGAGCCAGAAGAAGCATACTCGCTGCCGTATCCCAGAACGGGTCTTGCGACTGTGAGCCTTTCGGTGTGGTCGCCTTAAACAAGTTTGTTACCAACCTCTGAACATCGTTATCATTCCGCAGATAGACAAAAGGATTGTAACAATGGCTGCGGTGCATATTGATAAGGTCAAGCACACGCACCTCATAGCCTTTATTTTCCAACAGACCGCCGATGTCACGGACGATTTCGCCCTTTGGGTCGAGTATTACAAAAGATGTGTTGCACTGCATAGCATTTGGCTTGCAGAAAAACCTTGTTTTACCCGCACCAGAGCCACCGCATACTAAAATGTTCAGATTCCTGCGGTGCTTTTTCCCGTCCAACCCGATACGGACATTCTGGGTCAAGAGCTTATTAGCTGACGGGTCTTTATCTCGGTACTTCTTATTCAAAGCACCTGCGTTGCCCCATTTCGCAGAGCCGTGTTCCTCACGCCTGCGGTAATTCCTGCGTGTAGAGAAATAAACGCCGATGCCCATAGCGTAGGCAAGTAAAAAAATAAGGACAGTCTTTACGCTGTCCTCACATACCATTATTTCAAACGGATTGCCCATCGCCACAGGCAGACCTCGGATAATCTCTACAAGACCGCCGCTGACATAGGGTGCTGTCAGCAGGGCAAGCCATACGACAGGAAGTATACCGCAGACAGAAAGGATTAGGCTCGTTTTCTGGTCATCGTTCCTCATTGCACCTGCAATGCACGACCTTAACCTTTTTTGTCGGAGCGTGTGCCACCTTGCTTATCAGCTCGTCAACAGGCTCGGTGGGGCGTTCCTCCTGTAACTGCCGTGTACGCAGGGTGTTTAAGGCGTTGATGACGATATTCTTATCGTACTTGTCAAGTGCGATATGGTATCGTTCCTCTCTCATAGTCTTCACCTCCGATTAGCGTTCCTGCTCTTTGCTCTTTGCAGGCTTGTTCTTTTCCATACTCTTATACATATCGCTCTGGATTTCGCCCAGAACATCACGCATCGTGCCAAGCTCTCCCTTGAATGCCTGCGTATCCATTTCCGCATACTCTCTGGGAAGTCTGGAAAAGTCAAACCCTCTGGTATCCACGCCGTAACGGGAGCTTACCATATAGGCAACGCAGAAGGATTTGAAATCGGAAGCATCACGGCTCTCGTTGTGCTTAAAGTCATAGACTGCTGCCGATACCTCTTTTGCCATACTCACGAACAGCACTTCCTCGGAAAGCCCCTTCTTAACAAAAATGGTCTGCTGAGAGCTGTCATAATAGGCAGGCAGTTCAAGCTCACCGATGGGTACACAGGGTACAGGGCTTGCATCAATCAGAGCCGACACAAGCTCACGCATGGATTTCGGCTCCTGTTCCTGCTGCCTGTCCTTTGCCGAGGTTTCGGAAATATCATAAACCACTTTGGCATTGTAGGAGATGCCCTTTGTCCCGTCCTCACGGGTGTATTCCTTGCTCGGCTCAAGGATAATAATTTTCTGTGCGTCCTTGTTCACATAGACACGGTTCGCTTTCCATTTGCTGTACTCTTTAAGCTGCATTGCTTCGGGCATCTGTGCTGACACCAGAATAGCGTTAGCCACGGAGTAGCGGTCAAAGCGACCCTGCACATTAAGATACTGACGGAAGCTGTCGCCGCTTGCCATCATTTCAGAGCAGGTATTGTCAATCAGCTCATAGGTTTCTTTCCGCTGTGCCTGCTTTGCGGCAGCCCATTCCTCTTTATCAAAAGGTCTGTTGCCGCCGCTGAATACATCATAAATACTCATAGCTGTTTACCTCGTTTCTTTGGATTTTGGTTTCTTTTTCTTTCTCTGGGGCTGTTTATGCTCCGTTTTCCCGTTAGCACTTTTCGCCCTGTCGGAAGCTCCGCTTTTGTCCAGGGCGGAAGTGCCAATCTCTGCTTCCTGCTCCTTGCGGCTCTCCTTGATTTTCCGCAGTTCCTCTCTGACAGAAGGTTTCTCCTTAGTCATAGTAGCCCCCTCTGCGAACTTCTTTGGCTGCTCTGAGGTAGGCTCGGACTGAGGGGATTTTTCTGTCTTTGCCACCGAGGGGTTTGGGGCGTTTTCCTCCTTTTGGACGGGCTTGCCCATAAGCTCGTCAAGCAGCTTGTCTTTCTCCGCCTTTTCCTGCACACCAATATCTGGCTCTGACTGACCGTCCTTTGCATCTTTAGATTTCTCGGCTTCCGTCACAATAGAAGCGGTATCCACCGAAGCAAGATTAAAGCGTTCCACGATACGACTGATTTTCGATGCGTCTTCGGCACGGGCGATGACATCGACCTCTGCATTGGGGTCTTTGTTTTTCCTGTCCGTGAGGACGCAGTAAAGCACACCGTATTTTTTCGCTTCCTGAGTGAACTTTTTCAAGTCGCCGCTTTTGACGGTAAAGACTTTCAGTTCCTTACCAGAACGGAGCATACTTGTCAGCCTTGCTTTGCCTTTGGTTTTCTTTTCTTCTTTAAGAATGGAATACAACAGGATAGTGATGTTCTTCGCACCTGCACCTGTAATTTTGGCAGCGACCTCAAAGCCCTCCAAGCTCATTCGGACGATTTGTTCTGCCGCTTCGCCGCCTGTGTTCATTCTTCATCAGCTCCTTTCTTTGCTGTTCGTGTTCGTCTGCCCGTATCGTCTGCAATTTTTCCTTGAGGGTATCACTACGGGCGGAAATGCCCTCGCACAGTCTGACCTCCTTTCGGATAATTTTCAGCCGCCCCGAAATATCGGAAAGCTCTGCCTTGACTGCTTCCTTTTCTTCGCCGCTTGTTCTGCGGGATTTAGAGTAAAGCTCCTTTCGTTTCTGAAGCAGGGCAGACATCTCCATTTCCAGAGAGCCTTTATATGAACAAAGCTGCTCCGCCGTATCAATGTGATTGCGGCAAAGCAGCCTTGTTTCCTGTGTGATGGCTTCCATCTTCATAAGGTCGTCCTTTAAAAGATAATGAAGCCGTGCATAATTTTGTTTTCTGCCTTTTGGAAGGATACCGAGCTTGTAGCAGTAATGGAGATACAGCCCACGCAAGCCGCCGATTTTCCTGGCATTCTTCAATGAGCCTTTGACCCGATAGACCTTGACCTGTGGCTGTGACTCTGAGAAGCTCTGGAATTTGACCGCATAGGAATTTTCGCTGATACGCTCCATAATCCTGTCATTGGTGTATTCCTCTCCGAGCTTATAAAGCCGCTTGGGTCTTTTCCAGCCCTTGCCGATAATCGTCCAATACTTGCGGTTGGGGTCAAAGTTTATGCGGTAGCCCATTTCTGCCAACTGGCAGTCAAAGTCTTTCAGCGTAAATGATTTGCTGATAGCTTCATCCACCGCCTGTCTGGCAACATTATCCCTCGTGGGTCGCCCCTGCTTTTCGGCTTGGTAAAGGGCGTAGGGCTTTTTCTTGCCGCTTGGGTGTTCGATGACAGACAGGGCATACTCACGGCAAAGCTCATCGGAACGCTGACGGAGCAGCCGCAGATTTGCTTTGTTATCGTGGTAGTGCATACCGTCCGCAAAAGAAACAGAGTTCACGACAAAGTGATTATGCAGGCAGTCGGTATTTAGGTGGGTGGCGACAATGACCTGAAACCTGTCGCCCCACATTCGCTCGGCAAGTTTAACGCCGACCTCGTGTGCCTGCTCTGGCGTAACCTCACCGTGCTTGAAGCTCTGGAAGCCGTGATAGCAGACAATCTCACTCGTGTCGCTCCATCCCGCTTTGGTAATCATCATTTCATCTCTGGCGGTGGTCGGGTCACAGTTTACGCCTGTGACAAAGAAACGCTGCTCTGTCTTTTCTTTATTGGTAGCGTACTCCATTACATCGACCATCGCCTGCAGGTCGGCTTCGGTGTATTTAGGGTTGGCGGTTTTTTCGGGATTTTCGGCATAGTCGATTGGGTGGTCGAGCCTGCCACGCACATCCCATATTTCGCAGACCGCCATTACGATGACCTGCGTGGAAGCAGATACCTTTTGCGAATTTCAATCTGAAATTCGTGCCACTTCCTTGCTTCCTCACGGAGTATCGGGGTATCCACAAAGCCGAGGGCGTTTGCCTTAACCGCAAGCTGATTGATACGGTTGCCAATAGCGGACAGCTCACGCATCATTTTATAGAACTCTGGGTCGGGCTTTTCGCAGAGCTGATAGCCCCTTACCATTTCTCTTAAAAAGGCTTCTTTTGAGCGACCCGATTTCCGCACAAGCTCATTAAGGTGTTCGGCTTCCTCCTCAGTCAGACGGAAAAGTATCTGCACATTTCTTTTTCGCATTGTCCTCTTCCTTTCTCTCGGAAAGTCTGTTTATCTGCAAGCAGCATATACACACAACGCCGAACAGACCGCCGAGCATTGTGCCGATAATGAAAAATAAGAACTCACTCATTCTTGAACTCCTTTCTGTTCTCACGGGGTATTAGGGGGCTGCCCCCTAACAAGCGAATTTGGCTAACCAAATTCAGTGCTTGGTAAGACATCTCATTCTTCGCAGTCCTCCTCATACATACACTCACCGCACACGGGGCAGAAGTACGGACAGTCCGAACAATCCGTATTTTCCTGTAGTGTATTCTCGCCCGCACCGTCAAGACCGTCCTCGCTCTGCTCGGTAATATCGGCTTCGCCGCAAACAAAACCATCATCGGTAAAGTTGATAAGGTCGGTATCGAACAGGATAATTTTTGTCTTTTCCTTTGCCTGTTCGGGGCTTTCCGCATAGACGGAAACGGTCTTTCGGTAATGGGCAGTAAGGGTTACATCATACTTTTTCAATAGTTCATTCCTCGCTCAGCATTAAATTTTGATTTGGTTTCGGTGTCTTTCTGGGCAAAAACTGCTACACAATCAACGGACATCACTCCTTTCACGCTTAAGCTTTGGTCTTGCAATTTTCAGATAGGACAACAAAAAATCGTTGAAGTCCTTGCCGACAGGCGGAGGATCATCAACGATTTTGTAGTCTTTCTGCAACAGTTCCTTCAAAGTAGCGGTACAAAGCCTGCCTACCTTATCATTATCCAGATGCAGAACTATGGTCTTAATTTGTGGATTGGCACTCAAAAAAGTTGTGAGAGCTATGGGGATTTTGCTGTCCTTCATCTCTTTCTTTGGCTGATACACGCCCGATAAAGAAAGCAGATTTTCCGATTTATAGTCCTTTCCCTCACACTTTAGATAGGTGGCGTAGGACAGTAAATCAATGGCGGCTTCAAATAAATGCACGGTATCCGCAGGCTTCTTTGCCAGAAGTCGGAACGAATACTGCTTGTCGCTGCCCGATGCGTCCTGCTTGAAAGTGCTGCCGAGAGTGCCTCGCAGGGCAGCATATTTCGGTGTTCCGCTTTCATCTTTGCCGATAAAAACAGCATTGTGATAATCGGCACTCTCATAAAGCGTGCCGTCTGAGATACACTCCTGTATGAGCTGATAGTCAATACCACGCCCGAAAAGATACTGTATCACTCGGTTACAATCCTTATTTTTTGGCGGCAGGAGCAGGACTTTCGGTTTATCTTTCTTGGGAGCAGGGGGTGGCTTCCAGTCCGCCATCGTCTGTCCCGTGAGAATTTCCACGGCTTCTACGAAGTCATATTCCTTGACCTTGATGAGATAGTCGAGGGCAGAATAGCCGCCGAAACCTCTCGACCACCAATACCATTTGCCGTTGGAAATCTTTAAGCTGTCGTGTTCTGCTGTACAGTACACATTGCTTGTGCCTTTGACCTTAACGAGATTGCTCGGCTCAAACTCACGCAGATAGGATAACAAATCAATCTGCCGTACCCGTTCAAGCACATCTGGGTCAATCTGCACATAGGGTCGGTTAGTTCTCAATGGATAAAATCACCTCCAAAAATAGAAAAAGCCGAGGGGCTTTCGTTAAATGAAAACCTCTCGGCTATGTAAAATATAGTTCTTTTAGAATGAAAAAAGCATCCCTTTTTCTGTTGCGATATTATAAATCCATTTGTTACCCGTAGGGCTTACCAAATTACTAATATTCGCAATTTCCTTAATTGTTTTTTCTACAAACTCTGAATTATGCAACTTATAATTTTTTGCAAAGCAATCGCAGCACTCCTGCATTTTTGCATCGGCAGGTGGAAAAAGAGCCATTGGAACATCTTTTGCATCTAAACGACCCTTGATATTACCTCCCGATATTAGGCTTGCATTACCGTCACGCCCTTTACCTGCTATGAGAAAATAGAACGGCAAGGCTAATATAGCATCACAATTTGTATCGGCTACTCGCTTATAAAATGCTTTTATAATATCAAGTAAATCATCGGTAGTTAGGCAATCTTTATTTGTCGCCTTGTTCAAATCTATTGAAATAGCCTTTTCAATAGCTGCGTTACCTGCACTTGAAAAAGCTAAATGGTCATTTATCATAAGGACTTTGTCTAAATCATCTGACAAAGTTTTCCCGTCAATACTTGACCCTCGCTTATCGCCTGCAATAATTATACGGTTATTTTCTTTTATTCCAAAGATAACACTCACAAACTGTCACCTCCTTACTGATTTAAAAATCATACCACATTTTTATGAATTTTTCCACCTCTGCGGCTATGTAAAAGCGGCATCAGCTCCACGCCAATGCCGCCGTTCTCGGTTATAAAATTCCTGCCTTTTTGAGATACCCAACGCTGTCATAGCATCCTCTGAAATAGATTGCTTCCTGCTGCATATCGCTGAGCCTGTTCCGAAGCTCCAAAACTTCTATCAAAGCCTTACACTCCTGCTCGGATAAATCACTCGGCTTTTCCGTATCCAAAACTGCCATCACTTTTGGATACTCCTTGTAGAGTTCCTCTATCCTCTCCTCTATGGAACGGTATTCTGGATTTTCTTTGGGCAACTTTGCGATAACGGAGCTTAGATATTCAGCAAAAATGTTGCTATGCACATCAACAAAGGTTTCAAATCTGAAATTATCAAGCACACCTTTCACCTCCGACATTTACTAATCTACACCTATTATACTTCCCAGAAATCAGCAATACAAATATGCAAACCGCATTATCTCTCCCGACTTGCACATTTTCTTTCGGGCTGTTCTTCTGTCTGCTCTGGCTCGGTATCCATAACGGAAGTATCTTTTTCATTTAGATTCAGCTCAATGTTAAGAGCGTTCAGCCGTTCTGTTTTTTCTTTCAGCTCATCTTCAAAGGCAAAAGGCTTCTTGATTTCCTCCTTTGCGGTTTCAAGCTGTACGATAGTTTCCGCCTTTTTGGTCTTGGCAGCTTCCAGTCTGGCAGGGAGCTTTGACAGCTCGTTTTCAATTCGGGTCAGATTTCCGAGAGCATCGGAGCCTAAATCCACCTTATGCTTTGCCCTTCCACAAAGGTTCATACAGTAATGTGCGTTGACGGTATCATAATAAATCTCCATTCGGATACCTCGATAGCTGCCGATTTCGGTAGGTGCGGACATCGGATAATCCTTGCAGATTGCAAGAAGCATTTCGCCTGCGTCTGCCTTTTCGGTGTAGGTCACGCCTTTTAGGGTCATCGGGCAGAACTTATCCTCGCCCTGCGGCTTGTGCTGTTCGGCAAGAGCTACATCATTTTCATAGCCTGCAATGCGTTCCTCATACTCCTTAATGGTCTGGGGATAGTATTTCAGCACTCTGTCCTCAAGGTCGTAATGCTCGGAAAGGTAACTCTGCTTTAACACTCGGAGCTTGGAAACCTGTATATCCAAATCCATCTTTTCCTTAAAACGGGCATCGCCTGTGGCAAGCATTTTAACCTCCGCAAAGGACAGGGCAACCTCGTCCACATCTTCGGCAGAACGGATAGGGCTTTTGCTCGTCATTATCTGGCTGATAAATTTCTGCTTACTCTCCACCAACTGATAGAGATAGGCATCAAAAGTCTGCTCGGTCACATAACGGTAAACCTCCACCTCTGGGAACATATTGCCCTGCCGTTCAATACGTCCCTGCCTTTGTTCAAGGTCGGAAGGACGCCACGGACAATCAAGGTTATGGATTGCTATGAGCCTGTCCTGCACATTCGTACCTGCTCCCATCTTCGGAGTAGAGCCGAACAGCACACGGACTTCTCCGCTTCTGACCTTACCGAACAACTCTTTTTTCTGTGCATCGGTGGTCGCTTCGTGGATAAAGCGTATCTGCTCCGCAGGGATACCAAGGGCTATCAGCTTCTCCCTCATATCGTCATAAACATTGAAAGTACCGTCATTTTTCGGGGTGGACAGGTCGCAGAACACAAGCTGTGTCGCTTTGGTATCGGCGTGTTCCTCCCAGATACGGTACACATTATCCACGCAGGCATTGACTTTACTTTCTGGGTCGTCTGGCAGCATCGGGTCAATCATTCTCTGGTCAAGAGCCAGTTTCCGCCCGTCATTGGTTATCTTGAGCATATTGTCGATGTTCGGCTCGACAAGCCTTGCCCTGACTTTCTCAGCCCGCTTCGCAAGGGAAGCTACCATCTCAGTCTGTATCTCGCTCGGCTTGGTCTTAATATTGTGGTAATTGACCTTTGGCACGGGGAGCTTTAGCATATCGGCGGTCTGTATATCCGCCACCTCACGGAACATCTGCATCAGCTCTGGCAGGTTATAGAACTTGGCAAACCTCGTCTTGGCTCGGTAATTCGTGCCTTCGGGTGCTAATTCCAGAGCTGTAACCGTTTCTCCAAAGGTAGAAGCCCAACTGTCAAAATGCTGCAAACCATTCTGTGCAAGGGTGTCATACTGCAAGTACCTCTGAACGGAGTACAGCTCAACCATTGAATTGCTGACAGGCGTACCCGTTGCGAAAACCGTGCCACGGTTGCCCGTGATTTCGTCCAGATAGCGGCATTTCATAAAGAGGTCGCTTGATTTCTGGGCTTCGGTCTGGGCGATACCGCCTACATTTCGCATCTTGGTGTAGAGGTACAAATTCTTATAAAAATGGCTCTCATCAATGAAAAGCCTGTCAACGCCGAGCTGTTCAAAGTCGATAACCGTATCCTTACGCTTGGTGTCGTTAAGCTTTTCGAGCTTCGTCTTGATTGCCTTTCGGGTTTTCATTAGCTGTTTGACCGTGAACTGCTCGCCTTTGGAAGCCTGCACATCATCAATGCCACGCTCAATATCATCAAGCTGCTTCTCCAACTGTTCCCGCTGTCGTTCTATGCTCATCGGAATTTTTTCAAACTGAGAATGCCCAATAATGACTGCATCATAGTCGCCTGTGGCAATCCTACCGCAGAACTTCTTGCGGTTTCCTGTTTCAAAATCCTGCTTTGTTGTAACAAGGATATTTGCACTCGGATAGAGCCGCAGATACTCAGAAGCCCACTGACCGACAAGATGATTCGGCACAACAAACATAGATTTCTGACATAAACCGAGCCGTTTGCTTTCCTGTGCGGCGGCTACCATTTCAAAGGTTTTGCCTGCTCCCACCTTATGGGCAAGGAGCGTATTGCCGCCATAAAGGATATGGGCGATGGCGTTGACTTGATGTGCTCTTAGTGTGATTTCTGGACTGATACCTCCGAAAGTGATATGGCTTCCGTCATATTCACGGGGTCGCACAGAGTTAAAAGTGTCGTTGTAATAACGGACAAGACGGTTTCGCCGTTCTGGGTCTTTCCATATCCAATCCTGAAATGCCTGCTTGATGACTTCCTGCTTCGCCTGTGCCGCCGTAGTTTCCTTTGCATTGAACACCGCTTTTTTATTGCCGTGTTCGTCATACACATAATCAAAGATACGGGTGTCACGCAGATTTAAGGTGTCCTCAATAATGCGATAGGCGGAAGCTCTTTTCGTACCATAGGTGCTGTCCGCCTTTACATTCCCCATATCGGAGCTTTTATTCTCTATGAACCAGTCTCCGTTTATCGGGGTGTATCGTACCTTTAATCTGCCTGCAGCATAACTTGACGGAGTTAAAAGCTCCATCACAAACCACTGTATATCTTCCTGCGGTATCCAAGTTGCACCCAGACGGACAGAGATTTCCGCCGCCGAGAGGTCTTTGGGAATGACCTTTTCCAAGGCTTCCACATTAACTGCAAGCTCTGGGTCATTCTTCGCAGCAAGCTCCGCAACCGTCAGCTTGTTTCGGACATTTCCTGACAGATACTCGTCTGCGGCTACATAGGAAACAGGCTCACAGTTCGGTACTTTGAAGATAATACCTTGTAAATTCTGTACAAGCTCAGCCTGCGTTTTGCCTGTGAGCTGCTCCATATAAGGCAAATCAACACGGGCTTTCTCTCCGATAGAGAGGGCAAGGGCTTCGCTTGCAGTTTCAACCGAAGTTACTTCTCGGTGGGGTTTGATAGTCCGCTTTGTGAACATATCTGCCTTCCGTTTGAAGTTGCCCTCATCATCAAGCACCTCCAGAGAACATAGAAGGAAGTAGCTCTCATCTGAAGCAAAAGCAAGATAGTTTCCTCGGCTGTTGATTAGACCGTATTTTGCGGTATAAACATCATACAGACGGTTGAGGTTTTCCTGCTCGGTGCGTATCATTTCCTCTGGGTAATCATCGGTCTGATACTCTATGAGCTTACGCACACAGTCACGAATTTGGATAAGTCCCTTAATACGGTTTTCTGCGGTCATCGACACAGAAGCAGGTTGCATACGGTCATTCTCTCGGAAGTAAACCCTGCCGTCCACCAGAGTAAAAGAGAAGTTACGCACATTCGGGTCAGCAGGAACGGAAAGCTCCTGCTCATCGGAGATTTCATCAACCCTATTATCAAGCTCTGGGATTTCGCCGTTTATCCTCTGAACTGCATTAGACAGAAGCTCGGAAAGTGGTATATCCTTACGGGCTTTACAGACAGGCTCGAAAGTACCAAAGCGTGTGTTTTCCATCTTTATCTCGCCCAACACCATTTCGGGGTGTTCGACAAAATATCTGTTCATCGTAACACCGTTTTCGTCCGTATCAAGGTGTACCCAGTCTGGCTCTATATCCATCACTCGGTCACGCTTTTGCAGGATAAGAATATCGCTCGTGACCTCCGTGCCTGCGTTTGCCTTAAAGGTGTTGTCTGGCAGACGGATAGCACCTAAAAGCTCGGCTCTCTGGGCAATATACTTGCGTACCTCTGGACTTGCTTTATCCATCGTACCCTTTGAGGTAATGAACATCACAACGCCGCCGGCACAGACTTTATCCAGAGCCTTTGCGAAAAAGTAGTCGTGTATGAGAAATTTCTGGGCGTTGTATCGGCTGTCATTGACCCTTATCTCCCCAAAAGGCACATTACCGAGGACTACATCAAAATGGTCGTCTGGGAGATTTGTTTTCTCAAAGCCCTCAATGGCAATGTTCGCTTTTTGGTAGAGCTGCTTTGCAATCCTGCCTGTGAGAGAGTCGATTTCCACGCCGTGGAGCTTGCTGTTTTGCATACTTTCGGGAAGCAGACCAAAGAAATTGCCTGTACCGCAGGACGGCTCCAAGATATTGCCCTGTGAAAAGCCCAGGCGGTCAAGTGCGTCATACATCGCCTTGATAACAACAGGCGGCGTATAAAAAGCGGTCAGCGTTGACTCCATAGCGGCACGGTATTCCTCTGGGGATAGGCTGGCATATAGCTCCTTAAATTCCTCCGCCCACGCCGCATTGTGTTCATCAAATGCCTTAGAAAGACCGCCCCAACCGACATATCGAGATAGGACTTCCTGTTCTTCGGGTGTGGCAAGGCGGTTTTCGATTTCAAGCTCGTGCAGCAGGTTGATTGCCGCCATATTGTTTCGGAACTTTTCTTTTGCTCCGCCGACACCGATGGCGTCATCGTTAATACGGAAATTATGACGGTCTGTGGCAAGAGTTTCCGTTTTTTCTTCGGGTGGTACGGTTTTTTCCTGTTCCAATAGCTTTTGGATATAGCCGATTTTCTCCACTCGGTTTATCGGAAAGCCCACATTGTTCTGGAATGTGATGTCACGCAGGGACACATCACCGCTGATTTTCCCAATGCTCTCAATGAGATATTTACGGTTATCTATGATGATTTCCCTGCCTATGAGGTCATCTGTGGATTGCTCCATTTCAATGACAGGAGCTTCTGAGCCATTCACTTTATCGGCATTCGCCTGTGGTTTTTCTTCGGCTTCCTCGGCTGTCCTGTACCAATCACTTTCGGTAGCCATAATCTCATCAAGGAGCTTTTCCTCCTCTTGGATCAGCTCGGTGTGCTGTTCCAAGAATGGGATAAACTCATCTCTGCCACGGAGCAGGCTTTCTCGGTCATCTCCATATAGCTGTTCGCCCTTTGGCGATAAGGCATAATCGTAAAAATTCTTAATGTGGGCAATTAAATCGCCCTCACCATCGCCAATATCAAACCGCCCTTCATAGTTAAATTCCTCGCCGCCGATAACAGCCTTGATAACAAAATCGGTCTTGTGATACCACCCGATATTTTTATCGCCCTCACGCTCACGGTGCTGTTTCTCGTCCAAAATACCAAGCAGCTTATTACCCAGAGCAAAGCTCAAATCTGTATAGCGGTCATTAAGCTGTCTGTCATAAAAGGCAGGGTGTTCGGAAAAACCGATAGAAAACTGTATTCCGTCCTGCTTTTTCTCGGACGGTGTTTCTGTCCTCTGTTTCTCGGTTACGACCACTTTCAGATGGTCATTTGCAGGATTTTCCGTTAGCTTTTCTTCAAAGTCGGCTCGGCTGTATTCCTGTCCCAAGATAGGAAACTCGGCATTTTGCAGATAAACCTTTTCCTCGGTAAGTGTTGCAATCTCATATTTATCCGCACCGATATACACCACATCGCCCTCATTGTAGAGGTAGCGGAGTGGGTGCAGCTCCCTTAATTCCTCGGTAAACTTCCACCCATTACTGCGGCTGAAAACTGAGGTCGTTTTCCATTGTACCTGTGCAAGAAAGTCTATGAGCTGTTGAACGGTTGAGGGGTCGGATAAGTGCTGTTCCATTTGCTCGGCGGTAACATCTGCAAGGTCGCTTCGTTCCACAACAGATAACAGGTCTTTTTCGTACCTGTCCAAGTCACGGATAAAGTCAGATAGCCGCAAAGCAAGGGTATCCCGTTTGTCGGCAGGCGGCAGGTCACGGTGGGCGTCGATAAAACGCTGCCTTGCTATTTTCCTCTGGGTGTCAATCTCATATTGAGGGGCTGACACGCTCTCCAGATAATCGGCATAATGCTCTTTTTCTTTCGGATTGAGATAGCGGTTATCCTTAATCAGCTCACGCAGACGCTTTTCAACCTGTGACCATTTCAACACAAGGTCGTGATTGGTATAAGTGCCGTTTCGGTCAATGGCAAGACCTTTGCTGTCATGCCAAGAATGACCGCTGAAACCATCGGGGAAGATGTGCGTACCGCCGCCCGTTCCATACTCATTTTTAAGGAACTCAATATTTTTCTGTCTGTCCTCGCCCTTTTGAAATTGGCGGTAGATGCGGTATTTTCCGTCCGCAACGCCACTGCCTTTCTGAAGTACGGAGTCAATATCTTCTTTGGAAATAGCAAAAGCAGAGGCTTTTTCGTCCTCTGCTTTTGCTATCATTTCGATTTGTTCATCTACGGTTGGAAGATTGACCCTGACCTCATCCTCTTTGGCAACGCTTACTTGTAAATCAGTTCGGTCAGTATCACTTCCTCCGCTTGGCTGCGGATGTTGTTCATCAGTCCGACCCACTGCATCGGAGCTTTCTCTTTCAGTTCCTCTGTCACGCCCTGCTCGGCTGAGAGCTGCTTCGTCAGAAGCTCCAACCTCTGGAGTGCTGTCTGCTCTACCTCGTGCAGATGCCCGTTCAGCCTGCCCGATGTCAGCAGGTTGAGATAGGTCACTCGTTTGTGCTTCTCCAGATAATCCCTGTGCATCAAAGCGTACCTGCCAAGCGGAAGCTCTGGCTCTGTCGGTAATGTTAGGTCGGGAATAAGATAATCCCCCTGTCTGCTGTAAGTGATTTCGCTCATTGTATTCGCTCCTTTCGGGTTGTTGTCTGCCTTTATCATACTGAGCCTGCGTTCTTTGTGCAAAGGTGCGATTCTGGTCTTTTTCCGCCATTTGCACATTTCGGATAGACTGTGAGATTTCCCGTAACGCCATTTCCGCAATATCGCTCGTGGCAACGCCGATGGCGTTTATCATTGCAGGGGTATTGAAATTTACAATATCCGCAAAATCCTCTCGGTCAAAAAACTCATTCGTATCCAGACCGCAGCGGCTGATCAGCATAAAAGCAACGCTGTTTGCTGCCAGCCGCCTGTAAATGACTTCTATATTAAAGTCGTCCAGTTCTTCCAAAAAGCTGTCTTTCGTGCAGTCCTTTAACTGAGAAAAATAGTCTTGCAGATTGTCCTCCACGGCGTTCTTTGCCGTTTCCATTAAGGCAGAAGCAAGGTCAGTGCTTTCCACATCTCCAAACCTGTCCGAGAGCCTTTCCATAACAGCCTGCTCGTATCGCTCATCCATCTGCCATATCGGAACAGGGCGGCTGCCATAATAGCCCTCGTGGGTGTCGGACACATCAAAATAGTATTTCAGCGTATTCCTGCGACCTTTCGGGTCAAATACGGCAATACCCTTGCTGTCCTTATTGACCCAACGCTTGAACTGCCTGTTCCAAGTTTCGAGCTTCGCAACGGCGACAGCATCGGGGCGTTGGGCGTATATTAAAAGCTGTTCGTCATAACGGCATTTATAGTTGCGGCAGGCAGAGGACAGAAAGCCCTGCCACGCCTGCGGATTTTTTGCAACCGCAACGCCTGTACGCCGATACAGCTCTGTGATTAGCTGATACTTCGCAGCCATTCAACCTACACCTCCTTATCGTTTTTGTTTCAAATATTCCTGTTTGCTCACTCCGCACCACCGCCAAGAAAAGAAATGACCTTGTTCGATTTAATGCTCTTTTGCAGGTCATTGATGAGAGTAATATCCCCAACCGTGATGCCCTGCATAGAAAGAATATCGTCCATAGTCATAGCGGCAATCGCTTTTTCATCGGTAAAGCCTGCTTCCAAGACCTTATTCAAGACCTTGACGGCTTTCTGATTAACAGCCATATTCTAAATCCTCCTTATCGTTCTAAATCCTTGTGCTTCGGTTCTTTCTGCGGCGTTTGCTCCGCGGGTTTCGGCTCATAGGTCGCCCCGTTTTTCTGCATACGCTCGGCAAACTCGCAGATGTGGTACAGATTGCTGCCGACTTCGGTATGGTATTCATCAATGAAGCGGCAGGGATACTCCCGTTTTTCTCCCCAAGAAGTCGTGACAATGACCTTTCCGCCGTCGGGGATACGGAACAGTTCTTTATATTGAGGGTCAATAAATCGGATACCTTGTTCTGCTTTCTGGATATGCTTATCAAGCCATTCCTTCACATAGCAATAGCAATAAAAATTATAGTCGCCTTTGGTGGGATTGCACCGAAGCAGAAAAGCGTGTTTCTCCGTATCCACACGGAAACCGTACTCCATACAATAGTTACCCTTGATAGCACTTTCGGGAAAATGCCTTGCAAACGCACTCATATCATAGCGGTTATGCAAAAGCCCTTTATCCTCCCGTAAAGCATTGATGACCGTATCAAGCTCTGCCTTAAATTCGTCAGATTTCCATTGGGGTCTGGTATCAAACCAAGTGGTGTAAAAGCCATAGCCCGTTGTGGCAAAGTCACCACGCAGATGCCCGATAGTGCCTGTCTGCCCCTCAAGCTGCATGCTCTGGGCATAGGTGTATTTCTGTTCTGTCGGGGTTAAAGGTCTTGTCTTTATTTCATTACTCATTCGGCTGCTCCTTTCTTTCCTTTTTCTCCTTCTGCTCGTCTAAAATCTTGCGGATACAGACATCGCAGAAAATAACTGACCCATCCTTATATCGGGGATAAGGACAGGTCGTGCAGTCATATTTTATTTTATCGCTCACGGTCATCACCGTTTTTCTGCTTCTGGGCAGGCTGATTATAGGGCATACGGCACTCTGACTGGTATCGTTCATTCAGCTTTTGCCGTGCATCATCAAGCTCATTCGTGTAATAACCCCAGAAATAATTTGAGCCGCCCTTGCAGTACCAACACACATAAGGGTTGGGTGCGTTGGGATTGTGACCGATGACAAGCTCTGTACTCCCGATAGTACAGCTCTCGATGATTTCATAGTTCTGATTAGAGCGTTTTTCTTCGTCCATAAGCACCTCTCTATTCTTTGGCATAACGCCGATAAGCTTTCTCGCCCGTGGCTCTCATTTTCTGAACAGGGCGGCTCCCTGCAAGCTCTGGATACCGTGCCTGCAGCTTGCGGCGTGTCCTGCTGACGCTCTCAAAGCTCGGCAGACCGAGATATTTGTGCTGCGTCATTATCTCCGCAAGCGGCATTGCCCCTGCATCCTTCAGACAGGCATTACAAAGTGCAAGATACAGCACCATATCGTCATTTCTGGCATCCTCATTCTTTTCCAGAACAGCCCTGACTTTCTTTTCAATGGTTTTAAGGTTTCTCATTGTTACCTCCATAAAGGAAAGGGCGGCATCTTTCAGCCGCCCAAACCACTTACTTATTCTTTCTGTTACGGATATTCAGCCATACCGCCGCACCCACAATGAACACGACAAGCACGATTGCGATAATAGTTTTAGCGTCCATCAATTAGTCCTCCTTTTTCTTCTTTCTGTTCTTATAGCCGACAAATCCGAGAACGCCCGCACCGACAACAGACAGAGCTGCAAGGCTTACCCATAAGCCCAGATTGAAGTCATCGCCTGTTTTCGGGGTATCCCTGAACTCATTGTGCATCTGCACGATAGCCGTAGCGTCCACCTTGACCGTTGCCTGTTTATCGGCAGGCAGGATATATCCTGCGGAAGCCTTGTCGCTTACTTCGGATACGGTATAGTCGCCAATCCGCAAGCCCTCAATCACGATTTCTCCGTTCTTATCTGTCTTAAAGGTCTGGTCATAGTCCACGCCTGTCACACGGAAAGAGAAGCCCTCCACCTTACCGTCAGAGGAAGTCTTTACGATTTTAAGAGAGCCTTTCTGTGCTGCATTGATAAATCCTACACCCGCCTTATTTTCCACGGTGTAGGTCTTGCCGTTCTCCTCAACGGATACGGAATACACATTTTCATCAAGCACAAAGCCTGTCGGAGCTTTGGTTTCCTTTACCAGATATTTGCCGTAGCGGAGTTCACTCATCTGGTAAACGCCGCCGTCAAGTTCTTTCATTTCGCCAAGCAGCGTATCGTCTTTATCCAGTTTCCCATCGCCATTAGTATCGGAGTAAACCTCAAATACCGCACCAGACAGCTTGTTGTCGGGATAATCCTCATCAACCTTTGTCAAAGCGATATTGCCCTTAATGAAGTAGTTGACAAGTTCGATTTCCACAACTTCGTCCACCTTGCCGATTGTCACGGCGATTTCTTCCTCGGAGAGTACATATCCCTTCGGGCTTTCGATTTCACGGATTATCCAAGTTCCATACGGCACTTTGGCAAAAGAAAAACTACCATCATCTTTTGATGTGGTAGCTGCAATCGCATTTTCCTTTGTAAACTCGGTAGTTCCTGTCGTAAAGATACCGATAACTGCACCTCCCAGAGCCTTTCCGTCCTCATCAGATTTCTTACCGCTTACAGAGCCGTAAATAATGTCATTTGTGATAGCTTCGCCCTCATTGGCTGTGATGCGGACAGTTTCGGCATCCTGTCCTGCGTATTCAAAAGTAACAGGGTATTTTGCATCGCTGACAATATATGCGGAGTTGGTCGAGATTTCCTGCACATAATAGCTGCCCATCGGCAGGTCGCTGATAGCTTTCCCGTGACCGCTTTCATCAAGGGAAATGACCTCAATCAGACCGTCCGCAGGAATGGTCTTTCCATCTGCGGCTGTGAGTTCCTCCGCCGCATACAAGCCAAAGGTCACATCAAAGATTTCTCCATTCTTGCCAATGCCGTAGGCTTCATCAATGGCAAGGCTCTTGATGAGGTCGATTTCAACACGCTGTCTTTCATTATAGAAAGAAGTAGCCGTTTCCGTTACATCAACATTCTGTCCTGCATACACAAGCTCAACAGAACGGACTTCCTCATTCAGCACCATTCCATACGGAGCTGTGATTTCCTTAACCTCATATTTTCCGAGATACAGTTCTTTGGATTTTACTGTACCGTCTTTTCCTGTCGTAACGGTATCTACAACCTCGCCCTTGTTTGCTCTGACCGTCCCGTCCAGAGTGACAATATCCTCGGCTGCGGTAATTTCATAGACTGCACCCTCAAGACCGCTGACAGAGAAAATCGGCTGATACAATCCCTTATCGCCTGCAACGGAGCTGAATACCTCGCCAGACTTTTCTACGGTAATTGTGCCTTTCTGTGCCATATTGGAACGTACTACCTCAATAACGGTAATGCCGCTTTCTTCCTCGGAATTTTCCTGCACCACATCAAAATAAACAGGCTCGGAATTTAAGACATACCCATACGGGGCTTGTACTTCCACAAGGGAATAGCCTTTGCCGTATTCCAATGTCTGCGGTGTGATAAGGTCGCCGTCTGCCGTAGTATAGAAGGTGTCAATGGTCGTCACTTCGGGATAAGTGAAAGTCATAGTCACAAGATTTCCATTCGGGTCGTAAATCTGGAAGCCTGCACCTGCATACGGGATTGTATTGCCTGTTTCTGCATCTTTCTTTACGATTTTGATATAGCTCTCAAAGTTAGCGTTGTTGATAAGGTAGCGGTAGGTCTGACCGTCCTTGCTGATAAACACATCAAAGTCTTTCATCAGTTCAGGCCCCTCCCAACCAGAGGTCTGGCGGACGGTATAAATGCCATACGGCATATCCTTTGTCTGGGCAAAACCGTTCTCGTCACATGTCAGCACATCACGCTCGGTTTCCTTTGCATTTTCATAGCTGCCTGCGGATTTGAGGAACACTTCAAATACCGCACCTTCTTCGGGTGTTTCAATCTGGGTTTCCCCGTTATCCGTATGCTTGATGAGTGCGATATTGCCTTTGATGACCTGTTCATTCACATCGTTTGCGGTACTGTTCAGCTCTACCGTGTATAGCTCTGGTTCTGCACCTACCTTGTGGATTGCGGTATCCAGAAGATACCCCTCGGACGGGCTGATTTCACGGACAGTCCAATCATTATCACAGATATAATACTTGGTCGTAAACTGACCGTTTTCATCAGTCGTGTAGGTGTCAATCAGTTCCTCACCTTTATAGATGCCGTAAACCGCACCTGCAAGGGAAGCATTGCCCTGCGGAGAACCTGTTTCTGCATCGGTCTTTGTCACAGTCACTTGGAATTTCTTCAACACATTGTCGAAGCTGCGTTTTGTGACCTTGTTCCATTCAATCGGAGCTGTCTGGGAAGCAGGAACGACATAGCGGACTGCGGTATCCACTTCCTCAACCACATACGGGGTATCGCCACTGATAAGGACATTTTCAAACTTAGCCAGTCCGTTTTTATCAGTCACGGCATACTCGTCAACAGGCAAGCCGCTTAAAGATGTGCCATAAAGGTGGAATTTCATTCCCTCCACCAGATTGTCCTCGGAAGTCTTGACGATTTCCAGACTGCCACGCTTCAAAGTATTGCTGAAGGTCACAGTAGAGGTTTTTCCTCCGATAAGTGTGACGGTCTGGGTTTTCTGCGGCTCATAACGGTCAATAGACTGTTCTGTGACCGTATAAGTGCCAGGGAATAATCCCTCCACGGAGACAGAGCCGTCCTTTCCTGTCTTAACTGTTTTATTGAAGTTATCACCTTTGATTGTAAAAGAGATGCCCTCCACAACTCCGTCCTCAGAAGTCTTTTTGAGGGCAATCGTGCCTGTCGGCGTTTCGATATTGATATATGCAGACACGGTATCAGCATTCTCCACACCTGTTACCAAATCCTGCAAGTTCGGGTCGCCATAGGCAATGAGCTTTGCACTGCTGCTGACAGTCGGCACATTGTTCCTCTTTGCCGTAATGCGGACAGAACCGCTGATAGCTACAGTGGAGCTGATTGTCAGCTTATTTCCAGACTTCGATACACTCACATTACTGTCAGAGCTTAAAAAGCTGTAATCAGAAAGCACGCCGTTGCTGTCATTCAATGTGATGCTGTACTTTCCGTCCTTGTAGGCAAGCTCCTTTGTGATGTCATTCTTACCACCCGACATAAAGCTCGGAATGGTGTTATGCTCACGCAGCATCGCAACAATCTGGTCATACACTGCCCTTGCTCCGCTGTTGGCATAATTTGAACCGAAGTGTAGGCTGTAAACGGTGGTGCTTGTCTGGTTATATGAACCTGTGGCTTCACGGCAACCTGTGACAAACTCCCATACGAGGGTCTGCGTGGCAAGCCATTTTTCATCATCACTTCCTGACAGATTATTTCGGTTGCCCTGATACCCATAGAGCAGGGCAAGCCCAACCGCCTTTTTCTGGTTGGCTGAAAGGGCGTTCCAAGTATCAGAGGAAGCCTTTTTCAAGGTGTTTCCTGTTTTCAGCGGTACTCCCGGCTGAATACAAAACGCATTCTCACCGTCCACAAACATACGGTACTTATAATTTCCCGTTCCGCCTGCGGTATAGCCGCCGATATTCGCACTGGAATTGTACCTCATCGCATTACCGTTGCTGTCATAGGTGTGGGAAAAGGAAATCGTCCCGATGTCACCCGCAGCAAACGCCGTCGCAGGCATTATGGATAATGCCGTGACCGCAGCCATTACAAAAGCCGCAGCCTTTTTGAACAATTTAGGGATTTTCATAGTTACCTCCTGTAATTTGGATTGAATATTTTGCCTTACTGACCGAAAAAAGCTGCCCGTTATGGACAGCTTAAAGTATTTCTTTTCTCGGATAGTTACTGGCAGTAGTTAGGGGGTGAGGTGTGGAGAGGGGGAATCCAAAATGATGGCTATCCACTCAAATGGGCAGACCTCGCCCTCGGTGTGTGGCTATCTCTCGTGAGCCTTGTTCCGCTGCAAGTGTCGGTTATAAAACTCCAACGCCTTGACAACAAAATCCGTTTCCTGCCCTCTGGGAACAGTCTTTGGAATGAGCTTGGTTATCCTCTCGTCACGGAAAGCAGGTTTTTCCTTCTGATTGGGCTTTTCTTCCTCCATAATGGACTGGATAACCTCGGAAGTGAGCTTGCCATCTTGGTTATACTTCTTCATTTTGATAGCCTGTGCCAATGACGGGGTAGCATCGTTGTACTCCATTGCTTCAAGCAGGGTGTATTGCTGTTCCTCGGTCAGATAAGAAACCTCAACCGCAGGACGAAAAGCAATCTGCCTTTCATCTACCATTTGCAGGATTTCGGGAACAAGCTCCGTTAGACGGATATAGCGGCGTATCTGGTCTTTGCTTTCTCCAACAAGTTCTCCTAATTCCTCATCAGAACGCCCTTTTGATAAATTAGTCGCCAATGGCGACGCATTTTCTTTTGGGGGTCTGCCTGCCTGTCGTTTCATAGCTTCCAACCGCATTTTATACGCAAACGCTTTCTCACTCGGCAAAATAACAGAGCGTTGGAGATTACTTTCCACCATAACAATAATGGCTTCATCACGGGTAAGCTCTTTGACCTCGCATTTCAGCGTTTCAAGTCCTGCAAGTTCACAAGCCTTTTTTCGCCTGTGACCACTGATAAGCTCATACCGTCCGTCCTCTTTTAAGCGAACTGTCGCAGGGGTCATTACACCGTTTCGCTTGATACTCTCAACAAGTTGTTCCATATCTTCGTCCATCAAAACCTTGAACGGGTGGTCTGGAAACTCGTCAATCTCCGATATGGGAATATCCCGTATCTTGCTTAGCTTTGCTTCCTCACGGCTTTCGTCCGTCTGAAAAAGGTCATCGTATGCGGTCAGCTCGATTTTGGTTTCTCTGCTTCTCGCCAATCTCTGCCACCTCCTTTCCTAACTGCTCATAGGCTGCGGCAACCTTGCCGCTTTTGTCGTAAGCAAAAATACTTTTGCCTTCTGCGGTAGCTTCCACCGCACGGATAGAATGAGGTATCTCGGTATCAAATACCTTGATTTTCTTACCGTATGCACTTTTGACCGTTGCCGTAATTTCCTTAGAAATGTTGGTACGGGGCATTACCATAGTCATTAAGATACCGTCTATCCGCAGCTTTGGGTTGATTTGCCGCTTGACCATTGATACGGAGCGAAGCAAAAGCTCCAGACCTTTAGCCGAGAGATAGTGGGGCTGTGTCGGGATAATCACGCTGTCAGCCGCCGCCAGAGCATTGATGGTTATCATGCCTAAGCTCGGCATACAATCTAATGCGGAGTAAATTATTATGCTGATTAACTTTTGAAATACCCCATATTTAT
>NZ_JAAITU010000033.1 GCF_013304385.1 Blautia glucerasea
ATAAATATGGGGTATTTCAAAAGTTAATCAGCATAATAATTTACTCCGCATTAGATTGTTTATGTGGTTAACCACATAAACAGTCAATTAAAATATAGTCATACTCCTGTTCCAGAAGTTCCAAATACTCCTTTAAAACTTTTTCTCTGTCCTCTACTGTGAACAATGACATATCCATTCCCGAAAGTAGTTTGTTAGATGGAATCACATCTATTCCTTCCGCATGATGTAAAACGGCCTCCTTGGGATCAAACTCTAATCCCATGATAATATTTTCCATCATTGTTTTCAGTGTCACTCTCAAATTCTTTGGAAATCCAAGCCCCATTGTCAAATGCCCCTGTGGATCTGCGTCAACCAGTACAACTTTCTTTCCTTCCTTGGCCAGTCCTACTCCAAGATTGATAGTGGTAGTGGTCTTTGCCACTCCACCTTTCTGATTTGCGATTGCGATTACTCTGCACATAACTTTTCCTCCTAATGTCTGATTCTTTCGACGTCTACATACACACGAAAATATTTGTTTGTTCCCTTATTTGCATAAGGCTCTGATATACTTAAAATTTCAAAGTTACTATTCTTTTCCAATATTTTTCGAAACCATTTCAGTTCATTTGTTGTTCCCTGTAATCTGATTTTCAGCATTTTTGACCTCCAATCATTTTTAGGAGCAATACTCCGGATAACGTATCTTTATTGCCTCCCAAAAGAATTTTGCATACCCACAGCAAAACAGATCTTCTACTGTATAACAGCTGCACTCCGATAACTGCTTTTCCGCATCTTCATAGTCATAGACACTGGGTGTACCGTTGCAGTAGAGATTAAATGCCATGCGTACAACTCTGACACTACCACTTGTCTGCCATCCTTCCTGCAGACATTCTGGCTTCACACTGCCATTTTTAAAATCATAAATTCTGTTAACGTGTTTTCGTGTATCTCTGTCGATTCCAAGACAATATACCAATGCTTTGTGATATACATCTTTCCATCTGCATTTTGGCAGATATTCCAAATAGAACTCCTTATGTTCTTTGTTCATAAAAGTTATTGTGCGAGCATCCTCGCCAGCTGCGCCTATCGCTGTACTTGCCATACTGATCTCCTCCTTATAAAATTGGTTTTTAAGTTTATAATTTGTTTTTTGAAAATTATGGTGATCTGATGAAACCGCTGATAATTTGAGTAACTTCGCTGAAGATTGCAAGCCTTTGCTTTTACTCAGTTTTTCCTTACTCAATACTCAATTTTAGAAGATTCTTGGTGATTTCCAGCGATGCTTGGCGGTATTTAGGACTTTTTTAGAAAAATATAGAAAAAAGCCCCGAAAACCTTATAATCACTGTGAAACGTAGTGTTTATAAGGCTTTCAGGGCCTTTAAATACTTAAATTTAGACTTATTAAAATAATATAATGAAAACTTAAGCTAATGGATTACTTACCCATCTGTTTTGCAACTTCCTCTGCAAAGTTCTCTTCTTTCTTCTCGATACCTTCACCAGTCTCGTAACGAACAAAGCTCTTGATTGTGATCTTAGCGCCGTTCTCTTTAGCAACCTGTGCTACATAATTGCCAACAGTCTGCTTTCCATCCTCTGCTTTTACGTATACCTGGTCAAGAAGGCAGATTTCTTTCAGCTCTTTCTTGATACGTCCCTGGATCATACCCTGGATAACCTTCTCAGGCTTCTGGGATTCCTTCGGGTCGTTCTGGATCTGAGCCAGAAGAATCTCTTTTTCATGCTCGATATAGTCAGCGCTTACTTCGCTGTCGCTTGTGTAAAGCGGTTTAAGAGCTGCAACCTGCATTGCAACATTTTTAGCCATTTCTTTGATGGCATCGTTAACAACATCTGTCTCAACATCAACAAGAACTCCGATCTTACCACCCATGTGAATGTAGGAAGCAACGAAACCATTGTCCTCTTTTACCTGAGCGAATCTACGGATGTTCATGTTCTCACCAATAACAGCGATCTGAGCTGCAAGAGCTTCTTTTACAGATTTTGTGGTATCAAGTGTCCATGGCTCTGCCAGGAAAGCATCAATATCAGCAGCTTCTGTATTCAGTGCCTGTGCTGCAACATCAGCAACGTAGCCCTGGAATTTCTCATTCTTTGCAACAAAGTCTGTCTCAGCATTAACCTCAACAACAACTGCTTTCTTGCCATCCTCTGCAACAAGAGCCTTGCAAAGACCCTCTGCTGCAACACGGCTTGCCTTTTTCTGAGCGGTAGCAAGACCTTTCTCGCGAAGGAACTCTACTGCTTTATCCATATCGCCTTCTGTAGCTGTAAGAGCTTTCTTACAATCCATCATTCCGGCGCCGGTCATTTCTCTTAACTCTTTTACCTGTGCTGCTGTAATAGCCATTGTATTTTCCTCCTGTTATTCGATCATCTGTCTTTGCCGTTCCCCGGCCTGACAATTATTCCTCTGTTGCTGCTTCCTCAGCTGCAAACTCCTCAGACTCTGCCTGGATCTCTCCGTCAACATCTGCCTGTCCCTGATTAGCCTCGATAACAGCGTCTGCCATCTTGGAAACGATTAATTTGACAGCACGGATAGCATCATCATTACCTGGAATTACATAGTCAAGTTCTTCCGGATCACAGTTTGTATCGCAGATACCGATCAGCGGGATTCCTAATGTATGTGCTTCCTGAATGCAGATTCTTTCTTTCTTCGGGTCAACTACGAAGATTGCATCCGGGATTCTCTTCATCTCTTTGATACCGCCAAGGTTCTTCTGTAATTTATCAAGTTCTTTTCTTAAAGCGATAACTTCTTTCTTTGGAAGAACATCAAATGTTCCGTCAGACTCCATTGTCTCGATCTCTTTCAGTCTTGCAATACGGCTCTGGATAGTCTTGAAGTTGGTAAGCATACCACCTAACCATCTCTCGTTTACATAGAACTGTCCGCAACGCTCAGCCTCAGTCTTGATCGCATCCTGAGCCTGTTTCTTTGTACCAACGAACAGAATGTTTCCGCCATTAGCTACGATATCAGCAACTGCATTGTATGCATCATCAACCATGCCTACAGACTGCTGTAAGTCAATGATATAGATACCGTTTCTCTCTGTGTAGATGTACGGAGCCATTTTAGGGTTCCATCTTCTTGTCTGATGTCCGAAATGAACACCTGCTTCCAAAAGCTGTTTCATTGAAATAACGCTCATTGTTGTAATCTCCTTTTTTGGTTTTTTCTTCCGCACAGGTCGCCTTCCGTCCGGACCCAACCACACACCGTAGGGCACCATCCATGAGAATCACCGTGCGTGTTTAATTTTAACAACCGTTGTATTATAACATAAGAAAAACGCTGGTGTAAAGAGGATTTTTCAAAATTTTATGCTGTTTTTACAGTCTTTTGAGGATTTTGCGTTCTTCTGTAGTAAGCATACGCCACTGGCCGATGGGAAGATCTTCTGGAAGAACCAGTCCACCCATGGAAAGACGTTTCAGGTATACCACTGTTTTGCCTACTGCTTCCATCATCCGCTTTACCTGATGAAACTTCCCTTCACGGATAGTCAGAAGAATCTCTGAGTATTCCCCGTCTGTATTCAGGATTTCCAGTTTTGCCGGCATGGTAAGCTTTGCTTCCCCAATGTCCACACCATTTTTTACAGCCTCCTGATCCTCTTTTGTGACCACTCCTTTCACTTTTGCATAATAGGTTTTATCCACGTGTTTTGCCGGAGAAAGCAACTCATGTGCCAGCGCTCCGTCATCTGTGATCAGAAGCAGGCCTTCTGTATCCTTGTCCAGTCGTCCTACTGGAAAAAGATTTCTCCTTGCGATCTTCGGAAGCAGATCCATAACGGTTTTATCTTTTGAATCTTCTGTAGCGCTGATATAACCAGCCGGTTTATTCAGAATGTAATATAAGAAATTCGGTGCTTCCGTCTGCTCCTTTCCATCCAGCAAAACTCTGTCCAGATCCGGGCTGATTTTCTGTTCCGGACCGGATGCTGGCTGATCATTCACCAGCACCCTGCCTTTTTGTATCATTTTTTTGACTTCACTGCGGGTTCCTGCCCCTGCATCTGCAAGGAAACGATCCAAACGTACTTGTGTTTTTTCAGACTTTTTACTTTTACTCATAAATATCCATTACCTCAGTATCTGTTGTATCTTCCAGATTCGTTGTCAGATCAGTACTGTCCTCGCTTTCATTCTCCCCCAGGATACCCTCCTGGGCACGCTCCTGATCTAATAAGATAAATTCCGGAGTCTTCTCTCCTGGACGGATAGCCCATCCCTCCACAGCCTCTTTACCGCGAATGTTTAGTGTAAGGTCTGCCCATGGAGAATTAAAGGTTTCCCATTCCGGAACCAGTTCTGGTGGAATCAGTATATTCTTTAATTCTGTCAATTCTTCTTTTCCTGTATACTGTACCGGATCAGATAAAACGGTGGCATCTTCTGAAAGGTCAAATACCACATCGGCACTTTCAACATCAACATCCTGAAGGGATATGGAAAGATCCTCCTCTTCTTCAAGAAGCGCCAGACTACGGCTGAACTGGGGGAACATATAGACCATGCCTCCTGCACCGCTTAAAAATTCTCTTCCATCCGGCACCATATTATCAGGGGTTCTCTCCTGGGGAATCTGTCCAAAGCTCAGATAAAGTTTTCCGCAAGGCTGTCCTGTCAGAATTTCTGCATCTGCCTCCAGGATGTCCTGCCGCAATGCCTCCAGAAACTCTGTTCTTTTTTCTTTATCCCTTTCCCAAAGGGTAGTATAAACACCATCTCCGAATATACCGGTAATACTGAACAGATACTTAGAATCAATGTTCAAAATGGAATACCTGTCCTTTTTATAGTCGCCTTCCCGGTATGCCGCCTGTAAAATATCCTTAAGGATCTGACTGTCTACAATATAATTCCGGTAAATGGTTGTACCGGACTTCATGGTAAACCCGAAAGTTACCATTCTTCCTGACTCTTCCAGGTCTTCTTTACCAACATTATTCTTTATATTTTTATAAGTACGATCTGCTGCTTTTTTCACTGCCTGCAGCAGATCCTCAGAATTCCCCAGATCAATCATGGCCTCCACGTTATTAGTACCAATCACATAACGACCATCTGCTTTTTCTTCCGCATAATCGCTGGACTCCATATTAACACCATTCCAGCTGATCATTTCTACCTGTCCGCTTTTCGGAAAATACCTGTCATACCTGATTACATCTGTTTTAAATCCTGCTGCCATCAGAATCGCCAAAACCCCACACAGGATCAATTGTACCCAATGGACATATATTTTCCGAAAATCCATCTGATAAACGATTTCAAGAAGACTGTAGGACAATATTACTCCTACCAGCAATCCAAAAATCTCCCAGGCATCCCTGGATGAAGTGTTTTCCGGAAACAGGGAAAAGAACAGTCCGGTGCCAAGACCAGTGGGGATCACCACCAGAATACGGATCACCACCTGTGTAAAAGGATAGATCAAAGCTTCACCAGTACGTTCAGACGGTCTTTTTATGTAAGCAAAAAAGGACGCAGCTGTCAAAACCAGTACCACGCACAAAACAGGAAACAGAAATCCTTTCAGTTCACCCTGGCTGTATTTATCTACCAGTTCATTTCCCAGAAAAAGTGGCGATACATCTCTTTTTAAAACCTTGCACACTCCGTATAACATTCGGGCATAGGTTCTGAAATAGGTTTCTTCATATCCCGTGATCAGACTTGAAAGCACAGTTCCATACAGAAAAACTCCAACAAAGCAAAGCCCGCCCATAAGAAAATTACCAGTAATACAGATCACCAGTACAATAGCAAAATATATCAGCAGATAACAGATCAAATGTATCAGGAACATATAAAATGCCAGCTTCATTAAATGTAAGCTGAAACACCCTCGCATTGCGCCAATACATACTGTAAGAAATTCCATCAGCAAATATGGTCCTGCAAAGAATATGATCCCTGTAAACATTCTAGAAAAGAACATCCTGGATCTTTTCACAGGAATGGAATGGTAAAAATCCACTTTCTTTGATGAATAAAGATACCAGAATTCACTGACGCTGTTCAGCAATGCAGCAATCACCGTAATTGCAAAGCCTGTCCTGAGGAACCCGTCTTTCCACAGGTTTTCATAAAGGATCTGGAGCTGATCATAAGTGTAATTCATACCAAACCAATTACCCATCATCAGAAGTTCGGCTACAGGAAAAGCCAGAAAAAAACCGATCAGCAGGATCACTGGGATCCATACTTGCTCTTTTATATTCATTTTAATCTGTTTACCAGAATATATTTTTAATTTCATAGCCTGCAACCTCCGTTTCACTGATAAAAATCTCTTCCAGGGTTAAAGGCAAAATCTCACAGAAAAGCGGTTTTTTTGCCTGGATCCTTTCCATAATTTCTGTGCGTGTTCCCCTTGCTGTGATCAGAAGAAGCGATCCCTGATGCTGGATACTCAATACGTCCAGTTCTTTCGCCAGTTCTTTTTCTTTCTGCGAATCGGAAAGGACACATTGAACTTTATGTATATGGAATTTCAGTTCTTCAAGATCCTGTGACAAAAGAATCCCTCCCTGGTGCAGAAGCCCTACATGATCACAGATATCTTCTAATTCCCGTAAATTATGGGAAGCAATCACCGGTGAAAAATCCCGGTTCATGATTTCTGCTGCAAATAGGCTTTTGACAGCCTGCCGCATCACCGGATCCAGTCCATCGAAGGTCTCATCACACAACATGTACTTAGTGCCTGCAGCAATCCCCAGGATCACAAGCAATTGTTTCTTCATTCCTTTTGAAAACCTGTTGATCTTTCCTCTTTCATCCAGATGAAACTGCTTCATCAACTTCTCATACTTCTGCATCCGGAATGAAGGATAGACATTTTTGTAATAAACAGCCATCTCCCTTGGTGTAAAATTAGCCGGAAAATAACTGTCATCTGCAATATAAAATATGCTGCTTTTGGCTTTCTCATTTTCGTAAACGTCTGTACCATCTACCAGAATATTCCCTTCATCCCCACGTATGATCCCTGCCATCATACGCAGCAAGGTACTTTTCCCGGCTCCATTGCTTCCCACCAGACCAAAGACCTCTCTGTTTCCGATCTGAAGGGATACCTTATTGACAGCCTGAAGCATGCCAAATTTCTTGCTGCATTGATTCACTTCTATCATTTTATTCCCTCCTTGTAACAGACCCGAACTAATTCTGTCAATTCTTCTTCGTCATAGCCCAGCGTCTGTCCTTTATAGATCAGTTCACGCATCTCCTGGGTGTAAGCCTTCTTGCTGATCCGCTTGATACTGGTACTGTCTGCAATAAAGTTCCCCTTTCCTTTTACTGGATAGACCAGCCCTTCCTGCTCCAGCTGCATGTAAGCCCTCTGGATCGTATTAGGATTAATGGACAATTCCATAGCAAGCTGCCGCACGGATGGAAGACGGCTTCCTGCTGTCAGCGCCCCACTTAAAATGAGCTGTCTGAATCTTTCTGTGACCTGTTCATAGATTGGCCGCCGGTCATGATAATCAAGTACGATCATAGGCAACTCCTTTCTACTACAAATTAACTCCCATCACTGATATTGATTCTATTGCTAGTGTGTTAATCGTCTTAATACACTTATGATACCATTCTGCCATTCCTAACACAAGGCTTCGCCTTATTAAAATTTTATAAAAAAAATCTAAAAAAACGTTTCCAGAAGGAACACCTCTATCATCAGGTTCTTTCTGCAAAAAGATCTCCAGAGAAAAACTGCTGCCAGATATGTACTCTAAAACATACCTGACAGCAGTTCTATTACCTGTCAATCTGGAAATCTCCTTCTCTTTTGCAAGTCAATTTCGCTTTCCTTTTCACATTCCTTCAGCTTTCGGATATTCCCTATATCTCTCTTATCCTATTTCGTCCTGTATACTTCTTATAAAAATATCGCATTCCAAAAACAGTCAGAATCAACAATCCTAAAGCCAGCATGCCCCATGCCATGATTCTTTCCTCATTTTCCATAATATAGGCTGCTGCAGTTCCACTTATAAGACTCCAGATATTGGCTCCCATATGAAGGAGTACACTTCCCCATAAGCTGCCGCTCCACTCCAGTAGAAGTGCAAACACAGTACCAAGAATGCTGGCATAAATCCCCTGTACCAGATTGCCATGATAAATTCCAAACATAACACCTGATAATATAGCAGCTGTGATCAACCGTAGATTATCACGAAATCTTAAGAATACCAGCCATCGGAAAATAGCCTCCTCTGCCAAAGGAGCCACAATACCAATCCACAGGATCATTGAAAGTAAAGTCTTTCCACCTGTCATCCTTTCCACTGTATTTTGATATTTCATACTGGCATCAGACCCCATAAGGAGAATATTTACAATCATGTTAATGTATTGAGCAAGGGCACCTCCCATGAAGAACAATAAAATGCCTTCCCAAAATCCAAGCTTTCTTGTTCTTTTTTCCTTAAGGATTCCTCCATACTTTCTCGCTGCCAGGTCTTTTTTATAAAAAAACAAAGTAGGAATCAAAGCCAGAAGACCGGTAAGGCCGGTAAGCATCATTACCTGTCCATAATAAGCATCTTTATTTCCCCCGTTTCGTAATACAAGGAAATACAAGCCTGCATAAGCCACGATCTGTGATATTCCAAAATGAATCCCCATGGGATAAATTGCTCTCCAGATCTGCATCGGCATTTTTAGTTTCCTGCGGGGGCTTATTCGAAAAAATCCAGCACCTCTTCTGCAGAGCCTGCAATTTTCAAAGGTCCTGCTTTTGTCAGTTCTTCCACGGAACCATAGCCATAAGATACTGCAAGGCAGTCAAGCCCTGCCTCTCTTGCTCCTAACACATCGTATTCCCTGTCTCCAACAAGGATCACCTGATCTCTGTGATTCTCCAGATGGAAGCGCCGCAACACTTCTTCCACAACCTGCGATTTTTTGGATCTTCCACCATTCAGTTCACTGCCCACCATCTGATCAAAATATACATCCAGTTCAAAATGCTCCAGTACCTGCTTCACGAAATATTCAGGCTTAGAAGAGGCAACTCCCAGAAGATATCCTTTCTTTTTCAGCTGCACCAGCATATCCTTGATCCCCGGATATACTTTATTCTCAAAAACACCTATTGGTGCATATCTTTCTCTGTAATAGGTCACTCCCTGCCGTGCAGCTTCTTCATCAACGCCTGCATATTCCATAAATTCTTCCATCAGTGGAGGGCCTACAAACACCCGTAATTTTTCCAGATCATCTTCCGGCTTTCCCAGCTTTTCCAGTGCATACTGCACACTTTTCATGATCCCTTCCCCAGAATCTGTTAATGTTCCATCCAGATCAAATAAAATGGCTTTGTACATATGTTCCTCCGTTAGTATTTCATACATTTATTAACAGACATGATTATACCATTCTTTCTCTACATTTCCAACAGATAAGTTAATGCAGCTGATACAGATAAGCTGCTTAAACATATTCTCCGGATATTTAATTCTCTAGTCACATGTAAAAATCCAGGGCGCCATGCCTCTGACCTGCCCATCTTCCAGAAAGAATCGCACTTCTACTTTGTTTTTCCCCTGTTCCGGTCTGTCTTCCAGCACTATACGGCTCCCTTCCCTGTTCCATCTGCACTCCTTTCCGTTTAGCCGTACAGACAGGATCTGATGGATGTTCAGCCTGGTTACAGTGAGATATAGAATGTCCTTTTTGTCTGCCTGTTTCTTATGAAAAAATGTCATATCTTTTGTTCTTCGGAAATTCACAGCCCGATCCTGCTCTTTTGCTTTTTGTCTTTCTTCTTGACTGACATAAACTTTTGGTTCTAATTCCCCTTCAGCGATTTTTCCAGTTTCTTTTGATTCTGGTATTTTGGGTTCTCCTGATTTTTCTTCTGATAGTCTTTGTATCAGTGATTGCTGCTTGTGAGCTGGCTGCACACTGTCCTGTCCATCATTCTCCTGACGATTGCTTCTCTGCTTAGTACTGTTCTGGTTATTATTCTGATTATTATTATTCATCTTATTATTCTGATTGTTACTGCTTCGATTGTTATTTTCCTGATTGTTACTGTTCTGATAGTTACTTTCCTGATGGTTACTTTCCTGATTATTACTTTCCTGATTGTTATTGCCCCGATCGTTAATGTCCTGATCGTTGCTATTCTGCAGATTGTTTTGCTGCTGATTATTTTGCTGTATACTTTCTGCTGTAGATGAAAATATATCCTCACTTTCTCCAACAGAATTTTCTATCTTATTGCCCTGGGCAAATGATTCGTTTTCCGACTCTGCAGTACTTTTGGTATCCGCCTCTTCTTCCCATCCAGAAGTATTTTCCTGCCAATTGTCCGGTAACGACCAGTTTTCCCCTTCTGAAACACTTACATCAAAGCCTCCCAAATCTTCTGCCTGTGTCCAGACTGTACCAAACATTTTTCCTATAAACAATATTGCAGCTATGCTTAACCATATCCTGTAGCTTTTCATTGACCTCCACCTTCCTGTCCCTTTTCTGATTCCAAAAGTTCCAACAATTCCTCATTTGCCCGGAGCATTTGCAACACATGCTCCTGCTCGTCTTTTTTTGTATATAATGTAAGCATTTCCTGCAGCTGATCTCTGACTTTCTTCACTGCTTCTGTTCTTTTGTTCCTGGTTTCATTTTGAAATTCCATCTGATAATATACATCTGTTACCTGTGTTAATCGCTCCCTGAACTCTGGAATTTTCGATTCCCCAGTCAGCAAAATTCCAAAAGCAACAAGTCCAAGGACTGTAATACCGGCTACTGCCATGGCATATCTGCCTTTTCCTTTTTTCTTTTGGATTCTCTTCAATACTTTTTCCACTTCCTGCATATTTTTATATCTGTAGATTTCTTTTTTTCTGCAACAGCGAAAAAGGAACCATAGAAACAACGGATCATACATGATATATTTCGCCAGATTCGCAGTAAGCAATGCCTGTAATGTTTTCCCCATGGTAAAAATATCGCTTTTTTCACAGATCTGTCCCTTCATCTGCTCTGGCGAAGCATAACCCATGGTTCCCCAGCACTCTTTTTGCTGCCTGCAATAACTCTGGACAGCACTTCCAAAATCCACCAGATACAGCTTCCCGTTCTCTGTCAGCATCAGGTTTCCAGGCTTCAGATCCCCGTAATATACAGGTGGCTTCCGACTATGCAGATATCCCAACACCTGTGCGATCATTATGCCAAAAGACAAAAGCTCTTCCTCTGAAAAACGACGTCCTTCTTTTATCCATTCTTCCAACGATTTTCCCTGTATAAATTCCATCACAAGATAGCAATAGTCTTCTTTTTCAATATAATCGATCATCCTTGGCATATATGGATGCTCCAACAGTCGCAAAAGCTTTGCTTCTTTCTTATGTGAAACAGGTATTTCCTTAACTGCCCACAAGCAGCCAAGTTCCAGATCCCGCGCCAGATAGAGAGTTCCTTCCCCTCCGGCACGTATCTGCTCAAGAATACAATATCTTCCCTTCAAAATAAGTCCTGTAAGTCTTATGTCAGTCACTTCCTTCACAATGATAAAAAGAAACTATTCAGCATGTAGCATCCCATAAGGAAATTACGGTGAAATACCGTATACGATGATTACTAGCACAGTGAATATTAAGTAACCGCCATATTGACTTGCCTTAATTTTCACTGTACTAGCTTGTCAGTTCAAGAATGCCTCGGCATTCTTGCTGCGAGGTGCGCGTCATGCAATTGCATGACATACTTCTCCTGCGCACCTCTGCAATCCTGCCGGAGGCTATATCAGCTGGGGGATTGACTCCCAGCTGATATAATATATAGAAGTGGGAGTTTTCTCGCCTGAGATAAATATAGCATAAATCTGCTGCCCGAAAAAGCAGCTTTACAGATATTTAAGAAAAATACAGAAGTATAAAAATCCTAATAAAAATAGAAAAAAATACAGTAAAAATATCCTTCGCATGCAGGAATAAAATTACCATGCAAGATATTTTTACTGTATTTCAGATGTCTTTACTGTACTTTAAATGTCTTTACGGAGTTTTAAAGCTCCAGATTCCAGACATAAGGCCAATACGATTTTACATCTTATCCGGTGCTGTAAATCCAAGAAGGTCAATGCTAGTCTCCAGAACTCTTTTGGCCAGTGTAATTAAACGGATATATGACTGCTTCCGCATCGGATCTTCTTCGCTTAAGATCTTTGTCTCATGGTAAAAGCTGTTAAATGCATTGGATACCTCATAAATATAAGCACAGATCTTATGAGGTGCCTTCTCTTCAAAAGCATTTTCAATCGTAGCCCCAAATCCGGCAAGCTGAAGCATCAAATTCTTCTCACTGATTCCCACTGCCGGAAGCAATGTACCTGCCTCAAGATCTCCTCCGTTTTCTTTAAAACGGCTGAGAATGGATTTGATACGTACAATCGTATACAAAATATATGGGCCTGTATTTCCCTCAAAAGAAGTAAACCGGTCAATATCAAAAATATAATCTTTGGTAGCCTGGTTGGACAAATCTCCATATTTGATAGCAGAAAGTCCAACAATCTTAGCAGTTTCCTGGGCATCCTTATCCTTTACACTGCGATTCTCTACGATCTTGTGGAACATCTCTTCATCAATCTCAGAGATCAGATTCTCCAGTCGCATAACCCCGCCTTCTCTTGTCTTGAAAGGCTTGCCATCTTTGCCATTCATAGTACCAAATCCAAGGAAGGAAAGCTTTGTATCTTCCTTTACCAGCCCAGTCTTTCTGGCACACCGGAATACCTGTATAAAATGAAGCTCCTGACGCTTGTCAACTACATAAAGGATCTCATCCGGGTTAAACAGCTTCATACGTTCCACAATCGTTGCCAGGTCTGTAGTTGTATAAAGGGAAGCACCGTCTGACTTCAAAAGAATACATGGCGGAATCTCTTTAGTATCGGATTCTTCTTTTACATCCACAACAAGAGCACCCTGGTCCTCATAAGCATATCCTTCATCCTTCATGTGCTGAACCATCTCAGGAATGTAAGGCTGTGCATCTGATTCTTTTTTCCACAGGTCAAAAGAAACATCCAGATTTGCGTAATTTCTCTTCAGGTCTGTTACAGAAACGTTCAGGATATGATTCCATAATGCAGTATACCCTGGATTGCCCTGCTGAAGAAGATGGGTAGCTTCCAGAGCCTCCTTGCGATACTCTTCATCTTCTTTTGATTTGGCACTGGCGCAAGGATAGATCTCCTCCAGTTCGCCTATGGTAAATGGTGCCTCAGATGGATATTCTCCTGTATAAGTCTCATCAAAATAAACAAGCTCCGGCTGTCTGTGCTTCAATTCAGTGATGATCAATCCCATCTGAAGTCCCCAGTCTCCCAAATGCACATCTCCGATCATCTTATGTCCAACAAAACGGCCGATCCTCTTAATGCTCTCGCCGATAATAGCAGAGCGAAGATGACCTACATGAAGAGGCTTTGCCACATTTGGTCCGCCATAATCAATAATGATGGTCTTTGGCTGCTCAGCAGTATTTACAGAAAGCTTTTCATGGGTAGCCATTTCATTCAGCCAGGAAGCTAAATAACTTTCATCAAGCTTCAGGTTAATAAATCCCGGCTTTACTACTTCCACCATGGAAAAGATCCTGCTGTCTTTCAACTGGTCAGCTACCTGGTCAGCAATGATAAATGGTGCTTTTTTGTATGCCTTCGCGCCAGCCATTGCACCGTTACACTGATATTCGCACAGATCCGGACGACTGGATACTGTTACCCTTCCATATGCCGGATCATAGCCTGCTTTTTCAAATGCTGCGGAAAGCTCTTCCGCCATTAATTCCATAATTTTTTTCATTTTCTAACTCCTTATAACGCTATATGAAGAATCGGTGAAAGCTTGTATACGCCATAAGGCACACCATAATTAGCACTGTAACTTTTTGCTTCAGCGAACAAAGGATCATACGCAAGACCTCCGATCTCTGTCCATGCATGTCCGCTTCCGTTTCTTCCTGTACTGTCTACGCATACGTAAACCTGCTTATATCCAACGGCTTTTGCCAGATATGCAAAAGCTGCTGCATCTGACATACAATTGCCGCGGCCTCTCTGGAAATGATCCATAGCATAAACTGCCGGCCATCCACTGAAATTGCTGAATGTACGCCAGGTCCAGTATGGCTTCTTGATCACCCAGTCAAAGCACACCTTCAGCTTCTGTGCAGACGTCATAGATGAATTCGTTATCTGTGCGACGATCTCCTTCGCAGTCTGAAGAGTGGCAAAATCCTGTGCATCTACATCTGACATCTTCTTTCCATTGGCATAAAAATACCTGTTTCCCAGTTTCTTAACCTGCAGAACCCCTTTGTCATTCAGATAATACACCTTATTCTTGATCTTCTGAGTACCTGTCAGCATAACTCCCCGTTTACTAAAAAGATAGGTTTTGTTGCGAACCTTTTTCAATCCGGTAAGGTATTTCCCATTTTTATAGTATCTTTTTCTGCCACTTGGAAATGTATACCAGCCATTTACCGGCTTCTTTGCTTTGGTAACTGTAGTAGTTTTCTTTACAGCAGCTTTAACCGGCTGTGCAGTCTGGGTACCTGCAAGCATAATGCCGAAAAACAGACAGAATGCCAGAATCAGGCCTTTTGCAAAATTTTTTTTCTTCATGCTCATCTTACTCCTCTATCGTTCATCAACAAAATTACTTTGCAGACACACCAAGTACAATGGTTTTTCCTGTGCCGCTAAATTTAAAAATATCTGCAAAATAATTATCATAATAATAATACATCTCTGTACCATCTCCATAACAGGTATTTTCCAGTACCTGGACCTTCTTCGGATTGCCGATCAGCGAAAGCAATGTGGATGCTTCCTTTTCATATCCAGCCGCTGCCCGAAGCTTTTTGGAAAGACTTGCATTATAAACGCCATTTTTACCAAAGACATAGAATTTGCCGCCTTTTACCCATGTACCTTTTACCATATTGCCATTTAAATTAAATCCATAGTATTTGCCTTTGATCTTTTTAACTGCGATTTCAGCAGTGCCATAAGACTTCTTGCCTGCATAAGCCGCACCATTCGCTCCGAAATAATAACGGTATGTAAAAGTCTTTTTGCCTTTTTTCAGCTTTACATTACAGAAAGTATTGGTTCTTGCCCTTCCAAGGCTGTTAAATCCATAGTATTTTCCACGAATCTTCTTAACCAGTGTTTTCTGCTTAGGAGTTGCAGCATAAGCAGCTCCGTTGGCTCCGAAATAATATCGATATGTTACAGATTGACCATTACTCTTAGTGGTGGTAACATTCTGCCAGCCCTTCTGCATCTTTCCATCTACATAATAGTAATATTTGCCATTCTCTTTCACAAGACCTTTTAAAACATCAGTATCCTGTACTGTGGCCTCTGCCGCTGCAACAGAATAAACAGGCATACTGCAAACTGCTGGAGCCTCAACCATAAACAGACTTAATACACCGGCAAGTGCCATCTTCCATTTTCTCATTGTACATTCCTCTCCTTACTAAAATAAATCTTATTGTTTCAATTCATAATCGGTATTGAAAAATACCTTGAATTGCATTTTACTCTTTATTATACCCTGCATTCCTGCCTGTGGCAATTGTTTTATTTTCACTTGTATTATTTTTCTATTGTTCTATTGTTTTGAGTTTTTGTTTGGATTTTTATTTTAGTATTTATTTAATTTTTTATTTGGACTGTTTTATTGTCATGTATTTTACTTAAAACCGGTTCATGTTATAATCTGTTTGTAACTGTTCAGCACCACAAAAACACCTGGCAGGATACTTTCTGCTGAATAGTTACTTCTGTTCATTTTTTCAGGACAAATCTAACAATCAGGAGGGCTGACAATGTCTTATGTAAGCGAACACCACAAACTTGTGGCAGAAACACTAAAGAAAAATTTTTCCAGACGTGGAATGGATGCATATTACTGCGAAACTGCCGAAGAGGCAAAGGCGCAGATCCTGTCCATGATCCCTGAAGGTGCATCTGTTACCTGGGGCGGCACTGAATCCATGAATGAAGCTGGCGTCTGTCAGGCTGTTGAAGATGGAAATTATGAATTTATCGACAGGAAAAACGCCGCTACTCCTGAGGAAGCTCGTGCACTGTACGGAAAGATCGTATGTGCAGATTATTTCCTCACAAGCACCAACGCATTCACCAAAGCCGGAGAACTGGTTAATATTGATGGTGCAAGCAACCGTGTAGCATGTATCGCCCATGGTCCGGAGCATGTGATCGTCTTAGCCAGCATGAATAAGCTATGTGATAACGTAGAGGATGCCATTCGCAGAGTGCGTACTTTGGCAGCTCCGCCCAATGCATTACGTGTACATGCGTCTACACCCTGTGCCAAAACCGGCATGTGTGCAGACTGTGTAAGCCCAGATTGCATCTGCTGCCAGATCCTGGTTACTCGTTTTTCCAGGAAGCCAGGACGTATTTCTGTAGTTCTCTGTGGAGAGGAACTGGGCTTTTAATTCTGTCAGATTTCATCTATACTACGGATCAGACGACGAAGGGGCAGGATCCTGGATGGGGATACAGAAAGTTCATCTATCCCCATTTTCACAAATTCTTCAGTGAATCTTGTGTCTGCCCCAAGTTCGCCGCAGATACCGGCCCAGATACCAGCTTTATGAGCGTTCTCTATTACCATACGGATCAATCGCAGAACCGCTTCATGCCCTGGTTCATAAAAGCTTTCCAGCTTTTCATTCTGCCTGTCCATTGCCAGCGTATATTGTGTCAGGTCATTTGTTCCGATACTGAAAAAATCCACTTTCTTTGCAAGCAGATCACTGATCATAGCGGCGGCAGGTGTTTCCACCATAATCCCCTGCTCCAGATCTTTGTACTGCTTTCCCTCTTCCTGAAGTTCCTGCTTCGCTATCTGCAGGATCTCCCCAATCTTCCCAAGTTCTCCTATAGAAGTGATCATGGGATACATGATAGACAGATTTCCGTACATTCCTGCACGTAAAATTGCCTTCAACTGAGATTTGAAAGCCTTGGGATGTTCCAGACACAGCCGGATTCCTCTGCAGCCCATAGCCGGATTCTCTTCTTTTTCCATTGGAAAGCAGGGTGCCTGCTTGTCTGCTCCAAGATCCAATGTACGTATAATTACCTTTTTGTCACCCATCCGCTTGGCAACATCCTTGTATATCTGAAACTGTTCTTCTTCTGACGGAAGCTGTTCTTTTCCAAGATACAGAAATTCACTTCTGAAAAGACCTATTCCCTCTCCGTCATTCTCCAGAACTGCATCTACGTCCTCACCACTACCTATATTGGCAAACAATTCAATCCTTCTGCCGCCTTTTGTAACGGTTTCTTTTCCCTTAAGCTGGTTCAAAATCTTCTGTTTTTCCTGCTCTGCATTCTGTTCTTTTGTATATTTCTCAAGAAAATCCTGATCAGGATCCAGGAACAGTTTTCCCTTATCTCCATCTACAATGGCCATGCTGCCTTCCATATCATCTGAGAAAGGCACCTGGATCAATGCAGGAATATTCATTGCTCTTGCAAGAATAGCAGTATGAGAATTGACCGACCCTTTCTTTAGCACAAATGCCAAGATCATGCTTTTGTCTAGCAAAATGGTATCACTTGGAGACAGGTTCTGTGCTGCAAGTATCACAGGCTCCTGTATAATATTTCTATTCTGTTTCTCACCTGACAGAACTCGTACCAGCCGTTTGGTAATATCCAGAATATCAGCCGCACGTTCTTTCATGTATTCATTATCCATCTTGCGGAACATATCTGCAAAATATTCACCTGCAGCAGTGGCAGCATATTCTGCATTCACACTCTCTGTACGGATCCTGTTCCTTATCGCTTCTATATATTCTCCTTCGTCCAGCATCATCTGGTGTACTTCAAAAATCTCCGCCTCAGAGCTGCCTGCCTCTATTTCTGCTTTCTGATGCAATTCCTTTAATTCTACAATGGCTTTCTCTTTAGCCTCATCCAAACGACGCAACTCCTGATTTCGATCCGGGACATGGACACGCTTCACTTGATCCCATTCTTCCATCCATACCTGAATCTTGCCAATGGCAATGCCTGGAAATACAGATTTTCCTTCCAATATTTTCAATGCTTTTTCCTCCGTAAAGTAAGGCTGTTGTTTCCGTTAGTATACCACGGTTTTCAATAATTACACACAAAAAAGAGACAAATCCATTTAGTACAATGAATCTATCTCTTTTGTATCACTGATATTCTACTCGCATGAACTACTCTTATTCACTTCTTAGTGCATCAATAGGATTCAGATTTGCTGCCTTTACAGAAGGAAGAAGGCCAAAAATAATACCGATCAGCATAGAAAATACCACAGATCCTACAATGGCAGGAACGCTGATGGCTGTAGGTGAACCGGCCACCTTGGATACTACCTTCGACAGGGCAATGCCCAGAACTACACCGATAATACCACCTATACTTGTAAGTACAGCTGCTTCTGTAAGGAACTGATTCAGAATGGTCTTCTTTCTTGCCCCGATAGCCTTCTTAAGACCAATCTCTTTAGTTCTCTCTGTAACTGAGACAAGCATGATATTCATAACTCCAATACCGCCTACCAGCAAAGAGATGCTTGCGATCCAGATCAGCTGCTGATTGGTGCTTTCACTAAGTTTCTGAAGATTCTTAACCTTCTGCATTACATCCTTGGCTCTATACTCAAACTTGGTCGAACTGTCTGCAGCCTTAATCTCATTATTCAAAGCCTTGGCAACTCCATTGCCTGCCTCACTCATGTTGTCTGTACTGTCGGCCCGGATCACAATATTCTCCGGTTCATCAAACTGAAAAGAAATTGGCCAGCACTTGCTGGGGATCATAACTGTGCCCATAACACTCTGAAAATACTCGTAAAACTGATTGATATTCTCGATGTTTGGCATAGAATCTTCATCCTGATTCACAACTCCGACTACCGTATATGGCTCTTCTCCTATTTCAATGATCTTCCCCACAGGATCTTCTCCCGGAAAGATATTCTCGGCGGCATTGGAATCCACCAGTGCCACTTTCCGGTAATTGTCATAATCCGACTGTACAAAAGCTCTTCCGGAACGCAAAGCATAGCCACAGGTATCCAGATAATTCACATCAATACCGTATATCTGCCCTCCCTGGAAGCTTGTATTTTGGTAATATACATTGCTGCTGTAGGATCTGTTATAAAAGAAAGTTGCGTTCTCAACATGATTTACTTTTCTGACTTCTTCTTTCTGATTCTCGGAAAGAAGGGGAGGCGTTGCATTGCTGTCCCCGTATTCAGCACTGTATGTACTGTCTCCATAATACAGATTCACAGAAACTGTGTTATTCCCGGATCCGATCAGATCTTCTTTGATCTGTTCACTGGTACCCTTGATGGTAGAAACAATTGCAATAATAGACGCAATACCAATAATAATACCCAGCATAGTAAGGAAAGAACGCATCTTATGAGACCATATTCCCTGAAAGGCCAGCCTGATATTTTCTATCATTCAAAATCACCTCCGTTGTCACTGTAATCGTCTTCACCATACATCTTGGATGAGGAAACTGTCTTGGTCTTAGCTCCTTCAGCCACATCCTTGCCATATGGAAATGCGATCTTGTCATCCCTGGTGATCCCGCCTGTGATCAGGACACTGTACCCATTATCAACATTACCTCCGATAGAAAGATATTGTTTCTTCAACACACCCTTATCGTCCTTATATACATAAGAATTACCATTATCAGACCGAACAAAAGCTTTGGAGAGTACGATCCCTTTGGCTTTGGTTTCTTCGGTCAGCTGAATGTTCAGATAATCTCCATCCCGCACTTTTACAGATTTATCCGGGATCACAGCTGTGAACTGATATTCAGATACATTCGGATTGCCGTCACCATAATAATAGCTGCTGTCAGAAGAAACAGGATACTCAGACACATCCATAACTTCTGCTTCAAACTGGCTGGTGCTTTCTTCTCCATCATCATAGTAAGTGTAATTGGTGCACTGAAGAATGGTTCCCTCTTTTACAGAGTCCAGAAGAAGCTCACCAACCTTGCCAACAACATAATATCCGTCTTTATTCTTTACACTCATAAATACACTGCTGTCATCTTCAGGAGTGCCTGTTACAGGATCTCCTACAGTGGTAACTGTACCGTCCAGTTTACTGTAAATGATCTGACGGTTCATCTTTTTCTCCAGCTGTGAGATCTTAATCTCACTTTCCTGGATATCCAGCTTCAGAGTTGCAATCCGGTTCTCATATAACTTGATGGCATCACTTCTGGAAATATTCACAGAAGAGCTTCCCCCATCACCTGGAATATCCGGTTCTTCTGGTTCTTCCGGCTCATAATGGCTGGCCTCCTCTACTGTCAGCTCCAGAGACGCAGAAGGATCCACTGTTTTCTTCAGCTTATGTCCATTCACCAGATAATATCCAATACAGGACTGGGTTCTGTCTGTATAATCTGCAATGGTATCATTCTGATGGAACTCCAACAAATACCAATATCCTTTCTTATGAAGCACTTCTGTCCCATCTTCATTATATCCTGCCATACGGTTCAGAAAACCGCCGGTCAGCTCTACCTTTCCTTTGGCATTACTGCAAAGAAAAACATATGGGTCATCCTTAGTACCGCTGCCCACAAATGGCTCTGTGTCATAGTCCAAGGTCTGATAAAACTTCTCATCCCCATCTGTAAGATCCGGTTCTTCAGGATTGGTAGTGCCATCCACAAAATCAACTTCTTCATCCAAGACAGGGGTAGGTGTAGGTTCCGGTGTGATCGGATAGATATTATCCTCTCCTGAAGTAAACTGATTATCTGAGGAGTCCTGACCTGCCTGATCACCGAACTGGCCGGATTCATTTGCATCATATACATCATCTGCTGCAACCGAAGAACCATCCTCCTGCACATCGCTTTCTTCAGAATCATCCCCGCTTCCAACTGCATCTGTAAAAGCCTCCAGTAAAATAGGGTTGATAGCCAGCGCAAGATAATTACCGCCCACATCTGTAAGGCTATTGTCCTGTCCTGCCATAGCCATATCATCCCCAGACAGGCTATCCATATCAGAATCGCCGCTGTCATCTGTGGAATCGTCTATATTATCTGCGGAACCGCCTGCATCTTCTTCTGTAAGAGCTCCACCGTTTTTCAGGGCTTTCAATCTACGTTCTGATTTTGCCAGATCCTGTTCCTGTTTTTCTTTTTTCAGTCTGGCAATATTAAGCTCCATCTCCACAAGGGTCATGTCAAAAGAGACCAGCTTATCACCTTTGCTTACAGAATCTCCTTTATTAACATAAACCTGTTGAATGATCATATCTTTATCTACTGTAATATTCTGAGATACACTGCTGGTCACATTGGCTTCCAGATTGGTGGTCGGAGAATAATAATCACTGGCCAGATCCCCTACAGATGCCACCTGTACCACTGTCTCGTTGTTCTTCCGCATATAGGTCAGACCCTTGGCTGCTCCTGTAACAACCAAAGCTACGATCACCAGAACTATGATCACTTTCTTTATCCTGCTCATGCTATCACCTCTTTTCCCACACTTCGCCGTCCCGGATCATAACCATTCGCTTGGCATGGGCAGCAATCTCTGCATCATGGGTAATCATAAGCACAGATACCCCTTCGTCATTCAGCTTCTGGAACAGCTCCATAACCTGAGCCCCAGACTTACTGTCAAGGGCTCCTGTAGGCTCATCTGCCAGAAGGAGCTTAGGATTATTCACAATAGCTCTTGCAATTGCAACTCTCTGCATCTGCCCGCCGGAAAGCTGATTTGGCAGAAAATCCACCCTGTCGGCAAGCCCCACACGCTCCAGAGCCTGAAAAGCCCTCTCACGGCGTTCTTTCTTAGGAACCTTTGCATAATTCAGCGGAAGTTCTACATTGGTAAGTGCTGACTGTCTGGGAAGCAGATGGAAGCTCTGAAATACAAATCCGATCTTACGCAGCCGGATATCAGACATCTGATTCTCGGTGCATTTACTTACATCCTCCCCATCCAGGAAAAACTGTCCCTGAGTAGGCTGATCCAAGCATCCGATAATATTCATCAGTGTAGTTTTTCCGGAACCGGAAGGTCCCATAATAGCAACGTATTCACCTTCCTCCATGGAAAAATCCACATTCTTCAGAACCGGCACACTCATCTTTCCCTGTATATATTCTTTGTATATGTTCTTTAATTCAAGGATCATCCTGCTGCCTCCGTATCATCAGCCCCATACTGTACATCACTATTCATATCATCCGTATAATCCTGGGTATAGGCATCAAAATCCTCATCCATACTATCGGCTCCGCCGATCACATCCCCATCGCCCAGCTCTTCATCCGGCTGCATATCTTCATCTGAATAATCATCCATATATCCATCACCGGAGCTTTCGTCCATAATTGGATCTGCATCTTCTTCACCGTCATAACTCTGGGAATCATCCGCATCATCGGATCCTTCCAAATTGTCGGTTCCATCTGAACTATCCGTGCTGTCCTCACCATAATACATGCTTGCACCTGCAGGCATCGATGCTGCATCTGCTGTATTCAATCCCTCTGTCAGAGCCTCTGTAGGAAATGCAATGCTGTCGTCCTCAGTAAGGCCATCTGCAATCTCATACTCCATCAGCCCTTCATCATACTGGCCAAGAACAACCTTGCGCTTCTTTAGCTTCCCATCTTCATCGGCAGCCCATACATATGGATCCTGGGAATCTGCATCCACAATATAAAAATCACTGAGCCATACGCCTTCTTTTTTATCTTCCTGACCCTCATCCTTCTCTATGTAAACATGCTGACCAAGCATCAGTCCATCAGATGTCTCCAAATCCACATAAAAGGGGTAGGTACTGGAAGTGGTATCTGAATCACCGCTTGAATCCACCATACCATAATAGCCATTGTTTGAAGAAGAATTGCTGCTCTGCTCATCAATAGCCCCCATAGTCCCATGCCAGATCTGCTGATCATCTACACGGGAGCGAACGATCACAGGCTCTCCCTGAACAATAGAATAGCGATTCATCTCATTGACTTTACCTTTGATACGATAGGCTCCTGTACTGAGAATGGTGATAAATGCGCTGTTGTCACTGCTATCAGAGCTATAATCCATACCTGCAGAATCATCGTCCAATGTATCTCCGTCATCTGAACTAAGCTTGGTGGTATCAATCTTCTGGATCACTCCATCGATCTCACTGCGTACCTCTGTATTGGTGGTCGCACTCTGAAGCTTGTCAATCTCCGCCTGCTTGCTTTCCTGACTATACTCATTTTTCTTAAGGTTCATCTTATTTGTCTCAATCTCAATGGTATAGGAAAGCTGCTGATCCTTGGATGCTTTCTTTTTTTCTTTTTCCAGGGTAGCGATCTGCTGATCCAGGCTGATGGCTTCATTTTTCAGACGGTCCAGATCCAGCTGTGCCTGCTTCAGGCTGTCCTGGATACTGCTCAAGTCATACTCAAACAGCAGCTGGCCTTTCTTAACTTCGTCACCAGTCTTGACCTGGACTTCTTTAACCTTTCGTCCGCTTTCAATGTTGACTTTCACTGTTTCCTGGGCTTCCACTACTCCTGCAAAACGGTTCTGTGTGCCTGAATTATCTACATTCAGGTCACTGATCTTTGTAACATATACCACATCGCCATCTGCAGATGCTGTAGTGCTGTTATTCTTATAATAATACCAGCCTCCTGCACCAACTGCACCGGCAATGACAATAATCCCCCCAATGACAATACCGCGTTTCTTCATAATGACCTCCTTGTCCATTCTCTGGACATAATGGCATCCCCGCCGGGCTGCCCCATCTTTTATCTTTCCTATCATAGCAGATTCATTTACAAAAATAAAGTAAATCAGAGTACTAATACAAATTTCACAATTTTTTCATTCTTTTTTTATAAAAATCGTATAGATTTTAAGCTTTTTTGACTTTTTTAAAGAAATCTGGTAAAATAGGCCTATATTATTTCGGAAAGGAACTAGGGTTTATGAAAACAGCAAAGCGGCTGATTCCATTGCTGGTTGTCATCCTTGCCATTATGGCATTCGGATGTTTTCACAGCGAAAAACGAGCAGTGAAAAAGGCTATCAAAAATGATCTGGATCTTCTAAAAAATCTGGATTCTGATACTGCCAGTAAGTATTTTTCCTATAAGGAACTGTTCCCGGATATAAAAGATGACCAGAAGCAATCAAATGAAATAAAAGATGTATTTCCTCTCTTTTTTCAGGATTTTGATTATAAGATCCTGGATGTTGATGTTGACAAGGACAAACAGACAGCTTCTGCTTCCCTTCGGCTGGTAACATTGGATGCCAATGCTCTTGCAAAGGATTTTACTGCTGCCAAGCTACAGCGTGAGATCCAGAGTGCAGCCAACATGGAAAATGACCAGGATTCCAAGTCCTCTTCCCTTTCACTGACAGATCTTTATCTGATCATGAAGGAGCTGCTTGCATCTGATGATTATGATTCCATTGAACGTAACTGCACCATTGAACTGGCAATGAATGATCATAATGCTTGGGAGATCAAGCGAACCTATGCCCTGGAAAATGACCTTGTCGGCGGTCTTATGACTTATCTGTCTGATCCGGATATTCTTTCCCCTGAAGACACTCTGACAGTCTACCTTGATTCCCTGACAGAAATGAATACCGAAGAAATGAGCAGCTTTCTTGGTGTGGAAAGTATTCTGAACACCTCAGATACTACCCGGAATGCCATTGCCTCCGCCCTTGTCACCCAGGTACATAATACTTTTAATTATGAATTTAAGGACAGCAAGATCAACGGTTACCAGGCTGTGGTTACTACGAAGATCACCACCTTCGACAGTGAAGCCATTCTTACTTCTTACCAGAAAAAACTTAATGAATACCTTGCGTCTCCAGATGCTGTAATTGACGGTCTTGAAAAAAGGCTTGATAAATCTTATGACATGCTGCTTGATTGTATCACCGCCAACACTGCTACAAAGACTGCAGATGCCAGTCTGTGCCTGATCAATGATGGTGTTTCCTGGAAGCTGGATGACAGCAATGGTGAGCTTGGAAATGCTATTTTCGGCACATTGACTACCAGTCCGGTAGATGATACCGTCACCGAATAACCTGCAATAAAAAAAGCTGCCCCACACTGTACGTTCTGCATTTCACAGTTTGTACAGCGCTCAGGCAGCTTTTTATTTTCTTATTGATTCTTTTTATTATTCTTCTTCCGGAGCAACTTCCAATCCCAGTTCTTTCAGCTGTGCCTCGCTGACTCTCTGTGGTGCTTTTGTCATCAGACAGGATGCATCCTTTACCTTCGGGAATGCAATCACATCACGAATACTGTCTACCTTTGCCATCAGCATTACCAGACGGTCAAGGCCATAAGCCAGTCCTGCGTGTGGCGGAACACCATACTTAAATGCATCCAGAAGGAATCCAAACTGCTCATACGCAGCTTCCTGCGTAAAGCCCAGTTCTTTGAACATTCTTTCCTGAATATCATCCTGATGGATACGGACACTTCCTCCACCAATCTCATTGCCGTTCAGTACAATATCATAAGCCTTTGCGCGAACCTTTCCAGGATCTGTATCCAGAAGAGGGATATCCTCCTCCATCGGCATTGTAAATGGATGATGCATAGCTGTATAGCGATTCTCTTCCTCACTCCACTCAAGCAGCGGGAACTCTGTTACCCATACAAACCTATACTCATTCTTATCAAGAAGTTCCATTTGTCTTGCCATTTCCAGACGAAGTGCTCCCAGAACATCATATACAAGCTTTTTCTTATCTGCCGCAAACAGAAGCAGATCTCCTGGCTTTCCATCCATTGCCTGAACCAGGGCATCCATTTCCTGCTCTGTCATAAATTTGGCAAAGCTTGACTTTCTTGTACCATCCTTTGCAATGGCAATATAAGCAAGACCCTTTGCCCCATAGCCCTTCGCAAATTCTACCAGCTTGTCGATCTTCTTTCTTGGCATTTCGCCCTGGCCTTCTGCGTTAATACCGCGAACGCTGCCGCCGTTTTCAAGAGCAGAAGTAAATACGGAAAATCCGCAGTCCTTCACAATATCACTTACATCATGAAGTTCCATTCCAAAACGCATATCCGGCTTGTCAGATCCGAAACGATCCATTGCCTCCTGCCATGTGATCCGTTGGATCGGAAGCTTCACATCCAGATCAAGTACCTGTTTAAACAAATAGGAAAGAAATCTTTCATTCACATCGATCACATCATCAACATCCACAAAAGAAAGCTCCATATCGATCTGTGTAAATTCCGGCTGGCGATCCGCACGAAGATCCTCATCACGGAAACATCTTGCAATCTGAATATAGCGATCATATCCTGAACACATTAGCAGCTGCTTGTAAAGCTGCGGAGACTGGGGAAGGCCATAGAAGCTTCCCGGATGGATACGGGACGGAACAAGATAATCTCTGGCACCCTCCGGTGTGCTCTTTCCAAGCATTGGTGTTTCAATCTCCAAAAATCCTTCATTTGCAAAGAACTGTCTGGTAAGCATCATTACTTTGCTTTTTAACATAAGATTCTTCTGAAGATCTGGTCTTCTAAGATCCAGATATCTGTATTTCAGACGCACTTCATCTTTTGTCTTGCTGTTTTCTTCTACCGGGAAAGGAGGTACTTCTGATTCAGAAAGGACTCTTAAGGATCTTACCTGAACCTCCATGGTACCGGTTGCCAGGTTTGCATTTACTGCACCACCTCTTTTTGCCACTGTTCCAACAACTGCGATCACATATTCGCTGCGCAGCTTTCCGGCTTTTGCAAATCCCTCTTCATCAATGATCCCGTTTTCAAAAATAAGCTGCATGATCCCGGAACGGTCACGAAGGTCAACAAATATAATACCACCTTTGTCTCTTGCCTTCTGCACCCATCCCATCAGAGTCACTTCACTGCCAATCATTTCTTTCGTCACTTCTGCACATCTGCATGTTCTGTGCAGTCCCTGCATGCTCTCAGCCATGTCTATTGCTCCTCCTGCTTATTATCTCTTTTCCTTGAAAAACTCAACAAACTCTGTATATCCTTCAGTTGTCATCTGGTCCTTCTGGAATTTTTTATTCTTTTTCATAATGGAAATATTAACCTGCGTTCCTTCTTTTCTTTCCTGGTCAGCCTGTGCAAAAATCTGTGCAAGACGATCTGCAGGCATGTTTTTCTCAATCAGGTATGCTTTCTTTGCACCCTGTCCAGGAATCTGATAGCCTCTTTCCAGAAGCAGCATAACAATTCTCTCAAATCCAATAGAAAAACCACAGGCACTGGTATTGCTGCCTGTAAACTTACCGATCATCTCATCATAACGGCCGCCACCGCCAACGCTTCCGCCGAATTCATCCATAGCGATCTCAAAAATCGGGCCTGTATAATAAGACATTCCCCTTACAAGAGTAGGATCAAAACTCATTTTGAAATCTGCAGTCTTTACAGAGTCAACAGTAGAAATAATGGTTTCCAGATCCTCTGCCACCTTAGGATCAAGCACATCCTTCAGCTTTTCTTTTATAAAGCGAACGCCTTCCACATCGTTTGTGATCTCCTTAAACATTCCAAGGTAGGTGTCAATGCTTTCTTTTGTGAAGCCTTCCTTTTCCAGTTCCTCAGCCACTCCATCCAGTCCGATCTTATCCATCTTATCCAGGATGATAAATACCGTATCAAAACTATCTGCCGGAAAACCACTATACTGTGCCATAGCCTTCAGGATCTTCCTGTCATTGATACGGATAGTAAAATTGTGGAAATCCAGTTTGCCAAGAAGGGTGGTGGTAGCAAGCACCAACTCAATCTCAGCCATATAAGTAGCCTCACCCAGAATATCAATATCGCACTGCATAAACTGACGGAAACGACCTCTCTGTGGCCTGTCAGCTCTCCATACATATCCCATCTGCAAAGCCTTAAAAGGAGCCGGCAGATCATTGGAATTGTTGGAATAATAACGGGAAAGGGGAAGTGTCAGGTCATAACGAAGTCCGGAATCCACCAGATCTCCTTCTTCCTTTGCACTTTCCAGCTTCAGCTTTTCGCCTCTTTTCAGGATCTTAAAGATAAGCTTTTCATTCTCTCCGCCCTGCTTGCTGCAAAGATTCTCAATATGCTCCACGCAGGGAGTCTCTATAGATGTAAAACCAAAAGATGCATATGTTTCACGGATGATGCTGGTCACATAATTCCGTATTTCCATTTCCCTGGGAAGAATATCCTTCATCCCTGTTACCGGTTTCTTCTTTAATGCCATCGTGTTCCTCCTTATGAACTACCCGCTGAAAAGCGAGAAAAATTTCCATGTCAAAATTCTTTACTTCATCGATCATCAGTCCAACTACTGTCTTTCTGTCAAAAGCCCTGCGATAAGGTCTGTCTGAGCTCAAAGCACAGAAAACATCACAAACTCTCAGGATCCTGGCTCCAATGGGAATCTCTTCCCCACATTTATTGGATGGATATCCGGTACCATCAAAATTCTCATGATGATACAAAATACTTTCCAGAATAAAATCAGAATACCCCTGATCTTTCAGTTCTTCATATCCAAGTGCAGAATGCATTCGCACATATTTCAATTCCTCGATCACAAGAGGATTATTTTCCTGTCCATTAATGTAGCTGCGCAGTTTCAGCTTACCAATGTCATGAAGCACACCGGCCACTGCCAGCTGGTAACACTGATCCTCGGGCAGTCCAACTTCCTTTGCGACTGCATACGCCAGATTGCTTACTGCAATGCCATGTTTTAATTCTGTAGACAGGTCAAATTCCAGCAGTCTGTCCTGTGAGGCAGGATTCTTCTCCTTGGTTCTGCTCACGAATCCTCCCTCCAATCACGCAGCCATCTGGTAATCCCGGTCTGTTTTCTCTGGATCATTTCGTCAATACGTGAAATATAATTGGTAACATCTTTTACATTTTCCACACGTTCGATCCGTCTTTCGTGATCAAAAACCAGCTTGGAAGAACCACCAGCACCAAGAGCAATAATAGGCTGTTTTTCTTCCATAATCAGTATATTGTAAATTCCTGCTTTGTCAACCTTGGCATAGCCTACATTTTCAAAATTTCCCTTCATATTCTTCTGTCTGTACAGATAATACGGGCTCATTTCCATTTCGTAGGCTGTTTTCATGGTAAGCTCCATGATTTCCTGATTATTCTCAAAGGTCATTTCCTGATACTGATCCCTGAAGATATTCAACCTTGCTGCGCGTTTTACTGCAAGAGAATGTACAGTAAGACTGTCCGGATCCAGTGCCTTTACCTGTTCCAGTGTATACTCTACCATGGCATAATCCTCGCCAGGAAGGCCTACGATCAGATCCATGTTAATATTGTCAAATCCCTGCTCTCTTGCCAGCTCAAATGCCTTCTTTGTATCTTCTACAGAATGCTTCCTGCCGATCAGATTCAAAGTGGTTTGATTCATAGTCTGTGGATTTACAGAAATCCTGGTAACAGGAAATCTATGGATCGATGCAAGTTTTTCTTTTGTAATGCTATCCGGCCGGCCTGCTTCCACAGTAAATTCAAGAAGTCCATCATATCCAAATTGACGGCTCAGACAATCCAACAGCCTCTCCAACTGATAAGGCTCCAGTGTAGTAGGTGTTCCTCCGCCAATATAAATCGTATCCAGCTTCCTGCCAAGGCTTTTCATAAGGCTGGCCACAGCTTCAGCTTCTTTGCACAGCGCATCCAGATATTCGTCAGTTCTTGATGCCCAAAGCTTCAATGGATACGAGCTGAAAGAACAATAAAGACAGATACTTGGGCAAAACGGAATCCCTACATAAAGGCTATACCCTTTATCATAATCAATATCCTTCAGGATATCTTTTTCCCGGTTGGCAATGGCAACAGCCAGTGCTGTTTTCTTAGGGCTGACCAGATACCGATCCCGCATCTCCTGTGCTGTCTGTACATTGGTAAGGCCTGTATCCAGCATCCCCATAGCCAGCTTTACCGGACGGATACCGGTAAGATTCCCCCAGGGTAACGTGCGTCCTGTCAGCTTAACCAGCACATCCTGATAAAGGGCATATTTCAGGTGGTCTTTATTCTCCCTGCGGCTTTCACTTTCTTTAATACTGATCTGCCCGCTTTTTCCTTCTCCCTCATACCGGATCAGATAACTTCCTTCTGCTTTTGAAGACACAAACAGCAGATCACAGAAATGCGTTTCCTCTGCTTCATAAGTCATACGGATCTCTGCTTCCGGATAAAAAGCTTTGATCAGCTCATATATATCATGTTCAAAATCTTTATCAAGAAAACAAATCTCTATCTTATACAAAAGGGTTGTACCTCTTTTCATAACCAATGGTAGTTGATGTATCATGTCCTGGATATACCACCGTATCTTCCGGAAGCGCATCTACCAGCCTGTGCAGGCTTTCCACAATCTGTGCCGAACTCCCTCCCGGAAAATCCGTCCTGCCTACAGAACCGTGGAACAGGGTATCTCCGGAAAAAAGTACATCTTCATCTTTAAAATAATAGCAACAGCTGCCTTTTGTATGTCCTGGTGTAAAGATCATCTGAACTTTAAACCCGGCTGCTTCAAAAACTTCCAGATCTGAGGGCATTTTGTCGGCCTTCATGGAAACCGGTCTGCCATAATACTGGGTCATATTCACAGATGGCTCCCAAAGCATCTCTGTCTCCAGAGGACAGGCATAAACAGGGATATCATATCTGTCTCTCACTGCTTCTGCTGCAGAGATATGGTCAAAATGGCCATGAGTAAGAAGGACAGCTACAGGAGTCCCTTCCATCTGGGCTACCTTTTGAAAGATCCGCTCTGGCTGATCTGCTGGATCAATGATCAGCAATTCTTTTGTCTCCTGGTTTAATGCGAAATAACAATTTGTACTTACCGGTCCTAAAACCAGCTGTTCTACCTTTAATCTTCCCATGTTGTCCTTTCCACCTTCGGGTATAAAAAATCAGCCTGTAGTACGTTCCACATCGATCACGCTGTCGATCTGGCGTATCTTCTCAATCAGTGAATTCAGTTCTTCTTTACTACTCACATTAAAATTCATGGAAATCGTAGCCTTTTCCTGCTTGTTAGTACGGCTGTTAATACTTCTCACATCGATCTTACGCTCAGTAAAGATCTTGGAAATGTCTACCAAAAGACCGGTCCTGTTATTGGCATATACATTGATCTCTGCCATATACTGCTCGGATGCCCTGTTATCCTGCTGCCATTCAGCCTCGATCAGGCGGCTTCTGTCCATCTCTGACATATTCATCACATTCACACAGTCTGTCCTGTGAATGGTGATACCGCGGCCTCTTGTAACAAAACCTACGATTTCATCTCCCGGGATCGGATTACAACATTTTGAAAAGCGCACTGCCACATCATGAATGCCCTTAACCACAATACCGCTTTTACCCTTAGCTACATGGATTCGCTCCGGTGCTTCCTGTGCAGCCTCCAAGACCTGCTCGTCTGTAAGATTCTTTTTGTTTTCTTTATCATAAGCTTCTGCCAGCTTATTAAAAACCTGCCCTTCTTTCAGACCTCCATGTCCGATGGCCGCCAGCACGGAATCCCAGTCACGGAATCCATATTTTCTCAGAACAGCCTCCAGATACTGTGGCTTGGTGTAATTGCCGATCTTAAATCCCTTGGACTTGGCATACTGAGTCAGCATGTCTTTTCCTTTCAGGATATTATCTTCTTTCAGTTCTTTCTTAAACCACTGGTTGATCTTGTTCTTTGCCTGTGTGCTCTTTACAACATTCAGCCAATCACGGCTTGGTCCCTGGGAATTCTGGGATGTGATGATCTCAATCCGGTCACCATTTTGAATCCGGTATTCTATAGGTACAAGCTTCCCATTGACCCTGGCTCCTACCATCTTATTCCCTACTGCGCTGTGTACACTATAAGCAAAGTCAATAGGAGTGGAGCCATTTGGCAGTGTTTTCACATCGCCCTGGGGAGTAAAACAATATACACTATCTGCAAAAAGATCCAGGTCATTTTTCAGAAGACTCATAAACTCTTTATTGTCCGACATATCCCTCTGCCATTCCAGAATCTGTCTTAACCAGTTTAATTTTTCTTCTTCACTTTTACCAACCGGCTTCTTGCCATCTGCTGATTCTTTATATTTCCAGTGTGCTGCAATACCATATTCAGCTGTTTTGTGCATTTCAAAAGTACGTATCTGGATTTCAAATGGCTGACCGTTAGGCCCAATCAGCGTGGTATGAAGAGACTGATACATATTTGGCTTTGGCATTGCAATATAATCCTTAAATCTTCCGGGAATAGGCTTGTACATTTCATGAATCACGCCAAGAGCAGCATAGCAGTCCTTCACTGTGTCTACCAGGATACGTACAGCAAAAAGATCATATATCTGGTCTATAGTCTTGTGCTGATTCACCATCTTCTTGTAGATACTGAAGAAGTGCTTTACCCTGCCATCTACCTGAGCCTTAATATTGGCATCCACCATATGCTGTTTGACCTGATTAACGATCTTCCCAACAAATTCCTCACGCACACTTTTTCGCAATGCAACCTTTTCAACCAGATCATAATACACCTCTGGTTTAAGGTACTTCAGAGACAGGTCGTCCAACTCCACCTTGATCTTGGAAATACCAAGACGCTGTGCGATAGGTGCGTAAATATCCATTGTCTCACGGGCCTTTTCCTGTTGCTTGGCAGGAGTCATATACTGAAGTGTACGCATATTATGAAGCCGGTCTGCCAGCTTGATCATAATAACCCTGATATCCTTAGCCATGGCAAGAAACATCTTACGCAGGCTTTCTGCCTGCATTTCAACCTTATCAGAGGAATAGGATAACTGGCCGATCTTCGTCACTCCATCAACAAGAAGAGCCACCTCTCCGCCAAATTCCTTTTCCACTTCTTCATATGTCATCCATGTATCTTCCACTGCATCATGAAGCAGTCCTGCTACAATGGTCTCTTTGTCCAGTTCCAGATCAGCCAGTATGATCGCTACACACAGAGGATGAATGATATAGGGCTCTCCGGATTTTCTTTTCTGATCCTTATGTGCTTCACTGGCAACCTTATAAGCTTTCTCAATCATGGAGATATCTGTGGACGGATGATATTTCCGGACACTGCTGATCAATTCCTGATACAGCACTTCCGGGCTGGTAAAGTCGCTCATTGTCTTTACAGCTGCATCTGCCTTTTTTACAGAAGCCAACTTCTCTGCTTCGATCTGGGATGCCTGATCCAAGGCATCTGTGACTGTATTTACTTCTGCCATCTCTTATCACCTACCCTGTACAAAGTCTGACTGTTTTACTTTCCTTCATAGCGGATCACAGACGCTACATCATACCCTTTCAGCTTTTCACGGCCTTTCAATCCGGCAAGTTCCATCAGGAAAAGGATCTTTACAACTTCTCCGCCAAGCTCTTCGATCAACTTCACGGCAGCTTCCATGGTACCGCCTGTAGCAATCAGGTCATCTACGATCACTACTTTCTGTCCCGGCTTAATGGCATCCTTATGGATCTCGATCTCTGCCTGTCCGTATTCCAGGTCATAGCTTTGGGAAATCGTCTCACAGGGAAGTTTTCCTTTCTTTCTTACCGGTACAAATGGTTTGTGGAGGTTATATGCCATAGGCATTCCGAAAATAAAACCTCTGGACTCAGCGCCTACGATCACATCCACATCTACATCTTTGATCAGATCCTGAAGCGAATCTATGGCAAGGTGAAGTCCATCTGCATCCTGCAAAATACTGGTAATATCTCTGAAAATAATCCCCGGCTCCGGGAAATCCGGAATACTTCTGACATATTCTTCTATTTTTTTCATATTATTGTTTCCTCCTCAAACATTTTCTCAACCATGTTTTTTGTCAATAGATTTAAGTATATCACCTTTTTTATTTATAATCAATCAAAAACCCCATAGATACAGCATATTCTGCCATCTCCGGTTACTGATTGCTCCATTCACAGCAGCCATCTCCGGTCAACAATAATTCTGAATGATCACCTGAAGTGTTTCCCTGCCCTGATACCGATTGATCTCAGGATAATAAGTAACAGATATCTTATCTCTTGCAGACAGGAAATCCATAAACTCAGGGATATTGCCGAAATAAACCGCTTCTATCACATAGCCCTGTTCATCCATCAGCTGAAGCTTTGTCACATTATGATTCTTCCCGATTACACGTGAATTTATTGCCTTCACATTTTTCTGGGCAAACAATGGCTTTGTATTTCCTTTTCCAAAAGGTTCCAACAAAGACAGCTGTTCTACCAGCTTCGTGGAAATATACGAAATCGGCATTGGCACATCAATGATAACCTTAGGAATCAGATCCTCCTCTTTCAGATTACACTGTTCATTCAACCTTTTTCGCAGCAAAGAAATATTTTCCTCTGGAAGAGACAGACCTGCTGCCATAGGATGTCCTCCATATTGATCCAGCAGATCCCCACATTTCACTAATTCCTCAAACATTGAATACTGCTGGATTGACCGTCCGCTGCCCTTTACTCCTTTTTCACCCTTTGTAAGTACAAAAACCGGCCGGTTATATTTTTCCCGAATCCTCCCTGCAATGATTCCTGCCAGGCTTTCATGGCATTCCGGCAGATATACTACAAGTACAGGATCATTTTTCAGATCTGTATTTTCGATCAGCTGTATCGCCGCATCCTTCCCTTTTTCTGTTAATGCCTTCCGGCTGTCATTTAATGCCTTCAAATCTCCAGCCAGCCTGGCTGCCTCGCCTGCATCCTCGCATTGAAGCAGTCGTAAGGATCTGGCTGCTGTATCAAGCCTGCCGCTGGCATTAATGCAGGGGCCAAGCACAAACCCAATGTGATAAGAAGAAATCCTGCTTCCTTCTAGTCCTGTTACACGGATCAATGCCTGAAGGCCTTTGTTTTTCGTATATGGAAGCCGTTTCAGTCCTTCCTTCACCAAAATCCTGTTCTCACCCTGAAGATCCATTACGTCTCCAACCGTAGCAATAGCTGCCAGTTCCAGAAACTCTTCTTTTTCAGTTTCCGGAATATGACTGTCATCATATAAAGCCCAGATCAGCTTCATGGCAACCACAGCGCCGCACAAATTCTTATTCGGATAGGGGCACCCTGGCTGTTTCGTATTGATCACAGCATCTGCCGGTGGAAGAATATAGGTTCTTTCTCCATTGTCTTCAATAAAAGGGACCTCATGATGATCCGTAACAATCACCGTCAAGCCTTTTTCTTTTGCAAAGCCAATCTCCTTTGACGCTGCAATCCCATTATCGCAGGTAACGATGGTATCAACCCCGTCCTCCAGTGCCTTGTAGATCAACGGCATATGGATCCCATAACCATCCGTGATACGGTCAGGAATATAAGTATCCGCCCTTGCCCCCAATCGTTCCAGGCCTTTGATCAAGATATACGTAGCAGTCACTCCGTCAATATCATAATCGCCGATAATACGGATTTTCTTTTTTTCCCTGATCTTTTGCTTCAATATGGAAGTTGCCTCTTTCATTCCTTTTAAAAGTTCTGGTCCCGGAATATCCTGAATGGTTCCCCGCAAATATTCCTGTATGGCTTTTGCACCAGTTACATCTCGGTTGCGGATCAGCCGGGCGATCACAGGATCAATATCGAATTGTCTTCCGATTTCCTTAAAATCTGCTTTTTTCGCAGAAACAAACCATTTTTCCATGTAACTTCTCCTGCACATAAGAAAACGGGGCAGACCCAAAGGCCTGTCCCGAACTTTCTCTATTTATTCATTCTTATTGCTTTCCTGCGCATTATTAGCCGCTTCCTGAGCTGCCAGACGTTCCTGGACTCTCTTACGGTTTTTCTTTTTAGGCTGTGCAGGATCAGCTTTTGGTGGTTCCTGTTTGGAAGGCTTTTTCGCTGTAGTTTTCTTAGGTGCTGATACCTTGGAAGCTGTTACAGCTGCAGACTGAACCTTTGCCTTTCTCCAGTGTCCTTTCATTGTCAGCCACAGAGATCCTGTAATACATACAGAAGAATATGCTCCACAAAGGATACCAACCATTAACGGTGCTGCAAATTCTTTCACAGAAGAAACACCCATCATATAAAGCACTGCTACCATGATAAATGTGGTAAGGGAAGTATAGATACTTCTTGTAAGGGTCTGGGTAATACTTCTGTTAACAACCTCTTCAATATGATCCGGATTCTTGCTTCCGTGAAGATTCTCACGGATACGGTCAAAAATAACGATGGTTGCATTAATGGAATAACCAACAATAGTCAGCATGCAGGCAATAAAAGTATTACCTACAGATGTTCTGGAAATTGCATAGAAAGTAAGTACAACCAGCACATCATGAATCAATGCAAGTACCGCACTGCCTGCAAAGCAGATATCCTTAAATCTGAACCAGATATACAGAAGCATCAGAATCGCAGCAACAATGACGGAAACGATGGCATCTCTTCTCATCTCATTGCTGACAGTTGCTGAGATGCTCTCTGCAGAGATCAGAGAATCATCAACACCGAATTTATCTACAAGTGCTTTATTTAATGCTTCACGCTCTTCAAGATTCAGGGAACGTGTTTTGATCGTTACCTGATTAGTACCAACAACCTTGGTAGGCTGAACATTCTTGTCACCTGTAACCTCCTCTACTACCGGAGTCACTTCAGAATCGATCTGGCTGATATCCATATCCTCGTTAAAGGTTACAGTAGTAGAAGTACCGCCTGAGAATTCAAGGCTGTAATTTAAAGCCTTGTGGGAAGTTTTGCTGAAAATAAACATTGCAACAAAACCTGCTAAAATAATAACCAGTGAAATTGTAAAGAAAAGCTTTTTCTTTCCAACAAAATTGATCGGCTTCTTTTCCATGGTCTGTCCATAGAATTTGGGATTATGAATACCAACTGCGTATAATGCATTGATCACGATCCTTGAAACAACCAAAGCCGTAAACATGGAAATTACAATACCAAGCGCCAGTGTATAAGCAAAGCCCTTAACTGTACCTGTACCAAGCTTCATCAGCACCAGTGCTGCAAGAAGTGTGGTAATGTTACCGTCAAAGATGGCAGAAAATGCTTTGGAGAAACCAGCCTTAATAGCACTTCTGACGGATGTTCCGGCACCGATCTCTTCACGGATACGGGCATAAATGATAACATTGGCATCCACTGCCATACCTATACCAAGAATAATACCTGCAATACCCGGAAGCGTAAGAGTGATATCAAAGGCATTTAATGTAATAAGCATTGCTGCGGTATAGAATACAAGGGCAATACCAGCTACCAAACCTGGGATCCTATATGCAAGGATCATAAACAGGATAACGATCACAAGACCAATGGCACCTGCGATCACACTGGTAGAAATCGCTTTCTCACCAAGCTGTGCTGCAACCACGCTGGATTTCATCTCTTCCAGCTCCAGGCTAAGGGAACCGATACGGATGTAAGAAGCAAGCTCCTGTGCCTCTTCTACGCTCTTCTGTCCATTGATCTCTGCCTTACCACCAGTAATGGCCTCGTTTACAGTTGGTGCACTTAAGATCCCATTATCATAAACAATAGCGATCTGTTTGCCTACGTTTGCTTCTGTAGCATCTGCAAACTTTTTCTTTCCTTCATCTGTAAGGGTCAGGTTTACAACATATTCCTTTGTTCCTGTATTCTGACGCTGAATAGCACCACCAGTAGCATCAGCTATATCTGTTCCCTCAAGAACAACACCATTCTGCTTCCGGATCTCATCCAGATCTCTTGTCAGGCTGTATCCGGTATCACTGTTAGCATCATACTGGAAGTTATTTTCCCCGTCATCACCAGTCTGCTGGATAAAACAAAGAGAACCTGGCTTGCCCAGTTCTTCCAGAATTGCATTGGCATCTGTAACACCAGGGATCTCAACATTGATACGGTCGCTGCCTTCCTGGTATACCTGTGCCTCTGTACTGTACTGTTCCACACGTTTCTGCAGCTTATAAACAGTATCGTTCATATCTTCGCTGCTTGGGTTGCTTTCTTTTGCTTTGTATGTAATGCTGACACCGCCTGCCAGATCAAGACCAGTCTTGATATTCTTGGCTGAACCGGTTCCTGTAGGTCCAAATCCAACAGCTGCTGTAAAACAGAACAGTCCTGTCAGGATAGCTACAAGAATCAGCACTACAACGCCTCTTGATTTCTTCATTGTTCCTGTCCCTTCTTAATTTAATTTTGTAGCTGTCGTATAGGTCTGCAAAAGATCATTCTTCTGCAAGGGCAGCCTTTATCATGATAGCGCACTCCACACGCTTCCTCTGGAGCTGGCATCCGATTTCATAATTACCATTAATGTCTTTCTGGAAATGATAGGCATTTGCTGCACATCCGCCACTGCAGTAAAATCTGGCAAAACAGTCTTTACATGCTGGCTTTGTATATACATTGCATTTAGAAAAATCCTTCTGGATCTGTGGCTTTACAATGCCCTCATCCACATTACCCATCAGATATTCTTCTTCACCTACAAACTGATGGCACGGATAGAAATCTCCCCAAGGTGTGACTGCAAGGTACTCAGTACCTGAACCACAGCCTGAAAGCCGTTTATACACGCAGGGGCCTCCTGTAAGGTCGATCATAAAGTGGAAGAAGTTAAATCCTTTTCCTTCTTTTTCCCTTTTTATCATTTCCTTTGCAAGAAGATCATACTCTTCCATGATCTGTGGCACATCCTCCGGGCGGATAGCATAATCCTCATCCTGAGCTGCCACTACAGGCTCCACAGAAATCTGCTTAAAGCCCAAATCTGCCAGATGAAGTACATCCTTGGAAAAATCCAGATTATAATGGGTAAATGTACCTCGGACATAATACTTGTCCTGATTTCTTGATTCTGCAAACTTTATAAACTTGGGAATCACCAGATCATAGCTGCCAGCTCCCTTGCGGAAAGGTCGCATATGGTCGTGGACTTCTTTTCTTCCATCCACACTCAGTACCACATTGCCCATTTCCTTGTTGCAAAACTCCATAACCTCATCATTCAGCAGTACACCGTTGGTGGTAAGAGTAAAGCGGAATTTCTTGTTATAAAGAGCTTCCTGCTCTCTGCCGTACTTCACCAGATCCTTCACTACCTGCCAGTTCATTAGCGGTTCACCGCCAAAGAAATCCACTTCCAGATTACGTCTGGATCCTGAATTGGCAATAAGGAAATCCAGGGCCTTTTTCCCTACTTCAAATGACATAAGTGCCCTGCGTCCGTGGTATTCTCCCTCTTCAGCAAAGCAGTAACGACAGGCCAGATTACAGTCATGTGCAATATGAAGGCAAAGTGCCTTTACTACAGTCTGTCTGTTATTGGTAAATTCATCAATTACATTTTCATAAATATCCTTTGTGAAAAGCATGCCTTCTTTCTGAAGCTTCTCACACTCAGCAACCGATGTGCGGATCTGTTCCTCAGGAAAGCGGTCATTCAGCTTCTCACTGATCTGATCTGCATTCATCCCCTGCTCCAGATAAGGTAATACTTCATAAGTAACCTGATCTACAACATGAATGCATCCGCTGTTGATATCTAATACAATATTGTAACCGTTGCTTTGATAACGGTGAATCAGACTCATTTTTCTGACGTCCTTTCTATTTTTATCCACACATTGTCAGCACAAGCAGGAATAAGCAGCGGAAATCATCCCGCTGCTTACTTTCACTTTCACAGCAAACTGCTATGGCATCCAATGTGATCTGCTGCCTGTACAGCTTCTCATAATACGCCAGATCTTATTTATGCTCGCAGCTCTGATTTCCTACTGTACAGGAAGTCTTACATGCAGACTGACAGGAAGTCTGGCACTCTCCACAGCCACCCTTTTTTACAGTATTCTGAAGATTCTTTGTATTTAATGTTTTAATATGCTCCATCATAGGATCCTCCTTATGTAAATTCTCTGGTAAGTATAGCATAGATTCATACATTTTAAAAGTCTTTTTTTGTAAGGTTTTCAATTGTCCACTACAGGGTCAGGACAACATCCCTCCAAGAGTTCCGCCGCCCAGGCACAGAAAAAACGTAGTGATCATATGTTTCATTGTCATATCTGGTTTCCCACCTGCCAGGACAGAGACCATCAAAAGCAAAAAGAAATAACAGCTTCCTACCAACAGTCCCCACAGATATTTTTCTTTTCTCAGCATTTTTCCAGCCCCATATCCACCGGTCAGGCAGGCTAATATGTACGCTGCAAGGATTCCTGCCCGAACTGCTTTTTCTGACAGGTCAAACGAAAAAAGTGCCAGTGCAAGAAACAATAAAAAAACACCTGTAATACTGTAAGCAATCAGCAATGATTTTAAAACAGCCTTCATTTTCATAAAAACAGCCCTCCCATGAACATTATATGGAAGGGCTGTGCAGAATATTATTTAATTGTTCTTCTTTTTCTTCAAAACAACAATAAGAATCACCACGACCGCTGCTACAACAACCAGGATCACAAATGTACCTACCGGTGTATTATCGCCGGTACGTACCACCCCAGTTCCATTTACAGAACCGGAACTATTCTGACTGATGGACTGTCCTGATGCAGCCGGGCTGTTATTCCCTGTTGCAGAACTGTTATCTGTGGAGGTGCTATTATTTACAGTTGTATTTGATGTATTACTGCCGGTATTCACCCCACTGCCTGTGGTACTTGCAGCAGCCTTGGTAGGAACAGCTGTTGATGCAGGCTTAGGCGTGGAGGTAACAGATATCGTACCTCCGGAATAACCGTCTTCTGCAATATTCTCTCCAATCAAAGGCTTGCTTCCTGCAATTCCAAATGGACTGAAAGAATGAGTACTGAAGATCATAGTACTTCCGTCAACACTTGGCACAATGGTCTCCATGGCTCCATTGTCAAGAAGATGCTCAATGGTATATTCGTATCCTGCTTTAACAGGAACTGTTACACTGATGTACTGTCCATCCGGAATCTCATACTTAGAATCTGTTTTAAGATTCCACAACTCAAACTCATAGGATCTGAAAATGGCAGCCTCATCTTCGTTAGTAAACTGATAGGAATCACCACTGGTAGCCCTGAACTGTACATACCAGGGAAGCTCAATACCTGAAACAGAGATGCCTGCGCAGCTATGGTTCTGTACAGCACGCTCTGCCTGCTCCTCCGGCGTCAGCGTATCCTCTGCCTCGCTGGGACGATCATCCTGTATAGGCTCATTGATCTGGTCAAAAATATTATCTGCATCCTGATCCTGTGAAGGCTGGCTGTCCGGTGCTGCCGGATCAATGGTATCCGGTGCAATAGAAGGAACCGTATCCGGTGCTGCCGGATCAACATTCCCCGGTGTCACAGAAGGAATAGTATCTGGTGCTGCCGGGGCAACAGTTCCCTCCTGTACTCCTGGTTCTGTGGGCTGTGAAGCATCAGGTGCTATTGTCACTTCCGGTACTACGGAAGGATCCTGTTCAGGCAATACTGCAGGAGCTGTGGGTTGCTGCTCTGCAGAAGGGATCTGAGTTGGCAGTGTTTCCTGTCCCGCCTCTCCTTCCGGCGTTACAGAAGGAACTGTACCCGGCTCTCCAGGTGTATCCGTTGCTGCCGGTGTCTGGCTTACCTGTGGATCATTAGAAGCTGCTTCTCCTTCTGTATATCCAGGATCTTCTTGTTCGCCATTATCCTGTCCGCACTCTGTATTCTCCTGATAGCCTTCATAATCTTCGTAATCGTTCTCTTCATCTCCGGTATAATCCTCCCCGGAAATACTGCTGACTACAACAGTAACCTTTCCTTTTAAAACTCCGTCTTCCTCATCCCAACCGGACATATAAGACAGATCAACAGAATCATATGGTTCAAACTCTACCTTACAGCTCTGAGTCCGCTTGGTAGGAACAAAAGAATCATCTACCCAGTATAAAGTTCCATATTCGCTGGATGGTAAGGAAACATTAGAAAGCTCTGTAGGTTCATCTATAGTCACATTGTCAGGGATCAAACTGCTCTTCTTAATTGAAGATGACTGATATCCAGCATATACAGAATAAATCTGCCCACCTGCCAGTGACATCGAAATCGCTGCCGCAGCTAAAATAGCAATACTTTTTCTTTTCATTTTTTTCATTTCAGCACCTCTGTTATTATTTATATATCAAATTTTCATTCTTTTGTAATGTTTGTGTAATAATTTGTTTTAAATTTTATCAGCATGATTATATCACAATTCTTCTTTTTTCGACACCCCCTATTTATATTTTTTTCCTCATCCACTTTTCCTTGCTTTTTTCATAAAAATACTGTATATTTCTTTTCAAGTCAAAATCGTACTCCCACTGAGTTCAAGAATGCCTCGGCATTCTTGCTGCGAGGTGTGCGTCATGCAATTGCATGACATACTTCTCCTGCGCACCTCTGCAATCCTGCCGGAGGCTATATCAGCTGGGGGATTGACTCCCAGCTGATATATTTCTTATCACTCACCATGATAGAAGCGGGAGTCTTCTCGACTGTGATCAAAATTTAAAGGAGCGTGAATATATTTTGGATTCTGGTGTCCCTATACAGATAACTGCAATCATAATTCTGATTGTACTGTCTGCCTTTTTTTCATCAGCAGAAACAGCAATGACAACAGTAAATAAGATTCGTATCCACTCCCTTGCCGAACAAGGGAATCGACGGGCGGTCACATTAGAAAAGGTGATTGCCGACACAGGCAAACTGCTTACCACTGTTTTAATAGGAAATAATATTGTTAATATTTCCACCTCTTCATTGGTGACTACTTTAACGATCCGCGTTTTCGGAAATATCTATGTGGGCATTGCTACCGGTATCCTGACTCTGGTGATTCTGCTTTTTGGTGAGATCACGCCAAAAACACTGGCTACTCTACATAACGAGAAGCTTGCCCTGGCCTATGCCCGTCCTATTTTTTTTCTGATGATCGTTCTGACACCGATTGTTTATGTAGTAGGCAAGCTAGCCGCAGGGATCATGTTTCTTCTCAGAGTAGATCCAGATGCAAAACCACAGCAGATGACTGAGCATGAGCTGCGTACTCTGGTAAATGTAGGCCAAGAGGCTGGTGTGATTGAAAATGAAGAAAAACAGATGATCTATAATGTGTTTGATTTTGGGGATTCCACAGCCAAAGATGTTATGATTCCCAGAATTGATATGACCTTTGTGGATGTAAATGCATCCTATGATGAATTAATGGATATCTTCAAGAAGGATATGCACACACGCTTTCCAGTTTATGAAGACAATACAGACAATGTGATCGGTATTATTAATGTAAAGGACCTGATCCTTTACCCAAAGAAAGATGATTTTTCTGTTCGTGAGCTTCTTCGTGAGCCTTACTTTACTTATGAATATAAAGGAACTGCCGATCTGATGCTGGAAATGCGTAAGGCATCTGTGAATCTTGCCATTGTACTTGATGAATACGGTTCTACTGCCGGGCTTGTCACACTGGAGGACCTGTTGGAGGAAATTGTTGGTGAGATTCGTGATGAATATGATGAAGATGAAGAAGAAGATCTGAAAGAACTTCAGCCAGGTCGTGAATACGTAGCTTCCGGCTCAGCCAAGCTGGATGATATCAATGAAACCCTTAACACTCAAATGGTATCTGAAGATTATGATTCCATTGGTGGTTATATTATTGAACAGTTGGACAGCCTTCCAACAGAAGGACAGTCCGTCACATTGGACAGCGGCATCCGTCTGGTAGTTGACAAATTAGATAAGAACCGTATTGAGCTGGTCCATATCTGGCTTCCCCCAGCTTCCTCTAAAGATACTGATCCTTCAGAAGCCGAATCCCTTTTACATTAAAATCCAATTCAATACGAAAGTCCCCTGCCCTGGTTGTAAAACCATAAGCATGGGGACTTTTTATTTAAACCATAAGCTGGAACTGCAATATGATCCGAGTCACTTCTCCAGTGACTGCCCGGATCCCTTCTTCAGTCTCTTTCCAGTTTTTCCGAGTGATCCCATCCGGACAATCTGCACATACATAAAACTTTGTATCCGGATACAGCATTTGATAATACATCAAAGCTCTTCTTGCATGATAACTTTTACAGCAAAGAATTGCTTTTCTTATTGTAAGGCCAAGTCCATCTGTTACCTTTCTGGAATAAATGGCATTTTCATAAGTATAAGTAGCTTTATCTTCCTTAAGGATTGCATGATCCGGAACATGATTATGCATCAGCACATCCTTCAGAAATTCCCATTCAGTATCATACTTCCTGTTATAGTCCTGTTTTGAGGACAACACTCCTGAAAAATGCCCCATCACAACGCTGTACTTTCCGCTTGGCAGTATATACGGTGCATATCCTTCCATGTAAAGTCCGGCTGCATGTTCTGCCATTTCCGGATATCCGTTACCTGGAATAAAAATAATATCTGCTTTTTCTGGAATATCTTCTGCAAAAACAAAATCTCCTATCGTTTTTATAAATTCATCCAACATAACTGTACCTTTCTGTTCATTTGTATTTGTAGGTATCATGGCCGGGGACTGTACCCTGCACATCATTTATAAAGATTATACCATTTTTCAGTTCATTTCGTCACGATCAATGTACTATAGCCATCCTCCCTCAGCCGCTGTTCCATACGGATGGCATTTCCAAGCTGTTGATATGCTCCCACCTGTACCTTAAAAAGATCTCCATCCCACAGTATATATGCAGGATAACCACGGTCTAATAATTGGTACAGTAATCTATCTGCATTTTCACGGTTTCGAAATGCTCCTGTCTGTACCCGGTAATATAACGGATTTTCTGCGTCTGTTTCATCCAGCGTTCCAAGTATGGCATCTGCAATTGCCTGTGGGATATCCTGCTTCTTTTCATCATAAAGGGTATTGTCTTTTTCTGAATTAATAAAACCTGTTTCTATCAAAAGTGCGGGCATCTTTGTTTTTCTGAGTACGACCAGTCCCGGCCGCTTTTGAACACCAATCTCCCGAAAGCCCAATTCTCCTAAAGCGCCTACAATATTCTGTGCCATCTTATACTTTATACCGCTTTTATTATATACCAGAACCTCCACTCCCTGATATTGATTAGCTTGGGGACTGCTATTCCTGTGAAAAGAAATAAAATAATCCACATCCGCTTCATTTGCCTGTTTTGCCCGTTCAAACGGCGTAAGATATTCATCCTCTGTTCTTGTATATAAAACCTTTACCCCGTTCTTTTCCAGGATTTCTCCTACTGCCTTTGTAAGTGAAAGATTATCATCCTTTTCCTGTCTGCCTTTATAAACTGCGCCAGGGTCTGAACCTCCATGACCGGCGTCCAACATGATCGAATAAGCCATTTCTTTTCTGTCCTTTTATCTTCTCTCTATAAAATATGCAGAAATTGCCATCAGGCCACATGTCCGTTGAAATGGAAAATTCATGTATAATCCTTATTTCTTGCATATGTAATTTTTTATTCTCCATATATATTTTTTATTTCCCGCCTTGACTTTGCAACTTTAAAGCGTTATACTGCTACATTATAAATAAACACTCTCCTTATATCAATTTCGTAACAATTCAGTACCCTCACGGATAATTCCTACTGAATAGTTACTTAATTTCTGAAAATGCAAATGCAGTATCAAAACCAGTACATTTTCAAATAGGAGAATATAGTTTAAATACAATTCGAGGAGGATACAAAGTTATGAAAAAACAGGTTTTAGCCGTGTCACTGGCCAGCTTAATGTCAATCGGAACCATAGGCAGTGTTACCGCTGTCAACGCAGAAGAAAGTGACAAAACATACACCGTAGGTATTTGCCAGCTTGTTCAGCACGAAGCATTAGATGCAGCAACACAGGGATTTAAGGACGCCCTTACAGACGCTCTTGGCGATGCCATAACTTTTGAAGAAAAAAATGCACAGGGTGATTCCAATACTTGTTCTACGATTATCAATGGTCTGGTATCAGACAATGTAGACCTGATCCTTGCCAATGCAACTGCGTCCCTGCAGGCTGCCGCAGCAGGCACTACTGATATCCCGATTCTTGGAACCGCTGTTACAGATTACGGCGTTGCTCTTGAAATTGATGATTTTGACGGTACAGTAGGTGGAAATATTTCCGGTACGTCTGATCTTGCTCCGCTGGATCAGCAGGCAGCTATGCTGAATGAACTTTTCCCGGATGCAAAAACTGTAGGACTGCTGTACTGTTCTGCAGAAGCAAACTCCCAGTATCAGGTTGATACAGTAAAAGCAGCCCTTGAAGATCTTGGTTATACATGCTCTGATTATGCATTCTCTGATTCCAACGACCTTGCTTCTGTCGCTACATCTGCCGCATCTGACAGTGATGTGATCTATGTTCCAACAGATAACACAGTAGCTTCTAATACAGAGATCATCAACAATATCTGCAGTGCAGAAAAGGTTCCTGTAATCGCAGGTGAAGAAGGTATCTGCCAGGGATGTGGTGTTGCTACTCTTTCTATCAGCTACTATGATCTTGGAAAAGCTACTGGCGAAATGGCGGTTCGTATCCTGAAGGACGGTGAAGACATTTCTACTATGCCAATCGAATATGCACCGAACTTTACAAAAGAATACAATCCAACCATCTGTAAAGACCTTGGCATTGAAATTCCGGATGATTACAAAGCAATTGAAGAATGATCAGAAAATAACTTAAATTCAAGAATAATATTAATTTCATGCACTATCAGCGGACAGCGGGAAAGGGAAATGCCTCTCTCGCTTTTCGCTGTATTAACAGGAGGAATACAATCATGCAAATTATGAACTTAATCCAGGCTCTCCCCGGAGCTGCTGCCCAGGGACTGATCTGGGGAATCATGGCAATTGGCGTTTATCTTACCTTTCGGGTACTTGACATTGCCGACCTGACTGTAGACGGTACCATGTGTACCGGAGGAGCCGTATGTATTATGATGATGCTGAACGGCCACAACGTATGGATTTCCCTTCTTGTTGCCACTCTTGCAGGTATGGCAGCCGGTTTGCTTACAGGTGTTTTCCATACATTTATGGGTATTCCTGCAATCCTTGCTGGAATCCTTACACAGCTTTCCCTTTATTCTGTCAACTTAAAGATCATGGGAAAAGCCAATCAGGCAATCAATGTTGACAAATATAACATTCTTGTTTCCCTTCGCCGGATCAAAAATGTTCCTATCACCCAGAATACAATTCTGATCGTTGCCCTTTTTATTATCGTTGTGATCGCTGTATTGTACTGGTTTTTCGGAACTGAGCTTGGATGCTCTCTTCGCGCTACCGGCTGCAATGCCAATATGTCCCGGGCACAGGGAATCAATACTAATTTCTGCAAGGTACTTGGACTGATGATTTCAAACGGACTGGTTGCACTTTCCAGTGCCCTTCTTGCTCAGTATCAGGGATTTGCAGATGTAAATATGGGACGTGGTGCCATCGTTATCGGTCTTGCAGCTGTTATTATCGGCGAAGCCATTTTCAGCCGTATTTTTCGTAACTTTGCACTGAAGCTTTTAAGCGTGGCATTTGGTTCTATTTTATATTACCTGGTGCTGCAGACAGTAATCTGGATGGGTATTGATACAGACCTGCTGAAACTGCTGTCCGCTTTTGTCGTTGCTATTTTCCTGGCGATCCCATACTGGAAAGGAAAATTTACAAAAGCAGCAAAACATGGAGGAAATCACAATGCTTGAAGTTAAAAATATTTATAAAACATTCAATCCTGGTACCATCAATGAAAAAATCGCTTTAAACGGACTTTCCCTGAAATTAAATGAAGGAGATTTTGTTACTGTAATCGGTGGAAATGGAGCAGGAAAATCTACCCTTCTAAATGCAGTTGCTGGTGTATGGCCAGTTGACGAAGGACAGATCGTTATTGACGGCACTGATGTAACAAAGCTTTCCGAGCATAAACGCGCCGCTTATCTTGGCCGTGTATTTCAGGATCCGATGACAGGTACTGCTGCCACAATGGGAATCGAAGAAAATCTTGCACTTGCCAGACGAAGAGGTACCAAACGCGGACTTCGCAAAGGTATCACCCAGCAGGAACGTGAAGAATACAAGGAACTTCTTAAAGTTCTTGGCCTAGGTCTTGAAAACAGACTCACCTCCAAAGTTGGCCTGCTTTCTGGTGGACAGCGCCAGGCTCTGACCCTTTTAATGGCCACCCTAAAAAAGCCAAAGCTGCTTCTTCTGGATGAGCATACAGCTGCCCTCGATCCCAAAACAGCCTCAAAAGTCCTTGAAATCACAGACATGATCGTAAACCGTGACCATCTTACAACCCTAATGATCACCCACAATATGAAAGACGCGATTGCCCATGGTAATCGTCTGATCATGCTTATGGACGGAAAAGTAATCCTGGACATCCAGGGTGAAGAGAAGAAAAAACTGACTGTGAAGAATCTGTTGGACAAATTTGAACAGGCCAGTGGCGAAGAATTTTCCAATGACGCTGCTATTCTTGGTTGATACTTTACATTCCTGTTAATGAATCCTAATACAGCGTTATAAGTAAATTAGATGAGTGTCCTTATGAGTCCACGCCTCCACCCAATGTGGACCCATAGCGGCACTCTTTTATCTAATCCTCATCCTCTGAAACGCAGATAATGCTATCTGTTGACCTGCAATATCTATATATTCTTATTGAAAGAAAATCCTCCTCCGGTGTTGTTTCCTTCACTGTTTCACTGACCACATCCTCTAATTCTTCCGGGTAAACCTGTCTTGCATCATGTACCATTACTTCATGTACACTGGTAAATGCCAGATACAGATCCTGTCCCAGCAATTCTGCCATACGTTTTGCAACACCTGGCATAAAAATTGCTGCCGCCCCATTAGTACGCTTTGTTGTACTTAAGCAAATCCCCAATGATTTTCTGGAAATTTCTACATCACTATTCTCTTTACCCATAAAATCCTCACCATCATATTCAGGGTCAAAAATAAGCTTTTCCCAACAGTAAATCCTTGGGGGTGTCATTTTCATCGTATTTATCAATGCTTCCTCAAGAATCTTTTCCCTGGAAATCCCCCATTCCTCAAGATACTCCTTCCGTATCTTCATACTGGTGATCCCATCTGCAGATTCTGAAATTCTCATATAAAGAACAACAGCAATATCACCAATACACCTGTATACAGCATGTACCAATTCATCCTTATTTCGATTCAGATTTAAAAGCCTAATAAATAAATCCTTTTTAATCATTTCATAATCAGTAAGATTCTTAGTTTTGTCAAAAAATTCAGCATGATTTACTTTTTTTAACTCTGTTAATATCATCGTTCCCAGTTCATTCAATTCTTTTCCCCGTTCATAGTCTTCAAACAATTCTTGCACATGTACCCCACATATTTCTTTCATACCATCTTCTTCTGCACACACCAAAAATAGCCTGTCTCCATTTTCCGCCATCTTCTCTCCCTTTTTTCGGAAATAAATCTTATCCTCTGTATATCCAGTTTCATTAAGTAAAAAAAGGCGCAATTCACCTATAAACTCTTCATAGTTTTTATTCATATATATGGTTCCTTTCATACACTAATAGCGGTTTGATTTCTAATACTTTAAGAGATAATTGGACGATATGTCCAATGATAAAGCCGTTTTCCCAAACGGTTATAAAAAGAAAGGGAGCATCTGCTCCCCATTGAGTTGCTGTGAAATCAGTATAGCCAATCTCGCCCCACTTGTAAAGAAGAAAAAAACGAGAAAATCCAGCAAATTTCACCCATTTATCTTTCCATTTTCCTTCAGATACTGCAAAAATCCTTTGCAACCCTCCTCTATATCCAAATATGTAAGTTGGAAATCCCCTGTATACCAGGGATCCGCAATATCTCCGCTTCTCCCTGTCATTTCAAGCAACAGTCTTATCTTCCCCTCTGGATCTCCCCCAAAAATTCTCAGCATATTCCGTATATTTCTCTGATCCATTCCCAAAATATAATCATATTTTCCATAATCTTTTTTTGTTACCTGCACTGCTCTCTTCCCCTCACAGGAAATCCCATGTTTCCGCAATATCTCCCGTGCTGGCGGATATACCGAATTGCCAATCCCGTTCCAGATTTCCTCTGTGCTGGTAGCCGCAGACCGAATCAAGAACAGATCTGCGATACCCTTCTGCTGAACCATATCCTTCAAAATAAATTCTGCCATAGGCGAACGGCAGATATTGCCGTGGCAAATAAATAATACTCTAATCATCTATGTAAAACTCCTTGAATTTACTGTATTTCCTTGATGTATCGGCATTTTCTTTCGCTTGCTGTTTCCTCTCATTCGTGGCATATCGTAGCATAAATTAGCACATCTTTTACCTCAAAAGTAGTACAAAAAGTAGTAAATTAAGGGCTGAATACTCATTTTACTACTCGCCATTTACTACCCGTTTCAGTTCCTCTTTCGCGTCGTCATAGCCTATATGTGTATAAGTATTTAACGTGACGCTAATATCAGAATGTCCCATGAGGTACTGTAAAGTTTTAGGGTTCATGCCGCTTTTAGCCATATTAGAACAAAAAGTGTGACGGCAAACGTGTGGATGTGTCAAGTATAGGACAAAAAAAATTTTATTTTTTTCTGCCGAAGACTATCTGACGCTTCCATCAGGTAGTCCCAGCACCTTTATTATCTTCTGGTAAGTCATTCTTGTCCTGCTCAAGTTACCTCTATTCTGAAAAAATATCGTCAAAATTCCATTCGATTTCGATTTCATCCTGACTATGAACACGGATCACCTTGATAATCTCACGCAGCTTCTCTGTATCGAACTTCTGAATTCCCAA
>NZ_JAAITU010000034.1 GCF_013304385.1 Blautia glucerasea
CCTTGTTGGTCTTATTATTGTACATCTGCAGGGTAATGCCGTATCCAAGCATGGTGCCATAGACGATGTGGGAAGTATCCCCGCCTGCATCCTGGATCTTCTTTACTTCTTCCTCTGTTGTCTCCTCACCGCTTTCCATATCAAAGTAGCTGGTATAAGCAAGCTGGGAGTTTCGCTTAAGGAGTATGTTGTATCTTGGTGCCGCTGATACGGTCAGTGTTTTGGAGCTGCAGGATTTTGGATTCTGTTCATCCTCCTCATTTCCACCTACCCATGCGGTAAAGGAAGGCTTAAGCAGGTCTCCGTTGTTCATGCCCTTCACACTGATGGCCAGGGTACGGTAAACCGTTCCCCCTTTATTTTCTTCCAACTCCCAGTAACCTCTTAAATACTGGGCATAGCTTCCATCCGCCTGCTTCTGCTCATAAATATGATAGTATTTCATATTCATTTCAGAGAATGAAGCAAGGCTGCTGTCCACCGGAAGCTTCATTTCCACCCACAGCTGTAAGGTGTCATTTGTTACAGATGGAGTACCATCCTGATTGCCTTCATCCTCTTCGTCTTTCCCGGTATCCTCCAAAGTAAAACGAAGATTATATTTTACAGTATCAAAACTTCTCACGATCCCATTGGTATAGGAGCTGTCATTTCCCGGGCTCCATAAAACTGCCTGATCCCTCTCATACCACCTGCCGTCATGGCAGATCATCTTTAGAATATCACCGTTATACAGATAGTGATGACGCTGGGCCATCTGCTCCTGGGTTTCGCCCTCTGTGATTTCCTCCTGGGATTCATAGGTCTGGCTGTCCCTTTCATCCAGAAGCTGCTGGGCAGTCTTTTCATTTCCTGCACATTCCGTGTCAAAAACACCGCCGCCGTCCGATGTACCGTCTTCATTCTTGGTGGTCTTTATCCCAATGGACTTGACCTGTACTGTACTATCCGGTCCCTTTACTTCTGCTTCCTTATATGTAACAGCCGTCAGCTTCAGATTATTGCTCTGATCTACACCGCCGGTAATATAGTAACCATTGGTTACATCTGTGCCTTCCAGCTGATTTCCCTGGTAGGTATCATTTCTCCAGGCATTATACTTTGTAGCATTGCCGTTATCCTCTGTCATGGCTGCTGCCTGGATCAGTGTGACAGAGGGCTTCTGGTTTACACTTACATTTTCGTAGTTTCCGGTTCCCTCATAAAGGGAAAAAATATCATTTCCGGTTCCGTCAACTGTGGATTTGTTTTCACACAACAGTCCTCCTGACAGGACAAAGCTGCCTGCATTTCCTACCTGGGGATTCTGTGCAAGGCCGCCGCCCTTCTCCGCCTGATTACCGGTGACGGAGCCGCCTGCCATCTTAATGGTTCCCCTGGTCTGATAAATAGCGCCGCCATACACTGCCTGGTTTCCGGCGATCTTGGTGCCATCTAAAATATGCAGCTGGCCTTCATTATAAATGGCACCACCATTGACTGTAGCCTGGTTGTCGGAAATCTGAGTATTACTCATCCAAACACTGGCAGCACCTCCTATATAAAATCCGCCGCCGTATCTTGCCTGATTTCCGGTGATCTCTCCGCCTTCCAAAACGCATTTTCCACTGGTCAGGTAAATAGTTCCATAGTCGCCTACAACATTGTCTGCGATCTTTCCTCCGCTGATCCGCACAGTACCGCCTGTACTGTAAATAATACCGCTTCCGGAATTGTATATAACTTTTGCTGCATTGTTGCAGATGGTTCCGCCTCTCATTTCAAAAAGACTGCTTCCTGTCCCTACAAAAACCGCAGCTCCAAAGGCAGCAACACATTCATTGATAGAAGCTGTTTTATCCAGGATAAAAGTACCGCCGCTGACAGCTACGCCTGCACCGCCACGATCGTTTTGTCTTGTAGGTGCTGAGCACATGCTGATCTGTCCGCTCTCCATAGTCACACAGCCGCCGGACAATACCAGAATACCACCGCCAATTTTGTCTGTGCTTCCTGAAATGGTTCCTGTCTCTTCTCCCGGATCCAGTCCTTCTGTCTTCTCATCCAGGATCCTAAGATCACCGGAACAGGTGATAGCAGTATCTGTACCCTGCAGCTTATGCCCGTTCAGATTCAGCACTGCACTTACGCCGCCTGGAACCTGAATGCTTTCATTAATATCCTTGATCAGGAAAATCTCAGGCGCCTCAGCCTGGTACTTTCCTTCCTTTACAGCATTTACCGCCTGCTGAAGGGAGGTATATGCATCATAAGTACCAGCTTTATTCTTTATCTTTGCCACAGGCACCTTTGAAGTATACTGAAGGGTAAGATAACAGGGCGTTGTTATCGGATCATAATTAATAGGATCTGTTATGGATGTCTTCTTTGTTTCATTGTACCAACAGATGCCATCTTTATCCTCATCAGCCCCAAACATATCAGCTGCTGCAAACAGCTGGACTTTAGAATTCTTATAGGATTTATCATAATTTCCGCAAACATCCCTGCCGTAACCAGCCTGGTTCCCATACAGCTTGGCTGTGCTTCCGGCCTCTTCTGGCATCTTTAGTGTAAACCCTCCCATCACTAGGGAGACCCATACACCGCCACCATAGGTTGCCTTGTTATTACAGATCTGACCTCCGTCCATGGTAGCAACTGTGTTTTCAGAACATCCAACACCGCCGCCGTTCAATGCCTGGTTATTGATAATCTGTACATCTCCAGTGATCTTTGCAGTTCGTGTAGACCAGAGTCTGGAGCCTTCCAGGTAGACACCTCCGCCTAAATTGGAGGCCTTATTGTCTGCGATCACACCACCAGACAGGATCATCTGTGACAGCTGGGTACCAATACCTCCACCACTGCTGGCTGTATTTCCCAGGATCCTGGCTGGATTCTCCAGATAAACCTTGGTTACCCCACCGCTCAAATAAATGCCTCCGCCACTGCCAGTGACTTTGTTATTCCTTACAACCACATCCGCAAAATGAATTTCAGAAGCGTTACTGTGAACTCTGATCCCACCGCCGTTGGAGGCGCTGTTATTTTCCACCAGTCCATTTACAGTAAGCGTTCCTACAGTACCGATCCACAAGCCTCCGCCAGCACTTGCCTTGTTATCATGGATCCATACCTCCTTCCCGATCACAGCCTGACCACCGGCTTCTGTACTAACACCCATGCCGCCACCATTGTAGGACCCATTAGAATAGAATTCTCCTTTTTGGATTTCCAGCTTTTTGGTGCTGATAAAACTTGCACCTCCATAGTAGCTGTAGATGCCATATGGTCTTGTACTGTTATGATGGACCTGGCAGTCCTTTACCAGCAGCTCTCCTGCGCTTAAGGACAGACCGCCACCGTTTTTTGCCTGGTTATGATGGGCATCAATATTCTCTACTGTTAATTCTGTTACCCGGACAGCATAGATCCCGCCTCCAGACCCGACTCCTTTATTATAGGAAACCTCCAGAGCTGGTCCGATCACAACCGTTTTGCAATTTTGTATATAAACACCGGCTCCATCGGTAGCCGCTGTATTATGATGGATCTTTCCTCCGGAAATCCGGATCTGGGCGGCTGTATTTGATCCTTGGGTAAAGTCAGCGCTTACGCCACCGCCGTGGCCACCTGCTGTATTCTCACAGATCTCACCGCCTGATATCCGGATCTGGTTGGCAAGGTTAAAGGGCCTTCCCATATACACTCCGCCGCCATCCTTTTCAGACTGATTATTCCAGATCTTTCCATCAGTCATAATAAAGGAAGATGGGGTGTTGGAACGGATACTGTACAATGCTATACCGCCGCCATAAACAGCCTGGTTTCCTGTGATCTCTCCACCGCTGATGGTAACGGAAGCATCCTGATCTGCATAAATGCCGCCGCCATAATTTACACCGGAAAAGCCTGTGATCACGCCGCCCTTTAAGGTAAAGGCTCCTCCTTCTCTTACAAAGACGCCTCTGTTGCCGGTAACACCTTTTGCCGGCTGGATCCTGCCGCCCTGGTCCGGATCCGGATTGGTGTCAGGATGACCTGTGGTACTGTCTACTTCCAGCTTTCCTCTTATATCCAGTACATTTTCCTGTGAAGAGTATAATGTATATCCATTTAAGTCCAGGATCACATCCTTGTCCTTTCCGATCTGGACACTTTCATCACAATCCTTAAGAAGATAAATCCTTTGTCCATCTGCTGCTGCTTGAACAGCCTCCTGAACAGATGGGAAATTCTGCTCCTGGCCGCTTTCATCCAGGATCTGGGCTGCATCACTTGAAATCAGCTCCTCCTTGTACCATGCATAAAGATTGCAAGGCTGTTCCAGGCTGGCAACTCCGATCTCTTCTTTATATACCTGATCGTTTTCACAATCATACCAGCAATTATAAGCTTCCGGCTTCATAGAGGAAGCAGACAACAGGGTAAGATTCACCCCCTTCACTGCATACACATCACTTTTTCCAAAGGACCATTGGTTGCCATATATGGTCCCACCAGTTACCGAGACAATGCTTCTGTCCTCTGCGCGGATACCGCCGCCGATACCGCTTGTAGTATTGTCTGTGATGGCTCCTCCTGTTACATATAAGCTGGCCCATGAGGCACCAATTCCGCCACCGCCCCAGCTTGAACTGGCATTGGAGGTTGTATTGCCGGATATTTCGCCGCCGGAGATATGACAGACTGCATGATCCCGTATACGGATACCTCCGCCGCAAGCGGCTGTATTCCCGGTGATCTTTCCTCCTTCAATATTGATGTTGGCACTGCCCCAGGCATAGATACCGCCTCCATGGTCAGCACTATTCCCGGTGATCTCTCCTCCGGTCATCCGAAATGATCCTTGCCAAACAGAGATGGCAGAAGCTTTGTTCTTCGTAATCCTGCCTCCATGCATCACAAAGGAACTGTCCTTGTACTTTACATAAATGCCACCGCCGCTGGCACTTGGGCCAATGGTGCCCCCATTCATGATCAGACTGCCGTTTTCCAGATAAAAGCAGCCGCCTCTGCCATCCGTAGCTGGTGTTCCACCGGTAATCCATCCTGTCTGGTCTTCACTGCTGTCCTCCAGGGTCATTTCTCCCTTTACTGTAAACACAGGAGTATTCGTCTTCCCGCTTCCCTGAATGGTATTTCCGTTCAGGTCAAAGCAGATACTGGTTCCCTTAGGAATCTGTACAGACTCCTGAACATCTTTTAAAAGGGTGATCCTGTGAAGCTGTCCATCTCCTGCCGCCTCTGTAACTGCATCTACAGCAGCCTGAACCGTTGCATACTCCTGGGAATCATCCAGACGGGCTACTGTCTTTACTTCCGGATCAGAATAAAGGAAGGTATACTGATAAATCTTTGTCCGATTAGTTGTATCCAGCTGAAGGCCTGTTGTATTCTTTGTACCGTCAGCCTCATCGTACCAGGCGATTCCAGGCGTACCAATGGCAGAAGTCATCTGATCGGCTGAGGGCAGGCTGACCACAGGGGTATAATAAACAGGATTGCTGCCATTATTCACAGTCAGGGTGGCTGCCACATACAGATCCTGTCCGCCAGGAACAGTACCGGTACCTGGTGCCTGATTATCAGAAATCACCGCTTCCTTCTCGATTATAAGCTCCGGATTTAAAGCATTGGATGTCCATACATAAACACCGCCGCCAAGTCGATTTGCCTGATTCTCACTGATCACACCGCCACTGATCTGGACAGTACCTCCTACCAGGCTGACTGCGCCTCCATGGACAGCACGATTATTATGGATCTGTACGTTTCCTGTAATGGTCAGATTTCTGCCATTTTCAAGAAGATATGCACATCCTCCTGTACTGGATGCCTGGTTGTTGGTGATCTCTCCACCGGAGAGAATACCGCTGCCACATAAAGCACCTCCACCGTTGCTGGTAGTATTATCTTTGATCACTCCACCATTCATGTACAGAGTGCCTCGTACACCACCGCCTGCTCCGGCTGAGTAATTACCGGAGATCTCTCCTTCATTTAAGGTTACTGTTCCGGCAATGCCGCCGCCTCCACTGCCTCCACTGGCTGTATTTCCACAGACGAATCCTCCGTTCATAACAAGAGAGCCTTGTACTCCGCCACCGTAACCGGCTGTATTCCCCTGGATCCTGGCCTGGTCAGACATGGTAACATTTCCATTGATACCGCCGCCATTTCCACTTGTCTTATTATCAGCAACCTTCACATCTCCGGAAAGGATCGCCGTTGAGATAAAGCCGCCTCCGCCATATGAACCGGCATAATTCCTGCTGATGCTGCCGCCACTGGCGATCAGCTTGCCTGCATTTAAGAAAAAGCCGCCGCCATAAGGCGATGATCCACCTGTTGCCTGATTATCAGAAATCTCACCACCGGTCATCTCAACATTTGCGTAGACACCATAAATACCGCCGCCATGATACCAGGATTTATTGCCATGAACCAGGGTTCCCTCCCGGATCTGCACCTGACAATAATTTCCCATGGCAATACCGCCACCGGCACCAACGGTTTCATTGTCCAGGATCTGTACTCCTGAAAGAACTACATTTGCATAATTGCTGATCCACATACCGCCGCCCAGGTGAGTTTCCGATTCATAATAATTAAAAACATCATCTGTCAGTGTATTTCCCTGAATGGTACCTCCGGTAAGACTGGCCTGGGCTGATTTCTTATCCGTACTGTTCAGGTACAGACCACCGCCATGGGTCACTGCCTGATTATAAGATACCTCTCCGGATACCATAGTGAAATGGACCGGCTCCTGAATCTGAACACCACCGCCGCTGACACCGGCTGTATTTTGGGAAATAGTCAGGCCGTCAAAGATCAATTCATTTCCCACATCCGATACACTGTGGATGTAAAGACCGCCCCCGTTGTGGTCCGCATGATTCTCTGTGATGGCAATACCACTGCCCCAGGTGATGGTCTCACTGTCATCCTTCTGGATGTACACACCGCCTCCATTTAGTGCAGCCTTATTCCCGGTAATGGCACCATTTTTATAGGAAAGATTACTTGTGCGATAGACCCATACACCGCCACCGCTGATACCGGAACAGTTGTCATAGATCCTGCCGCCATTCATAGATAAGCCGGCGCCATCACTTACATACACACCACCGCCTCGGCCTGATGCCGAATATCCGGTGATCTGTGACCCTTCTCCTAGGATCAGACGGCCGCCATAGCATACAAATACACCTCTTGTATTCTCATTGCCAAGAGAAGATGCACTGCCGGATAAGCTGCCGTTCTTCAGGGTAAGCTGCCCATATACTGTAATATTATTGGTATCCTTGCCAGCCTCTGCGGCAGACTTATCTACCGTCAGGGTGTGGCCATTCAGATCCATTACAATATCCATCCCCCGAGGGATCAGAAGATTCTCTTCTACTGTAGCCGGAAAGCTGTCGTCAAGGCTTATGGTAAGTGTTGTAGATCCTGCCTTCCTTGCTTCCTCGATCTGATACTGAATGGTGCCTTCCTTTACATCTGCAGGAGCATCCAGAAAAGTGGTATCTGCTGTCTCTTCATGATTATCAACAAGCACACCATCTCCATCAGTAAAAACGTCTTCGATCTGAGACGTATTCCCTTCACTGTCCTGTGCAGAACTATCTTCCACCCGAGAAATATCTCCCTCGCTGCCTGATGTAGAAATATCTTCCACCTGGGCCGGATCTTCCTCTCTGTCCGGTATAGAAATATCTTCCACCTGGGTGGTATCTCCCTCGCTGTCTGATGCAGGAATCTGCCCGGCATTGAAGGTATCTGCATTGCTGCCTGATGCAGAAATGTCTTCCACCTGGGTGGTATCCTCCACGTCACTGTTTACAGACACCTGGTAATCTTGCCCATAATCCAGCGTAGCTGCAGACAACCCAGTGCCCTGGCTTCCTATTGCGATTGCAAACGTCAAAAACCAGGACATCCCTTTTTTAAAAGATCTCCAATGGTTATTTTTCATACACTTATGCTCCTTTTTAATATCATCCCTCGCCTGTTTCCCCCATGAAACAGGTCTGATACTGCCCTTTCTTCCTCAGTTTTATATGTTGATTTTACTATTCTGAGAAATTATTGTCAATTAAGATTCACCATTCCGAAACTGTAAATGCCAAATATCGTGATTATAATCAATTTTTATAGCATCAAATCCAACAAAATAACGAAAACATTATAACGAATAAAGAATCAAGTCTACTATTACAGAACATAAAAAACCGGCAGGAAATCATTCCCACCGGCTTTTCACCTGATCGCAGATACTGCCCCATTGACAGTCCCCGCATATCTCTGTTCTTTTTCCAGGTGCAAGGATTTTATCCTGCACTTTTTCCACAAACTCCCTGAAAGGAAGCTGCTGTCCTTCTTCAAATCCGCAGTAAGCAAGCACGCTGCGGTCAAATCTTTGCACTTTCCTGCCTGCTTCGCAGCCTTGTACCAGATTATTTGGACATGCACTGCAGATCTCATCCTCCTGCAGGGTCAGCTGTACGCTGGCACCTGCAAGAAATTTCTCAAGCATTTCTTCCATATGTATGGTAAAGCCATCACTGTAGCCTTTTCCCACAAAATAGGCAAGACACATCCCATGATGGGGACGTAATGCCACAGGCTTTTCCTTACTACTGCATTGGCACATATTTCCGAACCTTTCTGGAAAGAACAAATGCCAATGCGATCTTAACCAGATCCGGAACAATAAACGGAATCACACACCAGCTAAGAACGGTTCCCAGTCCGACGGCACCGGTTGTCCGCGCATATACCACCATAAACCAGATGGTTCCCAGTGCATAGCATACCAGCAGTCCGATCACCATGGAAATGATCTGTACAACAGGTTTTTTTCCCAATACTTTTTCAATGCCCCACATTACCAGTGCTGAAAAAAGGAATCCAACGATATAACCGCCGGTAGTGTTTAACAGGACCCCGATACCGCCTGAAAATCCTGCAAATACCGGTACACCTACTACGCCTAGTAAAATGTATACAAGAACAGCAAGGGTTCCTCTTTTGCCTCCCAGAACCCCAACTGCCATAAATACGCCAAAGGTCTGCAGGGTAAATGGTACAGTCATTGGTATGGAAATCCAGGAACATACTGCCATTACTACCGCAAAAATAGCAATATAAGCCAGATCGTAAGTTTTTGTTTTGGTAGCTGCAACTGAGCTCATAAAAAAATCCTCCTGATGAATGAATAGATTTTGGTAACTGTTCAAAGCCCTTACGGGATGCTATCTGCTGAGCAGTTACAAATTTTGTACATTGAAAATCTATCACACACCAAGAGGAATGTCAACCAAATTTTTATACAGGGTTTACAATTGTGTTCGTATTCAGTTTACAATCAGATTGCTTTTAGGTTTACAGTGAACATCCCTTAATTTAATTGATACACATCTGCATGCTGCAGGCCAAAGCTTAATGCTTCAGAATGGCTTCCAAAGAAAATGTCCACATGTCCATAAGGGGTTCCCAGATCCTCCACTGTATACACATTGCCATTGATCAGAAGCTGTGTTCCAAAAGGCACACCTGCCATCGCCACTGTACGCCCTGCTGAAGGAACTGTACCGCTGGCAGTCAGATTGCCTGCTGTGCCGCAACACTGTGCACAGTTGCAATATGCAGTCAATGTAAAGTTACCAAGATAGGTTCCCTGTCCGGAACCGGAGCTTTCCTGGGAGGAAGAACTTTCCTGGCTGGAAGAACTTTCTGAATCACTGCCCTGTGACTCTCCTTCATAAGAGGAAGATTCCTGATAAGAATCGCCGCCGGAGGACTCTACACTCTCGCTCTCATCACTGTAGTCATCGTAAGAATCACCGGATCCTGTAGAAGAGTTCTCCGTATATGTATCCTCTTCCTGAGACTGGCTCTGCTGGGCTGTTGCCTGCTGCGTCAGACTATAAATACTGTTCTCAGCACTGGAAATCTGTGCGGAAAGAGCAGCTGCCTCTGCCTGGCTGGCACTGATCTGGCTGATATAAGAAGCAATGCTGTCATTGGTGCTGGATACTAAAGCCTGAACCTCCTGCTTCTTAGATGCGCTTTCTGCAAGAAGCTGATTCACAGAAGCTGCTTCCTTCTCAAGGTTCTCTTCCTGCTCCTGGATGCTTGCCTGAAGATCCTCATATTTCTTCAACATATCTCGGTCATACTTGGACAACTGGGAAATATTCTCTGCACGGTTCATGAACTGGGTAAGATCACTGGAAGATAATAAAAGCTCCAGCATGGTAGTCCCACCATTCTCATACATATATACGATACGTTTCTTCATAGCTTCGTACTGCTGCTGAGACTGCTGCTGTGCCTTGGCCAGCTCCAGCTTCATATTCTGAAGCTCATCTTCCTTCTGGGCAGCCTGGATGCTCAGCTGTGAAACGCTGTCTGTTAATTCTTCATACTGGCTGTTCAGCTGTGCCAGATAGCTTTCCAGTTCCTGACGCTTGCTCTCAAGGCTGCTGATATTTCCCTGTGCCTGGGCAAGTCCGGCCTGTGCCTGCGCCTTCTGGGACTGCATGTCTGCAATCTGTTCGTCAATATCTGCTGCATAAACACCTGTGCCTGTTGTCAAAGTAAGGATCCCTGCAAGAAGCACCGGAATAAGCTTTTTATTTCTCATATACTAACACCTCGTAATCAATCGTAGCATCAGTATAACATATTTTATCACAAAATCAATAGTTTTATTTTATTTCTGTAACAATTGTGTAATATTTCCAGTATGCTGCTGCCAGAGCAAAAAAAACGGATGCCATATACCTTTATGATATATGGCATCCGGCCTGTAATTCACCAGTTATCTGTTATGAAATCATTTCATATTACAGAATAAAGTAATCAGATCTCCTTAGGCTTCCATAGCCTCCTCTGGCTCTGCAGCCATTACTTCATCATACTTGTCCAGGATGATTTTCTGGATACGGTCGCGGGTTGCAGAATTAATAGGATGTGCAATGTCCCTGTATTCTCCGTCTGTAGCTTTCCGACTTGGCATTGCGATAAACAGCCCCTTCTCACCTTCGATCACCTTGATATCATGAACTACGAATTCATCATCAATGGTAATCGATACAACTGCTTTCATCTTGCCCTCTTTTGCTACTTTTCTCACGCGTACATCTGTAATGTTCATTTTTGCTGCCCCTTTCGTTTTCCCATACAATATATATGATCTGTACTCTGACTGTTGCATAACCGTCCAGCCTCCCACAGCTATGATAAAGCATATGGCCTGTCAGACAGTTACACATTTATATCCCATGGATATAAGATTCTTTCAGGATTTACAGCACATATCTCTCATTTTTTTCTACAACGATCTTAACTTCGCCTTCTCCGCAATAGTAAGAATTTGCCCGAATGGTATCCCTGCTCTCAACAATGCAGTTCTCAATGTGCGTATTATCCCCCAGATACACATCATTCAAGATCACTGAATTCTTGATCACACAATTGTTCCCTACGAATACATCTTTAAACAGAACGGAATTTTCCACAACACCGTTGATGATACATCCGCTGGCTATCAGACTGTTCTTCACGCTGGCTCCCGGATTATATTTGGCAGGCGGCAGATCATCGATCTTTGTCTTAACAGACGGCTCCTGCTTAAAGAAATAATTACGGATCTCAGGCCTTAGGAAATCCATGTTGGTCTTGTAATAAGACTCCACAGTGGAAATATTGCTCCAGTATGTATCGATCTTATATCCGTAGATCCTTTTCAGATTCTTGTAGCGGATCAGGATATCCTGTACAAAATCATTCCTGCCTTCCTGTGCAGCCTTCTCGATCAGTTCGATCAGCTGCCTTCTGCGGATCACATAAATACCGGTAGAAACCGTATTATAAGAAGATACCATTGGCTTCTCTTCAAATTCTTCGATCCTGCAGTCTTCATTCATACGGAGCACACCAAAACGCTCCACCTCTGACGGATCCGGACATGTAGTACATACAACCGTGATATCCGCTCTCTTTGCAATATGGTATTCCAGGACCTTGTTGTAATCCAGCTTGTAAATACCATCGCCGGATGCGATCACCACATATGGCTCATGGCTGTTCTTCAGGAAGGTAAGATTCTGGTAGATAGCATCTGCTGTACCCTGGTACCAGAAGCTGTTGTCCTTGGTGATCGTGGGTGTAAATACGTAAAGTCCTCCTTGTTTCCTGCCAAAATCCCACCATTTGGAAGAGCTTAAGTGCTCATTCAGGGAACGTGCATTGTACTGTGTCAGTATAGCTACCTTCTGTATATGGGAATTGGCCATATTACTAAGTGCAAAATCTATGCTGCGATAGCTGCCTGCAATGGGCATTGCTGCGATCGCCCTCTTATCAGATAATTCCCTCATGCGGTTGTTATTGCCGCCAGCTAAAATAATACCGATTGCTCTCATGCCTTGTCACCATCCTTTGCTGCGATCACCTGTCCACTTTCCAGGATGCCTCCCGGATAATCCTCTGCTGTAGTAATACCGGAAACAGCTGTGTTCTTCCCGATCTTTACATCAGGCGGGATCACACTACGCTCTCCTATGGTAGCAATGCCAAATGCATATACCGCCGGCTTCAATACATTCTCAGCCTCTTCGCCGCAGCCAAGGGTCACATGGTCTCCAATGGTAACATCCTCGGCAACAATGGACTTATCCATCACTACCCCTTCTCCGATCACGGTATTCCTCATGATAATAGAGTTACGGATCACAGAACCCTTGCCAATCACTACATTGGGACCGATCACTGAATTATGGACTTCTCCATAGATCTCAGCTCCCTCACCGATCAGACACCGGTCAAGAACAGCGTCCTCGGAAATATATGCCGGCGGGATAATATCCCCTTTGGTATAAATCTTCCAGAATTCTTCGTAAAGATTAAACTCCGGAATAATATCGATCAGCTCCATATTGGCTTCCCAATAGGATCCCAGCGTACCCACATCCTTCCAGTAGCCATTATATTCATATGCGAAAAGCCGCTCTCCCTTTTCTTTACAATAGGGAAGGATATGCTTTCCAAAATCACAGCTCTGCTGATCCTTAAGTGTATAAAGAGCTTCCTTAAGGGCCTGCCAGCTGAATATGTAAATACCCATAGATGCCAGATTGCTGCTTGGATGCTCTGGCTTCTCCTCAAACTCTGTAATACGGCTTGTCTCATCAGTGACCATGATCCCGAATCTGCTTGCCTCTTCCATAGGTACCGGCATACATGCAATGGTAACATCAGCCTTATTAGCCTTATGGAAATCCAACATCACCTCATAATCCATCTTGTAAATGTGATCTCCGGAAAGGATCAGAACATAGTCAGGATTGTACTGCTCCATATAATCCATATTCTGAAAGATCGCATTGGCTGTACCTGTGTACCACTCGCTGCTGCTGCTCCGCTCGTAAGGAGGAAGTACAGTCACACCGCCTTCATTACGATCCAGATCCCAGGGAATGCCAATCCCAATATGTGTATTAAGACGCAGCGGCTGATACTGGGTCAGCACGCCAACTGTATCAATCCCGGAATTAATACAGTTGCTCAATGGGAAATCTATGATACGGTACTTCCCGCCGAAAGACACGGCCGGTTTGGCAACTTTCTCCGTCAGAACTCCAAGTCTGCTTCCTTGACCTCCGGCCAGGAGCATGGCAATCATTTCTTTCTTAATCATGTAATCACCTCTTGCTGTAAGTTTATGGTTTTCTTATTATATCATACTTTATCCATTTCGTGAACATATTTTACAATTTTTTTGTCCAATTATTTTATTTTTTATATCTATTGTATACTATTTTTTTCCTTTTTTCCTCTGTTTTTTGTGTATTTTGTCTATTTTTTATATATTTCGACCTTATTTTACATTTTCATGGATTGCATCTTAAAAAAACACCTGATTTTTTTTTAAAAACCTGTTATTCAAAGAAATACTTTTCATTTTTTCTTAAAAGAGGTATACTATAGCAAATTTATATTTTTCATTAAGGAGATTTTTATTATGTATCAGATAGACTTCCACAAACCGCTTCATATCCACTTTATCGGGATTGGCGGTATCAGTATGAGTGGATTGGCTCAGATCCTGCTTCAGGAAGATTTCATTGTTTCCGGCTCTGATGCCAAAGAAAGCCCTCTTACCGATGCCCTTTCCCAAAAGGGAGCACGTATCTTTTACGGACAGCGTGCCTCCAACATCCAGGATGATGTAGAGATTGTGGTATATACAGCAGCTATCCACCCGGATAATCCTGAATTTGCAGCAGCTAAGGCAAAGGGGATCCCTATGCTTACCCGCGCCCAGCTTTTGGGGCAGATCATGCGCAATTACCAGACACCCATCGCTATTTCCGGGACTCATGGCAAGACCACAACCACTTCCATGATTTCCCAGATCCTTCTGGAAGGAGCCTGCGACCCTACCATCAGCGTAGGCGGTATTCTTCCTTCCATCGGAGGCAATATCCGTGTGGGACAGTCTGAGACCTTTGTAACCGAGGCCTGCGAATATACCAACAGCTTTCTCAGCTTTTTTCCAAAAATCAGCGTGATCCTGAATATGGATGCCGATCATCTGGACTTTTTCAAAGATATTGAGGACATCCGTCATTCTTTCCGACGCTTTGCACAGCTTCTCCCTGCAGATGGCACCTTGATCATCAATGGAGACACACCTCATTATGAAGACATCATCAAAGACCTTCCATGTAATGTGATCACCTATGGCATTCAGAATACGGCTGATTACCAGGCCACTGATATTACCTATGACAAATATGGACATGCCTCCTTTACCGTTTTAAGAAATGGTAAAAAGGCAGGCAGCTTTTACCTGAAGGTTCCGGGGATCCACAATGTATCCAATGCACTGGCAGCTATTGTACTGGCTCAGCTGCTCCAGATCCCTGATGATACCATTGTCAAAGGACTGGGAAGCTTCACCGGTACAGACCGCCGTTTCCAATTTAAGGGAGAAGTGGGCGGGATCCACATTGTAGATGATTATGCTCATCATCCTACAGAGATCCGTGCCACCCTTACAGCAGCAACTAATTATCCTCACAAGAAAATCTGGTGTGTATTCCAGCCACATACATATACCCGTACTAAAGCACTGCTTCCTGAGTTTGCACAGGCTTTGACCCTGGCTGATCATGTGATCCTGGCTGATATTTACGCAGCAAGAGAGACCAACACCATCGGCATCTCTTCTGCTGATCTTCAGGAAAGGATCCAGGCACTTGGAACTCCATGTGAATACTTCCCATCTTTTGACGAAATCGAGAATTACATTCTTTCCCACTGTGCTTCTGGCGATCTGCTGATCACCATGGGAGCCGGAGATGTAGTACGTATCGGCGAACAGCTACTTGGTAAATAATTATGTCTTTCAGAACATTTATATATTTTTTGTTTTTCCTCTGATCCAGAGAGAATTTACAGAAAACTATATAAATGTTCTTTTTTTATTTATACACATTTCGTCCCCTGTTTTCCACATAAAGAAAAAGTTATCCACAATTAAAAACCTCAGTATTTCTGCTGTTTTTCCGTGCTTATCCACATTATCCACAGAATTATGCACATTTTTTCTCTCATAAGGGTGTGGATTCTTATGTGTATAATCTGCTTGACATAATTCGACAACAGTTTCTCCTATAAAATGCCTTGTTCCAACATTTTCTAACCTTTTCCGGTTTCCCATAATCTTATTGGCAACCTTCTTTCCACACTATCCACATTATCCACATTTAAATGTGGATGATTACTGGTGTTTAACCCCGGTATTCTCTTTTAAAAAAAGTTGTGTTATAATAAATCCACTTTCAGAAAAGGAGTGTAACAGTCCATGAACACCATCCATCTCCGGGCTCTTTCATCCTCACAGGTGACGGTACTTTCCAATATATTTATTGATCAGTATATGCCGGGAGCCGGCGGCGAATTTGTAAAAGTTTATATTTACCTGCTGCGGCTTCTTGCCGATCCTTCCGCTTCTGTTTGTCTGCCTCTTCTGGCAGATCGTCTGAACTGTACAGAGGGGGATATCAGCCGTGCCCTGAAGTACTGGAGTAATGAAGGACTTTTGATCCTTGAGACTGATCCTTCCGGAGAGCTGACAGGTATTACCCTGACAGAGCCTTCCCCGGATACACAGATGGAGCTGACAGCTACCGTCTCTGTTCCACAGTCTGCACTGGCAGCCACTGCTCCTATTTCGCAGACGGTATCTGCAGCCACAGTCTCTGTTCCACAGTCTGCACTGGCAGCCGCTGCTCCTATTTCGCAGACGGTATCTGCAGCCACTGTTTCCACGCCACAGCCGGATACTGCACCGTCCAGATCTGCCTCTGCTCTCACCCCAGCCCGAATCAAGGAGCTTAAGGAGAACGAGGATGTAGCACAGCTGATCTACATATGTGAGCAATACCTTGGCAAGACTCTTACCCCCACCGATACCCGTAAGATTCTTTTCTTCTACGATGAACTGAAGATGTCCGTGGATCTTATTGATTTCCTGATCCAGTATTGTGTAGGCCGCGGCCATAAGAGCATGCGTTACATTGAGACAGTTGCCATGGCCTGGTCTAAGGAAGGGATCACTACCGTGGAGATGGCCAAGGATTCCACCTCCCGCTATGGTAGAGACTATTTCACCATCCTGAAAGCTATGGGGATCGCCAATCGCAACCCTGTGGATTCAGAGATCGTTATGATGGATACATGGCTGAAGGATTACGGATTTTCCATGGACATGATCCAGGAAGCCTGCAGCCGCACCATTATGCAGACCGGACAGCCCAGCTTCCAGTACGCACACAAGATCCTTACCGGATGGTTCAAAAAGGGTGCCCTTACCCCAGAGGCAGTACATGCCCTGGATGTCCAGCACCAGAAGCGCAGCCAGGACAACAGCCGGGGCCGTTCCCAGACACCTAAGTCCCCTAATCGCTTCAATAACTTCCAACAACGGAATTATGATTTCAAAGAACTTGAGAAGCAGCTTCTGGAGCGCCAGAATCCCTACTTCCAACAGCCTCACTAACAGAGGAGATTGATCGTTTATGCCTTTACAGAATTTTCAATATGATACCATTATGAGAGAATACAGCCGCAAGCAGGCTGAGAACCGCCGTCTGCTGGAGGCGCACAGGCAGGAAGCTTATGACCGGATTCCCAGGCTTCGTGAGATTGACAGCGAAGTAGCTTCCTTAAGCGCAGCCAAAGCCCGCTCCATGATCAACGGTCTGGATCGCAGTCTGGAGGATCTGAAGGCTGCCATATCCCTGCTTGCCCAGGAGCGTGAAGCTTTGCTTGCCCTGAATGGCTACCCTTCCGACTATCTCGAGATGCACTATACCTGTTCTCATTGTCAGGATACCGGCTATATCGGCAGCAAGAAATGCTCCTGTTTCCACAGGGCGGAGATACAGCTTTTGTATACTCAGTCCAATTTAAATGAAATTCTCAAAAAAGAAAACTTTGACCACTTTTCTTTTGACTATTATTCTGCTACAATAGATGCGTCCACTGGATTGTCCGCACTGGAAGCCGCACAGCGTGCATACCAGACTGCCAGGGATTTCGTTTCATCCTTTGACCAGGATCCCCGCAGCCTGCTGATCTATGGCAACACAGGCGTTGGGAAGACTTTTCTTTCCCACTGTATCGCCCATGATCTTCTTGAAAGCTCCCACAGCGTTTTATATTTTTCTGCATTTGACCTGTTTGATATGCTGGCACGGAATACCTTTTCCGGTGACAGCACAGGCAAAGACAACGATCTGGTGTACGACTGCGATCTGCTGATCATTGATGACCTGGGAACAGAGCTTACCAACAGTTTTGTGTCTTCCCAGTTGTTTTTGTGCGTCAATGAGCGTATTATGAGACACAGATCCACCATCATCTCCACCAATCTGGAGTTGGGTGAAATACAGAATGTTTACTCTGAACGGACCTTTTCCCGTATTTGCAATAACTATATTATCCTGAAGCTTACAGGAGAAGACATCCGGATGAAGAAAAACTATTTAGGAGGAAAATAGAACATGGCACAAAGATCCACAAAGGAATTATCAACCGTTCCGGTTGGAAGGCTTGGACTGATCCCCACAGACAGCTGTCGCCCCTTAGGCGAGAAAGTAGACGAATGGCTTGTTAAGTGGCGTAATGAGCGTACACACCCGGAGATAGATTCATTTTCTTTTGAAGGATACCAGAGAGATTCCTATACGATCCAGGTACAGACACCCAGATTTGGTTCTGGTGAAGGCAAATGCGTGATCTCGGAATCTGTCCGTGGTGATGATGTTTATATTTTAGTAGATGTATGTAATTACAGCATGAGCTACCCTATCGGCAATTACACCAACCTGATGTCCCCAGACGATCATTTCCAGGATCTGAAGCGTGTGATCGGCGCCATCGGCGGCAAGGCACGAAGAGTGAATGTGATCATGCCTTATCTTTATGAAGGCCGTCAGAGCAAGCGTATAGGCAGAGAGTCCCTTGACTGCGCCAGCGCACTTCACGAGCTGATCAGTATGGGGGTAGAGAATATCATCACTTTTGATGCTCATGATGCACGTATCCAGAATGCCACACCGCTTCACGGCTTTGAAACAGTGCAGCCTTCTTATCAGTTCATTAAGGCTCTTCTTCACAACGAAGAAGGACTTCACCTTGATAATGATCACTTTGCCATTATCAGCCCTGACGAAGGCAGCATGAGCCGCGCCATTTACCTTGCCAATATCCTGGGTGTTGATATGGGTATGTACTACAAGCGTCTGGATTATTCCAAATTTGTAGATGGACGTCATCCGGTAGCTGCTTATGAATTCCTTGGTCCTAAGCTGGAAGGCAAGGATATGATCCTGATCGATGATATGATCTCCTCAGGTGATACAGTGCTTAAGATTGCATCCCTTCTCAAAGAAAGAGGAGCTGGCAAGATCTACATCTGTTCTACCTTCGGATTATTTACAGATGGCCTTGACAAATTTGATGAAGCCCACCAGGCAGGTGTATTTGACAAGCTTCTCACTACAAACCTGGTATATCAGCCTGCAAAGCTTCTTGAGAAGCCATATTATATCACCTGTGACATGAGCAAATATATTGCATTGATCATTGATACACTGAACCATGATCTTTCTGTAAGCCACCTTCTGAACCCAGTAGACAGAATCAAGCGCTGCGTGGACAACTACATGGCACAGTACAAATAAGGCCTGGTACGGGATTATCTGCAGCTTTCGTAAGTGTAATATAAATCCATCAGCCAAAAAGATCTCCACAGCATCCTTCCTGGATGCGGGAGATCTTTTTTAATGATTATTTATTCCATTTTATTCCTCTGAAAGGCTTTGCAAACGATACGGGATTCCTTCTCTTTCCAGTATCTGAGCCTCTCTTTTATTGCAGGTGCTGATGATCACCTGTTTTTGCTCTTTTTCAAGCCAGTGAAGCACTGCTGCCAGCCTGGCTTCATCATACATCCCGAATACATCATCCAGGATCACAGGAAAGGTTTCCCCACCGCAAAGCAATTCAGAAGCTGCCATGCGAAGGGCAAAATACAGCTGTTCTATAGTACCTCTACTTAATCTCTGGGCAGGTATTATCCGCTCACTGGTATTCACGCTGATCTGAAGATCCGGGTCGATCAGTACTTCCTGATACCTGCCATCTGTGATCTCACACAAGATCTGGGAAGTACGCTGCCGCAGCCGGTACCCTACCTGCCGGTGTATATTGCCTGATATCTGCTCAATGGTATCCATTGCAAGATTCAGCGCCTGGATCTCTATGTCCTCACTGACCGGCATCCAGATCTCCGATTCATAATCCTTGTATTCTTCCTGCAGATTTTCAAAATCCACCCTTTTTTCTTCAAAGGATTCCTGCAGGGATTCTTTATTCCACTTCAGCTTCTCCTGCTGCTGGAGCCACCTGGTACGCAATCTGTTCTGGCTGGCCAGATCACGATCCAGCATACGCCGTCGCCCAAGATAATACAGGATCATCCCTATCCCAAGCAGAATACAAAAATCCCATCCCAGCCTGGTGATCTGATCAGCAGCAGAAAACCTGCTGAAAAGTCCTACAATGCCCAGAATTACAGCCAATAAGGCTGCTGCAGTAAGAGCCAGACGCCGTTTACGAAGAGCCTGGATCTTCCCTTCAATCATGTCAAGACCTCTTTCCTCCCCAGACCGGATCTGTAGCTTTTCTTCTTTCCTGGATACCTGGGATTGTCTCTCCTTCAATTCTTCCAGTTCCCGATTCAGATATTCCATTTTAGCATTCAGCTTTTCCTGCTCTTTTTCTGCTTCTTTTCTTTTTTTGTCCTTTTGTACCTGATAGCCTTTTCTGGACATCTTCAGCATCTGCATCGTTCTTCCCAGATCTACAGAGCTGTCCCCGGTCCCCTGGTAGCTGGCCATATAATTCTGTACCTCAGATGCCAGGTCCTTACCTGTAACGCTTTTCAGCTGCGCCACAGACACTGTATTGTCATATACAGCCTGGCTTACACCGCCCAGCAGCTGCTCCATTTGGCCATCCTCCACACCAGTCAGCTCTCCGGTACGAAGATTAAGCAGCTCCCCATTCTGGTTCTCTTTATAAAAATTACGAGTGAGCCGATAATCTTCGCCTCCGATTGAAAACCACAGACTCCCACCGTACTGTGCCGGATTCTCCCACGGCTCGTACCTGGTATAAATATCATTTCTGGAGGCCCGTCCCCGCTGCCTTGTGATCCCGTACAGCATACTTCTTACAAAGGTATGGACCGTGCTTTTCCCACTTTCATTTTCTCCGTAAAGTATGTTGATCCCCTGGGAAAACTCCAGAGTCTTGTCATGGATCTTTCCAAAATTCTTAATCGTCAGTCGTTTGAAGATCATTCAATTCCTGTCCTCTCTGCTAACACCAGTTAATCACACTGCACTTGTCTGTAGAAGTGCCTGAAGACCGTAATACAAAGCCTTATCTTCCACAATGCTTCTGTCTTTTTCCAGAAAATACGTAATATAATCCCCGATCAGGGTACCGCTGTACTGTCTTTGCAAGGCTTCCAGATCATACATAGGCCGGGATTCATCCAGGACCTCTGTAACATTGCCGAATTGTTTCAGCTTTTCCGGAATAAACAGCAGCTCTGCCGGACGTTCTCCCTGGATGATCACCCGATAAATATTCAGACCGCCTCTTCTGTAAATCTCATCCTTCAGCTCTTCTTCCAGAGAAATCTGGGTCGACTCCTGAGATACAGTGAGAAGAAGCTGCTGATAGGATCTGGATGCAAAAGGTACAAAGGAAACGCGCAGCCTGCCATTCTCCAGCCTGCCCTCTATATATCCGTGTTCTCCCAGGTCACCTCTGTCAATAGGCTCCAAAGCTCCTGCATAAGCTGCTCTGTCCCTTAAAAGGATCTGCGGCCTATGAATATGCCCCATTGCCACATAATCAAATCCAGCGGCAGATAAGCTGTTTATATTCACCGGTATATGATCTGCATCCCCACCATGAGCCAGAAGGATATGAAGTCCCTCTCCTTCCTTTGGGCGGATTCCATCATAAAGAGGAGTCCTGATCTCCTGGTGTTCATAGCTTAAACCATACACATATACATCCAATTTTTTGTCTTTTACGCAGGTAAGCTTTTCATCTTTAAAAAATACCACATTATCTGCCCATGGAAAATCTCTGTAAAAAGAATCCTTCTTCAGATAATCGTGATTTCCTGCCATCAGATACACCTGTGTCTCCGGGATGGTGGAAAACAGATGATTCACTTCTTTTAGTTCACGCAGCAATGGCTGCCTGTGAAAAAGATCTCCGGCTATAAATAACAAATCCACCGGATTTTCACGGATACCCGTAATAACCCGGCGGAAAGTTTCCCAGATCTCTTCTTCCCGCTTTTCACTCCAGGGGCATCCCCTGTCAGGTACTGCTCCCAGATGTACATCTGCAAGATGAATAAATCTCATTCTGATCTGCTCCTTATATAGATAAGCTATACCTGTAAGGGTAAAATACATCTGTAAAGATCAAACATAACTGCAAAGATCAAAGCATGCAGCAAGTGCACCCTGCAGTTATGACAGGGCCTTTATCTTACAGGTCACAGTTATTTACAGTTCTTGGGAATGGGATCACGTCACGGATATTGCCCATTCCTGTCAGATACATCACGCATCTTTCAAAACCAAGGCCAAAGCCTGCATGACGGGTAGTGCCATATTTACGAAGGTCCAGATAGAAGTCATAGTCACATTCTTTCATGCCAAGCTCGTCCATACGGGCTTTCAGCTTGTCATAATCCTCTTCTCTCTGGCTTCCTCCGATGATCTCGCCAATGCCCGGTACCAGACAGTCCATGGCTGCCACTGTCTTGCCATCCTGGTTCTGCTTCATATAGAAGGCTTTGATCTCCTTTGGATAATCCGTAACAAAGATAGGTTTCTTAAAGATCTGCTCTGTCAGATAGCGCTCATGCTCTGTCTGAAGGTCACATCCCCAGGATACCTTGTAATCGAATTTGTCATTGTTCTTCTCAAGAAGCTCTACAGCCTCTGTATAGGTCACACGGCCAAACTCAGAATTAACCACATGGTTCAGTCTGTCCAGAAGCCCCTTATCAACAAAAGAATTGAAGAAGTTCATCTCCTCCGGTGCATTCTCCAACACAAAATTGATCACATACTTCAGCATAGCCTCTGCCAGATCCATATCATCCTGAAGATCAGCAAATGCACACTCCGGCTCGATCATCCAGAACTCTGCTGCATGGCGGGTGGTATTGGAATTCTCTGCACGGAAGGTAGGTCCAAAGGTATATACATTGCGGAATGCCTGTGCAAAAGTCTCACAGTTCAGCTGTCCGCTGACAGTAAGGTTGGTCTCTTTTCCGAAGAAGTCTTTGCTGTAATCGATCTTCCCCTGATCATCTACAGGTGTATTTACAAGGTCAAGTGTAGTGACCTGGAACATCTCTCCTGCACCCTCACAGTCACTTCCTGTGATCAGTGGTGTATGCACATACACAAAACCTCTCTCCTGGAAAAACTTATGGATCGCATATGCGCAAAGGGAACGTACACGAAATACAGCCTGGAAGGTATTGGTACGTGGACGCAGATGGGTCATGGTTCTTAAATACTCAAGGCTATGGCGTTTCTTCTGAAGAGGATAATCCGGTGCAGATGCTCCTTCCAGTGTGATCTCAGAAGCCTGGATCTCAAAAGGCTGCTTTGCCTGGGGAGTAGCTACCAGATTACCTTTTACAATAATAGCTGCGCCTACGTTCAGCTTGCTGATCTGTGCAAAATTCTCCATATTGTCATGGTAAACTACCTGCAGTGTTTCAAAATAGGTACCATCATGGAGAACAATAAATCCGAATGTTTTGGAATCACGCACGCTGCGTACCCAGCCGCCTACTGTGATCTCCTGATCCAGATATTTATCTCTGTTTCTGTAAATTTCTTTAACTGTTGTAAGGTTCATAATCTGTCCTCTTTCTCTTCATATTACATTATCGATAGCAATATGGATCTCATCCGTCCCACACTGCCTGTTGTGTTACAGTATAGACTATTCCTGTTCTTTACGCAAGAAAAAATAAGGCCAAAATATAACTGTTCAATTGCTGTCCACAGGCAATATCCCAAGATAAACAGGTTCAAATGTATTCGGGAGCATACATAACAAAGCGGGCAAGTCCGCTTCAAACTCCCTGAATCCCTCAATCTTGAGGGACTTGTTACGCTTTGCGCGCCAGATGCAGTCTGCTTCAGCAGACATATTCCTCATGCATCTGGTCGCATCCTCGCGGAGCGTTTTTATGTAATAGGAACATTACGGAGTAATTTCCTATTACATAAAAAACAGAACTGCCGTCCTACACGATACAGTTCTGTCTTTTTTATTTCTGTACAGGTCCTGCCTGCAATTTACTTATCCTGCCTGCAATTAATCTATATTGCCTGCAAATTACTTATCTTACCTGTAATTTATCTTACCTGAAATTTATTTTGTGAGATGCCAGATATCCTCATTGTACTGCTCAATGGTTCTGTCAGATGAGAAGAACCCAGCCTTTGAAATATTCACAAGCATCTTCTTAGCCCATTTCTCTCTGTCTGTATAATCTGCCAGAGCCTGGTTCTTAACCTTGATATAGTCTTCCAGGTCAAGAAGAGTCATAAACCAGTCTTTGTTCACAAGCTCATTGTGAAGTCTTCTTAAGTTCTCTTCATGTCCAAGTGCAAGCACCTGATCGCTGACAATGAAATCCACATATTTCTTAATATCTGCATTGCCTTCATAGATAGCTTTTGAATTGTAATCTGCCTTCTCATAGTGCTGGATAACCTGCTCGCTGGACTGTCCGAAGATATAGATGTTATCCTCGCCAACCAGATCACTGATCTCTACGTTTGCACCATCCATAGTACCAAGAGTTACCGCACCGTTCAGCATGAACTTCATGTTACCTGTACCGGAAGCCTCTTTAGATGCCAGAGAAATCTGCTCTGAAATATCACATGCAGGGATCAGTTTCTCAGCTGCGCTTACATTGTAGTTCTCTACCATTACAACCTTCATGTATGGAGCTACATCCGGATCATTTTTGATCAGATCCTGAAGTGTAAGAAGAAGATGGATGATGTCCTTTGCGATCACATATGCAGGAGCTGCCTTTGCACCAAAGATGAAGGTTACAGGCTTCTCCGGCTTCTTGCCGCCTTTGATCTCCAGGTATTTATAAATAATGTACAGAGCATTCAGCTGCTGACGTTTGTACTCGTGAAGACGTTTGATCTGGATATCAAAGATACTGTTCTCATCGATCTCAACACCTGTGTTGGAAAGGATGAAATCTTTGCACACCTTCTTTGCATCGGTCTTGATAGACAGGATCTTATTCAATACTTCCTGATCATCCTTATATGCAAGAAGTTTTTCCAGTTCAAATGCATTTTTCTTAAATCCGTCTCCGATCAGGGATGTGATCAGTTCTGTCAGAGGATGGTTGCAATACATCAGCCAGCGACGGAATGTGATACCATTTGTCTTATTATTGAATTTCTCAGGATAGATATCATAGAACTGCTTCAACTCGCTGTTCTTAAGGATCTCTGTGTGAAGTGTTGCCACACCATTGATGGAATAGCCATAGTGGATATCCATATGTGCCATATGCACCAGGTTGTTGCTGTCAATGATCGCAACGGATTCCTGAGGATATTTTCTCTTAACCTTCTCGTCCAGCTGTTTGATAATAGGAACAAGATGAGGAACAACCTCTTCCAGATAGCTCATTGGCCATTTCTCAAGTGCCTCTGCAAGGATCGTATGATTGGTATAAGCACAAACCTTTGCAACGATATCGCTTGCTTCCTCAAAGTCAATGCCTTTTGCAGTCAGCAGACGGATGAACTCAGGAATGATCATACTTGGATGTGTATCGTTGATCTGTACAACTGCGTAATCAGCCAGGTCATGAAGGTTGCATCCTTTGGCCACTGCCTCGTCCAGGATCAGCTGTGCAGCATTGCTTACCATAAAGTACTGCTGATAGATACGAAGCTTTCTTCCGTCATCATCACTGTCATCCGGATACAGGAACAGAGTCAGGTTATGAAGTACGTCTTTTTTATTGAATGCAATACCATCATGAACCATGCTCTCATCTGCAATATCAATATCAAATAAATGAAGATGGATTGCTTTATTCTGATAGCCTGCAACTGCAATATCATACATTTTAGACTCAAGCTCAAATCCGTGGAACGGTACAGTATATGTTACATCTGTAGGTGTAAGCCATGTATTGTTGGTGATCCATGGGTTCGGTGTCTCATTCTGAAGTCTGTCTTTGAATACCTGTTTAAACAGACCCAGGTGATAATTCAGACCGATTCCTTCTCCCGGCAGTCCCAGTGTTGCAATAGAATCCAGGAAACATGCTGCCAGACGTCCAAGTCCGCCATTTCCAAGAGATGGTTCCGGCTCAACCTCTTCGATCTCAGCAAGGGATTTGCCGTTCTCTTTTAAGTAATCTGCAACCTGATCATAAATGCCAAGGTTAATCAGATTGTTAGAAAGCAGCTTTCCGATCAGGAACTCTGCAGAAATATAATAAATTTTCTTTTTTCCGTTGTGATAACCTTTTTCTTCCAGTGCTTCCTTTGTGTAAGTAAGAAGAGCTGTATAAATCTCTTCATTTGTACAGGAAGAACAGTCTTTGTGGAACATGTCATTGATCATTGTCTTTAAAGCTTCCATTGTTTCTCCTTTCATCCATTGGTCTGTATATTCAGACCTTTTCATACGCGCCGTTTTGCTTCTTCGTTCTTTGCTCTTTTTGATGATACAATCTTAGCACGGATGAAAGACACAAAAATACAACAAAACTGTTATGTTATGACATATTTTTGCGATATTTATGCGGTGAAACCAGATTGGCCTGCTGGAACTTTTTAATAAAGTAGCTTGTATTATTAAAGCCCACATCCAAAGCGATTTCCGTAATGGAACGATCTGAATGCAAAAGCAGGACTTTCGCCTTTTCCAGGCGGAAATCATTCAGGTATGATGCTACCGTCTTGCCCGTGTATTGCTTAAAAAGCTTCATGAAATAATACTCACTGTAATTGGACATCTCTGTTAACTCTTTCACAGTCAGCTGTTCCTGATAGTGTTCATTAATATAATCCAAAACCATTTTTATGGATGCAAGATTCCTGTTCTGTTCTGTATCTGCAGGAACAATGTAATTTCCTATCAGCATCTGGTAAAAAAATTCGTAAAATAAGCTTTTCAGCTGTACATAATAGAAGGGCTTTTTCTCTCTGTGGCAATCATGAATCTGATAAAACAGGCGGAAAATGTGTTCATAGCCACGATCTCCTGGCGATATCAAATGGGTAAACTCTGCCTGATTCTCAGCAAGAAGGGAGATCAGCCGCTCCTGGCACAGATCCCCTGCCGGACTGGACAGAAAATTCAGGTCAAATACAATACTTTTGTAATACAGATAATTTCGAAGGTCTGATCGTATGCCGTGAATGACTCCGCTATTGACCATCAGGATATCTCCTTGTTTCAGGCGAATGGTTTCTCTGTTCAGCTTTGCCAGGCCACAGCCTTTTTCGATGCAGATGATCTCCATTTCTTTGTGCCAGTGGTTGTAAAGGGAATGGAAGATCACACAGTTGTCGGTGTAGGTTTCTACGGGAAGTTCAAATGAGCCATGTCGGCCCAGTTCTTTCAGGGTTTCATCCACCTTTGGGGCATGAAGTGTTCCGTTTTCTGCCATCCTCTCACCTCCTGTTGTTTCCTATTTTTTTCTTTGATTCTACCACAAAACTCTTCCCTTGCAAAATCCTTTTATACCGTATAAAATGGTATGTAATAATGATATTAAAACGAATGGATAATGAAATATGAAGAACAAACAATTAAATCTTACCTCCGGCCCGATTCTTTCTACCCTTACGGAGCTGGCACTGCCTATTATGGCATCTTCTTTTCTGGCTACAGCCTACAATATTACTGATATGGCCTGGATCGGAATGCTTGGTTCCAAGGCAGTTGCAGGAGTAGGCGTAGGCGGCATGTACGTATGGCTTTCCCAGGGACTTTGTTCCCTGTCGCGTATGGGCGGACAGGTAAATATGGCACAGGCCCTTGGCCGTAAAGACCGGGAGGCCTCTATCCGCTATGCAGATGTAGCTCTGCAGCTGACCATCCTGTTTGGTCTTTTTTTTACTGCACTCTGCCTGCTTTTTACAGATCCTCTGCTTCACTTTTTTAATCTGACAGATCCGGAAGCTTATGCCAGTGCCAGGGTCTACATGCTGATCACCTGTGGACTGATCCTGCTTCCTTACCTGACTCAGACTCTGACCGGACTTTATACAGCCCAGGGAGATTCCAAAACTCCCCTGAAGGCTAACTTCCTGGGGCTTGTGCTGAATATGGTTCTGGATCCTGTTCTAATCCTTGGAGTGGGACCTTTTCCAAGACTGGAGGTTGTTGGTGCTGCAGCTGCCACTGTCACTTCCCAGTTTCTGGTGCTGGCAGTACTTGTTGTCAGCCTTGTTAAGGATCACAGTGAAACCAATATCCTGCGTCATTCCAATCCTTTACGCAGATCTGCTTCCAGCTATTATAAAGATGTTTTCCGCATTGGGATTCCCACCGCACTGCAAGGCAGCATTTACTGCCTGATCTCCATGATCCTGACACGTATGGTTTCCGGCTTTGGTGCAGGTGCTATTGCAGTCCAGCGTGTAGGCGGACAGATCGAATCCCTGTCCTGGAATACTGCCGACGGCTTCGGTGCTGCTCTAAATGCTTTCATGGGACAGAATTATGGTGCAAGAAAGACGGACCGTATCCGGAAAGGATACAGCATTTCCTTTCGGCTGCTGGTTGCCTGGGGGCTTTTGATCACTGCAGCCTTTATATTGATCCCCGGCCCTATTTCCTCCCTGTTTTTCCATGAAAAGGATGTAGTGCTGATTTCCGTTAGTTACCTGACCATCATCGGATTTGGGGAAGCCTTTATGAGTGTGGAGCTGATGACCATAGGTGCACTGTCAGGCCTTGGAAAAACAAAGCTTTGCAGTATTATCAGTATTATTTTTACTGGTATGCGTATCCCGCTTGCCATGGTTCTTTCCGCCACTTCCCTTGGACTTGACGGGATCTGGTGGGCACTTACCGCTACAAGCATAGTGAAAGGGATCATTTTTTACTTTGCATTTCAACATATCAGCAGGCGCAGCCTGTACTAGAAATGCTTTTGCCCCCAACATCCTATTATCAATGACCAATAATAAAGAGGTACTTATGACAAAAAAAGAACTGGCTCTTGAAGTCATCAAACGATTAAAAACCGCATATCCGGATGCAGACTGTACCCTGGATTATGATCAGGCCTGGAAGCTTCTTGTAAGCGTCCGCCTGGCAGCCCAGTGTACAGATGCAAGGGTAAATGTAGTAGTACAAGATCTTTTTACCAGATATCCAAGTGTGGCAGCCCTGGCTCAGGCAGCTCCGGAAGAGATCGAGGCTATCGTGAAGCCTTGCGGTCTTGGCAAAAGCAAGGCAAAGGATATCAGCGCCTGTATGAAAATGCTTCATGAAAAATATAATGACAAGGTTCCTGAAGATTTTAACGCTCTTCTGTCTTTACCCGGCGTAGGCCGCAAAAGTGCCAATCTGATCATGGGGGATGTATTCGGTAAGCCTGCCATTGTAACAGATACCCACTGTATCCGTCTTTCCAACAGGATCGGACTTGTAAACGGGATCAAAGACCCGAAAAAAGTAGAGATGGAATTATGGAAGATCATTCCGCCAGAAGAGGGCAGTGATCTGTGTCACCGTCTTGTGTGGCACGGAAGAGAAATCTGCACAGCAAGGACACAGCCTCACTGTGACAGATGCTGTCTATTTGATATCTGTGAAAGGAATCTGTAAAAAGGTACCAAAAGATTCTACAGTATGCAAGAAATGTGAGAATATCCTGCAAGATGCTAATTGCTGAAACATTACTACATTTCCAATATTTTATCTGCACCAAGGGAAAAAGCATCCTGTTTTTCATGTGTTACCAAAAGCAGGGTCTTTCCCTTGGTGTATTTTTTTATGGTGTCCAAAACTTTGATCCTGGTATCCGGATCCAGTCCGGAAAGAGGCTCATCCATAAGAATACAGTTCCGGTCTGCTGCCAGTGCTCTTGCGATGGCAGTCCTGCGGCACATACCGCCGCTTAATTCGCCCGCTTTTTTGTCCCAGGCCTCTTCCAGATCTAAAGCAGCAAGGAGTTCCCGGAGTCTTTCCTCCGAAAGCCTTTTATTTACCAGACGGATATTCGCCTGTACGGTAAGATTCCGGCAAAGTCTGTCCTCCTGAAAAACAGCTGCCATAGGTTCTTTGTTCCCCTGTATGGTTCCTGTATCCGGGAGTTCCAATCCCAGGATCAGATTCAGAAGTGTTGTTTTCCCGCATCCTGATCTGCCCATAATACAGGTGGTTTTCCCTTCTGGAAAGCAATAGGAAAAATCCTGCAATACTGCCTGCCCATAATAAGCTTTGCATAAATCCTGGATGATCAGATCCATTTTTATTTTCCCATCCTTTCCACAAGTGTGCCTATTCCGGTCAGAAACAATTTTTCAAACAAAACGCTGATTCCGATGATCACAATGGTCCATGCAAAAAGATCCGGTGTATTTAAATATATTTTTGCATGATACAGCTTCTCCCCTATCGATCCGCCTGGGATCCCGATCACCTCTGCAGCGACTCCGGCTTTCCAGCAAAGCCCCAATGCCAGACGGCAGGCAGCCAGAAAATAAGGGGCAGCCTGTGAAATGTAAATATACCGCACCTTTCTTCCAAAGCTGACCTGAAATACCTGGGCCATTTCCAAAAGCTCCCGGTCGGTTTCCCGGATGCCCTGGCATACATTTGTATAAACTGCTGGAAACACCATAAGAAACGTTATAAATACAGAAAGATTCCTGGATGGAAGCCAGATCAGGCACAAAATAATAAATGAAGCAACAGGGACCGACTTCATAACCGTTACAACAGGCGCCAGCAGGATCTCCAGCACTTTACATCCACAGGCTACGGCAGCCAATATGGTTCCTGCAAAAAGCCCCAGAAGAAATCCGGAAACAATCCGCACAAAGCTGAATTCTACAGTTTTCCAGAAATCTGCCTGCGGCAAAAGCTGCCACAATTTTTTTACAACAGAAACAGGAGCTGCCAGAAGGATCTCCTGTTTCAGCCACATACTGGCCAGCTGCCATACCAGGATCCAGAAGGCAGCTGCCAGTATTCTTATTGTATAGCTTTTCCACCTGAGCCTGTTATTTTGGGTCTCATCGTGCGTAGTAGAAATCATCATCCGGAAGCTGTCCTCCAACCATCTCTGGGTTCTGCTGTTCCAGTGTGCTCAGATATCCGGACAGCATGGTCTGCATCTCTTCTCCCTCTACAAATACGATACTGCAGTCAGGGATGGCCTTTTTGGCCACTTCTTCAGCAATAATGTCATGGGCGCCAATGATCTTTGCAGCCTGATCCGGATCGCTGTTTACAAATTCTACGGACGCTTGATATGCATCCATAAAAGCATCCACATCAGCCTCATGCTCCTTAAGATAATCATTTCTTACAACAACCACTCCTGTTACCAGCTGGCTGTCATCAGAAACTCCATCCTGCCACAGCTGATTCAGATCCAAAGCCACCCGAAGGCTGTCATTTTTCATCAATGCAGTTGTAACAAAGGGCTGGGGCAAAAGCCCTGCTGCTGTCTGGTCATTTGCCAGAGCTGCAACTACTTCCGCATGTTCTGACTTATATTCAATGGTCACATCCTTTTCAGGATCGATCCCATTTGCACTTAATACATATTCCAGGGCATACTCCGGTGTAGCGCCTTTTCCACTGGCGTAAATGGTTTTTCCTTTCAGGTCTTCCACAGACTGTATGGATTCTCCATTTTCCACCAGGTAGAGAACGCCCAGTGTATTCACAGCCAGTACGCTTACATTCTTCTGTGTCTTCTGATACAGCACTGCCGCCAGATTGGATGGAACAGCTGCTATATCTACATTTCCCTGCACGATCTGCGGTACGATCTCGTCTGGGGATGCTGCTATGGTAAAATCATAGCTGTCATCATCCAGCAGCTGTGCCATGCCCATGGCAGTTGGTCCTTTTAAGGCGCCTATAGCAATCTTGTCAGATGCTTTTTCCTCTGCGGAAACTGTAATGCAGCTTCCAGCCAGCGTTCCTGCCAAGAGCCCTGCTGTCAGCAATACGGATATCATTTTTTTCTTCATGTCTTTTGCCCCTCCTTAGTCTCAGGTCATACTTAAAAGTCGTGTAACTGTCCAGTACTTTTACAGTTACAATATCATTCATAAGATTTGTTGTGAAGCAATTCGTGTTCTTTTCCCTTCAGAAGTCCGTTGTACAGCTCTACTACCAGCGGGTTCTCATCTGACTTTTTGATGATCATGGTATTGTCTGCATTATAAAGCCCTTTTGCCCTTAATGCCTTGGTCCTAGCACCGGCTCTTGTAGGCTGGCCACCGCCCATGATACATCCCCGTCTGCAGGCCATAACCTCGATCAGATGGTATTCTTTCTCTCCATTTTTCACCTGATCCATCACTTTCCGTGCATTTGCAAGTCCATTGGCAACACAGATCTTTATTTCCATTCCTTCATACATAACGGAAAACTCTTTGATGCCTTCATCACCGCGCACACCACATTCTGCGATCTCATGCATAGATTCTTTGCGGTGATCTTTTGTGAGACGACGGAGAACTGCCTCTGTAACACCGCCTGTTACGCCAAAGATCACGCCGCCGCCTGAGCCAAAGCCAAATGGCATATCGCAGGCTTCCGGATCCAGCGGAGCAAAGTCGATACCGAAATTATCGATCATACGGATCAGCTCTGTAGTGGTGATCACAATGTCTGTGTCCTGTTCTCCGTGGGTAAAGCTGTTGGGCCGGATCGCTTCTGCCTTCTTGGCTGTACATGGCATAATGGAAACCATAACCGTCTTCTTTCCATCCTGATGTTCCGGCTGCCGGAAATATTCCTTGATCACAGCGGAAAGCATCCCCTGTGGAGATCTGCAGGTAGAAAGATTAGGGATGTAATCCTTGTACTGATCTGTAATAAATTTCACCCATGCCGGGCAGCAGGATGTGAGCAGCGGAAGTTTTTCTCCTTTTTTGATCCGGTCAAGAAATTCTGCACTCTCCTCCATAATGGTAAGATCTGCACTGAAAGAGGTATCGTATACTTCGTCAAATCCCATTCTGTGCAGGGCATTTACGATCTTGCCCATAACACTTCTGCCCTTTGACAGCCCGTAATGATCCCCTACTGCAACACGTACTGCCGGTGCGATCTGTGCCACCACCCGTACATTTGGATCAGCCAGTGCATCCCATACCAGATCTGTATGGGTCTTGATGGAAATCGCACCTGTAGGACAATAAATACGGCACTGTCCACAGTTCACGCAATCAGTCTGGGCAATCTTTTTGTTAAATGCAGGCATGACCATAGCGTCCGTACCACGGAATGCAAAGCCCAGCGCACCAATCCCCTGAAGCTCTTCACAGGCACGTACACAGTCTCCGCAAAGGATACATTTGTTAGGATCCCTTACAAGAGAAGGAGAACTTGTATCCAGCTCATAGGGCTCCCTGGTATTTTCAAAACGGATGGTATTCACCCCAAGACGGTGTGCCAGCTCCTGGAGAATACACTCTCCGCTTTTCACACAGGTAGTACAGTCGCGGCAATGAGCCGCCAGAAGCAGCTCCACGATCAGCTTCCTGTATTTCTTAATTCGTCCTGAATTGGTGTAAATGGTCATCCCATCCCTTGGTTCTTCAGAACAGGATGCAAACATCTTGCCCCTTTCATCCTCTACCATACACAAACGGCAGGCTCCAAATGTGGACACCTCAGAATGGTAGCACAATGTTGGAATATTTATTCCTGCTTTCCTGATCACGGACAGCACATTTTTTTCATCGGTAAACTCTATTTTTCTACCGTCAATCATCATATATCCCATAATATACCCCCTTCCTATGCTTCCACATAAATCGCATCAAAATTACAGTTATCTTTACATGCGCCGCACTTGATGCAAAGAGTATTGTCTATATGATGAGGATGCTTGATCAGTCCTGAAATTGCACCTGCCGGACAGTTTCTTGCACACTTGCCGCAGCCGATACAGAATTCCTGATTGATATGGAACTGACGCAGTGCAGTACATACCTTTGCACGGCACTTCTTATCCCTGATATGCTCCTCGTATTCATCCCTGAAGCGGTGCAGAGTACTGATTATAGGAAGCGGTGCGCTTTTGCCAAGGCCGCAAAGTGCCATACTCTGAACCATATTTGCCAGTTCTTCCAGCTGATCCAGATCTGACATTTCGCCTTTGCCATCTACGATCCTTTCCAGGATCTCCAGCATACGCTTGGTTCCCTCACGGCAAGGTACGCATTTACCACAGCTTTCCCTCTGGGTAAAATTCATGAAGAAACGTGCAACCTCTACCATACAGGTGTTTTCATCCATAACAACCAGTCCGCCGGATCCCATGATCGCATCCAGCTTCTTTACCGAGTCAAAATCCAGGGGCACATCCAGCTGATCCATGATCAGACATCCACCGGAAGGTCCTCCGATCTGTACGCCTTTAAAGGCTGCTCCCTTTTTCAGTCCGCCGCCAATATCATAAATAATATGGCGCAACGTAGTGCCCATAGGCACCTCGATCAAGCCTGTATTCTCAATAGCTCCTGTAAGGGAGAAGGTTTTGGTACCCGGGCTTCCTTCTGTACCGATGGTCCGGAACCAGTCAGCCCCCTGAAGAATGATCTTGGGCACATTGGCATAGGTTTCCACATTGTTCAGTACCGTAGGCTTGCCCCACAGTCCTTTCTCCACTGTACGTGGAGGCTTTACACGAGGCATACCCCGGTTGCCTTCAATAGATGCTGTAAGTGCAGATCCCTCACCACATACAAAGGCACCTGCACCTCTGTTAATATGTAAATGGAAATTAATTCCTGTTCCCAGGATGTTATCTCCCAGGAATCCGTAATTCTCTGCCTGTTCAATAGCCATACGCAGTCTCTTTACAGAGAGAGGATATTCTGCACGTACATAGATATAGCCTTCTTCTGCGCCAACTGCATAAGCAGCAATGGTCATACCTTCGATCATCTTATATGGATCGCCTTCCATAACAGACCCGTCCATAAATGCACCAGGATCGCCTTCATCACCATTACATACAACATAGCGGATCTTTTCGGCCTGTCTTGCCACCTGGGACCATTTCTTCCCTGCCGGGAATCCGGCGCCGCCACGGCCCCTGAGGCCTGACTTTGTCACCTCCTGTATCACATCATCAGGAGTCATGGATTCCAGTGCCTTTGCCAGTGCCTGGTATCCGCCAACTGCAATATATTCGTCAATAGATTCTGCATCGATCTTTCCACAATTTTCCAGTACCACCCTTGTCTGAAGGTTTAGGAAAGGAATGTCCTCCGGGTGGGGACAGACAGTGTCCTTCTCTCTGTAAAACAGACGCTCTACTGGCTTTCCTTCCAGAACTGTACGCTCTACGATCTCTTTACAGTCCTGCGGCTGCACATGTACATACTGATATCCGTAAGGCTCTATCCTCATCAAAGGCCCCAGCTCGCATAATCCCTGACAGCCAGTCTTGATCACGCCTGTATGAGGGATATCTTTTTGCATTTCCACCTTTACTCCGTCCACATCCCGGCACAGCACCTTCATCTCCTCATAGATCTTCTGTGCGCCGGAGGCAATACAGCCTGTACCTGAACATACAAGTACACGACAGGTATAGGAGCGGATCTTTTCATTTACTTCTTTCTGTTTGTTTAACAGTTCTTCTCCATTTCTTATACTCATACGCTTTCTCCTCTCAGCCGGTTCAAAAGTTCTATGGCTTTTTCTTCCGTCATCTTCGGATGTACTTCATCGTTTACAGTCAGGGTAGGCGCAAGTCCGCAGGCTCCCAGACAGGAAACTGTCTCAACTGTGAAAAGCATATCGTCTGTGGTATGCTTTTTATTTGTCAGACCCAGTTCTTTCATCAGTGCCTCTTTCACAGGCTGTGATTTTCTTACGTGACAGGCTGTTCCGTCACAGACCTTGATCACGTATTTCCCTTTTGGCTCAAATGAAAAGTTTTCATAAAAGGTAGCCACGCTGTATGCTTTGGCTTCTTTTACCCCGATCTCTTTCGCCACATAGGTGAGCAGTTCCCCTGGCAGGTACCGGTATTCTGCCTGGATGTCCTGCATGATGGGGATCAGCGATGCTGCTTTCCGACCATAGTGTGCGATAATCTCATCCGCCTTGTTGTAATAAGATTGATCTAACATTGGTTTCCTCCTTACTTTGCGTCGTTCGCTAGTATGTATTTGTATCCATTGCACAATTCTATATCCAATATAGTACATTATCTGGCAGGATTATACAATTATTTTTTTTGCTTTTCTGTGATTATTGTGGATTTTTATTACTATCAGCGAAATGAATAGCAGCTCGATAAGCATTCACATACACCGTCCCACTTTTTTGACATGCATATTTTCTTATGCTATGATATTTTCGATTAAGCGAAATTATGAAACGACAAAGCCAATAGCTGCTTACACGCATATGCACCAGAGGCTTTTGACTGGTGTTTTTGGGCTGGCAGCTTTTGGCTGGCGGCTTTGGGCTGGCGGCTTTGGGCTGGCATCTTTTACATACAGGCAGGTGAAACTTTGAAGAAAAAAGAAATTCTATTTATCCTGGGAATCCTTGCAGCTGCGGTACTTTTATGGGCTGGTACCCACCTTATGGACAAGGGTGATCTTTCCACAGTACGCATTACGGTTGCAGGCAAAGAATATGGCACCTATTCTTTATCCAAAGATCAGGTGATCTCCATAGGAGATACCAATCGGTGTGAAATAAAAGACGGGGAAATAAAAATGATCTGGGCTGACTGCCCGGACCATTTGTGTATGAAACAGCATGCAATTGACAAAAACGGCGGAACCATTGTATGTCTGCCTAACAAAGTAGTGATCGAAGGCAAAAAAAGTTCATCCTCTAACTCAGAAGATGAACTGGTGATTGATTCCGTTACCTGATTTTGTACTACAAAAGAAAATCCAGTGATATTGCAAAGCATCAGGGAGCTTATTTATCGCCGGAGGGGAGCCCTGTAAGTTCATAATAAAAAATATACTGCTGCATCACACCACGCATCCCTTTATAGCGGCGGTTAGGGAAGCCTCTTTTGTAGTGCTGATCCAGTACCTGGCGTATATGGGTATCCACCGGAAACGCATCCAGCTGGTGCAAGGCAAACAAACAGATGCAATCTGCCACTTTCCCACCTACGCCATAAATTTCCATCAAAGCTTCCCGTGCTTTTTTGTAAGACATTGATTGAATCTCTGATAGATTGATCTGCCCGTCTGCCACATCAAGTGCGGCCTGATGAATATATTTGGCACGGTAACCCAGATTGCATGCCCGCAGATCTTCTTCAGATGCAGTAGCCAAAGCCTGTGGCTTTGGAAAGCCATAATATTCCCTGCCATCCGGCAAAATGATTCTTTCTCCGTACCGTGTACAGATATTCTCAATGCACCTGCGGATCCTGCGTATATTATTCTGCTGCGAAATAAGAAATGTGATCAGCATTTCCCACAGATCCTGACGAAGTATACGGATTCCCTGTCCATGCTGTGCGGCTGCACATAAATATCTGTCCCTGGGATTCACTGACTGTATATATCTGCTGTAATCTGCATCAAGGTCAAAGTATGGGATCCAGAAGAAAAGGAAATCCTCCTGAGAACAGTCGAAATCCACTACCTGCCCTTTTTGCCTTACTTCTACGTATTTCTTACCTGCGATCACAGTAAAACAGTCTGTATCTGTTTCATCCATCCTGAAACATTGTCCGGATTCCATGATCTGCCTTATGTTAAAATTCTCCAGTTCTATGGATATCATCTGTCTGTCCTGCCTTCGGTTATTTCTGGTACTGCCTGAAGAAAACAGACAGCTTCTCCAGTGCCTTCGCCAGAACACCTACTTCATTGTCCGATAAAGCACTCACCACTGCATCTGTCATCTGCCTGTGATACTCTGCGTGATGATGAAAGGCTTTACGCCCTTTAACCGTAAGATGGATAAAAACAACTCTTCTGTCCTTCTCACTGCGTTCTCTCTGTGCATACCCTTTCTTAACCAGTGCATTCATGGCAATGGTCAGGGAGCCTACCGTAATATTCAGTTCTGCCGCTATATCGGACATCTTTTTTTCTCCAAGACCAATGGCAGCGATAATATGCATATCATTATTGGTAATATCTTTATACTCATCTGTGATAATGGCCTGTTCTTCCAGTTCCATGATCTCATTAAAAAGATTTACCAGCACATCGTTGATTACTTCCTTATCATTCAATATGGTCCTTCCCCCCGCCTTATGGGCTATTCCAATTAATTTGTATACAGGGAGCAGCTTGTGCTCCTGCTTGTCCGTTGCTGTCCGTTGTTGTTCAAGTGTACACAGTATAGCATAAACCGGGGATTTTTGCACCATGTGTTTCCATGACGTTTGGATTTAAATTTCCGCAGCATTTGAAGTTTGAGTTTCTGTCTGCTTTCCGATTTCCGTCTGCTTTCCGGATTTCTTCTACATTTTACGAAATCTGTTATACCGCTTTTCCAAAAGCTCCTCTGTATCCATTTTCTCGTACAATGTAAGGAATGTACCAATCGCCTGGTCCATTTTCTCTCCCATATCTGCCATATTGGCTCGTGTAAGAGGCTCCTTTTCAGAAAAAACATGCTCCACAATACCAAGCTTTTTCAGATCCCCGGCAGTAAGCCGCATCACCTGGGCTGCTTCCCTGGCTTTTCCTGCATCCTTCCACAAAATTGAAGCAAAGCCTTCCGGGGAAAGGACAGAATAGATGGAATTTTCCAACATCCATACCTGATCAGCCACAGCAAGAGCCAAGGCTCCGCCGCTTCCCCCTTCTCCGATCACAATGGACAGAACAGGTACCTTAAGAGCAGATAATTCATAGATGTTTTCTGCAATCGCCTGCCCTTGCCCCCGTTCTTCAGCCTCCATCCCGCAGAAGGCTCCCGGAGTATCCACAAAACAGATCACAGGTCTTTTGAACTTCTCTGCCTGCTTCATCAAACGCAGGGATTTACGATATCCTTCCGGCGAAACCATTCCAAAGTTTCTGGCAATACTGTCCTTTGTTCCCTGCCCTTTTTCCTGAATGATCACTGTCACAGGTTTTCCATGAAAGTTCCCTATTCCTCCGATCACGGCAGGATCATCTCCATATCGCCTGTCTCCATGCAGTTCCGTAAATTCGTCAAATAGCAGTGCAAGATAATCTTTCCCTGTTGGACGTTCCTTATCCCTTGCAAGCTGCACACGCTCCCAGGCACTTTTATCCTGAAGCTTTTCTTCTTTCAGAACTTTTTTTTCCTGATATGTGCTTTTTGTATCCTGATGCTGATGCATGGACAACAGACGGGAAAGTGTAGCTTTCATCTGTTTTCGATCAACGATCCCATCTAAGAAACCATGCTCCAGGAGAAATTCAGCCTTTTGAAATCCCTTGGGCAATTTCTGTCCAATGGTCTGCCGGATCACTCTTGGTCCTGCAAAGCCGATCAACGCTCCCGGCTCTGCCAGAATAATATCTCCCTCCATGGCAAAGCTTGCCGTAACACCACCAGTAGTAGGATTTGTAAGCACACTGATATAAAGAAGGCCTGCATCACTGTGCCGTTTCAGTGCTGCTGATGTTTTTGCCATCTGCATCAGGGACACAATGCCTTCCTGCATACGTGCTCCGCCAGAGCAGGCAAAAATCACTACGGGGAGCCGTTCCCTGGTAGCCCTCTCCACTGCCCGGGTGATCTTTTCCCCTACTACACTTCCCATACTTGCCATCATAAACCTGCTGTCGCAGACTCCAAGCACTGTGGGATTTCCGTCAATTTCTGCCTTACCGGTAAGGATGGCTTCATCCAGTCCTGTTTTTTCCTGAAGACCTTCAATTTTCTCTTTATATCCCTTGTAATGAAGCGGATTCTCCTGGGGCAGACCTGCATCCCATTCTTCAAAAGTCCCTGGATCTGCGATCTGCTGGACTCTTCTCCAGGCATGAACACGAAAATAATTGCCGCAATGAGGGCATATATAATCGTTGTCCTTTACCTCTTCCACAAACACCGCCGACTTACATACATTACATTTTTTCAGAAGTCCTTCCGGAACCTCCGGCTTTACTGTTTCTGCTGTCAGGCTGCTACGACCAACTGTCCGTTTAAATGTACAGTTAAATTTCATTTACTTTCACTCCCCCGATTTCATGGGTACTTAAAAATCCAACATTAAAATTACCGCTCTGGAAATCCGGATGACTGAGGATTTCAAACTGATAGTCAATGTTTGTATCCACTCCCTGGATCACCACTTCTCCCAATGCGCTTTTCATTTTGGCAATAGCCTCTTCTCTTGTTCTTCCATGAACGATCAGCTTTGCAAGCATGGAATCATAATAAGGCGGTACTGTATATCCTGGATAAATACCTGTATCCACACGGATTCCCTGGCCGCCAGGAAAATGAAGATCTGAAATGGTGCCGGGAGAAGGCCTGAAATTCTTCTCCGGGTTTTCCGCATTGATCCTGCATTCAATAGCATGCCCCTGTACATGTACATCCTTCTGGCTGACCTGAAGCGGCAGACCGGAAGCGATACGGATTTGTTCCTTTACCAGATCCATGCCAGTGACCCACTCTGTTACCGGATGCTCTACCTGTATCCTGGTATTCATTTCCATAAAATAAAAGTTCTCATCCTTTTCCAGAAGGAATTCTATGGTTCCTGCATTCACATAATGTGCTGCCTTTGCAGCCTTCACAGCTGCTTTTCCCATCTTCCTGCGAAGCTTGTCCGATACAGCTGCAGAGGGCGATTCCTCGATCATCTTTTGATGATTCCGCTGTATGGAACAGTCCCTTTCCCCAAGATGGATCACATTTCCCTGCTGGTCTGCAAGGATCTGAAATTCTATATGTCTTGGCTTTTCCACAAAATGCTCTATGTACATGGTTCCGTCCCCAAAGGCCATCTGCGCTTCTTTCTTTGCAGTCAGGAAAGCTTTTTCAAACTCTTCCGGTGAAAAGGCTGTGCGCATACCCTTGCCGCCACCGCCAAGGGCAGCCTTGATGATCACCGGATAACCAATCCTGTCAGCTTCCTTTTTTCCTGCGTCAATATCCAGAACTGCTCCCTTCGTCCCAGGGATCACTGGAACACCGGCTGCTTCCATGGTGTTTCTGGCTTCCTGCTTGTTTCCAAGACTGCGGATCACAGAAGAGGGAGGCCCCACAAAGATAATGCCGCACTTTTCACATATTTGTGCGAAACGGGCATTTTCAGATAAAAACCCAAAGCCTGGATGTATGGCATCTGCACCGGTTGTCATTGTAGCACTGATAATGCTTTCCATATTCAGATAGCTTTCCGTTGAAGGACCAGGTCCTATGCAGACTGCCTGATCAGCAAGCTGAGCATGAAGACTATCCTTGTCCGCCTCTGAATAAACCGCTACGCTCTCAATCCCCAATTCTCTGCAGGCGCGGATGATCCTTACTGCAATCTCTCCCCGGTTTGCCACCAGCAATTTTCGTATCATATTTTACCCCACCATAAATGTAAGCTGTGCTTTAACAGCAATCTTCCCGTCTACGGTTGCAACTGCTTCTCCCACTCCAAGCGGGCCTTTCTGCTTCACGATCCTGGTTTCCAGACGCAGCTTGTCTCCGGGACGCACCTTCGTCTTAAAGCGACACTTATCAAGGCCTCCGAAATAGGCGATTTTCCCCTGGTTTTCCGGCTTTGACAGGATGGCAACAGCGCCGGTCTGTGCCAATGCTTCCAGGATCAGCACCCCTGGCATTACAGGTTCCTGTGGAAAATGGCCTTTAAAAAAGTCCTCTCTGTAGGTTACGCATTTATATCCTACCGCAAATTCCCCTGGTTCATAATCTTCAATATAATCCACCAGAAGAAAGGGATGTCTGTGTGGAATGATCTGCTGGATCTGCTTTGTATCTAAATAATTCATGCTTCCTCGATTCTGAACAGAGGGGTACCATATTCTACCGCCTGTCCGTTTTCAACCAAAACTTCTGCCACAATTCCTTCAAATTCACTTTCAATCTCATTCATCAGCTTCATTGCCTCAACAATGGCAAGCACCTGGCCTTTTTTCACTGTATCCCCTTTTTTCACAAAAGGCTGGCTATCCTGGGAAGGAGCCGCATAAAATGTACCAACCAAAGGTGATGTTACCAGATTTCCGGTTTCTGCTTCCTTCTCCAAAACAGCTGCCTTTTCCGGTACAGGAGCAGCACTATATACGGTTTCTTTTTTATCTCTATCCCATTTAACGGACATTTTTTGTCCATTGTTTTCATATTCAAAGGATGATACTCCTGCTGCGTCTATTTTGTCGATAAGCTGCAGTATCTGTTCAAATTCCATGATCATTCCTCCTCATAGCGTTTTACCAGAAGAGAAGCATTGTGGCCTCCGAATCCAAGAGAGTTGCTCATAGCATACCGAACCTGAGTCTGAACCGGTGCATCAATACAATAATCCAAATCCAGTTCCTCTTCTGTTTCTTTTGTTCCAACTGTCTGGTGGATAAAACCATCCAGAATTGATTTTACACATACAATAAATTCCACACCGCCGGCAGCACCTAAAAGATGCCCTGTCATTGACTTGGTAGAATTGATCTTTACTTTATATGCAGCCTCTTTAAACGCAGCTTTAATGGCTCTTGTTTCAAACAGATCATTGTAATGGGTGCCTGTGCCGTGTGCATTGATATAATCCACCTCTTCCGGTTCGATCCCAGCCTCATGCATAGCTTCCTCCATCGCCCTTGCAGCGCCTGCTCCGTCTTCCGCTGGAGAAGTGATATGGAAAGCATCTGCGGTAGCACCATATCCCACAACCTCTGCCAGAATGTGGGCACCTCTTTTCTTGGCATGCTCCAGTTCTTCCAAAACTACGATCCCTGCTCCTTCTCCCATTACAAAGCCAGCACGTTCTTTATCAAATGGAATGGAAGCCCGCAAAGGATCTGAAGATGTGCTTAATGCAGTCAGACTGGTAAATCCGGCAACTCCCAAAGGACAGATACATCCCTCTGTGCCACCTGCCAGGATCACCTCTGCATCCCCATACTGGATCGCCCGAAAAGCATCCCCAATGCAGTGGCTTCCTGATGCACAGGCAGTGACCACATTGGTACACTTACCTTTTGCCCCGATGGCAATGGAAATATTTCCGGCAGCCATGTTGCTGATCATTTTGGGAACAAAAAGCGGATCCACCTTAGAAGGTCCTCTTTGGGAAAGCCTTTGCTGCGAGGCTGTCATTGCCTGCAGGCTTCCCACACCGGATCCTACGATCACACCTACCCGGTATGGATCCTCCTGTTCCATGCAGATCCCGGAATCCGCCAGTGCTTCTTTTGCAGCTGCTACTCCGTATTTTGAAAATAATTCCATTCTTTTTGCAGCCTTAAAATCCATATATTTTTCAGGTTCAAACCCCTTTACCTCTGCAGCCACCTTCACTTTATAATCTGTTGTATCAAATCTTGTAATGCTCTGGATCCCCACTTTTCCGGCTTTGATACCTTCCCAGAAGGATTCTGCATCATTTCCAAGAGGTGTTACTGCGCCAAGTCCTGTGACCACTACTCTACGTTTCATATATGTTTGTCCTCACTTTTCCTACATTGCCATTCCGCCGTCAACCATCAGCACCTGTCCGGTAATATAACCGGCTTCCTCTGATGCAAAAAAAGCCGCTGCTGCTGCCACATCCTGGGGATCGCCAAATCCGCCCATAGGAATCTGCGCCCAGATTTTTTCCTTCACCTGCTCCGGCAGAACCTGGGTCATGTCTGTGCAGATAAATCCGGGAGCGATTGCATTTACAGTAATTCCCCTGGATGCCAGCTCCTTTGCAGCTGATTTTGTCAGTCCGATCACCCCTGCCTTAGATGCAGCATAATTTGCCTGGCCTGCATTTCCTGAAATACCCACAATAGAACTTAAATTGATGATCCTGCCTTTTTTCTGTTTGATCATGGTTCTGGCAGCATGGCGGATACAATAGAATGTTCCTTTTAGATTGGTATCCACTACCTTTGAAAAATCTTCTTCACTCATTCCCATCAAAAGGCCATCCTTTGTGATTCCTGCATTATTGACCAGAATATCAAGATGTCCCATTTTACTGATCGTATCTTTAAACATTTCACCACAAGCCTGAAAATCAGCTACATTACACTGATAAATATGGGCCTGGCCTCCTGCCTGCAGGATCTCCTGCTGCACTTCTTCTGCTTTTTCCTTTGAACCATTATAATTGATAACCACATAGCATCCTTCTGCTGCCAACCGTAAGGCAATGGCACGCCCGATTCCCCTGGATGCACCGGTTACAAGGGCAACTCTTTTTCCGGTCATTTTTTGTCCTCCTGTCAGATTTCTGTTATTGTCATACCTCTGCTGCTGTTTTTTCCAGATCTTCTACTGTCTGTATATTAAAGGTCCTTACATTTTTATCTATCTTTTTTATAAAACCGGTAAGCGTCCTGCCTGGTCCGATCTCCACAAAGGTATCGATCCCGGCACTGATCATCTGCTCCACACTTTGCTGCCAGCGGACGGAAGAGGAAATCTGTCTGGCCAGCAGCGGACGGATCTGTGCAGGGTCTGTTACATACTTTGCCGTAACATTTGTCACATAAGGGATCTTTAGAGATTGGATTTCTGTAGTCTCAAGTACCTTTTCCAGTTTCCTGCCTGCCGCTTCCATCATAGATGAGTGAAAAGGGCCGCTGACTTTTAAAGGAAGGACTCTCCTTGCTCCTGCAGTTTTCAACTGCGCTGCCGCCATTTCCACTGCTGCCTTTTCCCCAGTGATCACAATTTGTCCGGGACAGTTATAATTGGCAATCTCCACTCCACCTATCTTTTCTATCACTTTTTCGATCTCCAGTCCGGTCAGACCAAGCACTGCCGCCATGCTTCCCTTTCCTGCAGGAACTGCCTGTTCCATAAGGATTCCCCTCTTACGTACAGTTACAGCTGCATCCTTCAGGCTGATTCCGCCAGCTGCTTCAATGGCGCAATATTCCCCCAGGCTTAAGCCCGCCGTTACCTCCGGGATCAGGCCATATTCTTCTGCTGCTTTTTCCATGGCAAGACAGGCTGTTAAAAGTGCTGCCTGTGTATATTCGGTAAGATCCAGTTTATCATTTTCTTCAAAGCAAAGCTGTGGCATGTCCAGATCCAGCCAGTAGGACACCTGTTCAAATACCCTGGCAGAAGCCGGATATTTTTCATAAAAATCTTTTCCCATTCCTGTTTTCTGAGCTCCCTGGCCAGGAAATATAAATGCGATCCTACTCATAAACTGCAGTTCCTTTCAAAAGAGTTTCCGTCTCCTTCATCAGCTTTTGGATCAGATCCTTGCAGCTCATTTCTTCTTTTATAAGTCCTGCGATCTGTCCGGACATAACACTTCCGTTTTTCACATCTCCCTCTGTTACTGCTCTTCGCAAGCCTCCCAGTGTGAGCTGCTCCAGTTCCTCGAAAGGTGCGCCCTCAGCCTCTTTTTTCAGATATTCTCTGGTCATCTGATTTCTCAGTGCCCGCACCGGATGCCCTGTAGTACGTCCGGTCACTCTTGTATCTATATCTTTTGCTTTCAGGATCATATCTTTATAATTCTGATGCACCTGGCATTCGGTTGTTGCTACAAAACAGGTTCCCATCTGTACTGCCTGTGCTCCCAGCATAAATGCTGCTGCGATCCCACGGCCGTCGCCGATACCGCCTGCTGCGATCACCGGAATCTGTACTCCATCTGCTACCTGGGGCACCAGTGCCATGGTGGTTGTCTCTCCCACATGGCCTCCGGACTCACATCCTTCGGCTACCACTGCATCTGCCCCACACCGCTCCATACGTTTTGCCAGTGCCACAGAGGCAACTACCGGGATCACGCGGATCCCTGCTTTTTTCCACATCTCCATATATTTTTCCGGATTTCCGGCACCTGTGGTAACTGCTTTTACACCCTCTTCTGCGATCACCTGCGCAACCTCATCTGCATAAGGGCTCATCAGCATTACATTTACCCCGAATGGTTTATCTGTTTTCTCTTTTGCCAGCCGGATCTGCTCCCGCACCCACTGTGCCGGTGCATTGGCTGCTCCAATAATACCGAAGCCTCCTGCCTCTGATACAGCGGCTGCCAGATGATGCTCGGCCACCCAGGCCATTCCCCCCTGTATAATGGGGTATTGTATATCAAGTAAATCTGTAACTTTTGTTTTCATAACACTGTCCTTTGCTTTCACAATACTGTTTACTTTTTTCAATATTGCCTCTTACTTTTCCCGGTTCTGGATATAAGCTTCCACATCTCCGATTGTCTGGATTCCTTCCAGGTCTTCTGTAGGAATCTCCACATTAAATTCCTCTTCCAGAGCCATAACCATTTCAAAAAGATCCAGTGAATCAGCTCCCAGATCCTCTTTAAAGGACGTGCTCTCTGTTAATGTTCCTGCCTCTGTTCCCAGTGATTCTGCTACGATTTCTTTAATTCTTTCTAACATGTTCTTTTCTCCTCGTTAATTTTTATTTCCACTCCAGCAGGCTTGCTCCATAAGACAGTCCGGCTCCAAAAGCCGCCAAGACCAGCTTATCTCCTGCCTTGAAACATCCTTTCCGATTCAGTTCATCCAAAAGAATAGGGACGCTTGCCCCGGAAGTATTGCCATATTCCTGAATATTTACAGGAAATTTTTCTTCAGCTTCTCCAAGTCTTTTTGCCACAGACTGAATAATTCTTATATTAGCCTGATGCAAAATATAAAATCTTATCTCTTCCCCAGAAAGCTTTTCCTTTTCCAAAAGCTCCCGGATCACCTGTGGCACACAAGACACAGCAAACTTAAATACCTCTCTGCCATCCATCTCCATGTAGGTTTCCTGTGCATCCGGATGTTCCACATACTGCTTTTGGTTTCTGCTGCTGCAGGTGAGGGCTCTGCCCTTCTCCCCTTCTGAATGAGTGACCTGTGCATATCTGCTCTTCTCATCTGCCTCCAGGAAAACTGCCCCTGCACCATCTCCAAATAAAATACAGGTTCCCCGATCCTTCCAATTGGTAAGATTGGAAAGGCTTTCTGCCCCGATCACAAGCGCATTCCGGTAGATGCCGCTATTCAGATATGCCTGTGCTGTGTTCAGTGCAAAAAGAAATCCTGTACATGCACTGTTCAGGTCAAAGCAGGTGGCTCGAACTGCCCCCAGCATCTCCTGCACTCTGCAAGCTGTACAGGGAAGGATCTCATTACCTGAAATGGTTGCCACAAGGATCAGATCAACTTCTTCCGGATCCACTTGGGCCTGCTCCAGTGCTCTTTGTGCTGCCTTTGCAGCCATCCTGGCAGTTGTCTCCTGCCATACAATATGTCGTCTTTCCACTCCTGTCCGCTCACGGATCCACTGATCGCTTGTATCCACCATATTGGACAATGCATTATTATCCAATATGTGTTCCGGAACCCAGGAGCCTGTTCCTGTTATTCTTCCTGTCATAATGATTATTCCTGTTTTACTGTTTCATTATTTTGCAATTGAATTGTTTTACTGCTTGGTTGTGTTGCTTTTTCTGCCTTACTAAGCATCAACCTGCTGTTTTATCTCTTAGCCTAATTTGTTTTTATTTCAAAATATTTTGATTATCAAAGTATATCATATTTTTTTATATTGTCAAGGAAAAAATAGATTAAGATATTTTATATATAAAAAAATAGACCGGAATATTTTGTATAATAAAAAAAATGGATACGGCTATTCTGCAAATTTCAAAATAACCATACCCATTCTTCTATTTATTGAGCTTCATCCCAGTAATCTTCCGCATCCTCAAAGCTGTCGAATTCATCTTCATGATCGTAGTAAAAGTCCTCAGGATCATCATAATCATATACGTCATACTCATCTTTTCGTGAGGAATTCCCACTCTTGCCAGACGAAGATCTTCCGGAGGATGAATATCCTCTTGATTTTCCTCTATAGCTGTTTGAGGAACTGCTTACATACCGTATCAGATCCACCACCTCACCATCCCTGCACACTGCCGAGTATACACTTCCGCCAATATTCCTCCAGGTATAGGTAACCTGCTTCTTCACTTCTCCATTCTCTCTGTAATTTTCCTCCGTCCTCCGATCATAAGGTCCCCACTTAGTGATAGATATATACCTCTGTTCCATCCCCCGGAATGGCTGATCCTTTCGGATTTCTTCTTTGTACCGTTCTTCCTCTTCTTTTTCTTTGCGCCGCTTTTCAGCCTCATAGCGTTCCTGAACAATCTTTTTTATCTCTTGCATTTCTTCAGCAAAGTCTCCATTATACTCAGCCGTCTCACTGGGAAGCTTGTGTATAACCCAGTATTGACTATCTATATCTTCACCAGATGCTATGTTCTCACAATACTTTGCATATGCCCGAACATATTTTACATTTGCAAGACATCTAGGAACACTGTCCAAAGGCTCCACAGATGCAGTTTCCATAAGATCCTCAGGTATTTTTTCCAATAAATCAACTGCCGTAGCATAATTTTCTGCATGAACGGCTTCTACCGCCTTCTTATAATCTTCTTCGTAGTCCTCCATCTGCTGCTGCCATTCATTTTCCGCTTTCAATGCAGAATGAATCCCTGCATAAAGCATTGCAATAAGGACGACGAACGCACCAAGCATAACATATGTATTGATTTTTTTCCTCATTCACTTTTCCCCTCGTACATAAAGATTCTGTGAGAATATATGGTATCTTGATTCTCTAACCATCCAATCTACACCATTATACTCTTTTTCACAGTACCACAAAAGTTTTTTCTACACAGTATTCCTCATATTCGATAAAAAAACAGAGAAAATACTCTCCTCAAGTATCTCCTCTGTTTTTAAACTGCCTGACATTTTTCTTTGTATTTGGTATTACAAATCAAATCGGATTTTTAAGTAATCCTCTATCACATCCACACATTTTTCACGGCCTACTCTTGCGCTGTTTAATGTAAGGTCGTAATTCACCAGGTTTGTCCAGTAGCCGCCTCTTGTATAATACTCATAATAATCTGCTCTGTATTTATCTGTTTTGCTGATCAGCTCATGAGCTTCCGGCTCCGAAACCTGCAGCTTTTTCATGATGGATTCCACACAGTTTTTACGTGGAGCTTCGATGTAAATGCTGATCACATTGTCAAAATCTGTGAACCTCACATGGCTAAAGTCACGTGCTTCCAGACGCTTTAGGCGTCAGACTGAATATCGGCGGATAC
>NZ_JAAITU010000035.1 GCF_013304385.1 Blautia glucerasea
GGCACAGATTAGCACAAAAATTCCAAATCCTTTTATAGCCGGAATGGTATATTGGTTATTTCTGATATTGGTTGTCGGAATATGTGTGGCAGGGACAGGGATACTGGCGATACTGATAGAAATAAAGGTTATAGAATTATATAAGAAAAACTGTTGGGATGTTATTACTCTACTGATGATACTGACAAGTACTGCTGTCATCATTTATTTTGGAGAAGCAATTAAAAAAGCACTTTCCGTAAATCTTCTATTGCTTTTCGTACTTTCTCAGGGAGTATATCTTGGAATCAGATGTTATTTGAAAAATCGGTTAGGTACCAAGCAATATTGGTGAAAACATGCTAAAAAACGTATAATAGCAGGGGATAAAACATCGTCCCCTACTATTATATAAACAGCGAAGTTTTACCCATCTCTCTCTTTTGAAAGATTCGCTACTTGTGGAACCGAGATATAAGGTTTCGCCTGTGTTCTTTGGTGTATCACTACCACATTTCTCTGTACCGATGTAATCTTTCTGCATACGGAAGCAAGAGATACAATATTCCTTATTTTAAAACATAATTACAATTCCTGTTTGACAAGAACGATCATCATAGAAGGATTGTATTTGTCCCCACTCATAATAATATTCGACGCCTGTCATACTCTTTTTACTGGGAGTACCTAAGCATTTCCTTAAAAACCTATTATTTTCTTCTTGCAACTTTTCTAAGACTGTACCATTCATTGTCTCATATTTCGTAGAATACTTTTTGTCTGCTCGAACCAATTCAATCTTTTTTACTTTTCCATGTCTTCCATAGATTGTAACATAAAACTTCTTATAAAGCCATTTTAAAGGTTTCTTAGAAATCAATATTGTATAAGAATACTCTGTTTGAGCAATCTTAAAATCAATTTCTTTAAATAGGGAAATACTTCCTTTGGGAGTAATTTTATATCCCCCTATTTTTAACATATCTTCCTTTAGCTCATCCTTTATTTGGATAATCTCCATACTTACTATAAAAACAACATAGCCTTCACACACTACAACGGTAACTATTTTTGCCCATAGCACATCTGGAACAAACATGTTCCAAGCTATAACAGGAAGCAAAGCTACTCCTACCGCAGTCACCAGTAGAAGCACCCTCCAAATATAATTTTTCTTTCTTTTTCCTTCATTAGTTAAATTTTCATCATAATAAAGATGACCTGGGGCTTCGAATGAGTTTAATAGAAATTCCTTTAAAAATGACACCAGAACCGCTCCCCAAGAAGATTTCTTTTGTTCCTTCATATTACCCAATCTCCTCTGCTATATGATTATTTTTCATTCTATTTTTTACTTAACTTATACATTAGCAAGATTTTTAGTTATTCTTCTAACAATATTTTTATCCCCGCTTTTTCTGCTTTATGCGAAAAGTCAACAGCAAATCCCCATCCCATCTCTGCAAATTGCCATTTCTTCGTTTTTTTGTAATTTTATAGCTTTCAACTGTAGACACTTTATTTAATTCAGGATATAACTTCTTAAGTGTAAGTATTTGTTTATTTCTGCTTATTTTTTCATTCCATATAATTGTTAATTTAACCTGTTTTCTTTCAAAAAAACCCACCTTACATAAATCTGCATAGCAGGCTTCTGGTATTGATATATCATTGTTTTTTAACATTTTTCTCCTTTATTTAATTTTATAAAAAACTTCTAAGCCCTATTAAAAGAAATATGAAGCCTATTAGAGGAACAGGTATCATACAAATGAGAAACACATTAAATTTTTTCCTTGCTTCATCAGTATTTTCTTCTTTTGTTACTTTTGCTTTTTTCATAACTATAAAAGGGAATATCAGTAATAATAATCCTCCAACTACTGCTAACAATATTTTCATCTTATATATTCCTTCCTTATCTTTAAATAAATATTAATCATGTATCGTACTATATTCCAATCCTAATGCACTTTTTCTTCTACAAATTCTTTTACTATCGCCTATTGATGTATTTTCATATTCACTGTTTGAAACAGTATATATTTCTCTTTTACCATTACAACTTACATATAACTCTCTATCTCTAGTTTTACCACTGCTAATCTTTTTGTCTGTTACAATTGCAATTTCATGAGTTGCCCCATCAAATGTAAATAAAAAATTTATTGGGAAGCTAATTGTAAATGCGATTATAAAAGCAGCAAATACAACTGAAAGTTTACGTCCAAATTTCTGTGGTACATCTGTTTTTAAAGATTTAATAATAAATGGCAGTGCAAGTAAAGCAGTAATAATTGCCGTAATCTTCATATAGTTTCCAAATTCATAATTAAAGAGTTTACTCGTATTCAGGGATAAAAGCATTGCTATTGCTGCACCCATAAATGGTAATTGATACGCCAGTTCTTGTCCTTTTTTTGTGGTGACTTCTATAAATATATATGGATAATATTTTATATACACTGCATATGTAATCATCAAAACCATTATAAATATAACTAACATTGTTTTGCCACCAATAAAAAATGCTACCGCATCAGCAATTATTAGAATCCAACCTAAAGCTTTTAAAAATTGCTTTGTTTTTTTACGCTTTTCTTTTTCTATTGTTTTTGACATATTTTTGATAGTTGTATTCTCATTACATATAGATTTATAGAAATTCTTTTCTATCCAGTTTAAAGCAGGTACATACTTTGATACATCTTTGTTCTGTTCAACTAACTCACCAAAATCCACAAGATCTATTTCATGTTTTATAAGTGTATCATATAAAATATCATAATTTACATACACTTGCTCCAGAGTTACAAGTCTATTGTACATCTTATCAATTAATATGACATCTGTTCTACCATTTAATGGAATCATTAAAATACAACGAATATCATTATATTTTATATGCTGAGTTTTCTTAACCAGATAGCTAAATACAATTTCATCTTCATTTACTACAATTATTTGTTTCTTGTATGCCAAAATTAAAGCAATACCTAAAAATACAAAAGGCATAAAACATATCGCAACCCCCATATTTCCTGTAACAAATGTTACCAGTACGATTATTAAAAAAAGAACTGTTGTTACTATTCCTAAATTTTTTACAAATTTACTTAATCTAATGACATTATCCATAAACTCAATCTCCCTATATGATTCACATTTTTCATTTTTTACGTTCTAATTTCTTCTTATCCTTTTTTATTTCTGCAATCTTTACTTGCAGCCAGTCCACATTTCTATTTCGGGCAGAAATTTTAGCGATTTTTTTCTGATTTTTATATAAAATAAGAGCTTCTCCAAATAAATTCTTTTTTCTTTTCATCTGGGTAATATCCGTTAATCTTATTTTACAGTTCTTCCTTAAAAATCCATTTCTATATAGCCATCCATCCTTGACAATTGTTTTGTCCATTAAAACATAAAATAAATTTCTAATTATCTTTTCATAAGTTCTTATAACACCGATATATCCCTATTTTACAGGCTTTATCGGTGTTTTCTTTTTGGCAGATACTTCTTATAACCACTCATAAATCTGCATTCTTACTAAGTCCGTTTTCTTTTGGAAATATTTTTTCAATGTCACGAAAGCGGTTTGCACAGAATATATGTGGTAAAATATTCCAAGCGTGAATGGAATGGTCGCAACCGCTGTTTGTTATTGTGAGTTGTCCCCATGTTACTGCCGAATTGAACGCATTATTTAAATAGCTCATATCCTTTTCTTGTAATGCTAAGTAACTTCCTAAATAAACAATCTTTTTTCCGAAATTTTCATGCAATAATTTCAGCCATATAATAATCTGTTCTTCTGGCTTTTTACTTTGACAGTATTTCGTATACTTCTTTAATCGCTCATCAATATATGCGTTCATGTTGGCATATCCAAACATTTTATCCACATTTTGTAAATATAGTTTGATAAGTTCCTTTTTTTCCATAGAGTACCTCGTTTCACTTATAAAATTTTGCTATTTGCTACATAAATGCTTTCAATCCCATTAGAATAAGTATAATAGCAATATATACACCCCACTTATCCCAATTATAAGTGTCATAATAAAATTGAAAACAATACAAACTTTCTTCTGATTTAAAGAAAAATGTTCAAATTTTTCAAGGTTGTATTGACGAATATAACTTTTAGTAATTATGGAATAAATTGAATAACCAATAGCAATGATACTTGAAATAATAGCAATAATATCAGTCATTTTACAATCCATATCTTCCCTCCTAAAAAGTTTGCATATCATTACCACAAAAATTAAAATATTATAATGTTTAAATTTATTGTTTTTCTTTTGTGAAATAGATACTTTTTATATCACATCTTATAAAATGCGGTTTTGCCTTGTAAATACAGCGTTTTCCGCCTGTTAGTGTATAGTGTCTTTTGTTTTTTGTGCCCCCCTTGTTAGATAACGGGGGCTTAATCTTCGCTCGCCACAGGCTCGCTCACAGACGAAGTAAACCAGCCACTTGCAAGACATGGCAGAAAAATCTGAAAGATTTTCCTGCCACCGTGTCTGGATCACTCCGTCTGCCTAACTAATAATATAGTATTATGTAAAAATGTCATTTTATTTAGGTACATCTACCGAATAGCTTAAACAGTCACCTCTTTTGTTACTTTGTAAGTCATTGTAATACCATAGATACATGACTCTGTCATATACATTGATTTCAATTACACCGTCCGGTTTTTGTCCTTCTACTTCCAATGAATAGATTTCTTTATCATGTGCATAGCCGTAAACAAAACGCTTGCTTGGATAATCGGGGTTTAAGTCTTGTTGGAAATCACTTAATTTCAAAGAAGAGTGAATAAGCTCTGTAATATCATCTAACAAAATTCTATCTCGTTTCGTTGTAACCGGTGTAGCATTTATAAATGCGTATTGTGTATGCCCATTCTGTATCTGCTTTTTACAACGAGCCATTACTAAGCCTTGAATATCATCGTTATCATTTCCAGCCCGATAGAAAATCGTATCATATTTTTTGCCTTGCCATATATGCAAGGTTTCATCAACATGATTAAGAAAATCAGCAGGAACCGAAAGTTCCTCATTTTCAGCATTCAAAGTGGAAAGTTGAATAGCTTCTTCAATCGTGTCATAATATACAAGCTTGGCATTATTTTTATCATAATCATTTATCGTAAATTCCACGTATTCATTATCTTTATTTTCTTCTTCCGGAACATAAGTATAACGACCATTTTCAATATGGTCATCATATTCAACATCAACAAATAACCCAATCCCTATCAGAGCTACAAAAATCAAAGAAATCGCTCCAATTATGATTAACATTATTTTCAAAAATTTTTTCATGGCATACACTTCCTTAATCACTTCAAGTTTATCTATTATTATTTATCATATTATATAATTAGAAAATTGAGTAGTCATCACTTTTCTAGTATCTGTCAGAATATTTTTTATTCCATAAATTATCAAGAGTGTAAACATTGCTACGCAACAAGCTCTTGACAATTCATGTCCTAAAAAATGATTAATAATCAAGCAGAAAAAGAATAGTTATACTGTATTACAGCAACAAAAAAGACATCTCATATTCTGTATGAAATGCCAATTTTGCCTTTATTTATGCTGTTTTCTCTGTCGTATCAAGGTTCTTTCATTCGTAGTAAATTAGTGGTAAAATTCTTTTATTTTTTGTTTCATATTGCTTAAAATCCCTGTGTTTATGCGGATAATTCGATTTTTACTCTTTTTGGGATAAAAACTGCATCACAATATCGAACCAAAATATAAAAATCAATTTTATCTCTTTATCATAATTATATACATCAACTAACCACATTGTAAAGCAAAAAGCAAGCCATTTTCAGACTTGCTTTCCACCAGATTACTGCACCTTATTGCCAAATCATCTCCTTATTCAAAATTCCCTTTTCACACTCTTGTATAGTATTTATTTGCTACCCATTCCATCTGTTTATCTGCCTTCAACTCTTCCTTAATCCCCTGTGTCTATTTCATTTGCTCTACAATTGACTATTATTCCAGCGATTATATAAAAACCATAACCAATACAAAATATGGAAACGGTGCTTCTAACTATACCGCTAAAGCCTTTCGCCATTATCCCGAAAATAGTACTCCAGCAGAGAAATAGCGCCAGCAGACATAAAAAACTCGAACCCCTTGTAAAATGGGCATCAGAAGTTTTCTACCCGTTATTCTTGTTCTATAATTCAAGTGAATCTTCTGAATCTATCCACATCTGTAAATTGCCATCGAGATATAATCTTGCATATTCTAAAGGCTCATCCACAGCCAATGAAGTAAGCGCACATTCTGATCCATATGTGGTTTTTAAATCTTTTTCAGCTCCCCAGCAATCAATGCGAAGCATATATCCAACACTTATGCTTTTCTCTTTTTTTCATTCTATCACAAGCTCACCATTAATCATCATTTTTTTGATATTTTTTCTTTTCCCCCACTGTAAAACAGGCTCTCAGCGTTTCGTTATATAGAGGGGTACACATACAGAGCAAGATCCACCCATGTTTAACGGTATTGCCATTTGGCCTCCCGTCAACCTATGGGTTTTATCTTAATGGGGATCTCCCCATACCCTCTCAATAACAGACGTTTCACTTGTCTGTTGGTTCCACCTAAAGGTGTTCACAGCACTATTTCTAATATCGGAAGGGACAGCCGATATTGAAATACGTGGACTCCCGGTGGGAGGAATAGTCTCAGCGGAAGGAGGAGTATGAGAACAAAAAACAAAGATAAAGAACTGAATCACAGACATTTTATAGGATTACGTCTTACAGATGTCGAACTGGATTTATTAGATCAAGGTGCAGCTTGTTTGTCCATTAGCCGATCAGAATATCTGAGAAAACTACTACTTGAAAAGCAAATCAATCACCAAATTGAAGTTGTTGCAGACATGAACGATCTCAGAAAACTGGTCAGTGAATATGGAAAAATCGGATCGAATCTCAATCAGATTGCCAAGCATTTTAACAGCGGTGGCAGTCAGTCACGTGCTATAGAAAACGAAATCCATCAGTGCATCACGGACTTATTCCTATTGAGAAAAGAGGTACTGAAACTGGCAGGTGGTATGAATGGCAATCGTAAAACACATTAAAAGCAGAAATGCAAATTACTCAGCTGCTATCAATTATCTTCTGTTTGAACATGATGAAAAAACCGGGGAAAAGATTATAGATGAATCCGGACGAAGCATCTTGCGAAAAGAGTTTTATATGGATGGGCTAAACTGTGATCCGATGTCTTTTGACAAGGAATGTGAACTGACAAATGCTCATTTTCACAAAAATAAGAAACGTGAAGATATCAAAAGTCACCACTACATTATCAGCTACGATCCGAGCGATGTTACAGAAAACGGACTTACCGGACCAAGAGCACACGCAATCAGTTTGGAACTTGCAAAGCAGATGTTTCCCGGATATCAGGCACTGATAGTTACTCATACCGATGGTCACAATGAATCTGGAAATATCCATACTCACATCGTCATCAACAGTGTGAGGAAGACTGCAGTGGAAAGGCAGCCTTATATGGATAAACCACATGAGGAAGCCGCCGGTTACAAGCATCGTTCCACTGATAAATTCATGAGCACTTTTAAGAAAACTGTCATGGATCGGTGCCAACAGGAAGGACTTCACCAGATAGATCTTCTTGCACCGGCTGAGAAAAAAATCACTCAGAAAGAGTATATGGCACAGAAACACGGACAGCAAAAAATGGATGAGATCAATCAGAAAATCATCGAAGATGGTCTCAAACCAACATCCACTGTGTTCCTTACACAGAAGGAATATTTGCGAAATGCGATTAATGAATGTGCTGCCACTTCCAATAGTTTTGATGAATTCCAATCCAAACTTCTGGAACAATTTCAGATTTCTGTAATTGAGCATCGTGGCAGATACAGCTATCTTCATCCTGATCGACAGAAGAGGATCACTGAACGTGCACTTGGAACACGATATGGAAAAGCACACCTGGAACAGACCTTCTTACGCAAGGATCCACTGACCATTCTCTACGTCAGATCTCACCTGCGCCTGGTTGTAAATCTCCAGACAAATGTGAAAGCAATGCAGAGCCCAGCTTATGCTCATCGGGTAAAACTTTCTAACCTGCAGCAAATGGCAAATACCATTATCTATGTGCAGGAGCATGGATTTGATACACAGTCAGATCTGAAAAACACATTGCTTGCATCAAAGCAGGAACTGGCTGAACTGCAGACACAGTTTACTCAGCATCGATCCAATCTAAGAATCCTAAACGAGCAAATTCGTTATACCGGACAGTACTATGCAAATAAGGAAGTTTATTCCCAGTTTTCAAAAGCAAAGTACAAAGGAAAGTACCGGAAAGAACATGCGAAGGAAATTCAGAAATATGAAGAAGCCAGAGATTGGCTGAGATCCTTTTATCAGGATGGAAAGATGACAAGCCTAAAAACCCTGACTTTACAAAAAGAAAAACTGCAACAGCAGATAGCTTCCGAAGAAGAAGCAATAAGCAGCTTGAAAGAAAAATTAAAAGATCTGGATACTGCCGATCAGAATGTTGATTTCATTCTTCAGATGCAGATTCCGGAACCAGTAAGATCAAAAACCAAGGATCTCGAAAGATAACCATCACAAAACAAAGGAGGAACTATCACATGACACAAGAAGAATTTAATGTTGTATTTGAACTTCAGATGAGAAAATGTGCTGATATTCTGGCACATAAAAAGAAAGAATATACCGGTGACAATATTGACCGCCTCAGTGCATTCAAGATTGCTGCCGCTTTACAAAACTGCGATCCAAAAGCAGCACTGGCCGGTATGATGTCGAAACATGTCGTATCCCTTTACGATATGTGTTATTCCACTCTGTTACATTTTGACATGGAACAGTGGGATGAAAAAATCACAGACTGCATCAATTATCTGATCCTTTTAAAAGCTCTGGTAAAGGAGGAACAGGCCTATGGATCACATTGAAACAGCTATCTTAAACTGCTATGGAATCCGGGAAGCAGAACAGAATATGGTCTTTGCTGCCAGACTCACACAACACGGTCATACGATCCAGAACATGGCAGATCTGATGGATCTTTACCGTCAATCCTACAGTCAGAAGACTGTAGAAAACATTGCAGGGCTTCCGCATCCAACCGTGCAGAAATTCATGGTCATTACCGTAGCTGTTGTTGGTGCAAGCAGACGCTTCCTGGCACAGATCACAAGACATCAGAACGAAGTAAAGTACATGAGTGCATCTCTGCAGTACAGCAATTATTCCGGTCATGCTGCATTTGCTATTCCATATGGAATCATGAAAGCAGATAAAGAAATCCAGGATATTTACAAGAAAAGCTGTCAGTCAGATCTGGATCATTATGCAGAGCTTTGTGCCTTAGGCATTGATCATGATTCAGCCGGATATGCCACACCTCAGGGACTTCGAAACGTACTGATCATCAGCGCGACACCTTACCAGTGGAAGCATATGATTGGCCAAAGAACCTGCCGAAGAAATACGGATGAAACAAGGATTGTGATGCTACAGATCTGGCAAAGATTGTACAAATTAAGCCCAATCCTTTTTGCACCGGATCTTACCGGTCCATTCTGTCAGAGAGGAAGCTGCATGGAAAAACAGATGTCCTGCCAGAATCCTATTTCAAAGCTTTGGATACCGTCAGATATCTTAAAAGCAGATTATCCATTGCTCATCAGGAAGGAGGTGAGCAGCCATAAAGATTAAACTGATTGACTTTGGTCTGAAAGCAGATCATCATCCCTTCCGGCCACATGAAAATGATGCCGGTGCGGATGTATTCATGCCTTATGATTGCGTATTAAAGCCAGGCGAAGTTGCGAGAATTCCGCTTGGATTTGGTCTCATCATCCCGGATGGATTTGCCGGATATGTCTTTCCACGAAGCAGCATGGCTGCAAAAGGACTGGTATGCGAACTTCCACCGATTGACTCCGGTTACCGTGGTGAGATCCATGCCATTATCAGCAACGTGAGCACATCTTCTCAGATCATTCATAAAGACACACGCGTCGGTCAGCTGGTGATCACACCGGTTGTGATTGCAGACTTTGTCCTGGATCTCGGTGAAGAACGAGGAACTGGGGCTTTTGGAAGCACAGGAGAATAATACTATGATTACATTTGGAAGAAAATTAAAACACTTAAGACAGAAAAATCATCTCACCCAGAAAGAACTTGGCATGGCTGTTGGATTTCCCGACAGCTGTGCTGATGTCCGGATTGCTCAGTATGAAAGCGATGTCCGAACACCAAAAGAGGATCTTATGAAAATCTTTGCATCAACACTCGGTGTTCCGGTTGAACTCTTTACTGTACCGGTACTCTCAGAACCTAGGGAATATGAGACGGCGGAGTATTGGAGGTATGAGTTAGGGGCGGAACTAGATTAATTGTCATAATACTGATATGAGGCAACGGATTTTCCGCTGCCTCGCTTTTATCATTTTGAGGGTAATTGAAAATATCCTCCTGTGTTGAGCAATCCTCTTTTTCTGCGCTTTATCTGCATATCTATATATTTCATTTTATTTCTGTTCCATCGATAAAAAGCACATATTTATCCGGATTATGAACAATATCATAATCTTTTCCATATTCAATCGGTCTAAATTCTATCTGCATAATGGATTTTCCATTTTCGATATCTTCTTTCCAAGAATATACGGTCATATCAAGGCTGGTTGCATATCCATGATCTGTAGAAAATTTTATTGAATGAAATGAATTCTCTTTGTACATTTTTAAAAGCAGTCTTGTAAATGCTTCTTTATCAGAAATATTTTTTCTGTTAGCAACTACTGTAAGATTCTCATCTCTATTCATAGAAAAACTGCCAACTACATCTGGCTCACCTTCTTTATGCTTTAATAAGCTTTTCCCAATTATCATTCCAACAATAATCGAAAAAACGATAGCAACAAATACAAGTGTTATATTTTTTTTCTTCATTTTATCAAGTTCCTTAGAATTATATATAAGTCTTTAGAACTACTATATCATATTTTCACGTTAAACCAAATAAAAAAGAAGAGCAATAAGCCCTTCCATCTTCTTATTCACGTATTTATTCCACCAATGCTCTCACTGCATTGATAATTCTCTGTTGCTTTTCTTTAGGTAGTTTCTCTATCATTTCAGATAATTCATTCGTAACGCCGCTAACCGAATGTGTCACAACATCAATCAATAGTGTATCTGCTGAAACATCTAATGTATTTGCAATCGCAATAAAAGTATCAAGTTTTGTTACTTTCAGTCCTCTCTCTATAACACTTACATGAGTTGGACTCAAGTTTACCAGTGCTGCCAATTCTTCTTGTGTAAGATTCTTAGCTTCCCTTGCAGCTTTTATTCTCTGACCAACCGCCTTTAAATCCATTGTGACACCTCCTTTAGACCGAATTATCGTTCTAAAATTAGTATAACGATTGATCTTTAAAACATACAGAATCTACAGATTGTCAACTTATTCTTTAGAACTATTTTAAATTAAAAAGGCCCAAAAGGGCACTTTCTCTTTTGAGCCTATACACTTTATCAGCTAACGTATTTTGCTTTCATTTTTTCTCATGGTCATGAGGCTTTTTTCTCTTAAATCGCATTCTATGAATCCTTCGATTGCTCTTTCTGTTCTTCAATAATTCGTTCGGTTGCTTTATGAATTCTATCCTTGGAATAGGGTGGTCTTAAATTCAATGATAACCGCCCTTTTTTAATCATATACGTTTCACTACCATCCTCCGAAGATCCTTTCAACCAGCAATCATCCGGATACTTCTCCGCAAAAGACCTCAACCGTTTCTGCAAGTTCTGATTGAAGGTATACACATCATAGAATCCATCATCTTCATTAGTCAGAATAATCGTTTCTTTTTCACACTTTAACCTTCGCATATTCTATCCCCGCTTTCTTTCCATTTCCTGATCCAGGTACTTTGGTATCGGCTTTCCGGACCGGCGAGCAATGGCAATCTGTTTCTGATGCAGTCGTTTGATTACGGACCTTCGTTTCTTAGGTTTATTATTTTGTTGATTTCGGGACGTCTGTTTGTTATTGCGTGCATCAGAAATTTTTTCCAGGTTCTTCTTCTGATTATTCACCAGACCGTCCACCATATCATAGTTAGCTTCTGTACCAGATTCTCTGCTTCGTTCATAAGTGCCGTTCTGGTAGAATTTCTGGTAATGTTCCAGACGGATTTTACCATCTTGTTTTAGCTGTTCGACCGGATTTAGCGGTACCTGCTGTTGGATGTAATCATGAATCTTTTGTTTTGTCTTTTCATCGAATTTCTTACATTCTTCGACAACCATTTTTCCATAAGCATCCAGGATAACACCCTGGGCCTGATCTCGGTATACCTGATGTTCCATCAAATAAAACTGTTTTCCATCAATAATGACGGTGTCTGTTGCAATCCAGTTCCCCTTTTTCCCATCAATCTGATAATTCTCAGTTTCCATAGTGATCAGTGCACCGGATGTGTTGATACGAATAAATCCGGCCAGATACTGTGGATAGTTCTCATCTACATAGTAGCAGCTGATTTCTCCATTCTTGTTCAATACGAGCACGTCACTGACTTCGCATTGATTTTTCGTCCGTTTCCAGATGTCAGCGACTTTTTCATTTTCCTGCATTTCATGAATCGAGATTAATCGGTAATTTTCGACAGTAATCGACACATTCTGCTGTCTTGCCTCTTGATATGGCAGATGCCACAGTGCTTTTCCTGCTGTCTGCTGATCTACTCGGTAGACTGCAAATTGATTAAGCTTCATAGGCATCATCCTCCAAGTTATTCAGATAATAATTCAGATCCAGAGAATAGTAGTATTTGTCTTCGATCTGCTGTAATTTTCCAACTGTAGAATTGATGATCTCAATTATTTCATCATTCTCAGGATCACTTTCTTCCTGTTCCAAAACTTCCAAAGCTTCTTTCAGTGTTTGGATTGTTTCTTCCTTTGTGTGCTGCTGGAAGATAGCAGTAATAGTCAGTTCGTTTTCTTCCAGGTTTACATTTCTCATAGGCTCATTTCCCCCCTTTTCTTTTTCGGTATTGGTTTCATCTGTATATTCAGCTCCTTCTCGTTTTTTTCTTCGCTTATATTTTTTTCGTTATCCACTTTCTTATTGGATTCCAGAGGATTTTCCACATTTGGATGTCTTTCTTCCAAGTATTTTTCCACACGACTGATTGCATTTTGCACATAAGAATTTTCTCTAAATCCAGGAATCGAATTCAAAAATTCTTTCTGTATTTTTCCTTCAATCATCAGACTCTGCATTCCTTCATAATCACTTCCGTCTTTCAGATCAAAGCCAACACATTTCAGTCCATGCATACGTTCTGATGGGATTTTCTCATAAGCTTCCAAGGCTTCTGGTAATGTCAGGTCATAATGTACTTCACCCATTACAGGAAATTCAGCACATTCAGCCGCATAAAAACTGATACATGTAAGATCATTTTCATAATCCACATTTTCTATTTCTGGGACAATATCGAGTATTTTTTCTCTTTGTGCTGCAAAGTCTGGAAGTTCTGCAAATCCAAATCGATCCACGTAATATGCCTGCATATCCCCACCACGGTTTGTAATGATAACATCACTGACCGACATAGAATGTGCTTTATAATCTGCCGGTGGATTATCATTGAATATCGCGTACAAATCATCCAGCTTTTCATTTTCATGTAATCTGCCAGAATAGACACATTTATAATTGGCCGCATCGATTGTAATGCCATCTTCTTTGACCATTGCCATATTCATAAATAAATGTTGTTTTCCCGGTGTGCCTTCATCCACATGGTAAATCGCATAGCGGTCACCATTACCTCTGAACATTTCTTCCTCTAGGGTATAATCAAACTTAAATGGATACAAAGCCCGATCAACTCTTTCCGAAATATCCGTTCCTTCTGCAATCGTATCTTCCAGCCAATCTTTGATATCTTCCCATGATTCAAACTGCAAATACCCAGCAATTTCATGTGTCCCATCCGGTGCCAGTACAATATGTCCCGGTTTGCTTTCCCGATAATCATAGCGGTATCCGGCTGCTTCCAGTGCATCTACCAGAATGCCGTATTTTTCATGTAATTCTGTTTTCTGTTTTTCTTCAAGAATGATTTCCAGCTCTTCTGTAAGCTGATCAATCATTTCACCGGCTGTCTTGCGAATCACATCCATAGATGTTTTCATTTCCTTCATTTCCCGGCTGCTACTCCAACCCGCAATGTAAGGAAAACTATAGTCCGATGTATCCAAACCAAAGGAAGAGCACACACAGTAAGCAACGGATTCAGCTTCAACCTCTTTTGTCAGTCGGTCTTTTTCTAATCCAAGACTTTCCATGATCTCTCTGTCATGCAGTTTTGCATGGGCGGTTTCATGAATAGCTGTCTTTAAGGTCTGGCTTTCACTGAGTCCTTTTTTTATCACGATTTCCTTGTCTGCATTGTGATAATATCCATTGGCATTGCCATCGATCTCATCGAATCTTATCGGCACTGGGGATATTTTCTGAATAGCCTGCATGAAAGAATCAAAATCCTGTACAGCCGCAGTCAATAATTCCGGTGCCAGTGTCTGGATTGGTTCCCCGGATGTCTGAGCAATATCAAAGACGGTAACTGCTTTAAAATGCGGAACTGTAACTTCCACCTGTTCAGTCTTAGGTTTTCCATCGGTTCCCATGATCGGTCGCTGATTTTCATCCAGAACCTCTTTTTCCTTCATTTTCTTATATGGTGCCGGTGCAATGATTGTAATTCCTTTTTCACCTTTCATGACCTGTCTCCCCATAGACTGCCAGTTTTTGTAGCTGGTAACAAGTGTGGCATCCGGTCGCTGCATAGCGATTAGCATTGTATTGTTAAAGGAATAATTGTGAAACTTTGCCATGGTTTTAAGAAATTCCTTATATCGGTTACTTGTAAAAAGTTCTTCCACACCGGATTCCAGTGACTGCATAATGCTGTCCATATCTTTTCCCTGAACCGGTAATGGAATTGTTGCTGTCTGCACCGTTGGAATATCTCTTACGTTATCTTTTTCTTTTGTATCTGTTACTTCTTCATAGGGTGCGATGGCTTCTGTCACCATTCCTTTAGTTAAATCAATGTCTTCAACACGAGTTGAAAAACGGATCCTGGCATCTGGAAATTCTCCTTTATCTCGAAAGGAATAGTAATTTCCATTCCGTCCTGTAATGATGTGATCAACCAATGAAATTCCCATCAATTCCCCTAATTCCTGCATTCTTGCTGTAGTCTGGATATCCGATGTAGATGGTGTCAGATTTCCGGACGGATGATTATGAATGAGCATCATTGAATGAGCATTAGAAAGAATTGCACTCTTAAATATTTCTCTTGGATTAATCAATGCTTCATTCAGCGATCCTACAGATACGATATTCATATTGATCGGTGTTAAATCTGCCTGTAAATTAACGATACAAAAGAGTTCCCGATCCATCTGAGAGAGAAATTCATTCATAACACGAATGGCTGCATCTGGATTATTCATTGGTTCTTTACTATAAAGTGGTGGCTGTTCCACCATACGAATTGCTACCTGTTCTAATTTATCTGCCATCAGCAACACCTCCGATCGGCACATTTATAATAAATTCCTGATCATGTAACGTCTCGATTTGCTTCTTCAATTTTTCAAACGAAAATGTGTGTAATAATCTTTTTTGATACTGGCTGTATCTTAAGCTTGTATTTGTTTTAATGTTTTCTTTCGTCATAATCTGCTCCTTTTCAAAAATGCCCCACGACATTTCTTTATGCCGCAGGGCGTTTGCTCATTTAACGGTTTTCATGCTTGGTATTAAAGTTCCATATCATGTTTCTTTGTTTTCGGTTTCTGATCTGGCTGTTCTTTTCCTGTTTTCTCTGTTTTTGCAGCCTGTGCTTCTTTTTCTTTCTGACGTTCTGTGAATCTGTCAGCTTTTTCAAAGACATGATCCTTTGTGTCAAAGTGATATACATCATTGGTAAGGCGTTCTGCAGGGGCTACCTGAGTGGCATTGACTTCTTTTACCATATCTCTTAACATTTCTGCATCCACTTGCCCGTCATCTGGCAAGACCAGCATTTCATGGATGGATGATGGCAAAATGAAGAAATCATTTCCCAGAAGTTCCCCCATGTTATCCATGAATTCCGGATAAAAGATCACACCGGCTCCATCAATTCTTTCTGTATTCGTAACAACAAAGAATGTCGGCATCTCGCTTGATTCCTGCAATGTTTCCTGCAGCATTTCACGTTCATCCGGTGTCAGCATGAGAATATTTTTCTGGTACATTTCATCTATCAATGCACCTATACTTGATACCTCCGGGGCCATGACACGCGGTGAACTTTTCATAGCATCTTCATGAAGCTGTTCTACAGAGATTCCATACTGTTCAAGCAGATCATTCTTGATAAACATGGAACTTAATCCATCCTGATCCTTGCCTACTACCACATGATAGGTAATTGCGAGGTCTTCCTTCAGCTGATGTGGCGCATTTTCGAGGACTTCCTTATTTGCTTCGGCTGATGATACACGGATAAACAGCTTGTCCTTCACGTCTTCATAATTTAAAATGGATTTCAGATCAACCTGTATCGGTGCCTCAATAACTATATCTGCAATCTTTCTGCATACAGTTTCCATTGTTACGCCAGGCTGTGCTTTATATGCTTCATACAGCTGATTAAGATTGATCGTCGGGGTAAGCATCTCACCTTCTTTTCTCACCATCAGTCCCGTATAGGCACGGTTCAGTTTCTGACACTCCATCGTTGATACTTCTGCATTCTCATAATCCTTTGGTAAAAAGAGTCTGATATTGTCCTTTACTTCATTTACAAATTCATTAAAATTCATTCTTCGTTTCCTCCTCTAATCTGTTTTCTTATTTCTTTTTGCTTTTGTTTTTTTGTTTCTTTTTGGGAAATGATAAAGAAAAATTCACCTTTCCGGTTTCATCTGTATCCATATGGAGATCTGCCTCAAAGTACATATTTTTCTTTCTGGAATACAGGTCTTTCACATGCACACTTCCGTTTTTCAGAAGTTCTGCAGCCATCTTTTTATCCATGGTTTTTTCCATGCTCTGCAGATAGCGGTTATCTTTCCAGAGCGCAAAGTGACAATCATGGTTGCTGCAATAGAAGTTGGGTTTGCTTTCATATACCAGGCTTCCACATACCGGACAGGTTCCAATGCTTTCTCTGGTCTGAAATCTTCTTGTTTCTTCTTCGGAAATCGCATCGCATCCATTCAGCATCATGGTCAGCATGTTTTTGATCCCAGTCATAAACTGTTCCGGTGCAATCTCTCCATGCTCCATCAAAAGCAACTGATTTTCCCATTCTGCAGTCATACCTGCAGATTTCAGGAAGTCTGGCAGGATCTCCACAAGGACTTTTCCATCATCTGTTGGAAGAATCTGTTTTCCTTTTCGGGTGGCATACTGGGAATAGATCAGTTTTTCGATGATACCGGCTCTTGTTGCCGGTGTTCCTAATCCTTTCTTTTCTGTGTCTTCATCGAATTCCTTATTTCCAGCAGTTTCCATTGCCGCAAGGAGCGTATCTTCACTGTATGGTTTTGGTGGTGACGTGAAATGTTCTGTCTTTTCTGCAGCTACAGCATAGAAAGTCTGCCCCTGGATTACTTTCGGCATCCGATCTTTCATTTCCTGATCTGGATCTGCGATTGCCATGCGGTCCTTATTTTTGAAGCAGTTTTCAAAGAGTTTCCATCCATCCTGCAGGACAATTTTTCCTTTTGACTTGAAGATTTCTCCCTGGCATTCCACCTCAATCTCTGTTTCCTGGTAAATGTGATCCTTACTCATTGCCATGACCGTATGAACTGCGATCAGAAACAGAATCTTTTCTTCCCAAGATTTCAGTTCACCCAGATGACAGGATGCAAGCTCCATCGTTGGGATGATTGCATGGTGATCTGTCACTTTACTGTTATTCATGACTTTCTTCACATCTGGCTGCTCCGGCTGATCAAACGGACCTGTCAGTTGATATTTCTCATAAATCTGACGGACCACATTTCTTGCGGTCTGCTCCATATCTTCGGTCAGATACTGGCTGTCCGTCCTTGGATAAGTGATCAGTTTCTTTTCGTACAGGCTCTGGGCGGTATCCAGTGTCTGTTTAGCTGTCATTCCATAGATACGGTTTGCTTCTCTCTGCAGCGTGGTCAGGTCATAAAGCTTTGGTGCTTTTACTTTCTTTTCTGTTTCTTTTACTGCGCTGATACTAGCTTCACTTCCCTGGCATCTGCTTCTTAACTGTTCTGCCTTATCCGAATCAAAGATTTTTGGCTTTATAGCCGGAATTCCATCACAATCGAGTTCCACATCGAAATACTTTTCTTTCTGGAAATTGCTGATCTGTCCGGCACGTTCCACCAACATGGCAAGTGTCGGTGTCTGAACCCTTCCAACTGTCAGCTTTTTGAAGTACTTTGTGGTGTAAGCTCTTGTTGCATTCATTCCTACCAGCCAGTCAGCCTGAGAACGGCATACAGCAGCTTCGGCCAGATGTCGGTATTCCTCCGCGGATCTCAGATGCTGCATTCCATCAAGGATTGCGGAATCTTCCAGAGAACTGATCCATAATCGTTTCACCGGCTTTTTACTTCCAGACAAGTCATAGACATGTTTGAAGATCAATTCTCCTTCACGTCCGGCATCACAGGCATTTACGACGTATTCAATTTCCGGACTGTTGAGCAGTCTTTTTAAGATATAGAACTGATCTTTCTTATCTTCTGAGACTGTAACTTTCCAGTCTTTCGGGATGATCGGGAGATCTTCATATCTCCACTGGTTAAATTTTTCATCGTAGGCATCTGGAGAAACATATTCTGCCAGATGTCCGAAACACCAGCTGACCATACAGTCGGTTCCTCTTAAATATCCGTCTTCTCGTTTCTGTGCTCCAATCACCTCTGCGATTGCTCTTGATACACTTGGTTTTTCTGCAATTACTAAATACATGATGTATTACCTCCTTCATATAACGAAACGGAGAGAGCATGTTTTACAGCCCCCTCCGCTAAAAAAGTTTATTTATTTTTCGTTTTCTTCAAAATCTTCGTCTTCAGACTCTTCCTCATCCGGAATTTCTTCCAGTCCACCTGTTTCCAAACCTTCCGGCTGATCATCCTCATCTTCCTCTTTTTTTGGCTTATAGATCTTGAAATAGTAGTATGCTGCCACACCGCCAAGGGCCAGGATCAGGATTGTTGCCATTGCACCCATATTGGTTTTTGTAGATGCTGTTTTCTCCGGATCAACAGTAGCTTCCTTGTCTACATCCTCATTATTTGTTTCATCCAGCACTACCTTTGATGTATCCGGCTGTGGTGTTACGACAGTAGCAGTGCTGTCTTTATCCAGAAATTCAGACAGATCATTCTCGTCAATCTGGGATAACATATAGACATTCTGTGATGTGGCACTGCGGTCGATCACGATATAGAAAGTATTGTTATTCTTCGTTGTAACCGTAAGAAATTCCTTTGTGGAATCATCGGTAATGTCATCCTTGACTTCACCATTGCCAGGTGTCGTAAATGCAGTTCCCTTGTCTGTTCTATCTTCCGGTAACACCTCATTTGTACTTGCCGCCTCATCCTTTTTCTCTTCTTTGTCTGTTGACTGTTCTGTCTGAGTTGCCTCTACTTTAGATGCCTCCGCTGATTCATCCACATAGGCAAATGCTGTGGTGGATGCAGTAAAAAGCATCATGACGCCCAACAGCAGTCCTGCCATTTTCTTATTCATTTTCTTCCATTTCACCATTCTGATATTCCTCCTTATTTTCTTCTGTGAATACAAAGGAGCCTGAACCTTCATCGTCAGACTCCCTGCTTACCTGAAATTTAACTTTTCCACTCTGGATACCATCCAAAAGATCATATAACTGATCATTATCCATCTTCATACCACGGATGCACCTGATCATCTCATTGTCCTCTTCCTGCTTTAATGCAGCCTGGACACCCCTAAGATATTGCTGCAGATCCGCGATCTTTTTCTCTGTCTTGGCAATCTCATCCAGATATTTTTTAATCTTTTTATTCAAACTTTCACTTCCCTTCGTTCACCCCTTTATGGCAGTCTTCCAAAGCACATGAAATGTTGCTGCCAGTAGGATGTGCTGATATTTGAGTAATGGATCGGATCCCCGCAATGGATCATCATATTGTTGCCGACATAGATACCCACATGGCTTGCACCGGATGTGTTATATGTTCCCTGGAAGAAGATCAAATCTCCTGGTTTTGCTTCTCCCGGTGATACATAAGTACATACGCCTCTTAATCCATCCGCGGTCAATCGTCCATAGTTCCAGCCATTACCACAGTGGTTAATGACATAGGATACGAAACCTGAGCAATCAAATCCGGACGGAGAGTAGCCACCCCATACATAAGGTACTCCCAGATATTTTTCTGCTTCCCGAATCATCCGGGCAAATTCTTCATCCTGCAGTGCTTCCGGTGGAATCTCATAACTCATTCCATTACCGCCTGATCCACTGGTCACATTGTTTACATCCCACAGATAATTTCTGTTTCCATAGGTCGTATTTAATGCATTATAGATGATCAGCTGCTCCGCATTCAGATTGGCTCTTGCCACAGCGTCAAAGCTTCCATTTGTCAGTGTCACATATAGAATCTTCTTAGTGCTTGTACTGGTAACCGTTACTTCCTGACTGCCATTGTCATCTGCGATATAGGCTTCCCAGGTCTGATGTCCATGAGCAGAAGCGGCAGCATGGTTATCATAGTAAACGTCAAACTGCACACCATATCGTGCAAAGGCTCCGGTATCCTCAACTGTGTATTCCACACCATTCATTACTACCTTAGTGCCAATCGGCACAAATGGATTGGAAGCATCTACAGCAATGGTATGGTTTGCAGTTGGATATGCCCCACTGGCAGTTGGACCTCCGGACCATACACCACAACAGATTCGACAGTTACAATATCCGCTGGTCACTACCTGTCCTAATGATTCTCCGACTCGAACATTTCTGGTTTCTGTCACCGTTTCTGTTCGACCTTCTGTATTCAGATGATATTGTGCTTCAAAAAGAGATTGCAGCTCGTTTTCAACATCTGAGTACGTCCAGTCCCCGTATTTTGCGGTAAGATACGAGATAAGATGGTATGGATTATGACCAATCTCAGCAATGTTGTACTGATACTCGTCATAATTTGGATGTCTGCGTTCCATCTCATTGATCTGCTGATTCAAAGCACTTTCCAAAGCAGCATATCTGTTTTCGGCAGCATAAATATCCTCGTCCGAACTTGGATACGTTGTAATACCGATCACAGATCCAGCTCCCTCGATAGAAGCACTGCAGCTTCCCAGAGATACTGAAATGACTAGAAAAAGAAGCGCAAAAATACCGATGCCTGCGAACATGGCACGATTACGCTTTATGATCTCTTTCAAGGCGATCTTTGCTTTTACCGTCATGTTCTCGACACCGGCAATGGTTGTTGCCCCACCCAGACTGCCAGCGGATTTTCCGGCTCTGGCTGCCCGGTATGCATCCTTATATCGTTTTTTCTGAAAGAAGCGGTTATAGAAATGTCTCTTTTGCTCAGCGTTCTTTACCGTTTCTGCATGTTTGACTCCTTCCATACTTTCTGCAGAACCAAATTTCAGTTTCTTTTCTACGGTAGCCTCACGATAACCTCTGCGATGGGTTTTCACGTTCGTTCGTTTGCTTCGGATCTGAGCATGACGCAGACCACGTAACGCAGCTTCTGTTTCACGCTCTGCAAGTCTGGCACTTTCCACACCTGCATTTTCATTTGCTTCTTCCTCTTCGGAAGAGACTGCTTTCATACCAGATATAACAGCTTGTGTGGCAATGTATTTCCCGGCTGTCCCTCCCGGTTTCATGCCAGCACCTTTCACCATCTGATTTCCTTCATCATCAAAGGATAATCTTCCGGCTTTTGCCTGTTCTTTGGTCATCTGTTTTTGCAGCTGTTTCTTCCGAATGGATTTCTTTTGGCTGTTCAGAGTGTTGTCATCATCCGGGATTTTTTCATGGCGATGCAGTTTCTTTCGATATCCGGATACTTTTTCTTCCGGTGTAACTTCAACTGTATTCTCAACAGCTTCCTGCCGGACAGAAGATTTCCGGATCTTTTCCATCTGCAGTCGTTTACCTTTTCCCGATTTTGAATCTTCATTCTCAGCCTTTTTCCGTTCCCGTTCAGGAACAAATTCTTCTTTATTTTCCGGTCGTCCTCGGCTCCTGTGACTGATGTCTTTTACACTACCATCACGGAGATTTTCTTCTGTCAGACCATCTCTGGTCATCTTTGCGACCTTTTTATCTTTGCCTTTAAATTCTTTTCCGGCTATAGGTCATCACCTCCTGGCACAACTTTTCTTTCTGTACTCATTTAGTTCCTGGCGTCCAATAATCGGGATACCAGGATACCCATCTGCCTGTGTCCTGATTGCCGGAGAGCTTGCCTGGATATGAAATACCCAGTTCAATTCACTCGGATCTCTCGGCCAGAAACCATTGATCAGCATAGCCTCCTTGAACTGATTGTTGTGCAGATGGATCTGGGTACGTTTATACAGAACTTCTTTCAGATCATCACTGGTAAGATGCGGATAGATTTTCTGTGCCGGATAAAAATTCCAGAATACCCAGTCAAGGATAATGTTCTGTGTTTCCAGCGAAAGTTCATACAGATGATGATCATCATTGACTGTATGAACACAGTATCCAGGCTGTACATTTTCCAGATTTTTCATCTGAATGTAAGGATTATCCTGGTTCCACTGCCTGATTCGGATCTTATCGATTTCCTTCATGCTTTTCCGCCTCCATTTCTTTCTCTCGTTTTTCAACTTCTTCCGGTTTTGTAGTCATCAAACTGTACAGCTTCAAGTTCTTATCGAACTTGTCCTTAAATGGAATAATTGTTGTTCCATAGAAAAGAAGTCCTTCTCCTTCCCCGGAATTCGTCACATAAGACAACTGATATGGGGAAATATTCAGCTGTTTTGCAAGGATCTGTCTGTCACCTGCAGCCTGGTTCAGCATCAGGATAAAATCACTGTTCTCAAAGATATTTTCAATTTCCCTGCTGGCAAGAAGATCTTTGATATTCTGGGTGATACCACTTGGAATACCACCCCATTTACGGAATCGCTTCCAGATCTCCACACTATAAGCTGCAGTCTGTTCCTCTTTGAGCAGAAGATGAAACTCATCGATATAGTACCTGGTAGATTTGATGCCACGGTTGATCGTAACTCTGTTCCATACCTGGTCCTGGACGATGAGCATTCCGATTTTCTTCAGCTGCTTTCCAAGTTCTTTGATATCAAAGCAGACAATACGGTTATTCAATTCCACATTGGTTCTATGGTTAAATACTTTCAGTGATCCATTTACATAGATTTCCAACGCTGTTGCAATTCTCTGGGCCTGCGGTTCTTTCTGCTTTCTAAGACAGTCATACAGGTCACCGAGAACCGGCATATTTTCCGGTTTTGGATCTGCAAAGTACTTCTGATACACCAGTGGAAGACAGCGGTCGATCACTGATTTTTCCTCTGCTTCAATTCCATCCCTGCTTCCCATGATCAGCTCGCATAAAGACAGGACAAAATCGGATTTCACTCCAAGTGGATTGTCATCATCGGAATAATCCATATTGATATCCATCGGATTGATATAATCCTTACTGGTCGGTGAAATGTGTACGACCTGTCCGCCAAGTGCATGGACCAGTGGATAATACTCACCCTCCGGATCTCCGATGATAATGTCATCCTTCGTGACAAAGAAAGCATTGGTGATCTCTCTTTTTGCTGCAAAGGATTTACCGGATCCAGGCGTACCAAGGATCAATCCATTCGGGTTTTTCAGCTTTTTACGATCCACCATGATCATGTTGTTACTGAGTGCATTCAATCCGTAATATAAGGATTCTCCTGCCATAAAAAGTTCCTGTGTCGTAAACGGAACAAAGATTGCTGTACTGGTAGTCGTAAGAGCCCGCTTGATTGGGATATGATTTACTCCCAACGGAACACTGCTCATCAATCCTTCTTCCTGCTGATAATCCAGACGTTTCAGCACACAGTTATATTTCTGTGCAATACCGGCCGTCTGGAAGATGGCATTATCCAGTGCCTGTTTTGTCTTTGCAGTATTTAAAAAGAGCGCTGTTACAAGGAACATACGCTCATTTCGTGACTGCAGATCTTCTAACAGACGCTTAGCTTCTCCGCCATACGTGTTCAGATCCGATGGAATGATATCCATATCGTATCCAGCCCGGACTGCTTTTTTCTGTTCTTCGATTTTCATACGGTTGATATCCGTCACTTTGCTTTTTACCAGCTTGATTGCCTTCATCTGATCCACAGACTGGACATGCAGGTTGACGATCAGGTTCTTATCGATATCCAGAAATTCTGCCAGCATCTTATCCGTAAGCTCCGGTGCCAGGATCTGCAGATAAGAGACAGCCCCGATAGTATTTCCCATCTGGAACGTATTTCTGTCTCGGAATACAAAACTGGTCGGTGCCACATAATCCTTTGTATTGAGTCCTGTCCGGATCATGGAACCATAATCAAACTGGAAGTCTGTCATGATATCCGGATTGAAAGTCTCATACAGTATCTGCAGACGTTCCACGCCATTCAGCGGATATGCCGGAACTCCAAGGATCTTGAAGTTGTTCAGGATATCTGATTCAATACGTTCCAGCTTTGGCTTTGCTTCCCGGATATTATCCGCTTCGATGGAAAAGGTGATATATTTTGACTTCACCAGGCCGTTGTTTCCTTTTGCCAGCTGCTGTTTCAACATCTTGGCATATTCCATACGAACATCGTCAAAAGCATCATCCTGAGGACGGATCCGGATGACCTGTTCAAATTCTTTCATGCTGCTTTTATGATTGATAAAACTCAGCTGAAAATGGATACTGGCATCAAAGTAATTGAGGAAATCGCACCAGTTTTCAAAGATCGCATTTTTGTCCTCGTTCTGAGCCAGCTGGTAGTTGATATCATAGAAGCGAATACACTTAGAATACGTTTTTCCCTGTACCCTACAGATCCCATCTTTTCCCATTTCCTTATAAGCGATTGACTGCTGGACGGACAGTTTTTTCTGCCTGCGTTTTTCTTCCTGCTTTTCTTTTTTCTTTTTCTCTTTTCTGTCTACTTTTTTGTACCCGGTATCTGCGACAGTTTTCTTATTTTTCTTTTTTCGCAACCGTTTTTCCTCCTTTCGGTTTTCCTGCATCCGGAGACTGTCTGATCTGTTCCGGATCTGTTTCATAATAGTTTTCAGTTTCATATTTTCTGACGGGTGGACGAAGAAACTTCACCCGGATCATATGCATCAGAACATCTTCCAGGTGCATCCCGTCTTTTTCGTACATGGCAAATAAAAATGCCGGTAACATCAAAAGCACCATGACCGTTGCCGCATTACTGTTTCCCATCACATTTCGCAAGAGGAAATAGCTTGGAATTCCCATTGCAGCACCAATCCCAATACAGATCAGCTGTCTTTTGGTCAGGTTAAATGCTACTTTATTTTTTACCTTCGTTAAGTCTTTCGGTACGCTGACATATGCCATGATTTTCACTCCTTCCTGTAAATTAGTGCGCGTTAAATATCGACTTACTTAAGGATGCCGTCTTAAAGAGGCTGTAACATAAGATCACTGTGTAAGCCATAACGCCAAATAATGAAGAACTCAGATTATCTGAATACTGGATACCTGCAACAAGCACTGCATAGATTGCAACGCATACCATCATCAGAAATGCCTGGAAAGCCAGGGCAAAGAGTCCTCTGAAATAATTCGTGCCGATCTGTCCCCATTCTCTGTTACTCATAGTTGCGAATGGAATCGGCGCAACTGAGGTATATAGGTAAATCTCTATCATACGTCCATACATGATCACTGTGATCAATACAGACAGGATTCTCATACAGAAGCCGGCGATAAGGGTTTCCAGCGCCAATACAACAAGTTCTCCGATTTCCATACTTTCCAGTGTTGCGGAAAGATCCGTCAATGCCGAAGAAATATCAATGGCGGTACTTCCTGTGATAACACCGGCCGCAGAATTAACTACGTGCTGGCCCACATCGAATACCGCCATTGTGATCGTAAATGTGTTACTCACCAGATATACAGCGATCCACATTTTTACGAAGTACTTGAAAAACATCCAGGTATCAATATCATGCATGTTGTTGCGCTCGGTCAGCATAGAAATCAATTCGTAGCAGAGTACGAGTGTGATAATAATACCTGCGATCGGCATGATCACGGAATCCGATAAGTTCCGGATCATACTGAATATGCTGCCGTTCCACCCTTGCGGGGTCTGTCCAACCTGGGTGGCGATCTCACCAGTCTTTTGATTGACATCAGTAAACATCGTGTCCAGGTTGGAAGTGATCATCCCGGTTAAGAGTTCCCTCATCCATTCCTCAATCGCATCAAAAATCTGACTGAACATGGATCTCTACTCCTTTCTCTTAACCAAATAATCCACTCAGAAGCGGGATTAGCTGTGTTCCGATCAGGATAACACCACCACCGCTCATCAGCTGCTTAATTCCCTGGGATTTTGCACCCGGGTTGTCGTTTCCATAACCTTCCATCAGGTTGATTACGCCCCAGACACCAAGACCGGCACCGATTGCAACGACCAGTGTCTGAAGGATATTGATTGCACTGCTAAAAAAAGCCATAATCAAATGTATGAACAAACGCTTTTTCTTATGGTCTGTAAGCGTTTGGCTCTACTCCTTTCCCTTTTATTCAGACCTTTTTGTACCCTTATCAGTAGTAGCAGGGTGCTCGAATTCTTTCTTTCATATCAGTCCTCACCTTCCTCAGCTTCAATCACTGATACGTCTTCTTGTGTCACAGTTACTTCATACATTTCAAATTCTGTATCTTCCGACAGCACCAGTCGGTGTGCCAGATATTTTTCGACATCAAACGCATTATTCTTATTGAAATCGGCAAGTTCCTTGTACCGTTTGTGCTTTGTGATGTCATATTTGTTGCTTAAAAACGGCCGGACTCCTCGAAGCTGTAAGATACATTTTTCTCCGTCCATAACCGCCAGCTCATCTCTACTCATCAGTTCTTTTCCAGTCTTTTGATAGTTCAGCCCATAGGATCGGTTGCTGCCTCTGGTATCTGATGTGTTGTAAAGATCAATGGTTTCCTTTCCCAGGGTTTCTGATATTTCTTTCAGTGTGGAACTTTCCTTTCCGCCCAGGAAAAGAACGGTGTCACAGTTGCCTGTGATCGTCTCAGCAGCATCCTTATAGATAGTTTTCAGCTGAGATTGTGACTGCAAGATGATAGAAGCTGAGATTTCCCTGCTTCGGATCGTAGCAATCAATTTGTCGAATTTTGGAATCTGTCCGATATTACTGAACTCATCAAGAAGTAGCCGTACATGATAAGGAAGCCTGCCGCCATGCTCATCATCCGCCTTATCACAAAGCAGGTTAAAAAGCTGGGTGTACATGATCGCTACCACAAAGTTAAATGTGTCATCTGTGTCGCTGATGATGACAAACATGGCTGTTCTCTGATCACCGATCATATCCAGTTCCATTTCGTCATACGACATGATTTCTCGAAGCTCCTGAATATCAAATGGTGCAAGTCTGGCACCACAGGAAATCAAAATCGATTTTGCAGTTTTGCCGGCAGCAAGCTTGTACTTGCGATATTGCCTTACTGCAAAGTGTTCCGGATTTTCTGCTTCCAGTTCTTCAAACAATTCATCTACTGCATTTTTAAATTCTTCATCATCCTCCCTGGTCTCACTGGCATTGATAAATTCCAGCAAAGTAGAAAAGTTCTGTTCTTCCTCCGGTGCCTCATACCAGATGTATCCGATCAGCGCAGAATACAAAAGACGTTCGGCCTTCACCCAGAAATCTTCCGTTGATTTTTCGCCTTCACCCTTGGTATTTGCGATAATGGTATTGACCAGCTTCAAGATGTCTTTTTCACTCCGGATATAATGGAACGGATTGTAATGCATGGACTTTTTAAAGTTGATCGTATTTAATACCTTGATCCGGTATCCTCCATTTACCAACATCTTCCCGCATTCGACGATGATCGTACCCTTCGGATCAGTGACCACATAGGATACGTGGTCCGTCATCTGCATAAGGTTGGGCTTCACATAGAATCTTGTCTTTCCGGATCCGGAACCACCGATGACGATCACATTCTTATTTCTGGCATACTTCGGAGCTTTTGGTCGGCTGTTCATGGTCAGACGTTCCGTTTCTGTGAGGATGACATTGTTTTCAAAGACCGGATCCATAAAGGGTTCGATGTCTTTTCTGTTTCCCCATCTTGCAGATCCATACTCCACACCTTGTCGGAACTTCTTTGCATTTTTTGAACGATAGTAGACCACCAGTTTTAATGCACCTGCAACCAGAACACCTACTGCAAGGTCCTGCAAAGCGACACTTGGCAGCCAGCTTAAAAATGCCAGTCGGAAATTGACTAACATCACGCCAAGTCTCTGGACCATGCTTTCTCCCAGGCAATGCCGGTACAGCCAGGATCCTTTATCTGCTACATAGAAAATAAAGAAATATGGGAGATTTAAGATCACCAGCCGTTTGACCTGGATCTTCTGTAATTTTTCCCGGATCATCGTTCCTGACCTCTGGATTTTTGCCTCTGCTTCACACGCTGGCGGTGCTTTGCTTTTCTTTCTACAGATTTCTGCAGTTTCTTTCTGACGGATGGTTTCTTCGACTGTTTCTTTTTCAGTTCTACTCCGGCATATTCCCGGAAAGCCGCTGTCATCACATCCACATCTTTGGCCTTAAAGAAGACCAGAAATTTCGGTGGATCCGCACCAACCTCTTTTTTCAGGCTGTAATCAATGCCGTATTTTCTTGCCACACGGTCAAAAGATTTGATATTTTCATCTGTGATCTTTAAGTTGGAAAGCTGTACTCCCTGTGCATTCAGCTGCTTGATGGTCTGCTTTCCATGTGGCTTTTTCTTTTCAATCTTTTTTCGGGCTTTTTCCCTTCCTTTCTCCTGAGCTCGTCCGGTCTTTTCAGCCATTTTCACCTGCGTTGCTTTCTGTTTCCTACGGTTGTCCATTTCCAGGAACTTCCGAAGGGCTGCTTTTAGCACACTGGCAGTGATCTTGACTCCCTGGATGCTCAGGCTGATCACTTTCTGATTTACTTCTTCCTGCAATTACCCACGTCCTTTCTTTCCTTTCATCTCAGAATAAAGACGGGCAATACAATATCCGATGCATGGAACATGTTTTCCATACGGACAGCCACCACATGGTGTTGTTTTTACTGCTTTTTTCTTTTCCGGAAGCAGATAGTGGCACTGTTTCAAGCTACAGCCTTTCTTTTTGCCTCCCCACCAGTAACAGTACTTGCAGGACCATGGCTTTTCTTCGCTGTACTTTCTTCCCTCAATAGCTGCATTTGGTTCTATGATCAGATCTTTATTAGTCTTCATTCTGTTCTTCCTCTTTTCTCATGATTTCTGTCAGTTTTTTCTCTGCCTGACTTCCGGCAGCAATGAGACAATACAAAACTGTAAATATTGCCGCTGCTCCCAGAAGAGCAACAAAAATAATGATATTTCTCATGGTTTCTCCCATCTAAAAAAGCGTCCACAGATTCCTTTCGGTTTCCATGAACGCTCATTCTTATTTAATTAGTGTTTCTTTTTTCTCATAAATGCAAGGGCTCCTGTACCAGTCGCACCAATGCCGAGAAGCATAAACCACAGCCACAGATTGGTGTTATCCCCAGTCTTTGGTGAATCACTGACAGGTTTTCCACCTTCCGGTGTCTTTTCTGCCGGTTTTTCCTCATCCACCATGGTTACATGCTGTACTACACTGGTATCCTTTACTTCGAATTCCACATCTTTTGCAACCAGATAGCCATCCGGTGCTGTTTCTTCACGGAGAGTGTATTTTCCGATCGGAAGCATTTCGATGTAATGTGCTTTCTCTGTACTGGTCCAGCTTTCCACAACTTTTCCATCCTGATCAAGGATTGTGAGTTTCGCTCCCGGAAGTTCTTTTCCGGCGATATCCTGTTTGGAGATTTTCACCTTCGTTACATCATCCTTCATCTCAACTTTCTGCACATCGGCAGTATCTTTGATCGTGAACTTCACGCTTTCAGCTGTCACGTAACCATCAGCAGGTTTTGTTTCAACCAGTGTGTATTCTTTTCCGACAGTCAGCTCACGGATCACATGTGCTTCTTTACCGGAAGTCCATTCATCCACGATATTTCCATCAGCATCTACCACTTTCAGCTTACATCCTGGAAGTTCTTTTCCGGTTGTCAGACTGGATTTGGTAAATTCTACAATGGTTGGCTGATTCTCAAAGGTAAAATCATAGGTTACAGTCGGCTGATCCTCACCTGCATACTCAAACGTAAATTCTTTTCCTTCATCGTTGGTTACGAATCCGTCTGGTGCATAGAGCTCTTTTACATAGTAAGTTGCTCCTATTGGAAGATCTGCAACAAATGTGATCTTTCCTTCTTCATCCGTAGATTTCAGTTCAATGATCTCATCGGCTTCAATCAGGACTTTACCTGTTGTCTCAGACTTAATGTCTTCCTTGGCAAATAATCCAAAGATAGTGCCTTCCAGTGTACGGTCAGAATCTTTTTCTTTCTTAAGTACACTGACTTCTACTCTCTGACGGTTGTTCTGCCAGTCTTTGTCATAGACTACAACCGGTGTATTCTGATCCACGTAAGTCAGATCTACATGACGGATCTCACCGTCCAGCACATGACCGTAAGCAGTTCCTGTTTCCTTCACGTAGTATTTCCCAAGTGGAAGATTTTCCAGTTTTGCAATACCGGTTTCATCTGTCTTGATCGTTGCAATCAGTTCATCCTTTTTATAGTAATCGTCACTGACGCCATCGGCAGCCTTAATGTCTTCCTCAGCATAGACTTCAAACGTAACATCTGTCAGCTTTCCGGTTACATAGTTGAAAATGTGTTCCACCACACCTTTGACCTTATCGGCCAGTGTAACAGAATCCAGGAATTCTCCTTTTTTGTTGATGATCAGTTCACCAACCGGTACCTCGTCCTTCATTTCCATTTTCTGAACCTCTCCGGTATCTTTGACTGTGAATGTCACATCATTGGCTACCAGATAACCATGCGGTGCAAACTCTTCATGTAGGGTATAAGTCTCACCCACTTTCAGATATTTGATCACATGCGGTGCATCTTTGGAAGATGTCCAGCTATCTACTACATTTCCATCTTTATCCGTTACTTTCAGATAAGCTCCATCCAGTTCTACACCGGTTGTTGCATCTGATTTTGTGATCTCAACAGTTGTCGGCTGGTTCTTCTTTACGGATTTTAATGTTACTGTCTGTACATCCTGCCCCTGATAAGAAGCATCAAATCTCAGTACTTCATCTGAAGATACGAATCCATCTGGTGCTTTCAGTTCTTTTACATAATAGCTTCCAAGTGGAAGATCCAGTGTACATGCTGCCTGACCTTTTTCATCAGAAGTCATTTCCTGTAAAAGAGTATCTGCTTTGACGATCACTTTTCCATCTTTCGTCTGAATGTCTTTTGCATTGTAAATACCGAATACTGCTCCGGCTACTGTATTACCTGTCTCAGCATCCTGTTTTTCGACCGTAATCGACACTTTCTGTCGTTCATCTGTGACAGAGATTTCTTTCTCGATCACTGCGGTATCCTGATCCGCATAAGTAAATTCGACATTTTCCGGCACAGTATTTAACACATAAGTGTCCGGTGCATTCTTCTCTTTGACATAGTATCTGCCAAGTGGAAGATTCTTTACAGTTGCATAACCATCTGCATCCGTTGTAACGGTTGCTACCAGTGCATCCTTTGCAAAATACAAAGTTCTCTGTCCATCTGCATCTACCTGATGATCGGCAGTATAAATATCCTCTGCCGCATAGACTTCAAATTCTGCACCTGCAAGGCCAGTCATTTCATACTGGAAATCCTTCTCAAATCCTTTTAACACTTCACCCTGTTTATAGATCTTTAACTGACCTTTGACCGGGGCGTTGGTATAATCCACATCAATGACTGCATCTCCTGTGACAGGATCGGTCAGATAAGCAGTATCTGTATCAACAGCGACTGTCACATAGTTTTTGGATATTGTGTACCCATCGGGTGCCGTCACTTCCTCAATCCGGTAGTTGCCAGGTTTCAGATTTCTCGGCAGTACCAGGTATCCTTCCTCATTTGTGAAATAAGATTTGTGTACCGTTGGCTTCGGATAGGATGTTGTCTGTTCCACATATTTCTGGTTATCCAGGTCATATACCTTGAACTCAGTATTTGCCAGGAGTACAGATTTCTGTGTTTCTGCATCCTTTTTGATGATCTTTAATTTTGCTTTGAATTCTTTATCCAGAAGCACTCGCCATGTCTGCGGTGTATCCGGATAATTCTCTGTGATCTTCACTACAAAATCATCGACCGGTGCATAGTTGTGTTTGCTTGTGGTCTCTCTTACCACATAAGTTCCATATGGAAGCGGAATCGATCTTGCATATCCTTTTTCATCGGTAAACATTTCTGTCTGGCCATCTGCAGTCAGTACAACTGGTCTGGCTGAATCAAAATCATAACTTCCATCTGCTTTTACTTTCAGATCTCTGACAAGCCATGCCGAAAAACCAACTCCCTGCAGAAGGTCTGCATCGGTCTTCCCGTTGTTTGCTGCCTTGATGATCTGAAATGGCTGTTTGATGACAGTTTCTTTACATACAGAAGTTCTTTCTACTGTCGGAACAGTAGCACCTTCGTAAGTACAGTCCACATCATGTTCTGTCGGATCCAGTACGTATCCCACCGGAGCACTAAGCTCTTTCAGATAATACTTTCCAAGATAGAGATCCGATACAGAAGCTTCGCCATTTTTATCCGTTGTCAGGGATGTGATCAGGCTGTCTTTCTTATGGATCGTTCCGGTTCTTCCATCCGGATGAACAATGTCTTCCCTTGCATAAAGGCCATATACTGCACCTTCCAGCGTTGCATCCCCCTGTGCTGCATTTCCTGTCTCAGCATCCTGTTTTGCAATGTTGATCTTTGCATTTACACGTTTGTCTGTTACATTTTTAGTCGTTGTCTTTCCGATAGCAAGAGTCACATTATAAGACTTTGTATCAATCTGATATCCTGTTGGAACAGAGATTTCTTTCAGATAAACAACTTCCTGTGTCTTTTCCATTGTGAGCTGTGAAGCACCATTCTGATCTGTTGCAGGCATCTCTGCAATCAGCTTTGTACATGCAGCATCGGAATAGATCCCGTACACTGCACCAGCCAGTGCATTGCCTGTATCCTGGTCTTTCTTTACAATGGATACCTTACATTCTTTTGTCCAGGTTACTTTAAAATCCACATATTTCTCATTTCCGACACCTTCACCGAAAACAAGAGCCAGATCCTGTGTTCCGGATCCTGTTACAATCTTGTAAGCAGAGTATTCTTTATCAATGCTTCCCTTCATCTGAGAAGAAAATGTAGCACTGACGCTCTCTGCCTGATCAAGTGGTGCTGTCAGATAAAACTGTGTACCTCCACTGATTTCTACACTTGCTCCTGCAGCACTTGTTTTACCGGTTGACACATTTACAAGCTTTACACCACTTGGCAACTTAAATGTAATCGTCTGCAGTTTATCTGCTTTGAATGTGATCACACTTGTTCGCTGGCTGTTTCCTTCCACATAAGCCTTTACATTAGATTCGGAAAAGCTCATATCTACAGACGGAATGTCCGGCATATTTACACAATAGTTATAAAGTTCCATTGCCAGGTTCTTTCCTGTCGCATTGGTTCCGGATGCCCAGTCACTGGAACCATTTGCATAAGCCGCTGCAAGATGCGTAATGATGAATCTCTTTCCTGCCGGAAAATCCGGATGTTTCTCATCGAAAAAACCATTCTCATCACTTGCTTTTGTTCCGTAATAGCAGACCTTTGCAAGTGTCTTTCCATCGGCAAGTTTCTGGATCGTATAAGTTCCATTTCCCGGTCCTTTTTTCGATGGTTCAACACAGTATGCTGTCGCATTGATACTTCCCCATTTCACATAATATGGACAAGTCAGATAAGAACCTAATCCATAGTCTGCGTAATAGTACCAGGAGCCGGCTGTAACTGTGACTGATTTTGTTCCTGTTTCACCGGAAGCAAGCATCATTGGCATATCAAAAGTAATACTTTCGCCTGCTTCAAGATCTGCAAGAGCAACTTCCTGGTCAACAGCTTCCTGCATAACCTCTGAGAGTGTGATCCCTGTTTCCGGATCAACGGTCTCCTGATCCTCCGTTGCTTCGATTTCTGCATCAAATTCTTTTTCTGTCAGTTCTGTTTTGCTCTCCGTTTCAGCAGCACCAGTTTCCTCTGTAGACGAGTCAGCCTCAGAATCCTCTGTTTCTGTCTTATCGGAAGAACCAGCATCCTGATCAGAAGAACTTTCTGACTGCGAATCTTTCTGCTGATCCGCTTCTTTTACCACGATCTTTCGATTGATCTGGTAGGTTGGGTGATCCGTTGTCTGTGGTTCTACATAATAGACTGCCTTATAGGAATTGGCATAATCGGTAGAAAAATCATTCCCGTCCGTATCTTTTGCTTCCTGAAATGTAACTTTTACTTTGCTGTCATCCTGGATCGTAAGACCGGTATAATCACTCTTTACATCGAAATTGTCTCCAACCTTGATCTCATAATCCTTTGCAGTTACCACTTCATCTTCATCCAACTGATCCTTGATCTCCTCATAATACGGAATCTTTTTTACAGATCCGGCATCATCAGAAGCATAGGCAACAGCGGGAGAGAGTACCGTCGATAGAACCGTTACTGCTGTCAGTAAACCGGACATCACCCTGCGTGCGTTCTTTTTCACGTTCATTCTCTTAAAGCCTTCCTTTCTGATTCTTTTGTGTATGGTTATCTGTTAGTTTCTGCATATTATCTTTTATACGAAGATGATCGCCTCCTTTCCTGAAATTTGCGCTATTTGGGACAGTCAGCACAAGCTGAGATAACAGCACAAATATATGGCGGTACCTGTTTGTCACAAATACCGCCACATGATTTCTACTGTCATCCTCTTTTTAGATTCAGACATTTTATTTTGATTTAAGATTTAAGCGTTTTCCTGTTTTCTTTCCCGGATCCGTTCCTATATCAGTTTCCATCTCTGATACGTTTTCTTCTGGCAGACACGCAGCTTTTCGCTCTATGCATGTTCAAACCAAATATCACTCCGGGCAGGCTATTCATTTTTCAAGGTACATGAAGGTGTTCTATGCAAACCCTTCATATAACGAAACGCTCAGAGCCTGTTTTACAGTGGTCTAATTCAATTTTTTTAAAATTTTTTAAAATTCTTCGTTTTCCGCCTTTTTTTTCATCGTTTTTAATGCCCTGTTCAGGAGGTCATTTACACTCTGCTGTTTGATTCCCAGATAATCTGCAACATCCTGCTGACGCATTTCCTCAAAATAAACCAGATTGAGTACCGTCTTTTGTCTCTCTGTTAACTCTTTGATCAAAGCGTTCAGAATTTCTCTGTCGATAACATCGTCAACAAAATCTTTTGAAGATCCTCTCATAATCTCCGCATCATCTGTAACATCGCTGTTAGAAAACACACCATGATTGGTGCTGATTTTGCTCTGGCTGTATGCCATACGGTCTTCAGCCTCCATCAGCAGACGGATATACCAGTTTTCATTATCAAAGAACTCTTTATTGAATTCCTTGTTATCGCCAGTTACACTCACATATTCATAGTCATCACAACTATGAAGTGGAAATACGGTTGATTGATTTCCTGCTGTATAAAGTACATATCCGTGATCATAAACAGAGATTGTTGTATCTGCATTGATCATTTCCTTTACTACAACTTTGTGTTCCTTCAAGGATTTCACGCTTGGGATTCTCTTCTCCACATCAGCAACTTTCACGATTTTTTTCAGTTCTTTTAATGTCAACATAAAGACCACCTTTCTGCCTTTCGGCTCCGGGTGGTCCATTCCATCTTTTATAAAATTCCTGCACAGACATAAAGAACTGCAGCACAAGAGGTCACGAACTCACCCGTTTTTTTTGAACGGGAGTCCGCGACTCCTTTGTAACACATGTATCTGCGTTTAGATTAAGTTTGCCAGATTGACTGGCTTATTCAGTTGCTATGTGCATCTTCTGATTCATTCTCTGTTTGCTCTTTGCGAAACATGGAATAATCGCCCATAGCATCGTAAGGACAATGCCTTACAAATTCCTGGTATTCGATTTCAGTCATCTTTGTTTCCTCCTTTGTGTCATATTATCAAAATCTCTATTTACAATTATTTTTGCAAAAAAGAATTCAACCTCTATATAACGAAACGCTGAGAGCCTGTTTTACAGTGGGGTACGACAAAAAATTTAAAAATTTTTCGAAATACGTCAAAAAAGCCCGACAAAACAAATACTTCAACAATCTCCAAAACCAGAAAATACTTCTGATCTTGCAGTGTATCCGTAAATGTTTTGCCGGGCTCTTAGTGATTCCAGTCAGGTTCAGCTCCTTGACAAACTCTTACTGCCTGGTGCGTTCTTGATGGTTCCTGCCAAATCCAACGCTTACTACAGACAGCTCATTCTATTCTGTTATGATCCCTGATTCATCATCTTTCGGGAATACGTCCGCATCCTGGACTTTAATTGTTCATCTCGGATGTGGATCGGACGAACCGACACCATATCATCCTTTACAAATATCTCCAATGTACTGCGACATTTTTTGCACTCCACTTCTGAATCGCTTTGTGCGCTCTTTTCAATAAATGCTCCACATACAGAGCAGTGTACATGCCATTTAATAGCACCTGATCCCATATAGGCTTCCTCCTTTAAGCAATAAGATATTTCTCCATTTATTACTCAACGGACCAAAGGGAAATCAAATCCGCCTTATGAGCATCATGCCATCCATTCCGTAAGTGCCAAAGCTACACGAACAGCACGATTTCTATTCTGATCAGATCTGCTTTGTCGATCTGTGCATCCTTTTTTATCCTTTCACCAGCTACCACTCACTCTTTCCGGTATAAAAAATTCCGCTGTGATTAATTAACATGATATTTCAATAGTTTCAAATACATCACCAGTCAGATCACAGATGTCCTGGATCTGAATCTCGGTATCATCAATCCGTAAGTGGACTGATGGATCAAAAAATTCTACGGTTCCGGATAATGTATGGTACTGGCCAACTGACGGATCCTTCCAGGATTTTTGAAAATAAGTTGCCTGTATCTTCATCCCATATGCCAGGATCCTTAATTTCATATCCAACTCATTTTTCTTTTCCTCAGATAAATCTCTTTTTGGTTCATAAATGATTTCCTGTTGCCGGATTGTTTCATCCAGTCCACGAAGTGCCGCAAATGGAGCAAACTGTTTTGCCCTGCGTCCTACATCCATGGGATGTCTCCTGGAAACCGGTCTTGGTAAATATAAATACGGTTGATATGCACTTGCCAGCACTTTTTGCACCTCCTCTAAGCACGGTGACCACCTATTTGCTCATTGCGTTCTCTATAAGTAGAACACTCCAGCAGGTTGGATCCCCGCATGATCGCATTCTTTCCATAACGCTGCTTTACATTCAATACTGCTTCCTGTAAATGCCGTTCCTTATCGGTCTGTTTGGGATCATCAAACAGGCTGTACTGCACATAACTTTCAGGAGCAACCCTGTTCGCACACACCTCGATTCTTCGGATTCCGGTATATCTGTCTGCAATCCTGAGATATAAATCTTCCACTGCATCTATGATCTTTTTGGAACTGTTACTTTCTCTTTCGAGTTTTACGGTTCCTTTGGATGCCTCATGCTCATACCTGTGGTCATAGGCGATCCATAAGGTGAGAGAGCTTGTTACCAGTCCTTTTTCAAACAGATCCAGAACCAGATTATCTGTCATTTCCCTTACGATCACAAGTGCTTCGTCAAAAGAATAATTTCGCATCAGCACCTGACCATTTGAAAGGCTGTGTTCCTCCGAATGATAGTTCTTGATGTCACTCATCCGGCATGTTTCATATCCCCATGCATGATCGATCAACAGCTCTGCATCAATCCCAAACATCTTATACAGCCAGTCTTCGGATCTTAAAGAAGCCATTGCGATATCGCCCATTGTATGGATTCCATAACCGGCTAGTTTTTTTTCAGTCCGGGATCCAATCCTCCAGAAGTCACTTAATGGTTTATGATCCCATAGCTGCTCTCTGTAAGAGAATTCATCCAGGATTCCAATATGGTCATCCACATGCTTTGCTACGATATCCATTGCGATCTTAGCAAGATACAGATTGGTTCCCACACCAGCGGTTGCAGTGATACCTGTTTCCTCCATAACCTCCTGCATAAGCTTTACCGCCATTTCTTTTGCAGTGAGATGATAAAGCTGCAGATAGTTTGTCACATCAATAAAACACTCATCGACACTGTACACATGGATATCTTCTTTTGAGACGTACCGCAGATAGATTCCATAGATCTTTGCGGAATAATCCATATACAGCTGCATCCTTGGCATGGCTGTGATGTACTTCACACAATCCGGTATCTCATGGATCCGGCACCGGTTCTTGATGTCAAGAGACTTCATAGCCGGAGTGATTGCCAGGCAGATTGTTGACTTTGATCTGGTCGGATCTGCAACCACCAGGTTTGTTTTAAATGGATTCAGCCCACGTTCTACGCATTCTACAGAAGCATAAAAGGACTTCAGATCAATACAGATAATAGAAGTCTGATCCTGACTCACATTGCCACCTCCCATACGTCTTTCCTCTTTTTGTAACATGTATCCCATTTTGACTATCAATGATTGTCTATCCTTCCTGTTTTCATTGAATTACAGGAAATTCATTTCACATATCCATTGACAAAAGAGGAAATATTGTGTATCTTATAGGAAATATGTTTCCCTTATCTGTGATTCACATTATAGGAGAGATATTTCCCTTTGTCAAGATTATTTTTTAATTTTTGGGAGACACATTTCCCGTTTTGCCTTGAGGCGGCTAATGAAACTTATAAGACAAGGCTTAGAAAGAGGTATGTTTATGACATTCGGTGAAAAAGTAAGATCATTAAGAAAAGAAAAAAAGATGAGTCAGCAGGAACTGGCCAGTATGGTTGGTGTTTCATATAGGACCATTCGATCCTGGGAAGTAGAAGGACGTTTTCCAAAACAAAATGTTCTGTATCAGAAACTGGCAGATGCATTACAGTGTGACGTTTCTTATCTCATGAGTGAGAATGAAGCTTTTATCACAGAAGCATCCGAACAGTTTGGTAACCGTGGTGCCAGACAGGCTCAGCAGATTCTGGAACAGGCTGCAGCTATGTTTGCCGGTGGATCACTGACAGACGAAGATAAAATAGCTTTTATGGATGAAATCCAGAGCCTTTATCTGGATTCCAAAAGACGTGCAAAGAAATTTACACCGAAAAAATATCTGAAAAACCAAGAGGAAAAATAATAGAAGGCGGGATTATTGTACACCTAATCTGTTACCTTATAGTTACAAGGATATTTCTGCCCTTTTTATTTTTTACTTTTGAGGTGATTTATTTGAGAAACACTTACATATATACAGAAACAAAGAAATTAATCAAGAAATATGGAACCCGAGATCCATTTGAGATCATGGATCAGATGAACATTGTGGTCGGTGAAACTTCCAGATATAAGACACTGAAAGGATACTGTTTTATGAGCTGTAAGACAATCTATGTCATGATCAGCAGTTTCCTTTCAGAAGAAGAAAAGATGATCGTTGCCGCCCATGAATTAGGGCATATCATCCTGCATCGTTCCCAGCTGAAAATGGCTCCAATGCAAGATGATACCCTCTACAATATGACGGATAATACAGAATACCAGGCCAATCTGTTTGCTGCCGATCTTCTGATTGATGATGAGGAGATTGAAGATATGGTTCAGAACGAAGACCTGGATTATTTCGGACTCTGCAGCTCTTTGAATGCGACTCCGGAACTCATGAGCTTTAAACTATACAGCCTGACAAAACGAGGCCAGGCTTATCATATGCCGATGGAGATACAGAGTAATTTTCTGGCGAAATAATAGCGGATAAGATTATTCTACAATAGAAAAACTATAGATTTATCTCACTGAAAGGAGGATCATTTATGTCAAGACATCATATAGAAAAGGTAACTTGTCCTTCCTGCCATCATGAGGGAGATTTTGAGCTCTGGGACAGTATTAATACTGCACTGGATCCTGAAATGAAAGAGAAGGTACTTAATCAATCTATTTTCCTTTATACCTGCCCGAGCTGTGGAGAGACCTTTCGTTTAAACTACTCCACACTCTATCACCAAATGGAAGATCTTGTCATGATTTATCTGGTTCCTGAATCAGAAGTAAAGAAGACATATGAAATATTTTATGAAAAAAATGCTTTGGCTGATTATCGTACCGAAAAGTACTTATACCGGATTGTGACATCAGCAAATCAGCTCGTTGAAAAGATCCAGATCTTTGATGCAGGTAAAGATGACAGGGTAATGGAACTTGTTAAATTACTTGCGACAGATTCTATTCTCAAAAATGATCCCGATATAGAATTTGATGAACTGCGCTTTGCTGTCGACGACGACGGAACAAATATTCTTGTAATCATTAATAAGGGTGAGATTACTGGTGCAGTTGACATTGACAATATGTATGAATTTGCTTCTTCACACTGCAATGATTTCAAGGATCTCCGCGATGATGATGAAATAGTTATCAATAGGGAGTGGATCCTTAACAAACTTGCCGAAGCAGAAAACGAATAGTATATTTGGTGGCTACACCCCCAAGCCCCTGTAGAATAAATAACGCCAGTACTGGATATCAAAAATCCCGCACCGGCGTTATTTATTAAAATATTTTGTTTTTTAATCTTCAACACTCTCTACTGAAACTTCTTTTTTCTTCCTACTTTTACCAGAAATCATCTTGTGTCCTGTATAAATAGCCATAATCATGCAAAGCAAAGAACTTGCTGCAAAGTACTTATGGCCTTCTTTTGATCCCTTATAACCTGTATAAAAAGTTCCAAGCATTGTAATCAGTGCACCGATAGACCAATATTTATGTGATTTCATTCAGATACCTCCTGCCGTTTTTCTTAATCATATACCTTTTAAAAGATATATACAAACTGGTATTTTGAATCAATCGACAAGCAGCTCGGATCTTCCACTATAAATTCATACCTTCAGCAAATAGGATATGGCAATAAAAATATATCCGGAGATTTCTCTTCCTACTGGATGCAGTCATCCTTAAAGATTTCACCAGTAGAACAAGTTGAACTTTTGAAAAATTTATATCGAAACAACTTCAACTTTACTCCTGCTAATATTCATGCCGTCAAAAATTCCATCCATCTTACCGCCTCTGAAAATGGAGAATTTATGGAAAAACCGGAACCGGACGAGTGAACGGGCAGGATATAAATGGCTGGTTTATAGGTTTTATAGAAAGCCAAAATAATACATACTTTTTCTCCACAAATATTCAAAGCGAACAACGTGCAACTGGTAGTAAAGCATCAGATGGTGCTTTATCTACTCGTATTGATTCGTCACATAAATATAAGCATCTTCCAACGTTGCAGGAATTGACATACACTCCAATTCTGGCTGTATTTCAGAAATCACTCTTAACTGCAATCCCCCCTCAACATACTGTTTAGATGTAATACGATACTTCTGTTCCACTTCTCTTGCTTTTCTCTCATCAGGTACTTTGCAAATCCAGATTTTCCCCTGTGCTTCTTCTGTCAAATTCTTCATAGAACCCGCATACAGAAATCGACCTTTATGCATAATTGCAAGCTGATTGCAGGTGGCAGCTAAGTCTTCTACCACATGAGTTGAAAACAAAACCGTTCTGTTTTCAGAAAAATCTACTAACAAATTGCGGATGCGAATACGTTCCTCTGGATCTAAACCGGTAGTCGGCTCATCCACAATTAAAAATTCCGGTTCATTTAAAAGCGCCTGCACCAATCCTACCCGTCGTTTCATACCGCCTGACAACTGTTTCATTTTCTTTTTCCGGTGTTCTGCAAGACTGGTCTTTTTCAAATAATATTCTATTCGTTTCTTGCATTCTGCTTTTGGAACACCTGCCAAATCACCCATATACTCTAAACACTCCTGAACAGTCAAATTAGGATAAAGTTCAATTTCCTGTGGCAGATACCCTATTTTTCTCTGAATTTTTTCATAGTTTCCTTCACTATATAAAATCCCGTCCAATGTGACCGTTCCACTTGTAGGTTTAAGTACAGTAGTTAAAACCCTCATCAAAGTTGTCTTTCCTGCTCCATTTTCTCCCAATAATCCAAAAATTCCATTCGGTATATTTAAATTCGCATGATTGATTGCTGTCACACCATTTTTAAATCTTACTGTTAAATCCTCAATATGAATACTCATAAACTTACCCTCTCTTTCTAACTATTTTCGGCAATACTACCAATAAAATCAATCCAATACCAATACACAAAGCTTTCCCTTGCAGCCATGTAACATCAGCAGTATTTTCTATATCTCTGAAAGCATAGGAAAACAGATTCCATGCCCCAAAAAGTTTATCTCCTCCCGTGGAATTTGTTGCTACCCATATCAGAAGGCAGCTTCCAATCCCCATCCACATATTGCGAAAAAGCATTGACAATGTATTGACCAATATTCCCCAAAAGAAAATGGTTACTACAATCGCTAAAAAATAGGCAATAAACTGAAGTATTTCACTTTCCGTTGCCGGATGTGTGACTGGTTTTTGAAACACAAAAAACAATCCGTAACCTAAAACAGCAAGCAGTAATAAAAAAAATTCCTGTATCATTATTCGCTGCATGATGGAGCAAATTCTCTTTCTTATTGGATACAGCCTATGGATTTCTGAACGCTTGCTTGTAATTTCCTGCACATAAGTGTCCGCACAAAAAACAGCAGTCAATATAGCAAAAGGTGCCTCAATGGAAAGTCCTATTTCATTTGTGAATACAACCCCACGTATCAAGCTTAAAATCACAACAAAAGATACTGCATAAGCAATCTTATAAAACGGCAGAACAATCTTCATTTCCTTCTTCATTTACATCCGCCTCCTCTTCCAAATCTGTATTGAAATCAGAATAATCACTCCAGATGCTAAAATAAGTAAACTCTGATTTAAAAATGCCATTGGCGGCGGTGTTGTATCGAAAAGCTGATCGGGGAATCGAACCATAATCGCAAAAGGTCTTCCCCAATATCCATAAACTCCTTCCGCATTTCTTCCGCCCATATTGGAATATACCATGTAAAGAATCAGAAGCGGCACTCCCGGAAGTGGATTTTTAAATATGAGTGAAATCAATGTATATACACTTACAATCATCAGCATATTGGGAAGTATATAAAGTACAGTAGAAACTATAAAATCCCAGAACCGCACTTCAAACCCACTGTCTTTTGTATAAATAACACACAATGCCCAAAATAATAGATTTATAATAGTCAGAGCAATCAAACAAATTGCAAATCCTGCGCTTACTTTTCCAAATACATACTTTCCGGCAGTGATCGGTTTCGTGTGAAGCAATTCATAAGTATGCTTTTTCGTATCCTGTAAAAACAGAACCGCTAACATAATTGTTGCAAAAAAACACATAAACAACCCTGCAAAATCAGCAAATTTTCTTGAGTAATAAAAAGAAAACGCCTTATTTTTCATTTTTTCGTTCAGATATGTGTTGATTTCTTCTGGCGTTCCTTTGTAATAGGCACTATCTTCGTACATATATCTTGCACTATACCAATCATATTTTTCCTCCAGATATACGAATGCTTCTTCTAACTCCATATCAACAAGTTTGCTCATTACGGATTGTGCCTCTAAATCAGACATTTCTAATTCATCAATTAGTGCTTGTTTTATCTGTCCACTCCATATTTCTCGATGTTTTTCAGGATTCGCAGGAATATATCCTTCATAAACATCTCCTAAGCGAACTGTATCAGGATAATCATTGATAATTTTCTCGCCTTGCCCTAAATAATGTGTGGTTAAATATGGACTTGTCGTATTAAACACACCATAAATCACAAGCAGAATACCTACCCAAAATAACGGTCGCTTTAGATAATTCTTAATCTCTCTTTTAAAAATAGCAATCATACGTTTGCCTCCTTTCCTTGTTATAGACATCATAAAATATAAATCACAATAAAAAGACAACAGCATAAAAAAATCGGACTGCTTATGCAATCCGATGAAATACTGCTGTTATTACAGCTCCACTCTGTTTTTCATTTTCTATTAGTAACTGTCCGCCATGCTTTTCACAATACAACCTACTGATATACATGCCCATTCCTGAATGTTTCAAACTGTCTTTCACATTTTGCTGATAAAAAAGCTCTGTTGCCTTTTGCTTGTCTACTGTAAAACCCACTCCATCATCCTTTACTCTGATTTGTAATTCAGAACAAGTAAGGAGAACTTCCATTTCCACTTTTGTTTTAGCATAACGAAAGGCATTTGACAAAAGGTTTTCTATAACCTCTAAAATCACTTCCTTATCTCCCGAAAATTTTTCTGCTGTTTCCACACATTCTAATTCGCATCTCTTTCCAAATTTTTTCTCAAACACATTCAACTCTGCCTGTATATCTATTTCTAACTGCATACTTGTAATTTCTTCTACCACTAACTCCCTTGTATCTAAACTGCTCATCTTCCTCATTGTTTCTACAAATGTATCCATGCGTTCAATCTGTTTTTTACTCTCATTTACCATACCTAAGGCTCGATCCATATCTATCTCTTCTTCAGGAAGATATTCTGAAAGCATTTCCTGATACCCCGCCAATACAGATAGCGGTGAACGGATATCATGTGCAATCGCTGCTCGCAAAGCCTTTTCTTCCTCAATTATTTTCCATAATTGATGGTTATTTTCTGCAAGCTGCTCCTTCATCCGTTCAAATTCCTCGCACAATCTTCCCATTTCATCCTTATTTTCATAGGTAATATGAAAATCCAAATTATTTCGACCAACCTGTTGTGATGCCAGTTCTAATTCTTCAATGGGATTTTTTAATTTATGCTTATAAAAAAGAAACACTGCTATGATATTGCCTACCACAGACACAATAAGTACTGTAAACGTCTGAAGGAAGTCACATATCTCTGATACATGATAATCAAATTTTTTCATTTCATAAGAATTCGGTCTCGGAACATCTGTCAAATACTTTCTACCGTCACCTTCAGCCATTTCAAAATACTTTTCTTGATCTACGTATTTCCACCAAATGTCATCTTGTATAGTTGCTGCCATTCGCATAATCAATGCCGAAAGATAAAAACTAACTATCAAACTGACTATCATATATAAGACAATGGTTTTTCTTAACGAAAGATTTTTTATTTTTTCCATTTATATCCCATCCCCCATACTGTTTCAATATATTCATGTTTTGTATATCGTTTTATTTTATTACGAATTCTACGGATTAGTTCAGTCACTACTCGACTATCTCCTTCTGTGTCATATCCACTAATCTTTTCATAAATACGTTCTTTATCAAAAACCATTTCAGGATTCATGGATAAAAATTCTATAATCTCATATTCTAATTTAGTAAGCTCTAAAGCATTCCCTTTAATATGTGCACATTTACTGGCATAGTCAATTACTAATTCTCCATAAAACCTTTGTTCTTTTTTCCTATGTAAACGTTCTTCACGTTTCAAATGAGCAATAATTCTGGCATCTAATTCTTTCAAACTGAATGGTTTTAAAACATAATCATCGCCACCAGACAACAATCCCATTACTCGATCCTGTTCTTCTACTTTTGCGGTCAAAAAAATAATCGGACAGGAAACCATATCTCTGATTCTTCTGCACACTTCAATTCCGTCCATTCCCGGCATATTTACATCCAATAAAATAATATCGGGATTTACACTTATCTTTTCCATTGCTTCTATGCCATTTTCTGCAATAATCACTGTATAATTCTTCAATGTAAAGTATTGATTCAACATTTTTAGCAATTCTCTATCATCATCAACCATTAAAATTTTATAGTTCATAAATTCCACCTCTGGCTATAATGCTATCTTTTCTTTATAGTATATCTTATAAAAAACAACAAATAAACAACAATTCCTAAAAGGCAACAGCCTTTCTAAACTGCCGCCTTTTCTCCTTCATTTTATTTCCATTATTGATAAACCATCTCTGTATCCACAATCTCCCTTGCACACGATTACATATTGTTCATTCTCGCTACCCATTCCATCTGATTTTCTGCCTTTAACTGTTCCGTGATCCCCTGTGCCTGTTTCATCTGCTCTACAATTCTTTCAAACCTTAAATACTTATAGTCGTCTGTATCCAAACAAACAAGCCGAAGTCGCACAACAACTTGAAAATCTTATCAACGGAACAACAGTCCCAGATACTATTATAAAAAAGGAAAAAGAGCTCCTTCGAGCTCTTTTGATTCAGTTCTGTAAACTTGAAGTTGTCAGTTTAGAAAACCGGAAGTCAATCAAATAAAGCTTCCCATTTTTCTGATTGCATTGCATTAAAACACATCGCAATTTGTTCTTTATTATTCTTTTCTTCTGCAAGTTCTGGAAGCTCATCAATTCCAAAATAATCAAAACCTGTTGTTTCAATATTCGTTTTAAATTGACCGCCCGTCACTTCACATTGCATAAAAATCTTACATACTTTATACGCATATATTGGAAGATTATGTTTCTCCCTATCTTGAACAGCAATCACACGTTTTACAGTAACATCAAGTCCTGATTCCTCTTTGACCTCCTTTATTGTATTCTCCTCTACGGAAATATCGACATCACACCAACCTCCCGGTAATGACCAAGTACCATTTGCTTCATGAACCAATAATATTTTCCCGTCTTTAAAAATCGCAGCCCTTGTATCTATTTTAGGAGTCTGATATCCTACATCACTGCAAAATAAATTTTGAACTTTTTCTGTAGATATTTCAGTTTTATAGCTTATCATTTCAGCAGAAATTTCTCGGATTCTTTCATATCGTTCTATATCAAATTTGTCCTTTCCATAAAACAAACCACCCTGAGCAATAGCTTGTAATTCTACTGCCCATTTTAGCCATTGTTCGTTTTTATTCATAGATTATCGCTCCTTTAAATTCCGAGTTGTTAAACTCTTTCTAACCTCCATCTTCTTGCCCTTCGGACAAGAAGCATCCCTCGCTCTAAGAGCTCGGTCAATTCCGATTTGCACTTCAAATCGTTTTCTTTATTCTATCATAGCATCCATTATTCCGCCATCAGTCTTTCGAACCAGGTATCCATGACAATGATAAACTGGCCTGCTCCTGGCAATTCTTGTAGCATTTCGTCAAGAGTTTTCTGTTTCACATATTTCTGCACATACACCCAACAGGCAATGCTACTGGCTTCTGATACAATGTCAGCTATGGTTTTGCGCATAAGCTCTTCAAATTCAGTAATTTCTTCTTTTGGGACAACATCATACAGTGTTGGTGCCTGATGACTTAATTTTACGCCATTTTCATTTGCATCTTTAAGCAGATTCTTAACTTTTTCTCTTGAATCCTCCGGTACTTTTATGTACTCCCACATAAATGCTACCACATCGGACGGTGTGTCTTTTTTAAGTGGTGGTAACTGAATATAATCATTGTTTTCGCTCATTTTCATATCCTCCTCACGATATAATAAAATCAATAATGCGTTCTCTTGTCATGTCCAGTACAGTATCTACGAACACTCCTGCAAAAAGGATCAGATACAGAATTACACTCAGCGAAAACAGAAATGCAACCTGTACCCAGTCATGGTAACAGTATGCAGTCGCTATAATCAACAAAGTGAATATAAACCCAAGGATCCCTCTGACAACCGCATAAGTCTGTACTGTCATCTTTACTGCCAGTCCGATCACAAAAAGGATCAGCCATACCGGCAGTAATAATATTTTCCCAGCAAGTTTTAAAATAAACATGTGCACCTCCTATCTTACCAGTCCTGGCATAT
>NZ_JAAITU010000036.1 GCF_013304385.1 Blautia glucerasea
TACCATAGAAGACCTTGCTGTTATTAGCTATTTACAGAAAAAGTTTCACACACTCTCCTCTGGGAGTGATTGTTTTTTGAAGGGTGATATTGCCTCAGTTCGAAGCGGCAGACGGTGTTGATCTATTATGTTGCCTGATGCTTTAATGCTCTTTTGTTGTTGCCAGTTCTTTATGAAGATGTAGAGCCATAAACACAGTAACAATAGCAGAAATTACATCGGCAATCGGTTGTGCATATAGTATTCCATTTATGCCCCAGAATGATGGGAGCAACAGAATGATCGGAACAAAGCAAATACCTTGTCGGCAAGCCCCAAGAACGAATCCGGCGGTGCCTTTTCCAAGTGCAAGAAACAGAGAAGAATACACTGTGTAAAATCCAAATACGAAGAAGGAAAATCCATTTGCCATTAGCGATTTTTGACCTACAGAAATCATCTCTGTATTGCCTTCTGTAAATTGCGAAATAATCTGTGTGGAAAATAGGGCTATTGTCAATCCCACAACTACACAAAATATTGTTGACCATAAGATAGAAGTTTTAATTGCTTCCCTGAGCCGATCAAACTTTTTGGCACCATAGCTAAAGCCGGCAATTGGTTGGAAACCTTTTAAGAAGCCGAACACAACCAGAGTTCCCATTGAAGTGATTCTTGTAACAGCGCCCATTCCGGCGATAACAGCATCTCCATAGATATTAGCTTCCCGGTTTATGAATGCGATAGAAAGGCTTGTAAGAAGCTGGAAAGTCAATGTGGGTATACCGATTTTCAGAATTTCAGTTATGATCTGCTTAGAAGGACAAAATTCCTTAATGGAAAATGTAAAAGCGCTTTTTTTCTGTAATGCATAAATTAAATATACAAGAGTAGAAGCCATTTGAGAAATTGCTGTAGCGATTGCCGCACCAGCAACCCCCATGTCGAGAGTATAGATGAAAATAGGATCTAAACCAATATTCAATACAGCTCCTAATAATAATGCACACATAGTTGTTTTTGCGGCGCCTTCACTTGCAACGATATTGTTCATCGTTACATTAAATACATTGAAAATACATGAAATAACATAGATTCTTCCATAAGAAAGGGCGTATGGCATAATCGTGTCTGTTGCACCTAACATGGTTAAAATAGGTTTCAAAAAAATTGCAGTTCCGATAATAATAACTGCGCCAATACAAACACTGCTGTATAATGCAGTACTGGCGACTTTACTTGCAGCTTCCCTATCTCCTCGCCCTAAAAGTCTTGATAAGTAGGAGGCGGCACCATTGCCAAACATCAGACCTAAACCAACAACTACTTGTCCTAAAGGAAACGCAATGGAAATTGCACCCATTTGACTCTCGCCAAGTCCTCCTATGAAATAAGCATCCACCAAATTGTAGAGAGCGTTAATAAGCATACCAATCATTATCGGTATACCAAGAGCCATTAGTGCTTGGGGAACAGGTGCATTTCCTAATAAATCCATTTTGTTGTTATTCTTGTTCATTTCAAATACTCCTTTCAATTAAGAATATAAATTATAGTAGTATAAATTATAGTATACTACGTGAGAGAATACTACTATAATTTATAGTAGTTGTCAAGCGTGTATCCTGCAATTTCCTTGACAAGAGGTATAAAATCAAATACTATAAATTACAGTATATATAACCGTAAGTATTTTATAGCTTTCGTGGATATAGAAAGTGGGTGAACTATGGCTACAATAGATTTAATTGTGTTAGGAATATTGAAAAAGGAACCGATGGGAGCCTATGATATTCAAAAATTAGTGGAATATCGTAATATATCAAAATGGGTAAAAATCAGTACACCATCCATTTACAAAAAAGCAATTCAGTTGGAGGAAAAAGGCTTCATTAAAGGAGAAATTGTGAAAGAAGGTAAGATGCCTGAAAAAGCAGTTTATTCATTAACAGATGAAGGCGAAAAAGAATTTGTAAAGCTTATGATGGAAACAGCCTCTAAACCCATTCACTTTTTTTTAGATTTTAATGCAGTAATTGTAAATTTGGATAAGTTACCGCCTGAAAGTCAACAATCATGTATTGCCAGTATTGAGGAAAATATTGAAATATTAAAAACTTATCTGGAGGAAAATCTTCGAGAGAAAGAGAATGATCCGGAAATCCCTAAGACTGGTATGGCAGTATTGCAACAGCAGATAGTTTTGGCGGATGCTATTGAAAAATGGATTATTTCTCTAAAAAAAGACTTTTGATGAAGAAGTCACTAGCTGATTTCTTATTAGGTCTGCAGGATTGGGAAGAAACAGGGATGGATGCCGACCTATGTTCCGGCTTTGTAGCCAGAACATAGAAATTTTCTTAGTGGGGAATCTCCCTCAAACCCGGTGCTCCTTATATCCTGCAGATTAAACTTCAAATTTATACCCATATCCAACTACTGTTTTTATGTAATTCTTGTCGCTGGAATACTTTTTTATCTTCTTGCGTATTTGAAAAATAGTGTTTTCCACGGCGTGGAAATAACCATTTGCTTTTTCATGCCAAACTGCTTCATAAATCTGTTGTTTAGTAAAAGCCATCCCTGGATTAGAATATAGCATATAAAGTACATCAAATTCTTTTACAGAAAAGTTAATGTCTTTTCGTACTATTAAGCCGTAGGTCGTAAAGGTCTGCGACTTTAACTTTACCCGGAAAGGAGCTGCCACATATATAGGCAGTGCTGTAATTTTAACAGTAACGGTCACCAATCTATGGGGATGGCTTGTATATCCGGCTGAAATGCTAAAAAATCAGTGGTTCTTATTTATCACTTCACTCTGCCCCGGTAATTATGTGTTTGCCGTTTCTGGCTCTTGCAGCTATTGCGATTCTACTGGTCTATTACCAGACTATTTGCAGGTAAAGCATTGCTCTGGTTTTGAATTTGAGTTTTGGCAGTCTAATAATAGCATTTTAGATTAGCTGTGATAAGGTGAAACAGATTAGGAGGAAAGTAAATTGCATTACAAAGACAAAAACCTACAGATAGATATTCGCTGTCATACTGTTTTTATGAATGATCAAAAGATTGAATTGAGTCTGAAAGAATTTACGGTACTAAAATATCTAACAGAACATCCTGGCTGGGTATTCTCTCACGAGGAGATTTATCGTAATGTCTGGAAGGAAGAACCGATTGACTGTGCTAATGCGGTTATGTGCTGCATTAGCCAGCTTCGTAAAAAGTTAAAAGTAGATTCACGGAACTGGAATTACATCCGCACCGTCCGAGGTGTGGGCTATAAGTTTCAACCACTCTCAGGGGAGTAACATCCTCTGGGAGTTTTTTGTCATATTTGTTGCACTTTTCGGCTCTGGTACGTACAGAAATAGAAAAGAAACATATCCCAAAATGTATACATTTTAGAAGTACGTTCCGGAAAGAGGGATTATATTTCAAAAAGGTTACACACACAGTTTTGAAATATACCAATAAAAGTGTGGATATTTTGGGACATGGAAAGGAGAAATGTGGATGCAGATATATGGATATCACCGTACCAGTACAAAGGAGCAGCATCTTGACCGTGGCATACAGGAAATTGAGCGGTACTGTAACGAGCATGAGATGGCACTTACGAATATTTTTACGGATCAGGAGACAGGGAAGAATTTTAATCGTCCGAGATATACCGTTTTAGTGGAGGATGTCCTGCGGCCGGGAGATATTTTGATTGTTACAGAATTGGACAGACTGGGAAGAAACAAGTATGACACCATGCAACAGATCCAGCGGATTAAGAACATGGGAGTGCGGCTTATGGTTCTGGAACTGCCGACTACGCTTATGGATTTATCTGTGATGGATAATGCGATGGCAAGGATGATGCTGGAAACAATCAATAACATGATGCTGGAGCTTTATGCTTCTATGGCGCAGGCAGAGCTGGAGAAAAAGGAGAAGCGACAGCGGGAAGGGATAGAAGCGAAGAAATTGCGGGGCGAATGGGATGATTATGGAAGACCAAGTGTGATGAAGCAGGAAACTTTTGATGAGAACTTTCAAAGCGTAGTTTCTGGAGAAACGACACCTACACAGCTTCGTAAAAATTTGGGAATGACGCACTCAACTTTTTATCGCTATCGAAAAACTTTTTATGAAAAATACCCGGAACTTTCAAATTCTGCAAATTAAAGTCCTATTACTTATATAGACCAAAGAATTTCAGGAGGAAAGAAATATGAGTGAAAAGAGAATAGGTACTTTAATTTATGATCCATCAATGGGAAGATTTGATATCCGGTTTGGGATTGAATCTTATTATGGAGGTCTTCATTGCGGAGAATGTTTTGATGTGAAGGTAAAGGATGCATGGATTCCGGTTCGGATTGAAATGGATGAAGACTGGTATCTGGTAGGGCTTCCTAAGACGAGTCTCAGTGGACTGACGGTTCGAATGTAGGAGGAGCATATGATGGAAGCTAAAAAGAAATATGAAAAGCCGGCATTCCGATTGGTGACAGATTTGGGGAGTATTTTGGAATGTCTGTATGAGGTATATGGAACGGATGGAACGATGTTGATTGCTGGGAACAAGTTATCGGATACGGTAATCTATCCGTTTATCCGCATGATTAAAAAGAAATGCAAAGCAGTGGATGCGGAAAAGCTGAATCTGATGCTCTGGAAGATTTATATGGTAAGTTCGAGAAAAGAAGAATTTGTGACGGCTGCTAAGAAAGAGCTGCAGCCTTATTTGACCAAGAAAGATGAAAAACAGATTGACACCACATATGACACCACATATACTATAGATAGGAGGCATTAAAGATGTCGAAATGGGATAAACTATTGACAAGAATTTGCTCATTATCGAAAGACCTTCGTTTTGATGAACTAAGAAAAGTATTAGAAAGTTATGGATATGAGATAAATGCTCCGAGAAGTGGGAGCAGCCATTATACATTCCGTAAAGCGGGATGCCAGCCGATAACAATACCGAAACACGAACCAATCAAGAAAATTTATGTTGAAATGGTAAAGCAGATTGTAGAAAGTGAGGCGAAAAACGATGAAGACACTGAATGATTATTTGGCAATGTCCTATCGCATGGAAATTGTGGAAGATAAGGATGAAGGTGGATTTGTGGTTTCTTATCCGGAACTGCCGGGATGCATCACCTGTGGAGAGACGATAGAAAGGGCAGTTGAAAATGCAGCGGATGCAAAAAAAGCATGGTTAGAAGCTGCACTGGAAGAAGGGATTGAGATTCACGAACCGGGAAGCCTGGAAGAGTATTCGGGACAGTTTAAAATAAGGATGCCACGCAGCTTACACCGGGATCTGGCGGAACACTCAAAAAAAGAAGGCATCAGTATGAATCAATACTGTATATATCTTCTTTCAAAGAATGATGCGCTGTTAGTAAAATAAATATACAAGAATATAGATGAAAAGAGCCGTCCGGATGGGCGGCTCGAAGTATTCTTTCTTTGATTAAAAATGATATTGTTCTAGCAGATAGATAGGAAGTGTTTGTACGTTTCCAACGGTTCCGCCTTTGGTATCACCTTTCAGATATAGTAGTTTATTGGCCTTCCCCTGTTCCAATGCCTTCAAGGCAGTAGATGCAGTTCCCTTACCGGCTTTAACTTCAATCAGATAGCGGATGTGAGTTTTCAATGTCTGAGCTACAAAATCAATTTCACCACCTTTATAAGTAGCAAAAGCCGGTGTCTCAAAGATAATTTCTTCCGGGAATTCCTGGCGTTTGGACAAGTTAATGTAAACATAGTTTTCGTTCAATGAGCCATCCATAGTTGATACAGTAGCACCAGTTCTGGAGAGATAATAATATGCAACTCCAAGATCCATGAAGAAGCAGCGGCTTCCCGGTTTGAAATTCAAGATGTCCAGTTCTGTGATTTTGCCACAGAAACCGATGATTCCAGAATGGTAAAGCCAGTTGATAGCACGATAGCAGGTTGCTTTAGAAAGATTACTGGAGTAATTCTTTGTAACGAGCTTTTGCAGTTCTTCACTTATACTGTCCTCATCTAATCCTTTCTTTTCACGAAGCAGAATACGGCAGATGCTTAAAAAGATGTTGGTAAAAACACTAATATCTGTGATGTCATCAAAGTACCGCATAGATTCGTTTAAGAAAATGCGGATGATTCTAACAAGCTCTTTTTGAGCTGCTTCCACGTCTTTTGTGTTAAGGTATGTTTCCACAACCTTTGGATAGCCGCCAATCTGTCTATAGATGTCGTAAACATTCTTTAATTCGTCATATAGTTCCGGTACGGTGTCATCTGCATGATCCAGTGGAAGTGATAGATACTTCTGAAAAAGCTGGTCATCCAATGCTTCCAAAAACTCTTTAAAGGAAAGGGTATAAATACGGATACTGGTAATATCTCCACTGGAGAATTTGAATTCCGGTTCCAGTACACGTCCCAGATAACTTCCAGTTACAATGAAATGCGCTTGAAAATAGCGGGTAAATTCTCGGATACGGTTGAATATCTCTGAGGATTCCTGAATTTCATCAATAATGATGACTGTATCGTTGGTATCTTCAAAATCCGGATCGAAGAGTTTAAAAGCATCGTGAAGCGGCTGCTCCGGTCGTTTTGTACCGGGAGTCCAGTCTGTGGCTTTTTTGTAACATTCCATAAATTGTTTGCCGGACAAATCAAACAGGTTAATGTAGATCTTGTGCCTGAAGTTCTCATCCGCAAATTTATTGATAATATATGTTTTTCCGACCTGTCTGGCACCATTCACTTCCAAGGTGCTGTGGACGGTATCGTTTTTCCAATCCAGAAGCTGATCGTAAACTTTTCTTTTCAGATACATGGGAAATGCTCCTTTCTTTCAACTGTTCCTATTATATCAAAATATGAATGGATAATATAGAGGGTAATTTCTGATAAATGATGAATTGTCTAGTCTGAGCAGTTCTTCACGGGTATTCCGGTTTCTGTCATTACTTTTTCGTACTGAAGAAGCTGTTCCCAGGTCAGCCATTCCGGTTTCTGATCTGTGGGAAAACCATTCCATAATTCTTTCATACGGGCAATATGGTTTTGAACGCTATGATTGCATAGGATAGACGGACTGCGATTTCCGTAGCCCAGATAGTATTCACAGTCAGACTGTAATTTACTTAACATCCGGTACTCGAATTCATAGGAACTTCTTTGATACGGAGCCGGATGAAATGTGTACTCCTGCTGTATGGGATGGGAAGGTTCTCCATCAATATGGTTAAAAGATAAAGAATAAAGATTCGGTTCAGGCTCTTTGCCAAGGTCAATATCCTTCCACAACTTTCCGAATTGGTCCTTATATACCGGACAGGAAAAATCATCCATGCCAGTATACTCAAGCACTAATTTTGTTTTTGCATTTTCATTCATTCTATTAGACCATCCTTTCCTTTATTGCAGACATTGAGGTATATTATTGGGCGCTGTTTCTGCATTCCACTGCAGCTTCGCACGTACATCCATCAGGATGATTCCTAACTGGTTTTCTCCGCAGTTATTGACTTTGCCCCAGAAATAGTCACCCCAGTTGTTTCCTTCAATAAGTGTGGACTCTCCGGTTGCAAGAAGTTTATCCCGGAGTTCCGGGTTCTGCATGAATTTGCACATGCAGATTTCATACATGAGCCGGACTTTCACTTTTTCCCAGTCCGGGCGTAATGTAAGATCTCTGCCGAGTTTCTTTGCATCAGAAGGATTATGCATCCGAAAAATACAGAATTTGCGTTGCTCTCTCGCAGAGAGTGTTTTCTGCGCTTGAAAAGCAGCTTCATTATTTGCATAGGTTTGTCCCATGTAAGAGACCGGTGCCGGATAGAAATTGCTTAGAAAAGCATAATCTCCCCGAAATTCATTGATCTGTGTAGGTATGCGCTTGCTTGTATTTGTTTGATTCATTATAAATTCCTCCTTTGTAAAAGAGGTGCGGCCTTTCAGCCACACCTCAAAATAATTCTCATCTATTGCAGAGATGGTTATGCAATCATCTCCAAAAATTCAGCTTCTGTAAGAATTGGAATACCAAGGCTCTGGGCTTTTGCCAGTTTGCTGCCGGCTTTTTCCCCGCAGATCAGGTAATCGGTTTTCTTTGTTACAGAGCTGCCAGGTTTGGCACCAAGCTCCAGAATCTTATCGTTGATACCGTCTCTGGTAAAATGCTCCAGTTTCCCTGTTGCTACGATGGTACATCCTGTAAATTTGTTTTCTTTTGTCATAATGGTCTCTTCCTTTCTTTGTTCAAATGTGAATTCGTTCTGTAAGTTTTTCCATAAATCAAGATTTGCTTCATCTGCAAACCAGGAATGGATGTTGTGATTTAAGATTTCGCCAAAATCCTCTAACTGAGTGAAGTCGTAATCTCCGACAGCCGCCTGTTCAAATGCAGTTAAATTTCCGGAAAATACGGTGTCCAGAATCCGGCTTTTGGTTCTGCCGATCATAGGAATATCCATGGAAACCAGATAGCGGACAAAGCTGGTCCTCCGGCTGGCGTTGATGGATTCCCACAAGCGGTCGAAAGATTTCTCACCATATCCGTCCAGTGCCACAATATCTTCCCGGTGTTCCTCCAGATGATAGATGTCCTGAAAAGAGTGCAGATAGCCCAGATTCAGGAATTTTTCTAAAGTGGCTTCTGACAGTCCTTCGATGTTCATTGCCTTCTTGCTGGCAAAATGGACAAACCTTCTTGTGATCTGGCTGTCGCACTGCGGATTATCACAATGCAGAGTTTCTACGGTGCGACCGTCGCTGGTCTTACGGCTGTAGGTTCTGGTTTTGGAACCACAGCAAGGGCAGACCGGAGGCGTGATGTCGGTATACCTTCCACGATCCAGATTATCCTCTATATGTGGGATGATCATGTTTCGTTTGGAAACAAGAATCCGGCATCCGGGTACAAGCTCCAGATTTTTGATAAAGGTCAGATTATGAAGGGAAGCTCTGGAAACATCACAGCCGTCAATCTCCACGGTATCGAAGATGCCGACCGGAGCAATCTCTCCGAATCTGGTCGGTGTCCATTCAATTTCACGCAAGAAAGTTTCGTAGGTATCATCCTCAAACTTATAGGCGAGGCCGTCCTTATAGTGGTGTCCGGTTTTTCCGCAGCTTTTGGAGTAGCTGAGACTGTCAAAAATCATGACAATGCCATCGATAGGAAGATGTAAATTTGCTGCTGTGGATACCAATTCCTGAATGAATTTCTCCGCATATTCTTTTGAAAGTCCGGTTCCTGAAATTGAGAAAAACGGGCAGTAACCAAAGCCCAGGTGTGTTAAACCTTCTAATTTGCAGGCTCTGCTGTCCGGGAAGGGAACATCCTCCATTCCTTCTAATACATTGAACGGAAGAAAGCGAACACAACGTCCGATACAGTTCTTCGGATCAAGACTTCGTACTGATCCGGAAGCAAAATTACGTCCGTTTTTATAAGGTTTTCCATTTCCATCACGCAGAGTATCTTTCAGACGTTCAAAATCATTGGTTGGTATAAAAGACTCACCGGTAATGACCAGACGTTCTTTGTGTGGAATGGTAAGCGGTACATTTAAAAATGCCGGGATATTGTGTGTAATATCTTCCCCCACTTCACCATCTCCACGGGTAGAAGCCTGAATCAGTCTGCCATCTTCGTAAATGAGTTTGGTAGTCAAACCGTCCAGTTTCAGCATAAAGAGAACTTCCTGTCCTTTCATGAAATCTAAAAGCTCTGAAATCAGTTTTGTTTTCTCAAGCGAGAGCAGTGGAATCGGATGGGTGACTTTGGCAAGTTCACTGACCGGATAATATCCAACCGTCTGTGTCGGAGAATTTGACAGGATGAAACCAGTCTGTTCCTCCAGTTCCTTCAGTTCGTCAAAGAGTCGGTCATACTCGGCATCAGATACCAGAGGGGCATCCTGATTGTAGTAGGCATGACGGTATTCATTGAGTTGTTTTACAAGATTCTTAATTCTTTTGACTGACATAGAGTCTCCTTTCTTTTGTGGCGTGCCAGTTCCGGAATCATTTGTTTCCGTAATCCTCCTTTCCCTGCGTTCAGGCATAAAAAAAGAGAATGACGCTTATGTTCATTCTCAAAATAGATGTAGTTTCCTGCAAAATAAAAAAAGCCAGAAGTCCCTGCTGCTTGTTGGGCATAGGAAAACTCCTGACTACGTTTCAAACCTAAACTGCGTGTGATAAATCCTTTCCGGATTGACACAAATAATTGATATAAGAACAGTATAACACTAGATGTAGTATATGTCAAATGAAATAGATTCCTCAATGAAGCTTTTGCCTTATGTTGATGACAAATTTGTCGGCTACAGGAATAAAAGCGTTCAGGATTTCAGATTTGCCCTAAGCGAAGGAATTCGTAGCCAGGTATTTTTTGCCACTTTCGTGGAGAAAGTCGAAAACCAGATAAAATCAATCTCTGTCATAAATGCCTCTAAACTGTTTTTACATCGTAGTGGTTATGCAAGTTCTAAATTTAAAAATAATTTTCACGAATAACTAACTTTTCTATATGCTGAATTGTCATAAAATATAGATTATTAAATTTGAAAGCAGATTGAAGGTGATAAACATGAGAAGTTATAAACGGTATACCAGGCGAAAGAGACTTTTGAAGCAAATCGCTGTGGTTGCTTTATCTCCTAATCGGGTATTCACGAAAGAACAGATCTATCAGCATATCTATGAGGAAGCGGAGTCAGAAGTGAATAACCGAATTTACGGTCTGATTAAGAACTTGAGAAAGAAAATAGAAGAAAATCCGGAAACACCGCACTACATAGAAACGATACGTGGTGTTGGTTATCGCTTTCGGGCATAAAAGGAGCCGTCCGGCAATGGGCGGCTCGAAGTGTTTCTCTTGTTGTTTATTTATTGTTTTTTTCGTTGTATACTGATAAAACGAGGTGATAAAAGTGGCATATAGAATTTTGATCGTGGATGATGACATCGAATTATTAAAGATGTTAAAGAACTATTTTGAAATCAAACGATATGATGTAATGATGGCAGAAGATGGCACAGATGCTTTGGAAAAAATCCATAAGAAACCGGATATTATCTTGCTGGACATCAATATGCCTAAAATAGACGGATTAGAAGTATGCAGACGTATCCGGGGCAAAGTAACTTGTCCCATTATCTTCCTGACGGCAAAAGTGGAGGAGCAGGACAGGGTAAACGGGCTTTTATCCGGTGGGGATGACTATATACTGAAGCCGTTTAGTCTGAAAGAACTGGATGCTCGTATTATTGCACATTTGAAGCGTGAGGAGCGTCATAAAGGGAAGTCTGAATACAGATTCCACGGAGACCTCAGTATTGATTATGGAGCAAAGAGGGTTCAGATCGGTGAAAATGATTTGGAGCTTACGAAGCTGGAATATGCAATCATTGAGTTTTTGTCCATGAATCCAGGACAGGTTTTTGACAGGGAGCGGATATACGAAAAGGTGTGTGGTTATGATGCGGAAGGTGACAGCCGTGTTGTTACGGAACTGATCCGGAGAGTGAGAAAGAAACTGGCGGAATATACGCAGACAGAATACATTGAGACAGTATGGGGGATGGGGTATCGATGGAAAAGATAAGAAATTTATCCTTGAAAAAGACAATGGTTTTATATACGATACTCAGCTTGATTGTCACTTTTTTTCTTTCTGTGTCAATTATTGAGATTGCCGGGCAGATACAGGAGGAGGTCTGGTGGAAGTACGTGGATCAGGACGAGTATTATCAGGCAATGAATGACCGCAATGAAAATTTTGAGGTAGTGGTACCGAGACCGAATCAGAGTAAAATGAGCAGAATGGACTGGCATATTTCAGAAACCTGTGATTTCCTTCAGACGTACGGAGTATTGCTTTTTTCTTTTGCCGGATGTGGAATTGCGGTCAGCCTGTTTTACAAAAATAAATTAAAGAGACCGATTCAGGAACTGAAGATGGCATCACAGATGATTGCGGAGGAAGATCTGGATTTTCATATGGCTTATGAGAACGAGGACGAGATGGGGATGCTGTGCAGGGAATTTGAAAGGATGCGTGGGCAGTTGGAAGAAAATAACCGTAGACTTTGGCAGATGATCGAAGATGAGCGGGTACTGCGTGCAGCGATTGCCCATGATATCCGCTCGCCGCTTGCAATCATGCGGGGATATCAGGAAATGCTTTTGGAATTTGTTCCGGAAGATATGCTTGATCAAGAGAAAATGATGGAGATGTTAAGGGGCGGTATGCTTCAGATTGAACGGATGAACCATTTTATTGATAGTATGAGGAAGATGACGAAATTGGAAGAACGGGAATTAAACTGTTCCGTGGTAGATATCCGGCAGTTGATAAACCAGATAGAAGCTCTGGCAGAAGTCGTGGTGGAAAAATCAGAAAAGAATTTTACAGTGACGACAGTGAGAGAATCTGAAATACTGACTGCGGATGAGGAAATCATCATGGAAGTAGCGGATAATCTGTTGGCTAACGCATTCCGCTATGCCAATCAGGAAGTTAGGCTGAAGCTGACAGTGACACCCCAATATCTGAAAATGAGTATCAGGGATGACGGAATTGGATTTCAGGAAAATATCGACAGGGTGACACAGGCGTTTTATCATGAGAATCCACAGGATGACTTAAAGCATTTTGGAATGGGTATGTATATCAGCCGTATCTACTGCGAACGGCATGGTGGGAAACTGCTGATAAAAAATGTAGCAGATGGCGGTGCGGAAGTTGAGGCAGTGTTTAAAAATTATGTATTAGAAGAACAACAGCAGAAATAAATGGCTGTTGTTTTTTTGTTGTGATTTGTAGGCTATGCTGTTTGTAGAAAAAAGAAAGGCGGGATGACTTATGAAAGCAATCATAAAAAGGAATCTGAAAAATTATCTTAAAAATCCGATATTCTGGATCGGTTTGATTGTTGTTTTAATCAGTATGTACCAGACACTTGCACCCTATCTGTCCATTCATTACGTGAAGTCGGATGAAACCTTCAGGAAGGTAAAAATGGCCTCCGATGGGGATGTTATGGAGGGATGTATTCCGGCAACACCGGATAAGGAGAGAGAACTGTGGGAGAAAGAGATTGTAAAGATACTTCAGGACACAGAGAATGGGTTTGGCATGTCGGAAGTAGAGGCGGAGGCAGTGATATCTGAGATGAAACAGATGAAGATTACGGAGGCGTGTCAGTATCTGAAAACGGAATACCACTTTAATGGTGCCAATTATGTGTATGAGGACGTTTCATGGTATCAGGGAAGCCCGGAGGAAGTCAACCGGTATATCAGAGAAAATCTTGAGAAACATCCATTCTCCTATTATTTCGGAAGAAAATTTACAGATTTTGCAAGCCTGCATATGGCATTCTTTGCAACGGTTCTGCTGGCGTTTTTATTTTTCCAGGATATGAGGAAAAATACTTATGAATTGCTGCACACCAAACCGATGACGGCTTTTCAATATATTGCCGGGAAAATAAGCAGTGGATTTCTCATTATGACGGCGGCACTGGTCATTATGAATATCGTATTTATCATTTTGTGTTACGCCACGGCAGTAAAATCAGGATTTGCTATGAACATACTGGATTTTGTTCAGAATTCGATCCTGTATGTCCTGCCGAACATCCTGATGATCTGCTGTGTGTATGCGGTTACAGCGCTGCTGTTTAAGAATCCGCTTCCAGCGGTTCCGGCGCTGGTTCTTTATATCATTTATTCTAATATGCTGACATGGGATAGCAAAGGACAGTGTCATGCAAGACCATTCTCTATTATGGTTCGATTTCCGGGGAATTTTTTTGAAACGGAATTGCCACATCAGGTATATCTCAATCAACTGCTTCTTGTGGCAGCATCCATACTGCTCATGTTTATAGCGGTGTGGATGTGGAAAAGGAGGAGAGTATATTGAAGAAAGAAGTAAAAATATGTATGCCATATTATAAAATTGCATATTCAATCGCTTTTGTTGTGATATTGAGTGCAATCCAGCCTGTTGTATATGCGAATGAAATCGGGCAGGCAGTAGAAAGAGCTGTTTCGCTTCTGGCAGTCGTTTTCTGTGCAGATACTTATCTGGTGGAAGTGCAGAGCAAACGCTCGGAAGTATTCTGCCTTTATAATCTAAAAAAGCAGGCAGGGGTAGTTTATAAAAGACTATTTGTGCAGGTAGCTTATCTGATTGGAATCAGTTTGTTGGCATATGGACTCTTTTATTGGCAGAAACCGGTGAATCTGACAGAAGAATTAGATGGCGGTGCCTTGTTTGGAATTTATTGTATTGCGATTCCCGGAACTGTTTTGTTTTGGAGTGTGCTTTCCGTAACTGTCAGCAATCTGGTTCGAAACAGATGGATTGGTATGGGTGTCGTGCTGCTTTTCTGGTTTTTCTCTATTTCCGGAAAGGCAACTCAGTTTTTGAAAAACTGGGGACCATTTTCCTACGGAACTTGTGATTTCGGTAAGCTGACAGAGTGGAGATGGCTTGGCGGGAAGGTGCTGTGCGTGGTATTTGCGGGGATGATGCTTGCATTTGTTCCTAAGATATTAAAGAAGAGAGGGTAAGATTATGAGTATAAGAATAGACGATTTAACAGTAACATTTAAAAATGGAGTGACAGCGGTAGATCATGTGGATCTGGAAATCCCACATGGGATATTTGGTCTGTTAGGTGAAAATGGTGCAGGAAAAACAACGTTGATGCGGGTGCTTACAACGGTGCTTGCACCCACAAGTGGAAAAGTTCTGTTAGATGGTACGCTATATTGCGAAGCAAATTACGAAAAGATACAGAAAAAGATTGGGTATCTGCCACAGGAAATTGATCTGTATCCGTCTTTGACTGTTCGAGAATGTCTGGAGTATATGGGAGATCTGGCTGGAATTGAGAAAAGAGAAAGCAAGAAAAGGATTGATTACTATCTGGAGAAGACCAGTCTTGCAGACCATCAGAAAAAGAAAATGCGGCAGCTTTCAGGTGGAATGAAGCGAAGAGTTGGATTAGTGCAGGCATTACTCCATGAGCCGGATTTTTTAATTGTGGATGAACCAACAACAGGGCTCGATCCGGAGGAACGCATCCGTATCCGTAATTTACTGGTAGATTTTGCAGAAGAACGCACCGTATTATTTTCAACGCATGTGGTGGAGGATCTGATGGCAACCTGTAATCAGCTTGCGGTTATGAAAAAAGGTAGATTCCTTTATACAGGAACAATGAGGGAATTATTGAATAAGGCAAGAGGGCATGTATGGGAATGCTGTACAGAGGACGAAAGCCTTGCAAGAGAATTAGAAAGAAAATATCATATTTCCAGTAAGCAGTATACGGAGGAAGGAATTAGATTAAGACTGTTAGGGGAGAATATGCCGTCAGAAAGTGGATGTATAGCTTGTGACGTAACTTTGGAAGATGCATATATCTATGTAACCAATCGATAAACATTGTTAATGAGGAGTGAAAGCTAAATGCTAAGAAAAGCAGGTGATGTTATGGGAAAGTGATGATTCTTACCATTTCTGATTCCGAAGAGGGAATCCTGAATAAAATTAAATCAGTTCTAGCCTGCGAAAGTACGTTAGAAGTTATGGAGATTACAAATTCTGAAAAGTTGACATTCCAAGGTTTGGAAATAGACCAGCTTCAGCGGAGCGTAATCAAAGATGGTAAGGTTGTGGAACTTACCAGACATGAATATGACCTGCTTTTTTATCTGGCCTTATCCCCCAATCGGGTATTTACAAAAGAACAGATTTACCAGCATATTTATGAGGATGTGGAGTCAGAAGTGGATAACCGTGTCTATGGGTTAGTCAAGAATCTGAGAAAGAAAATAGAAGAAAATCCGGAAGAACCGCACTACATAGAAACGATACGTGGTGTAGGCTACCGTTTTCGGGCATAAAAAGAGCCGTCCGATTGGGCGGCTCGAAGTATTTAAACAGCAGTTTTCTTCACTGCCTGTTTATAGTTACCGGTAGCATCGTAATCTCCAGAGAGGAGCAGATTCTGGCGAAATTGCTCCAGTTTGATCTTGAAGCGTTTCCCATCCTCAACAGTCGTAAGCATGGTAAGAGCTTCTAGCATTCCCTGAATATATCCGGTTAGCAGGTAATATCTGCAGGGTTCTTCCGATGGTGAGATATTGGACAGGGTTTCTTCCAGATGTTCCTGACGTTCCCTGAGCCATGCATCCCAGACATCCAGTTCCAAATCAGTCATGGTGTTCCTCCTTTAAATCTGATGATAATCGTCTTTGGTGTGGAGGGGAGAAGTTTCATGCACAAGCATTTTTCTGCTCCAGATCCAAATATGGATTTGTAAATTCAAAAATAATAAGTTCATCCGCATCGAACATGAGCTCCAACTCTTTTAGTGTAGCTGCTGGATATCCGCAATCTCTGAATCGTTCTAATACGTCTGTTTCCGTTTCAAATGGTTCACCGTCTTCCAGCTTTTCTCCGATTATTAAGCCACATGGAGTCAATAGGCTTTCTTCATATAAGCGGACACAATATCGGTCAGGGAAAAATAGGTGTGCTTCATCCGTGTTATAATAAATTCGTTCTCCAGGTTCTATGCTTTGCATCACAAAGGGAACATGATATGCAGCGGCTATCGCCTGATATGCTTCATAAAGTGGAGTCCATGCTGTCTCTAAAGAAAGTAGAATATACGTATCATTCCATTCCATGTAGCTGACATTTCCACGAAGAGATATTCCGGTGGAATCTATTTTCTTGTGGGAAAATAAATTGCCAATCCAGCATAAATCAGGATTCTGGTTCAGAATGATGTAGGTTTCCAGGTCCTCCCACAAGTCATATAGTCCTTCCGGATTTCCTTCTGTATAAAAGATCACATCATCACAGCAGATATTTGCCATTACACATCCACCTCCGTTCCAAAAGTTTCACCCATATTCTGGTTGGAAACCGTAAGGTTTACAGGGGATAAGGTGCCAGAGGCAAGCCATTGTTCGATTGCATCAATTACCTGCTCCAGCGTGTCGTTATAAGCCACATTGCAGTCTTCCAGTCGGAGAAACTGCAGGTATGCTTCATGAAGAAGGCTTGGATCATCACGCAGCGTTTCATATGGAAGGTTGCAGAGTCCGATTCTTTCCTCCAGACGTTCCATGGAGCGGCGGATGAAGTCGCAGGAAATAAATTGTTCCCGGTAGATGTTATAAGCAGCTTCAAGCTGGTCATAGGTCAAAATAAATGAGACTTTCTCGCAAGGATTAGATGGTTGTTCTTTCATGGTAAATTCCTCCATTCATACTATGATTGGCTGGTGGTACGGATTCTCTTTGTTCGGGAGTAAGATGTACCAGTAGTTTCCAGCGCAGGTCGATTTCTCGGTGAATCCAGGTATCATTTTCATAAACTTCATGTGTCAAAAAATTGTAAATTGTCGGTTCTTTTTCTATATCATCCAGATCTGCGACCAGACAAGTTGCCTGATTCACATAGGGCCAGAGTGCCTGTTCGACCATATGGCGTAGTTCCAGTATCAGAGGATATATCTGTCCTACATCATAGGTTTTGGACATGCAGGAGCTGATTTTCTTCAGCATCCCGGAAGTTTGTATCATCTGGTTGATGACGGTACATTGTTCCTCCACATCTGCATCCGGATTCAGGACCAGCCGGTGGAGCAGCACAGATTTTGCATAGGCAGAAGCGGTCAGGTTGATGTTTCTGACCAGTTCTTCATACGGCTGCTTATACTGTGTCTTCAGCACTTCCAGAGGCACATGTTCCCGGTTCTTCTTTAAGGTGGAGAGGAGCCCCGAAAGGCAGCTCTCCAGTTCTTCCATTCTTGTCAAGCACACATCGCCTCCAGCTCCATCGGAACACGGGTGTAGCTGAGACGGTAAATACTGTTGCAGGTCTCAAATACCACACCGTTTTCGGATACTTCCAGAATACTCTGCACCGGACTGGTAGCAAAGGTCTGGTTATAACTATAGATCCACGCCCGTTCTCCCAGATGGAGGGGCAGGGACAGGATTCCGGTGAGGACATATTCTTTCTTTTGGGTGGTGTGTAAGGTTATATTTGTATTCTTCATTGATTTCACGCTCCTTTCCTTACTTAATTTTGTTTGCAATTACGGCAGCGACCAGTTTAGCGCATCCCAATTCCATCTCGGATAAATGCTGTCCGGTTCTGGAACAGAGAAGAAGTGCCAGCGGCTCTCTGTCTTCCCTTAAAATCGGGAAAAAAGCACAAACCGGTTGACGGGTGTTGGATACCGGGTAGACAGGGTAGTTCTCAGCAGAGATCAGTTCCTGGCCGTCCGCAACCAATTCGGCGAGTTCTTCTGTAACGGGAGTGCCTTCCGGAAGATAGATGCCCGCAGATACGAGTATGTGAGCCTCACTGCAAATTGCGATACCACAGTGGATGACACTGTAGAGGACGGAAAGATAGGAAGCCATTTCCTCTTTTCCGTTTAAGTGGGTAGGGCATTTGCGTAAAAGCAGCTCCATTCCCACATTTTCCAGTTCCAGTGCATCTCCGTCTGAGAGCTTCATTTGTTTCCGGATTTCTGCAGGGATGACGATACGCCCCTGAGAGTCCATGGTCCGGATGAGTGCAATATTCATAACTAAAGTCTCCTTTCTTAAAAAGAGGAGAAGCAGTAAAGTACCGCTTCTCTTCTGAAAATTTAGGCAGCGTAAGGCGGAGCCTGTGCTGTCTGTTGCATTTGACTGTTCTGCTGGTCTGCCAGCATCCGTTTTCCGTTATTGATCAGTGATGCAGCAATCACCGTTTCCCAGTTGGAAATATAGGAATCCGTCCGCTTCAGAAGCGTGAACAGATCCATGTCGGTAAGCTGGATGGCTGTCGTCTTTTCGGACTGGAAGCTGCGTGGCTGCATGTAGGAACCACCGTTCTTATTCTGTGCTTTGATGCCTTTCCCATTTACAATCTGGATTTTCCATGGGCTTTTCATAGGCTGCCCTTTGGAATCATAGGGATGTCTGGAGATATAAAACATCTGGGCTGTGGAATAACCGTTCTGATCGGGATTGCCGTAGATCTTGCTCTGGCTCCATTCAAATTCCTGAAAACCGGAAGTGATCCGGGTTAAGAGGAACTGGATCTGTTCCGGTGCCAGGTTGAAACGGGTGATGATATTCCGGTCTCCGGTACCGTTGGAATAATCCTGAATGGTGATGCAGATTAAAGAATGTACTTTATGCCCGTTTTCCTGATATTCCCCTTTGGCATGTAGCTGTGCATAGTTGCCGAGTGGTGCGTAGCGGAGCCGGTCATAAAAGGCAATGAGTGCCCGGTCATTCTGGATCTTGCAGATCTGGTCGGTAATCCGGTTTTGATAAGTTTCATTCATGAGTATTCACCTTCCTTTATTTGAGATGCTGTTTGACAAGCTGTGCCATATTCTTTGGAAGCTCTTCCAGTTTCGTGATATCCAGGAATCCGTCCTTGTAAATCCTGCGGATATTTTCCTTATCGTCACCAATGGCAGCCGCAAACAGGATGACATCCCGTTTTTCGTATTCTTTCTTGATGCCCCGCAGATCTGCCTCTGCTTCCGTTCCGCTGTAGCCGTAATCGGCTGGCTGACCGTCAGAAATCAGGATCAGCAGCTTCTGAAGCTCCGGGCGTGTGCACAAATGCTCTGCTACGAAGCGGAGAGCTGCGCCGTCCCGGTTCCCGTTGCGGTCGCACATATCCATCAGCCGGTAACAGTCCTCATTGTCCACAGAATCAAATTCTGCATAGGAGTAAAGAGCAACGCCGCCTGCATCCGTGGAATGCCCGTAAATGGTGATAGGGATACCGAGGCTTTTACAGAAATCATAAAGGACAATGGCAGTCTTTCTTGCATGTGTCATCCGGTCACCCCAACCCATCGAACCACTCTCGTCAATCAGGAGGGCAACAGCCAGACGTTTTTCCTCTCCTGGAAGTCTGGTTCTGGTAAAGATGGTTCCGTCTGTCTTATAGAGAGCATGGGAGTCCAGACGTTTTCCAAACAGGAGATTCTTCTGCTTTCCGCCTTGCTGTTCTTCTTTCAAAAGCGGCAGGATGGTGCTTTGCAGCTTTTTGGAAGCCCGCAGGAGCGGGGGAGCAACTGTCTGGTATTCATTCTTCAGGTAATCGGAAACACTGGTCAGGCGATGGATGGTAACATGGATGCCTGCATGGGCATTGCCGTAATGAATATCATTGGCTGTTTTCTGCAGTTCCTCGGTCAGTTCCGTCTGACAGTCTTCCTGCACCTTTTCTGCAGCCACATCGTTCAAGATCCGGAACAGATCCTCTGCAGCATGCTCATAGCCGCTGCCCTGATACTGACTGACATAAGTGACGCCGGGGTTGTTTTCATCCAGAATGGTATTGGTCTTTGTAAGAGCGATGCGCCCGCCTTCTTCCGAAAGCACCTGTTTGGCTTCCTCTATAGCATCCTCTTTGGTACGTGGACCGGAAGGAGCATTGCCCTCATCATTCCCGCTTCCTTTTGGGGAAGCTGGTTTGATATTCTTTGGAATGGCACCGCTTTTTCCGGTCGGAAGAGGAGCGCCGCTGCTGACTTCATCCCCTAGAAGATCTTCCAGAGCATCGGCAGCGGAATCCTCGCCATGCATTTCCAATTCCTCCCGTGTTTTTTCGATGAGCGGCTGGATATAGTTCCAGGTCAGGGCTAAGAGCGCATTGGAAACCAGCATCCGGTCAGTGCCTTTTTCCGATTCCATTGCCGTATCCAGAAGATCGGTACAATCGGAAATGGTATCCAGATAATCCCCCTGATAGCCGGTGGGATTGTTGATGTTTCCGGTCCGGCAATAGGAAAGGATCAGGTTGGCAATGATGGAAAATGGCTGGTATTCTTTGTCAATTTGTTCCTGTATGGAAGGAATCTGTTCGGACATACGCAGGTTATTGAGTTCAATCCCCTGTCGGAAGGTGCCGTGGAATTCCTCACACATACGGTCTTCAATATGGATGTCTTCCAGAATGTTTTGAAAAGTTGCGGCGCATCGTGCCAGTGTCAGGCATCCGGCTTTGTCCTTTTCTTCTAACACTTCTTTGATCTCCTCCAGTGCTGTCTGATAAGCTGGAAGGGATAGCTCCGGCTCCTTCGGATAGAAGGAACCGTTTTCCAGACTCCTCAGATGAACAGCGTGGGCTGTGAAATCAGAATAGAGTAAGTGCCCCACTTCATGCCCGGTGAGCCCTGTCAGGCTCTGGGAACGTAAGAAACGGGTGGGGAAAGACTGGGTGATCGGGTTCGCTGCGTTGAGATGTACCTTATAATTGTCGGTATATGCAACGCCTGCCTGTTCGGAAATGTCCCAGTCCAGCAGTACCTGCAGTCCATACCGGTAACGTCCGGTAACGGCTCTGGCAAGGGAGGTCTGGTACTTCTGATAGGCAGCGGAGAGGAATAACTCCTCATCCGCAATGGAATCCTCTTTTGCCCGGATTAGTTTCTTTAAATTTCTTTGGCTGTGATTCACGTGATATTCTTCCTTTCTTTTCTTAGATTTTTTGTCAGCAGTTCCTCCATCGTGCAGCCGTAATACACAGCAAGGCGAAGGACGGCATAAGCCATCGGGGAGGAGTTTGCATTTTCATAATTCATAATGGTTTTCGGGGGAAGATTTAAGATTCTGGCAACTGCCTTTTGTGATAACTTCGGTGTTTTGGCTTGCCGGAGATAAGACAGATTATCTGCCAGATGCTTTTGGATCTGGGCTTCTGTGAGTGCTGCTTTTCTCATAGGCGTGTCCTACGCAGCAAGCACAGTATCCAGACAGCTTTCTTCCACTTCCGTACGGTTCTCAGCATCGGCAGAGGCAGAGGCAAGCACCGTGTAACGGGCCGCTTCCCGGATATCCCCGCAGACCATGTAGGACTGCACCCAGGAAATCAGCTCCCTCATGCCACAGCAGCCATCTGTAATGAGATTTTCCCGGCAGTAGACAGCCATGGATTTGACAATGCGTGTCATCAGACGTACCGTTTTTGCATCCTTGCATCCGGTAACAGCCATGGCACGTTCTACCTGTGTATCCTCATCCGGTTCATCCAGATCAATCACAAGGTTCATTCGGGAAATGACAGACTGGTTCATCTGTTTACAGCCTGCATAGTCATTGTTTGTGGTGATTACGATGGTCGTATCCGGATGACGGTGGATGGTTTCTCCGTTTGGAAGATATACGCTGTTACAGCGGTCTAAAAGGGAGTTAAGTCCAACCAGTACACCGGGATTAGCAATGACCGTAGGCTCCTGTATCTCAAGAATATACCCATAGCGGATGGCTTCGACTAGAGGCGTATCCACATACTGGAAGTTCTGTCCGGAGGTGTGTTCCTTATAATAGCTGTGCATTTCATCAAAAATCGTATCGATCAGCTTCTGGTAGGTGTCCTCGGCAGAAATTTCTTCATCATAGTTTCCGGTCAGCTTCTGATAGGCACCGGAGGGATCTAACTGGATTTCCTGAAAAGACGGGTACTGCCGCTGAAGCCGGGTGCGTTTTCCGTCCACATCCGGAAGAATCTGACCTAAAAGGTCGAATACCTCTGTATTTGCGGAACAGGTAATGCAGCGGTAAGGAAGGTGAAGTGCGGAAGCAATGGCTTTGGCTCCTTCGGTCTTTCCGGTACCTGCCGGTCCCCGTAAAAGAAAATTCCGCATCGGCTGTGTGGTATCCGTTGTCAGTTTTGCGTGTTCGCAGATCCGTTTGATTTCCGGAGGGATGATGTACCACTCTGCCAATGTCGGAACAGATACCTCCTCTTCCGGAGACAGCCTTCGGGATGCGGTCAGGATAAATTTCCCAACAAAATCATCTCTGGAAATGGCTGCCTGTGCTTTCTTAAATCCACTTCCTGGACGTAACACCTGAAAGTCTCCATGGAGCACTTCGGTTGGTGCATAGACCCCCTTCTGGATATTTAACGGTTTGATCAGCGACAATACGCCGTTTGCCGGAAGGTCAATCTTAACACCACCGGTCGGGAGACCTGATGCATAGCGGGTTCTCCGGTAAATGTTGTCGCAGAGAACGGCTGCTGTTTCCGCAGCGGCGTCCAGATCGGGATAACCGTTGTCCCGGTGCGCTTTTAATTCCTGATACTTTTCATTACACTCTTCATCTGCCAGAAAAACCGGCATCAGTGCGAACAGCAGAGCCGCACCGGACTGTTTGGAGTCTTTAAATTCGTATTTTTCCGGTGTGCTTTCCACATCCGGCGGAGGAGTATAGCAGCCTCCGTAAAACTTTCCGTTTAGCTGGTTGTAGACAACCACCTGAAGATCACCGGTTTTGCTCGGATATTCCGCCACAACAAAATTGTTGGATTGGGTACCGACCGCCCCAAGCTTTTCCGGCGGGGTACTGCCAACCGGGTTTTCCAGCTCCAGATAAGCAAGGACTGCCCGCAGGGTAGCTGCATGAAGCGTGGATTTTTTCCGTGGCTGAGTACAGTATTTGGATGCAATGTCATCAAAGATTGCATGGTCCGTATAATCCTCAAATGGTTCCGGGAGTTTGCGTTTGAACCCCCAGGTTGCTACGATGTTATTTGCCATGATTCGTTCCTCCTTCTTATGAGATCCAGGACAGTTCCAGTGCCTGCTCGGTCTCTTCTGTGGTCAATTCATCTTCAGTAAAAATCTCCGTCAATTCGCCCCAGTAATCTTTGGGCGGGAAATGTTCCAGCTTTCCCCGGACTTCCGGTTCAGTGCCGTTCAGAATATAGACATCTCCCTGCTCGTTGATAAACAGCTTTTCATAGCCCCTTGCCTGTAAGTCACCGACCAATTCCATCAGTAGCGGTTTCCCAATCAGGGAATACCATGATTTGGGATTAACGGCTGGTCTGGAATCCGGATTTCCTTCTGACGGTTCCTTTTTATGTAAGGATTCAATGGTCATCATCTGAAGCGTCAGACTGCCACGGGCATCCATGAGAATTTCCGCAAAATTATAACTTCCGGTATTCCGTGTGCGAATCCGTAATGGTTCCCCATCCAGTATCTGGGAGAGCGGTGGTTCTTTCACAAAATCCCATGTGGCATCCGGGAAGGCTTCCTTGAGCTTTCCGGTAATCTGGAATTTGATCTGTCTCCAGAGAATGGTTTCCAGATCAGGTGTTCCTTCCAGATGACGAGTTCTTTCTGGGCGTTTTCGTAGCTTATGCTCCCTGTTTTTCAGGCGTTCCGTGAAAAGCGGGAGAAGATAACTGAACAGCGTGACTCCGATACCGATCAGGGCAATGCCTGCAATCAGAAGCCGGTTGGCATCCTGTGGTACGAAAAGTGCTGCAAGAAACAGTACAAGCACGACAAACTGTAAGAATTTTTTTCGATTTGATTTTTTCATGAGCTGATTCCTTTCTGATTCATGATTCTTAGACAAGCCCGGAAGCTGGATGGGAAATCGCCGCTTCCGGACATGAAAAAGAGGAACTGCATCATCACAAAGATGATAAATGCAATTCCTCAACATAGGGTTCCTTGAGAGTTAATAGGGCAACTGGGATGCCATCTGTTCCGGCACATTTTGAAAGCCGTCAGTTGGCTGACTGCCCGGCATACCTCCGTAATTTGGCATTCCGGTATAACTGCCCTGCGGCGGGTAGCTGCTCTGTGGCTGACCGGTTCCGTTTGGCGGAGCCTGATACTGTCCGCCATTTGCAGGAGGCGTGTAGGCACCGTTAGCAGGAGCCATTCCCTGCTGTGGATAGCCGCCAGGCATTGCCTGATTCTGGTAGCTGCCATTGGGATTTCCCTGCATTGGGTAGCTGCCATTGCCGGCTGCACCGGGCGTTGCCGCACCACCATTCGGCTGGCTGTTCTGGTTTGCACCCGGATGTCCGGTATTGCTGTCAGAACGGTTGGATGGTACAAAGTGCCAGTCCTTGACATTGATCCTCGGACCGGCATTTGCCTGCCCCGCATTCTTTCCTTTCTGATAAATGAACGGATGAAGCTCCAGATCACCATAGATCATCAGCCCGGTTCCTTTCTTTACGCCTGCTTTTGCTAAGCGTTCTGCAAGGAACTTGTTAAAATAGCACTGATAGTAAATGGTTTCTTCCTTTCCATCCTGGCCTCGCTGTGAAACTGCAATGTCCAGAGAAACATATTCCGTACCGGAATTTTTTCCTTGCTGCATCTCAGGATCTCTTGTGGCCCTCCCTAAAATTGTTAAAATTGCTGACATAAAAATTCTCCTTTCTGCCTCTTTGGGCGTTAAAATAGATTAAAATAAAAAAAGTGCCATTATAGCACCGTATAAAACGGCAGTATAATGACACGATTTTCCAAACTTAAACTGCATATGCTTCTGGATGAATGGTCCAGACTCCCATGACGGGACAGCACAAAAACTTAAATACAAGATTATATTAACACAAGATATAGCATATGTCAAAAGAATTGGAACTATATATAGCATATGTAGACGAGGCGGAAGGATAATATCAAAAGAATTTTGGACATAGTTATAAAAGTGCAATATAATATTGTTTAAATCGGAAAATGGAAGGATGAGAAAAATGGAGCAGAAAAACAGAATTCTGATTGTAGAAGACGATACGGATATCAATAATCTTTTATATACGGCATTACAGAAAGCAGGGTATGAAACGGTACAGGCTTTTTCCGGGACGGAAGCGAGGATGCTGTTCCAGATGGATAAGGCGGGCTTTTCTTTGATTCTATTGGATCTGATGCTTCCGGGAATTTCAGGAGAAGAGGTGCTTGCCCAGATTCGGAAACAGGGCAATACGCCGGTTATTGTCCTGACAGCCAAAGACGGATTGGATGAAAAAATCGGGCTTCTTACCAGTGGGGCAGATGATTACATTACAAAACCGTTTGAGATACAGGAGGTGCTTGCCCGGATTCAGGTTCAGCTCCGCCATATGCAGCAGGAGCCGGAACATAAAAGCGTGTCATATAAAAACCTGGAACTGGACCGTGAGCGCTTTGAAGTCCGGATTGCCGGAGTGCTGCTTCCCAAAATTACAAAGCAGGAATTTGCAATTCTGGAGCTTTTACTGGAGCATCCGAAACAGGTCTTCAGCAAAGAAGAGATTTTTGAATATGCGTGGGATGAACACTATATGGGAGAGACAAAGACACTGGATGTACATATCAGCAATATCCGGAAAAAGATAAAAGCAGTAACGCAGGAGGAATATATTGATACCGTATGGGGAATCGGCTACCGTCTGCATTCTTAATCTTTACTCTTTTTTTACTATTTATTTGCGTTTGATTAGGATTTATCCGATATGATAACAGCAGATAAGAAAAGGAGATGAAAGCATTGAGTGAATTGTTATTAAGTACAAATGGATTGACGAAGCAGTATGGTCATCATAAGGCAGTGGATAAAGTAAACCTTCACATAAAAAAGGGTGCTATCTATGGATTTATCGGACGGAACGGTGCGGGAAAGACGACTTGCCTGAAGATGATCAGTGGACTTGCAAGACCGACAGCCGGAGAGATTGAGATGTTCGGGTGTAAAGGAAAAGAACTGGAGAGGATTCGTTCTCGTGTGGGGTGTCTGATTGAAGCACCGGGGCTGTATGGCAACATGAATGCATATACAAACCTGAAAATAAAATGTGAATTGTTTGGTATTCGGAAAAAGGGATACATCGAAGATATCTTAGAGACGGTCGGACTGGAAGGTGTCGGAAAGAAAAAAACGAAACATTTTTCCCTTGGAATGAAGCAGCGTCTCGGAATCGGGCTGGCACTGGTCGGGGAGCCGGATCTCCTGGTCCTTGATGAACCGATCAATGGGCTTGATCCCCAGGGAATTGCAGAGGTGCGTGATACCATACAGAGACTGCGAGATGAACGGAATATGACGATTTTGATATCCAGTCATATTTTAGAGGAATTATCTAAGATTGCAACGGATTATGGAATTATCCATAATGGAAGTCTTCTGCAGGAGCTGACAAGCGAAGAACTGATGAAACGCTGCAGTGAACGGATTGAAATAGAGTTAATCCATCCGGAGCAGGCAGTCCCGATTCTGGACAGAATGGGATTTACCAACTATCAGGTTACAGATAAGAGCCATATCCATATATTTGAACGATTGAATGAAAGCGCCAATGTCAATATGGAACTGGCAAAAGCAGGAATTTTGGTCAATGGAATTTCCATTACCAGTGAAGAACTGGAAACCTATTTCTTGAATCTGACAGGAGGGAATCAAAATGCTTAATATGATAAAAATGGATCTGTACCGGATGGTCCGGACAAAAAGTATGTATGTGGTATGGATTGTGATGGCGGCAGCTATATTCTTCTCCACATCCATGTCGAAACTGGATATTGATACGATGAACAAGGAAGCGGAACAACAGCAGACAGAAAGCATTGCAGAAACAGTGAAACCAGAAACCATCAATATGGGAATGTCCGTATTCCTGCCGACACAGCCGGGAGAAAAAGTAACGGTCTTTGATCAGGTATATGCAAACCTGCAGGCGAAGTTTGTGGCGTTGTTTCTGGTGATTTTTACAGTGCTGTTTTCCAGTGCAGATATAGGAAGCGGTTATATTAAAAATATCGGCGGGCAGGTAAGGAGCCGGAGAAACCTGATCTTTTCCAAAGCTTCCGTGTTGTTTGTGTATACGACTGTTACCATGCTGCTTTATTTCATCATTCAGATTATTGCACAGCAGATGTACTTCGGATATCTGGAGTGGGGGAATGGAAGCGAGTTGCTGAGATACTTTGGTATTCAGATTTTGCTTCATTATGCACTGGTACTAATCAGTATGGCGATTGCGGTGGTTTTGAACAGCAACGTGTTCAGCATGACGATTGTTATCTGCCTGTGCATGAATACCATGATTGTCTTATACGGAGTGATCAATCATTTGATCCAGAAGGCAGGTGTGGAGAATTTCCAGATTTTGAAATATACAGTGACAGGAAAGATTGCACTTTTATCCATGTCACCGACCAATAAGGAATGCCTGACGGCAGTTGTGATTGCGGCGGCGTTCGGAATCGTGGTTACATTACTGACAGCATGGGTATTCAGAAAGAGAGATATCTAAATGATAAAACTAGGGTTCGTGCTATTGATAGCAGTGATACTGGTACAAGGAATGTTATTTTGGAAATACCAGCGGCAGGTGAAAGACATCTGCCGCCAGTTGTCGTTTCTGATGAAGCACGACAGCAACATGCTGATTACCAGAGAAATGGATTTTGGAGGCATTGGTGAGTTGGCAGATGTTTTAAACGAATGGCTGGAACTGAAGCGAAGGGAAAAGAAGGAATACTTGAAGAAAGAGGAGATGATTTCGGATACATATACAAATCTCTCACATGATATCCGTACTCCTTTGACATCCCTTGACGGATATTTTCAGTTAATGGAAACCTGTGAAGACCAGGAAGAGCAGATACGGTATATGAAGATCATACAGGAGAGAATCGGCAGCCTGAAAGAAATGCTGGAAGAATTATTTACTTTTACAAAACTTAAAAACGATTCTTTTCATCTGGAAATGTCATCCTGCTGTATCAACAAGATTTTGAAAGATACCATATTTTCCTACTACGATGAATGGACGGGCAGAGGAATTGAACCGGAGATACAGATTACAGATAAACTGCTGTTTATGAACGGAAATGAACAGGGAATCCAGAGAATTTTTCAGAATATCATAAAAAACGGACTGGATCACGGGGAGAAGAAAATCAGTATTTCACTGGAAGAAGTTGAAAACAACATCCGGATACAGATAAAAAATCAAGTATGTCATGTGGAAAAAATAAATGTAGATCAGGTGTTTGAACGGTTTTATAAAGCGGATGAAGCACGCAGTAAGACTTCCAGCGGTCTCGGCTTATCAATTGCGAAAGAGCTGGTACTTCGTATGGATGGGAAAATCAGCGCCCGGATAGAAGGGAATGAGTTCTGTGTGGAGATTGTGTTTCCAAAATAAAAGGAAAAATTTATATTAAAGCAAGTGAAAATGGGGAATGACTTTATATAGGTTTCATGGTAGAATTACAGTAGAAAGAGAAGAGTCACTCAGTCATTTGTTGTATGAAAGGATGAGTATAATGTATAAAGTAGAACTTAAATTTGATACAAGCAAGCTCGCTCCGGAAACGGTAAATCAGATGTGTGAACAGGCAGATCAGATTTTTGAGCAGGAGGATTTAAGCTGTGCAGTCAAAGCCCTTGGAAGCAGGATTTATCTTGACCGGGGACGCAAGCAGGACTATGGAAGATTCTGGGCAGCAATCTTTCAGTTGAAAAACTCCGTAGGAATTGCAGAGAATTTGTTAGAGTGTTTCTGGTATAACGGAACAGAAAAGGAGAACCTGATTACAGACTTTATAAGGAACTAACAGATGGACAGCTTACAGAGGAAAGGCATCAATTTTGACCTGAATACACAAGCACTAAAGGAATATTATCCGAAAGGTGACTGGCATAATGCATATGCGGATGTAAGGGACTTTTTTGAAGCAAACGGATTTGAGCATATTCAGGGATCGGGATATCATTCGGTGGAAGCAATGTCAGAAGCAAAAGCCATGGCAGTTATTTATCAGATGACAAAAGAATTTCCATGGCTCAATTATTGTGTGAATGTGTGTACCATATCAGATGTACCGGAACTGTTTGATATCTCGCATGTATTTGCCAGAGAAGCGGAACGGTTGGAAAAGAAAAATGCATGATTTGACAAATTATTTCCAATATGTTATATTCATCTCAAGCAAAAAAGGGAGTAGCTGAACGCCTTGAAAGAGGTGGTTTTGTAACCGACAACCGGTATCGAGAGATACCCGTAGCAAATGAGATAGCAAGACTTTTATTGTGGCAGAGGTCATGATAGGAGTCTTTTTTTATTATGAAATATAGAAAATCTGCCGCAATAGTCTGCTAAAAAGAAAGAGAGGATAAACGATGAGTAACGAAATGATGAAACGGGAAATGCAGGAAGCAGTACAGGCAGGGGAGCGGGCGCTTCAGAGCCTTTACGCAGCAAGGGATAAGTTGGGAAGTGCGAGAAACTGGGGCATTTTTGATATGCTTGGAGGAGGCTTTATCAGTGACTTTGTGAAGCATTCTAAAATGAATGACGCAGCTGCGTTGATGGAACAGGCGAAAAGCGATATTCAGCGTTTTCAGAGAGAATTAAGAGATGTGCAGGTTTCCTTGGATCTGCGCATGGAAATCGGCAGCTTCCTTTCCTTTGCGGATTTCTTTCTGGACGGGCTGGTGGCAGATTATATGGTGCAGAGCAAGATTGCAGATGCAAGAGAACAGGTGGATGATGCCATCAACCGGATAGAAAAGATACTTGCTGATGTGAAAAATCGGATGAATGGGGAGGTGTAGCATATGGGATGCCTGGGAAATGTGTTGTGGTTTGTGTTTGGCGGCGCAGTCAGTGGGCTGAGCTGGTGTCTGGCAGGTTGTCTCTGGTGTATTACCGTTGTGGGGATTCCGGTGGGGATGCAGTGTTTTAAATTTGCGGCGCTTAGTTTTTTCCCCTTTGGAAAAGAGGTGCAGTATGGTGGCGGAGCTGGTTCGTTCCTTTTGAATATCATCTGGCTGATTGTATCCGGTCTGCCTCTTGCACTGGAGCATCTGGCGTTGGGTACAGCTTTATGTGTGACGATTATCGGAATCCCGTTTGGTTTACAGCAGTTTAAACTGGCGAAACTGGCATTGATGCCGTTTGGTGCGGAGGTGTATTAAGATGCGATTATTTGATAAAAGGACACCGCTTCAGAAGGAGTGGGAAAAGCTGGAAGTACAGGAGCAGAGATTCCTTCAGAAGCGTTCAGAGAAAAGGGAGAGCATTCTGAATCAGAAACTGGAGGAAAAGATACCGCCGAAACTTCAGAAAACATTGGATACCGCTTTTGCGAAGGCATTTGCTCTGATTTTCGAGAAAGGAACCGGGGTTATTGAAAAGACGTATCAGCGGACAAAACTGGAGCAGGATTATCAGGTGCGGCAGTATATGGCGGATGTAAAGCAGAATTCCAAATCCCTCCGCTCTTTTTCTAAAAAGGCAAGAGATACGGGAACAAAGAATTTACTGCTATCCGGTGTGTCTGGAATCGGGATGGGCGTATTGGGAATCGGTCTGCCGGATATTCCGGTATTTACAGGGATGATTTTAAAGAATATTTATGAGACTGCTCTGCAGTATGGATACAGCTATGAAAGCAGGGAAGAAAAATATTTTATCTTATTATTGATCCGGGGAGCAGTATCCTATGGGGATACACTTTGTGAGATTGACGGGAAAGTAAATGAATTTATCAGAAACGGAATACTGCCGGAAGAGTATCAGGATAAGGAGCAGATCGAACAAACGGCGGGCGCTTTGTCAAAAGAGCTTCTGTATATGAAGTTCTTACAGGGAATTCCGGTGGTTGGTGCTGTAGGCGGAGCTTATGATGCAGTCTACATGAAACGGATCACAGAGTATGCAGAGCTGAAATACTGGCACAGGTATCTGGCGGGGCGGAAAAAGGCAGAGAATGGACAATTATGTAAAAGGTGTAAAAGTTATAGAGATATATGATGCCGCAAATAAGGAATTGCTGGTAAAGTATGATGATAAGCATAATATAGACAAGGTTATTTCTGCTTTAAATATAAAATCATGGAAAGAGACAGAAAAAAGCATAGGTATGAACCCTAAATATACCATAAAATTTTATTGCGATACTACGAACCAAGATGAAGAAAAAGATATAAAAGAAATTACCCTTTATGAAAATGGGGAATATGCTACGATTTTTATTACTTCTCCTGGCGGAGTAAAACAAAACTATAAAACGAGCATTGATATTTCTGAATTGGTTATCTAATAATATTTGTGTAATGAGAATGAAAATCTAATTCTTTCAAGTTTAACTAAGACATTCCCGGAGCAAATGCTCATGGCATTGAAGCGGATACAAACACTATTGTTTGATAGAAATAAGAGAGGTTATTTATAATAAAATGAGCCGCCAGAACTGTAGGGGTGATGCAGTACGGGCGGCTCATTTTCTATCTAAACGGATGTATCCGGAAGTTCCGGCAGTTGATCGGTGAGTTCTTCATATCCGAGAATATCTCCGGCACATGGCATCGATTGCCCTGTTCCCTGCTGTGGTTTCCGGAAGTACAGCCGATACCGATGTCCCTCTAGGAGTTTGATATTCTTTTCCAGTGAGAAGGCGTATTCCTTTCCGTTATCACTGGCAAACCAATATTGCTGGTTTTTCCCGAAGAGTGTCTGTTCCCGTTTCGTGCAGCTTACGTCCAGTGACAGATAAGCATGTGTATGGATCAGGTGGTAGAAACTGAGTGCACGCAAGATGCTGCAGATTCCGATGAGGAGGCTCATGAGGATAAAGAGCCGGTCATGGGTGGCGATCCCGAAGATGCACCCAAAAAGTACACAGAAAAAGCCGATTGCACTGATGGCAACCAGCTTTGTGAAAAATGGTTTTGGCATAAGGTTCCTTCCTTTAACATGTATGAAATGTGATTTGTTTATTCAGGTACAAATTAGCAATAGCCTGCAGCACTGGATACTGGGTATGGTGAATCTGGACATCATCCACAAGTGTTTGGTAAGTTGTCTCCGGTTCTGTGTATAACTCATCCATAATATCCGATTCGTTGTGGATTACTTTTTCCTGCTCCATACTTGTGACAAGCTCAGCGGTCGTGAGGGATACCTTATCAGCCAGCTTCAGAATGGTATCTTCCATCGGTGAAGAGGGTTTCTTCTTTAAATATCTGCCAAACTCTTTTGCACCAATAGTTCCTTCCAGATAAAGCTGAACGCAGCCAAAGAGCCGGATGGGAAAGGTATCCTTCAAGGGAATAATGGTCAGACTGCCGAGAAGGCGATATAAGGCATCCACCCCTGTCAGTCCAATTCCGCTTACAACCAGACCGCGTAAGGAAAGTCGGTTCAGATAGTGTTGGAAGGATAAGCCTTTCGGACCTTCTTTCTGTATCTGGCGCAGGGTATAGGCATCCTGGAGTTCATGGAGCGTCAGAATCTGGAAGGCAAGACAGCTCCAGAGCAGCAGCTCGTCATCCGATAGTCCATATTCTTGTCCATCGTTGATTACAAGAGGAATGGATTTTCCGCCTGTCGTTTTTTGAAATTTTAAGGTTCCGACAGCAGTATAAAGTGTCAGCATAAAAGTTCCCTCCTTCAAGGTTAAGTCAGAAGTGCATAGAGTGCATCATCCTGCTGTAATAGTTTCCGTGCTTTGCTCTGCCATGCCCGTACACGATTGGCTGGTACTTGGTAGTGTTTTGCCAAGTCAAAGCTGGTATATCCCTGCTGTTGCAGATAGAGGGCTACAATTCCCTTCTGAATAGTTGAGGACTGTCCGGTGCCAAGCTGGGTTAAATGCTCAAGAAGCAAGGTCTGGTTTGTGTCCTTTTCCGGGTGAGTTGTTTGTGTATCCTCGTAGGAAAACAAATCACGATAATGGAGATGTTCATCTTCAGATGATGCTTCGTCCAGAGAACAGAGCATGGAGCGGTCACGGGCAATTTTCCGCCAGTAGTCAAAGATGGCATGACGGATGATAGTTTTGGCATAAGGCTGGAATGATCTTCCTTCCTCAAATCCGACAGCCGACCGGCACAAAGCCAGATATCCAATCTGACATAATTCCTGTTGTTCTTCCTCAGTTACATAGGCAGCGGTGCGGGTCATGGAACGAATCATGATCGGAACCAGATCCATGGATTTTTCCACCAGTTGTTTTTGCTTTTTATTTAGTGGTAAGGTCATCATCAATCACCGCCTTTCAGCTGGCTGCCCGGAGGCGGAAGGGAATATGGTTGTTCTTTAAAACATCTGCGGATTCCCGAATGAGCTGGTCGCACATATAGTTGCTGAACTGTCCGATGTGAGCCTGCTTATCTGTCAGACAGAACTTATCTGCCACCCAGCGATATGCTTCCGGTTTGGAAAGGATGCCCTGTTGCCAGATCTGATCGAAAATTCGATGTGCCTGAATCCGCTTTTGACGAAGCTCCCGGTTGGCGAGCGTTCCTTTTGGTATCTTGGTTCCCGGATGTACCCCGACATAGGAATTGCAGGATGGATAGTGGGAGCAGACATAAACCTGTCCGCCATGAGAATGCGTTCCATATACAAAGGATGCATCTCTTAATATTGCTGTTCCGCCGCAGTAAGGGCAGCGGATGATTTTTGGTTTCTTCATCTGTTTTCACCTCGCTTGTACATACACGATACGTAACGTGTACGTGAATAACCAGTACGTACTGTATACTTATATTGTAAGTAAGCAGGTGATGAATTCCCATAGGACGCAAGCGGATACTGATCCCAGATTCGGACTAAATGGCACGAATCCCCATTTTTCAGATGCCGGGATAGAAAATTGCTCGGATGAGCGGGAATAAGCCGCTGTCTGTGAAACGTGGATAATTAACCGGTGTAAAGATGAACTTCTCACAGAAAATCCGTAGCAGGAATAAGCTGATCAGTACCAGACAGAGCAGGTAAGTGTTCCTGCGCCTTCTGGTCCATGGCTTTTTCGGACGGAATTTCACATACAGGACAAAAATCATGGGAATAAATATCAGGTTCGTAAAGACCTGATCGATACATTGGATGATTGAAATTACGTTTAACATAGGCAGTGCCTCCTTTCTTTACATATCCTGTACGTATAAGAGCCTGAAAGTGCAACTTTTTGTTACCAGTCATATTGCTGGTTCTCCTGAAGCCGGAGCAGTGCCGGAATGGGACATGGCTTTAAAGGCAGCTTCTGAGCGGCCAGATAGGGCAGATAAAGCTCTGTAAAAGCAGCAATGCTCATGCTTCCGGTACATTCGGTTGGCTCCGGTATCCGGGGAAACAAAAGCGCTGCATCTGAAAGAGGGAGGATGCAGGGGCTTCCCGTTTCATCCGGATGGAATAAAAAGCCAGAGTTCTCACAGCTTTCCTGTGCGTTACAAGTGCGGCACCAGACGTAGATACAGGAGTGCCAGTTCCCTTCACAGAGGTTCAGAAAATGACGGATGTGCTTGGCATCTGTCTTGCAGTGGGGGTGTTTCATATTCATCACCTACTAAAGAAGCAGGCAGTTCCATGTGGGAGCTGCCTGCAGGAGTCTTCGTTATGAGTTACTGATGTTTCTTTTTGCGTTTGAAGTAAACGATGCCCAGGACACTTGCACCTGCAAGTGCAGCTATGGCGATTCCGGCATACAGGAGAAGCGGCGTCTCATCGCCGGTCTTTACAGGCGGAGCTACCGGAGGCGTCTCCGGTTCTTTCGGAAGCTCCGTCATGTGTACGGTCTGACCTTCATCCTTCAGATCCTCATGGGAAGCAATCTCATGCTCGGTTTTTCCGTCTGTATAGTAGAGCTTTTCAAAGACAACCACATCCTGTCCGGCAAGAGCAGAAGCGTCGAAGGTAAAGGTAACTTCCACAGAGCCGCCAGCTTTTTCTGCTTTAAATTCTGCCTGAGCGGTAACTGGTTTTCCGTCTTTTAACAAAGCCTCTCCGGTTTCCTTATTCATCAGGGTTCCGATGACTTTGTACTCAGATCCAGGCATCAGACCATGATAAGTGACCGTATCTACGATAGTCGCTTCCTTGGAAGCAGAGACATCCTGATCCCCGTCACTGCCGTCTTTGGCTGTGGTTTTGATTTCCGGGAAGTAGATGGTCTGGTTGGCATCTTTGATGTCCGCATGTACCGCTACTTCGTGATCTTCAAAAGTCATTGTTTCAAATGCCACGAGCGTTTTTCCGGAAAGTGCAGAGGCATCAAAGGTAAAGGAAAGCTCTACGCTGCCGTTAGCTTCTTCCGGAGTGAAACTTGTTTCTGCAGTCACAGCTTTGCCATCCACATCGAAAGGTTTTTCGGTTTCCGCATCCATGAGTGTTCCTGTCAGCTTGTACTCTTTGCCTGGGATCAGGTTTTTGTATTCCACAAGGTCTGTAAGCGTCAGTTCTTTTTCCGGTTTTGCATAGTGTGTGCCGGAAGCAGCATCTGTTGCAGTGGTTTTGATTTCCGGGAAGTAAATAGTCTGTCCTTCATCCGCAATGTCTGTGTGTACGGCAACTTCCTTGTCTTTGTAAGCCAGGGATTCAAAGACAACTACTGTTTTCCCTTTTAAGGAGCTGGCATCAAAGGTAAAGGTAACATCTACCGTACCAGCGGATTCTTTTGGCTTGAAGGATGCTTTTGCTGTCACCGGTTTTCCGTCTGCTTCGACTGGTTTCTTTGTTTCTTTATCTATCAGAGTTCCAGTCACTTCATATTTCTGGTTAGGAACCAGCCCCTTAAAGGAAACCGTATCCACCAGCGTGATTTCTTCCTTTGCACAGGAAATATTGGAGTTCGTGTCCGCATCTTTCGCAGTAGTCTTGATTTCCGGGAAATAGATGGTCTGGTCTTCATCGTTGATGTCGGTATGGACTGCAAGCTGCATCTCATCCTGATATAATTCCTCGAAGACAACGGTTGTTTTTCCCTTTAAGGAAGTTGCATCAAAGGTAAAGGTTACTTTGACGGAGCCGGAGGATTTCTTTGCAGTAAATTCAGTTTCAGAAATCACCGGTTTTTCATCCACAAGGATTGGTTCCCCGGTTTTTTTATCCATTAAGGTTCCAGTCAGTTTGTATTTCTGGCCCTTTTTCAGTCCTTCGTATTCCACAACGTCTTCAATGGCCACTTCTTTTGCCGGCTGGCTCATGTGTGTACCGGTCTCGGCATCCAGAGCAGTCGTGCCGATCTCAATGGCATCATCGGTCAGAGTTCCAACCTGTATCAGAACAGAATCCTTATAAACCTTGACTTCAAAGGTTAAAAGATCCATGCCTTTGTTGGAATCACAACGCTGTTCCGCCAGAGTGTAAGTATCGTAAATGAGAGCGCCTTTGGAATCATCCGGTTTGGAGGTGCCGAACCAGATGCCGTCTTCCGAAGACTCACCCCGGTTGGTATTTGCGGTATGTTTGTTCCATTTGGAGGAAGTGCTGGCATAACCGTTGGCATCTGTCACAATCACATGGCTTTCGCCTGTTGTTTTGGAAGTGATCTTAAATGGCACATTTGCCAGACGGTTCTGGCTGCCGTCAGCAATCTTGACAAATTCCAGATCCCCGCGGATGACCTGATTGGAGATGGAATTGTCTTTTGCAGTCAGTTCCACGATTTTTCCCTGTTCTGTGATGTCAAATTCTACAGAGATCTTTCCGCTGTTCAGATAACCGGAAGGTGCAGTTGTTTCATCCACACGGTAATGTCCGAATGGGAGAGCATCTTTTGCAGTTGCAGCAGAACCGGATTTATCGGCAGTAAGTGTAAGGACAACCTGATCTTTCGTGTAGGATGTTCCGTCTACTAATACCGGATTTTCATTTAACGTAGTGATCGCAAAGACAGTACCTTCCAAAGTGGCAGAACCCTGCGGTTTTGCTTCTCCGGTCTCGCTGTCACGTTTCTGGATCTTCACTCCGCCACGGATGACAGATTCTTCTATGGTAGAAGACTGGTATACCGAAACCATTTCCTGCTTACCGTCACCTGTAATTTTCTGTACGAAGACAGTTGGATTGAGCTGGTATCCGGCAGGGGCTTTGCTTTCCTGTACCGTTATGGTACCGAGCGGAAGACAGACGGTCTTGCCATCACTGGTATAGTAAAAGGCATCGCCGCTTACAAAGGAATCTTTGGTAAAATGCATCTTTCCGGAAACATCTGTTTTTAATACCCAGGTACGTGCCGGTTTCTTTCCAGCTTCCGCAGGATCACTGTCAGACTGCTCGGTATAGAACTTGACTGTAAATTCTGCGTTTGCAAGGGAAGCTGCTCCCTGTGGGGAGGCTTTCTTTGTTTCGGCATCCAGCTTTTCAAGCACCAGATTCATGGGATTATTCTGCGGAATATCTGTTACGTTTGCAGCAGAAGTCTGTTCTGCTTTTACGGTGACTTTGTGAGCTTTGGTGTCTACAATGTAGCCTTTGGAAGCAGAGAGCTCTTTTATGGTATAATCGCCTTCCTCCAGTTCGCCGGATCTGGCATACCCGTTTTCATCAGTGGTCAGTTTCTGGATGAGCTTCTCACCCTGATAGATCCCATACACAGCACCCTTTAAGCTGTAATTCGGATTCCCGTCCGATACGCTTCCGTTGGCAGAAGATTTTTTCAGTTCGATCCAGCCGTTTGGAACCTGATACCAGCTTCCGGCAATGGTCTGGCTGCCCTGTCCCGGAACGATGAATGCCCGGAAGCCTTCCGGCGGGTTCGGAAGTCCCTGAATGGCACTGGCTACTTCCAGTGCTTTATCAATATAGGACTGCGGGGCGCCATGGAAAGCTCCGGTGTCAGCGGAATTACCGGCATAGATGTAAGCGACAACCAGATGTCCGATGACATAGCTGTTATCATCACTCCAGCCACTGAAATATTTATCCTTGACGACTTTATCGTAGCCGTAACCGCCGTTTAAGTAGTAGAGCGCTTTTCTGAGCGGGGAGTTCTGGCTTAAAAGGTCATAGGAATAGGAACCAGAGGAAGGTGTTTTCTTCAGTGGTTCCACGCAGTAGGCAGTATTGCTCCCGTCAAAGCTCATGCGGGAGGTAAAATAGCTGCCGTAAGGGATATTGGCACCTGCCTTATAGCTGATGGTGCCGTCGGCTGCATGAACCGGAAAACTGCCGGAAAACAATGCGCCGACTGCGACAAGGACTGCCAGCAGCATAGCCAGCGTCCGTCTGGTATAGGATTTGTATGTCTGTAACATAAGTCTCCTCCTTCTTGAAGTTCAAATGAAAAGGGCAGCGTCAGTGCTGCCAAAAGTTACACAGCCTGTTTCTTCTGTTTCGCAAGGATTTCCAGAAGCTCCTGCCGATCTGTGGTAATCAGCTCCTTTTCCAGATTGGAAGCCTTAAATTCCACAGTGATGTTATTGTTGTTGGTTGAGATCAGACCGTTGCCCCGCTGGAAATGGGTGATGTTCATTACTTCTGTTTCCGATAGATGCAGGATAGTCTTCACCCGCTGTGCCTCTTCATCCTCCATGTTCAGGATAATCTTGGTCTTGCAGTTATTGATGATACCCTTGCCGTACTTCCCGTCATCCAGAGCAAAGAAGTCGTTTAAATCCTGTGTGGCAAAGATGCCGGCTCCGGAGTAAGCACGGATGATCTTGGCAATCTCCAGTACGAATTCCGCTGCAAGCCGGTTGCTGGATGCACCGATGAGCTGCCAGACCTCATCGACAAAGATGGCTTTCTCTTCGGTACGGTTTTCCTTCGCTTTATCCCAGACATAATCCAGGGCAACGAACATGCCGACCGTTAAAAGATCGCTGGAACCGGTCAGTTCGGAGATATCCAGTACCGTATATTTATTGGTCAGGTCCACATTGGTCTGCTGGTTAAAGGAAGAAGCAGAACCGTGAACCAGGCGGTTCAGGATATGAGCCAGACGTTTGGTATCCTCGCTTTCCAGCAGGACATTGTAGACATCCTCCAGAATGGGCATCTTTTTGTACTGCTCCGGATGCTGCGGATCTGTCAGGGATTCATTTTTATGTGTAATCCCTTTTCTGGCATAGGTTTTGATTAGGGCTTCATCCAGAAGCTGCTTCTCCTCATGGGACATATCCGGGATCAGCAGACTGAAGAAGATGTGAAGCCTTTGGATCTTGCCTGCCAGTGCGGAGGCATCCAGTGTCGGTCCGTCCAGCAGTTCATTTACAGAATTGTCTACCTTCCGGATTTCCATGATGTTGATACAGTTCTTACTGGCAGGAGAGATCTGGATAAATTCTCCGCCGACATTCCTTGCAGCCCGGTAAAATTCGTGTCCCTTTAGCGGAGCGATGATGAACACCTGGATGCCTTTTCTTCGCATCCTTAGTGCCATGGTCTGCATGGTGAAGGTCTTTCCTGCTCCCGAACAGCCTAAGATACAGATGTTGCTGTTCTTGTACTGCCTGGAATCAAAGATATCCGCAATGACCAGGGAATTGTTATGCTTGTTTACCCCAAAGAGGATTCCGTTATCATCGCAGATACTGTAGCTGACGAAGGGATAGCAGCTTGCCGCCCCGGAAGTCAGTACGTTCCGCTTGGACAGCTTAAAAAGCTTCTTGTCCAGATTTGCCAGCGGCAGAGAGGATAAAAATCCCTGCTCCTGTAAAAAGTAGCAGGAGTGTAAGTTCATATCCTGCGAGATCAGGAGCTTTTTCATTTCCTGAATCCGCCACTGCAGTTCTTCCAACGTGGAAGCAGTAATGGTGATGAGAAGATTCATGTAATAGAAATCTTCGTTGTTGGCAAGTCCCTGCTTCAGAAAATATCCGGAGCGGATGGCAGAATCCAGATCGTCATAATCAGTGTTGGTATCGGACGCATCCTTTAATTTGGAACGGTTGATACGGATCTGCTGACCGAGACGCTGCTGAATCTTGTCCTTTGGCTGTTTCTGGAGAAAGAAATCAATATCAATCCCTTCCCCGGCATTGACAAGGAGTGACAGCCATCCGGGAGTTACCCGGTTTTTGTAGCCGTCAGACGGCACAAGCAGGTAGGAATGGTAAAGCCCATTGATCTGCACATAATGGGAGTGCTTGAAATCCACACTTTCCGGTGCGAGAAACTCGTTGATCCGGATGTGATCCAGTTCCTCCATGCGATTTTCCTTTGTATAGGCGGACAGTACAGTGCTGATCCGGTTCGAAAGCGGAACCTCCGTACAAAGGGTACGGTTTAAAAGGGTGTAGAGAACATCCGTAGTAAATTCATCCTCATTGTCATGGGAGACCACTTCATTCCCGCACTGGTATAGAAAGGTTTTGGCGGTCTGGGAGGCTGTCTCAAGAGCAGCAAGGATTTCCCGTTCCTCTTCCTTTCGGTTTGCGTTGAATGGTTCATATTCAAAGATCAGAAAGAACCGTCTGGATACTGCTTCTCTGGAACTTAAGTTCTGGACAAACTGGATGTAGTCACGCTGCAGTTCCTGACAGTGGGGATCGGTTTCCCGCTCCAGCTCCAGCTGGGACTGCTCCAGATGCTTATTGATGTCTGCTTTTTTGGAGATCATCTTGATCTGGAGTTTGACAGGGCTGATCTTTAAGTAACTGATAAAGCTGTAGATAATGCCCTGCTGTTCCCTGGCACTTCGAAGCAGAAAGTTGATTGGTTCAATCTCCAGGATCTTCACGTACCGTCCGTCTGTGGTATAGACGATTCCGTTTGCGATTTTTTCCACCGGAAGATAATCCTCCAAGGTCTGGTCTTTCTTTCGCTTTTTCCGGGAAACGGGTTTTGACGTGGCAGATGAGGTGTCCTCCTTGGAAACCACCTTTTTTTTCTGCTCTTTTTTTGCAGCCCGCTTTTCGGAAACTGCCCGTTTTTCTTCCTCCTTTCGTCTCCGGGCTTCCGTTTTTTTCTGTATTTTTATCTGTTTCGCCGCCTCTTTTTTCTGTCGGCTGGCTTCTTTCTGCTCCCACTTCAGATAACGGATATCTTCCTTTGCCTGTTTTTTGATGCCCCGCTTGGTGGAGGTATCAAACTGCCGGTGTTCTTTTTTTTTACTTTTTGGCGGAGCTGGTGCGTCCGGTTCAGACTGTGGGGGAGCCGATGCCATTACTTTGGAAGGCTCTGCCATTTTTTCTGCTTTCCGGTGTTTCTTTGTCTTTGGCTCTTTGAAACGTGGTTTCCTGCGTGGCTTTCCTTCCGGAAGACTGTCGGACCTCCAGATTACCCTGCGGTTCACTACAAAACGCAGGGCATTCATCAAAAAGGCAGTGATGCTCTCCCCGCCGATTCCAATCAGGGCTACCATTGCCGCTGGAAGTGCGGTCATGCAGAGAATGATGATGCGGGCAGTCAGGGACAGCGGCAGGTGGAAAACAGGGATACCGATTGCCAGGGAAAGAACAATGCTTTCTATGGCATTGCGGATGTCAAAAGTTCCGTTTAGGATCTTGCCTTTCTCAATGAAGTTGGAAGGGATAAAGGAAACCGGTGTTTCTTCTGGCTGTGTCATGGCTGCACCTCCTTTTTCGTATCTTTCGCATCTTCGGAAGGCACAGAGGCACTGCCGGATTCTGTGTCCGGAGCTTCCGGGCTGTCAGAAGTATCCGGATACCCGCCTTCCTGCAGGTGTTCAATGTCCTGCGAAGTCAGGGACGGCAGGGAATCATCGGTTTGCTTTTCGTAAACAGTCGTATCTGCAGAGACCTGTACCCCGTCTTCTCCAAATAAAAACACACCCGTCGGGGTGTGGTAGGTAACCGGAAGCGTATCCTGATCGGAAAGTGAAAACATCAGGCAGACGGTTGTTTCGGTAGGGTAGCTGGTTTTTTCCGGCAGGAAGGTGATGCTTGTCTGTTCTTTTTTGACATACTCTTTTAGGTAGACAGGAAACTGCCCTTTGAGAGAAGCAATCTGGCTGTCGGAGAAAAATGCTTTTAAAGCATCAAAATCCAGATATTCCGGCATGGGGGTATCAGAATTTGTTTCTGTTGTTTCCTTTGCCGGTTCCCTGCCTTTGTTTCCGGAAGCTTCTTTTTTCTGGCTTTTCCAGAAACTGGGGAGAACCAGTCCGGCAAGCAGCAGAAACAGCATCAGAAAAATGGAAAGAATCACTTTTGTTCTGTTCATAATGGCTCCTTTATTTTTTGTCGAAGATCCAGTAGGCATTTGCCGTAGCATGGATTTCCGACATCATATCAAATTCACGGTTAATATAGTTCTTTGCGTCACTGTCATTGGGATCATTGACCAGTACCTTGCCGTTTGCCGTAACACCTCGGAGTACGATGAAGTGTCCGCCGCTGGTGAAAAGTCCTGCCCGCTGAGAGGAGATGACCGGACAGCCTTCGGAGAGTGCCTGAAGTACCGTATTGGCATTGCTGGTCTGTGTGACGCTGCCACAGCCGAAATGACTGGCTGCAGCCTGAAAGTAGCTCCAGTAGGTTCCAACTCCCGGCTTGTAATAGGAATTCCCGCACCATGCCACCGCATCCGGAGGGGTAATGGTATTCCCGGTCAGGTAGCTGGCGATCATGGCAAAGCTGGTAGGCCCGCAGCCGGAAGATGCGATGGAGCCGCCGCCATAAGGAATGTTCCCGTAATCGGTCTGGAGATAGTGCGGAATCTGCATTCCGTTTGCCGGATAGCTTCCGCCGGTATTGGTAATCTGATAATACCGGAGAACATGCTCCACATATTCCTTGTCCCCATACCGGTCATAATGCCAGTTCGGACGGGCACACATCATATCCGAATAAGCAATGGCGTTTTCTTTGGTATAACCGCCGTCACGTTCCATTGCCCAGTCGATATAGCCGGAGCCGTAATTGTAACCCTGAAGCGCCAGCTTGATGCGGTCCAGGTCGGTAGGTCCGGTACATCCTGCTTTATCCAGTGCATACTTTAATTCCTGAATCCCACATTCGATGGAATAAGCAGGATCGGTGATGCCGTTGGGGACATGGGGGTATTTCTTATTAAAGCCGCCTTCTGCCGCCTGCATGGGATCGCTTCCACGCCCGCCGCTTTCCTGCATCATGACTGCCATGAGGAGTTCCACATAAGCTTCCATGCCGTATTTCTGTGCGACCTGCTGGATGGTAGCCCGGTAAGCCAGCACCTCATCGCTGACACCTACCGCCATGGCAAGACCGGAAGCGGAGCCGCCAAAGAACATGGTCAGGTTTTCCACATAACTGTCTGCCGTTTTTTTCTGCTTATCGGTCAGATGAAAGACGTGATCTGCAAAGTAGGCATCTCCGGCATAGCTGACCGTGTAGGTATGGCGGGTAAAAGTAACCTTTCTGGGTGGTGCATTTTCCTCTTCCGCCGGAACTTCCACCGTGGCCGTTTCTGAAGTAACGTCATAAGAAAAAAGCCCGTCCTCGTTTTCCCGGATCAGGCTTTTGAGTTTGCTGATATTTATATTTTTATAGTCATCCTGGCTGGCACAAAACTGTGCGATGAGCTGGTTCGCATTTACGATGATACTGGAAGCGTAAGGATCGCTGATAGAGGCAGTATCTCCTTCCGGGAGTCTGGCAATTTCCGCATTGATCTTAGCAAGCAGTGCATCATGGCTTTCCTGAAGCACCTCCACGATTGCCTGATTGGAAGCCCGGATATTTTCACTGATTACCGTGTTGCTGGTCAGTGCTCCGGTATTTTCAGAGAGGTCTCCGAAGACGAGTCCCGGAAGCATGACAAGGAACAGAATGGGAAGCATCAGTACACCGCCGACGGCTGCTCCAGTTTTCGCAAGGGTGCGCCTGTGCCGGAATACTGTACCGATGACAGCAAGAGGACTGCCCATCAAGGCTGTTTTTGGCATGTTACATACGCTCCTTTCGCTGTGGGGCTGGCGGCAGTTTCTGGACAATGGATTCATTGTAGGCTACTTTGCCGCTGCCGGAAGTATATGGTGTTTTTTCGACCGTATCCTGTGCATACTGCTTGTACCAGGTGGAACCATCCACGGACTGTACCGTAGAGTAGGAGCCCTGAGTAGGAGCTGCATACTGGTCGGCATGGTACAGGGCAAAATCCCGGTTTCCGGAGCTTCCGGTTTCGGTACCGGTGATCCTTCCGCCACCGATTTCTACATTATCATAGGAAGAACCGCCGCCCGGATTGATGCCCATATAGGAAGTAAAGGCTTTCTGTGCGTCTGCTCCCTTGATGGAACCTACCTGACCGTAATTTCCCTGTGCAATGTTGCTGATGACCTGATTGGCAAAGTCTCCGCCTTTGTTCAGGGATGACTGGTAGAGCATGTTTCCGATACTGCTGTGTTCGGTATAACCGGTTGCGGAATTGACCGCTTCTCTTTGTACCTGTCTTCCCACTGCCCCGGCAAGCCCGCCGGATAGGAAGCTTCCTGCGACAGCCGCACTTCCGGGAGAAGAGGCTTTGTGGTAGCCGCCACCACCATGGGAACGCATGGAACCGGTCAGGCTCCGTCCTGCAATCAGAAGTTCAGCCATCATGTTTCCTCCGGTATTGCCGACATTGATGCCAAGCGATGCCAGAAAAGAATCAATTTTCTGGGATACCTTTAAAAAGGCAATGGCACACAGGAACCAGACGAAGACATTTCCGGTTACCGCTTCCTTTCCCTGACTGGCAACTGCCGCTTCCACGTCTGCTTCCGTAAGCTCCGCTGCAAAGACCGGCATGGAGCAAAACAGTACCAGACAGGCAGTTAGTACCAGGAATGGTATGAGTTTCTTTCTAAGTTTCATTTTGGTCCTCCTTTCTTATAGGGATAACGGATTGGCAAGGAAGGTGCCGACCATAGAAGTAAACAGCCGCAGGCACCACGCATTCATCAGAAGCAAAAAGAACTGGCCGCCAAGCATCCGGCACCAGCTTTTGAAGATATTTCCGGTTGACTGGCTGGCACCCATGGAAAAAGCTGCCGGGGCTGTGTAGACCAGTACCCCCAGAAGAATATAGCGTTCTGCCGCTTCAAAGAGCAGTTTGATGTAGTTCCACGCCAGAATCAGTACCAGAATCAGTGCAATGATGGCTACCGCCCCATTTGCACAGACTCCCAGGATGACTGTGACTACGGAGTTAAAATCCGCAAATTTTAAAGGCGGCAGGTCTTCCGTCAGAATCCAGTTGTACGGTGTTCCTGAAATCTTCAGGAGCAGATCCACAATATCTTTCGCATAGAAGGTGAGAAAGATAAAGAGGAAGGAACGGATGGACAGCTTAATGGGATCTTCCGCTTCGATACCGGCTCCCATAAAGTAATTTTTAAAGAGCTGCCATACCCAGTTTAAGAGGATCAGCCCGATGCCCAGTGCCAGAAAGACCTGATACATGGTCTCGGCAGCAGGAAAGTAGCGAAGAAACGTATCCATGGAACAGCCCAGAGCACCGAGGACTGAAGTGGTGATCAGATCCAGAATGTTCATGACCTGTTCGGCAATCCATTCCACGATTCCGTCAAGTATTCCCATAGTGGCATCTCCTTTCGTCTATCCGTTCCATTTTCCGCCTGCAAAGAACGGGGTGATGTAAGCCATGATAAAGCCAAGCCCGTTTAAGATCGCCCAGGTAATGACGATACGCTTGAGCCATGCACGTGATTCGTCCACGGTTTTTCCGCTTTTGGAAAAATTCATCATCAGAAGGGCAACCGATGCCGTTACGACTGCAGCAATGGTGGAAATGAGGATAATCTGGTTATAGACATCCTTCATGATCTCATTGGCTTTGGTCCAGATGGTAGCGGCAAAAACCGGCTGTGTGTATCCGCAGAGGACTGTGACAGCCAGAAATGCAGCATACAGGCATCTGCCATAATTGACATGCCGTTTTGTGTCCGGCGGAGCGTTTTTCAGTTTGTGTTTCACGTAAAAGTACCTCCTTTTTATAAGAGCGGCAGGAGAATTACCTCCCCTGCCTTTGCTTATGGTTTTCCTGCCTCAAGAAAGGACGCAGCCCGGTCAATGCAGGCTGCGTCCTAAATCAAAGTATGAAATTGTAAAGATCCTCCTATCTTACAGAAAAAACGCAGCTTATTTGCCGCAGGAGAGGCTTCCCATACGGCAGTGCTGCGTTTCGTTCTGCATATAATTTTGACAATATCAATTTTAACATGGGTAAATTACCGCTACAATCGCAGGACTGTGCCAGTTACAGACGATGGAGTGCCAAAAATGTGACCAACGCTAAAAGCGTTATAAATGCAATCCTTATGGATACTGTAAGCGTGATTTGCAACCAATTATACTGGATTTACATGACTAATGCTTTAAGCGTTAGTGAATACTGGAAGGAGGAGGTGTGCGTGTGAAAGGAATGGGAAAGGCAATCCGCAGGTACAGGGAAGAGGCAGGAATTACGCAGGAGAGACTGGCTGAACTGGTGGATATCAGTACCAACCATCTGGGTGCGATTGAGCGGGAAGTGAAAACACCTACGATGGAAACATTTGTAAAGCTGTTGAATGTATTAGGTGCGGAACCGAATGAAGTGCTGAAGGAAGTGATTCCTCTTACCAGAATGGAACATACTTCTGTAGTGGAAGGAAAGCTGGAAAGGCTCACACCGAAGAAGCAGGAAAGCGTGCTTCGGATGCTGGATGTGATAATTGAAGAGATGATGAAATAGAAGCTGTCTGCGAAATTGCCGCAGGCAGTTTTTTTGAAAGCTGTATATGCAATAAAACACATAAAAATATGCGATTTATGATGAAAGTGATTGCAAGATTTGATATAGTAATCCTAAAAGCATTATAAAACTAATTCTTAAAGGATGACTATAATATGAAAAAGGGATATGTGGGATTATTGGCATGTGCGTCAGGAATTCTGATCGGACTGGGAATCAGCCGGCTGGATCTGACAGGTTATCTTGAAAAAACACAGGAGCAGGAATATCACCCGGTAGAAAGAAAGGTGCCTGAATCAGTAGAAAGCAAGCTGAAAGATCCAAAACAGTGCTGGCTGTGTGGAAGCGATGAACGGAGTATGATGGATTATTTCCGGAAGTTTGACGATCTGGGAGTGATCTGTACCAATCACTGGTATGTGATGGATATGCATATCCGGAATCATGATGAGGACGGGAATCTTACCGGCCCGCAGGGAAACGGGCATATGGGTTATACCGGGACAGGAGAAGGCGGCTGCTTTTTCCATACGGAGCAGATGTCGGATTACGGGATTTCCGAAGTATCGGTGGATTACGGGGAAGATAGTATCTTCGATGTGAAAAAAGTACAGAACCATCTGTGTCAGGAATGCCTGGATAAGCTGGTGGAAAGCATGGAGGTATTCTGTGAGGAAACGCAAAAACCCAAGCCCCGTGATCTGGTACTGGTGGATTTTCAGACATTGGAGCTGTACGCCATTCAGGAGCATAATGCGGGATACTTTATCCGGGATTATTATGTGGAAATTGAGTCGGAGGAAGATGGGGTGGAAGTAAAGGCATTTTACTGCCCGAAGCTTAATAACGGGAAAAAGGATGGAGAATAAATTGAGGTTTGCATTGGTGAGGAGTATAATGTAAGTACGTGTTATGTATTGGAAAAACTGTTAAGGAAACAATCGGAGTTGGTGTAAACGAAAAAGCAGCCTTGAGTTC
>NZ_JAAITU010000037.1 GCF_013304385.1 Blautia glucerasea
TTAGAGTAAATTCCACCGCATAAGCGGGCGGTGGAATTTAAAGTTTCATTTTAGGGCAGACTATTCAAGATTAAATAATGTGGACATAAAAAGAGGGCAGTGTTATAATTTTTTCTAAAAAATGTAATACATAATGTATCAGAATGTTTACGGTTGTAAGGCTTTTATCTGTAAAGGAACAGGAACAAAATTAATGAAAGAGAAAGCATATTTTCATCTGCCTGGGTTGTTTGAATTTTATGAACTGTACCGGATGTTTTTGCCATTATTCCGGGAACACAGGGAATATTTCTATGACTGGTGTGAAATAGGTTCTATATATGGTGCTCCATCAGACTGTATCTGGGGAGGAGGCAGGACAGGATTTGGAGAGAATGATCCTAAGGAGGTACTTGAGCTGATGCAGGAATATGGAATTTCTGCCCGGCTGACCTTCAGCAATTCCCTTCTGCGCCAGGAACATCTTTTGGATAGGAAATGCAATACACTGTGCCGATTGTTTGAGAAAAACACGGAACCGCAAAATGGTGTAATCATTTATTCAGAATTGCTTCTGAAATATATTAAAAAGCATTATCCGGGATTCTATTTCGTTTCTTCCACCACCAAGGTTCTGACGGATTTTACACAGTTTGAGAAAGAAATCAGGAGAAAAGATTTCTGTTATGTAGTGCTGGACTTCCGGTTAAATAAGACCTTCGATCAGTTAAACACACTGACCCAGGCTGAGAAGAATAAAGTGGAATTTCTCTGTAATGAATGTTGTTGGTTCGGCTGCAGGAACAGAAAAGCCTGTTATGAAACAGTCAGCCGTAAAAATCTGGGCGAAAACTGCCCGGAGTATCGCTGCAAGGCACCGGAGGGAGAAAAGGGTTATTTATTTTCCAAGGCTATGAAAAATCCGGGATTTATTGGAATCGATGATATTAGAAATATTTATCTTCCAATGGGATTTTCAAATTTTAAGATAGAAGGCAGAGGGCTTGGAAGTGCCCTGATATTGGAATTTTTGCTCTATTACATGACCAAACCGGAATATCAGATACATGTCAGGGAAAAAATATATCTGGACAGTATGCTGGACTTGTTTTGAGAAACAATGTACTAACAGTAACGAAAATTACACTACACGTTTCCTTTTGTGTGTGGATATGATACAATTCATGGATGAATAATAGAGGAAAGCCGGGAATCTGATTATGAAAAAGCAATTAAATTACGTAGATATAATAAAAGAAACGGTGGTTCTCACCTGGGCGGTAGCTATCATAGCAGCTGCGGTTTATTTCTTTCTGGTGCCAAGCCATACTTCAGTCAGCAGTATTTCAGGTCTTGGAATTGTGCTGTCCAATTTTGTACCAATTCCCTTGTCTGCAATTACTATGGTTCTGAATGTGGTGCTTTTGATCATAGGTTTTATCACTTGTGGAAGAGAGTTTGGAATAAAAACGGTTTATACAAGCATTATGCTGCCTGTATTTATTGGTCTGTTTGAGAGGATATTTCCGGATATGGGTTCTATGACCGGCAGCCAGGAACTGGATGTGCTTTCCTATGTCCTGGTGGTCAGTGTGGGACTTAGTATTCTTTTTAATAGAAATGCATCCTCCGGCGGGTTGGATATTGTGGCAAAGATTATGAATAAGTACCTTCATATGGAACTGGGAAAGGCAATGTCCCTGTCCGGGATGTGCGTGGCTCTTTCCGCAGCACTGGTATATGATAAGAAAACGGTTGTGCTGAGTATTCTTGGAACCTATTTTAACGGCCTTGTGCTGGATCATTTTATTTTTGACCACAATATTAAGCGAAGGGTATGTATTATCACAAAAAAAGAAGAAGAACTTCGCAGGTTCATTATTGAAGAACTGCATAGTGGAGCTACTATTTACGAATCCATAGGTGCCTACAATATGCAGAAAAGGAATGAGATCATTACTATTGTAGATAAGACAGAATATCAGAAGCTGATGAATTTCATTAACAATCAGGATCCAAAAGCTTTTGTTACGGTGTACAATGTTTCGGACATGCGCTATCAGCCGAAAAAATAAAGGGATAAGGGAACAGGGAAAGCCAAGACAGAGGATTTATAAAACAATAAAATACTGTGAACAAAGTGGACAGTAACAACTTGATAGCTGTAGATAAGATAGTAAAAGAAAGAGGCAGATGATGAAAGCAGGGATCATTGGAACAGGATTTGCAGCAGAAGTACATATGAAAGCACTTCGTGCCTGTAATGTGTCTGTTGATGTGGTAATGAGTCAGAGAGAAGAGCATGCAAAAGCCTTTGCAAAAAAGTGGGGGATTCCTAAATGGGTAACTTCAGTGGAGGCGATCATGGAATCAGAGGCAGATGTGATCCATATCTGCACACCGCCGACTACACATGGGACTCTGGTAAAATCTGCTTTAGATGCAGGAAAACATGTATTGTGTGAAAAACCGCTGAGTCTGTCACAGACAGAGGCAAAAGATCTTGCAGAACAGGCCGCAATGAGTGGAAAAATCTGTGGAATGGTACTAAATGTCCGGTATCATATGGCATGCCAGAGGGCAAAAGAAATGGTGGAGAATGGTATGATCGGACGTCCGATCCTGATCCATGGAACATATTTACAGGAATTTGGAGCGCTTCCGGCACCCTATGACTGGAGATATCATCCGGAAACCGGAGGAGAAATGCGGGCAGTTTCCGAGATCGGAACCCACTGGTTTGACATAGCAGAATATATATCAGGACAGAGGATTAAGGAAGTATCTGCCTTATTCGCATGCTATACGCCTCACCGGATTTTAAAAGACGGTATGATGTATCCAGATAAAGCTTCTGAAAAGGCGGATGAAACCGGAAGAAAAGTGCAGGCATCCGCTTCCTTGGATGGAGACAAGATAGAAGTAACATCAGAAGATGCAGCCATTATTCAGATGAAATTTGAAAATCAGGCACTGGGAAGTGTGGTACTTTCGGAAGTATCTCCTGGAAGAGGCAATCATCTTTCCCTGGAGATCACAGGAACTGACGGGAATATCTGGTGGAATGAGGAGGAAAACAATCAGTTGTTTACAGCCAGAAAGGGCGAAGGGATCCGGAAGGAGGTTTTTGCCTTTGGAAATGGATTTTCAGAAACCTTTATACAAATGTTTGAGGCTTTTTACCAGGCCGTCCAGGAAGGCAGGCCAGGGGAAACTTATCCGGATTTTGCCAGGGGAGCAAGAATCGCCAGGATTTGCCAGGGCGTGTTGGAAAGTGTCAGAACTGGCGGCGCCTGGATCAATGTAGAATAAATAGAAAAGCGTGAAAAGTAATAACATTCAGAACGAAGCAAGGATAATAGGAGCGTATATGACAGCGCAGGATGTGATTAGATTATTAGATATGGTGCCTTTGGGACAGGAAGGCGGCATGGTAAAAGAAACCTGGAAAAGTAAGAAAAAAGATCATGGGATTTCAGAGGGAAGTGCGATCTACTATCTTCTGACAGAGGATTCTTTTTCACATTTACATCGTCTCACAGGAGAAGAAGTGTATCATTTCTATATGGGAGATCCAGTGGAATTGTGTGAACTTATGCCGGATGGAAGTACAAAGCTTACAGTTCTTGGAACAGATCTTTTTAAGGGGCAGGTACCCCAGCATGTGGTTGAAGGGGGCGTATGGCAGGGATCACGCCTGAAAGAAGGGGGAAAATGGGCGCTGCTTGGAACTACCATGTGTCCTGCATATTCTGAGAAAGAGTATGAACATGGTAACCGGGAAGAACTTTTGAAAAAGTATCCGGATGCAGCAGCATATATTCGGAAGCTCACCGGAGAAGTCAAGGATTGGTAACTATACTGCAGGGAGTATCCTGCAATTACTGTACAGTTACAAGGAGTTATAAAAATATCACCAGTTTATAAAAATATCACCAGCTTATAAAAATAGGCAAAGGTATTACAGAAAGGTAAGGAACATGAAAGTAAAGCTACTGGCGCTTGATATTGATGGCACATTGACAAACGATGAAAAGAAGATCACATCAGATACGAAAAATACACTTCTGCAGGTACAGGAAAAAGGGGTAAGGCTTATGCTCGCATCTGCCAGACCGGTTCCCGGACTTTATGAAATGGCAGAAGAACTGGAACTGTACACGCATCAGGGAATCCTGATGGCTTACAATGGAGGCAGGATCATTCTGGCATCGGATGGAAGTGTTCTGTCAGAGACTAGCATGGACAAAGAGAAAACAAAAGCACTTCTTCGTTATCTGGAAACCTTGCCTGTAACAGTGATTCTGGATGATGGGAAGCAGTTTTATGTTACCGATGAAAAAGGGTATAAAGTGGAATTTGAATGCAGAAACAACCGGATGAGCTGTACAGAAGTTGATAACCTGTCCGATTTTCTGGACTTTGCTCCTGTGAAACTTCTTCTGGCAGTTGACCCGGAACAGATTCTTCAGATACAGCAGCAGATCGCAGCACATCTGGATGAGGATCTGACGGTTGTAAGAACAGCTGCTTTTTATCTGGAGATCATTCCAAGACAGATTGACAAAGGAAAAGGACTGAAGGATATCTGTAAGGTCCTTGGAATTTCCATTAAGGATGCTGCTGCATTTGGAGATTCGGAAAATGATATGCCCATGCTAGAAGCTGCAGGATGGGGAATTGCAATGGAGAATGCTGAAGAGGCAGTAAAAGATAAAGCAGATAAAGTTACTCTTTCAAATAATGAAGATGGGATCGCTTATGCAATCAAAAAATGGCTCCTGGACTGACTAAGTCAGTCGCAGGAGTTTTTCATGCATGAAAACCATCAGAATCAGTAAAAGCAGAAAGAACATAGGAAGCAGGGAGGTACTCAGGTTCTGGGCGATCAGTCCGAATACAGGGGGCATAAGAAGGCTTCCCATATAAGCACTTGCCATCTGTACACCGATCACTGCCTGGGATTTATCTGCTCCAAAATGATCAGGTGTGGAATGGATGATGCATGGGTAAATAGGAGCACAGCCCAGACCTATCATCAGCAGTCCTGCTTGTGAGCCAAAGCCGACTGGCAGAAGCATGATAAGGATACCAGCCAGAATAATAGCCTGTCCCATACGGATCATCTGCGGGTCGGACAGCTTCATGGTGATAAAACCGCTAAGAGCACGCCCTACAGTAATGCCGATAAAGAACAACGCTGCAAGTCCTGCTGCTTTTTCAGCAGAAAAACCGCTGTGGAAAACAAGGTAGCTGCTTGCCCATAAAATGGCAGTCTGTTCAATGCCGCAATAACAGAAGAATGCGAGCATCACTTCTTTTGCACCGGAAATAGACAGTATTTTTTTCAGCGGGAGTGGTTCTGAAGAAGCTTCTTCCTGCACCTGAGCATTTCCACCCACTTTTTTCCATAAAGGAAGACTGCATACCAGAATTGCTGTCAGCATAAACTGCAGGCAGGAAATATAACGGTATCCCATGTTCCAACGCTGTCCACCGGTAAGTACATATCCCATAATATAAGGACCAAGGGATGTGCCCAGTCCCCACATACAATGCAGCCAGCTCATATGACGGCTTGCGTAATGAAGCGCAACATAGTTATTTAAGGATGCGTCTACGCTTCCTGCACCCAGTCCATAGGGGATGGCCCAGAGGCAGAGCATCCAGAAGGAACCACTGATAGAAAAAACAAACAGTGCGGCAGCAGTGATACCTACGCTGATCGCAGTAACCCTGCCGGTTCCCAGTTTCTTGGTAAGCCGGTCACTTTGAAGACTGGAAATAATGGTGCCCATGGAAATGATCATGGAAATAATACCGGCAGAAGAAACCGGAACTCCAAATTCAAGATACATTTTAGGCCATGCAGCTCCAAGAAGGGAATCCGGAAGGCCAAGGCTGATAAAGGATAAGTAAATAACAGCCAGTAATAAATGAATCATATTGTCAACCTCCTATCATTGTGATACGATTATATCATCATAAAATCGGAAACAGTAGAAGATAATCTTCATAAATATATGATAAAATCGCCAAAAATCCATCACCAGAGATGACTTGGAATGTAGCTTGCTTTGTAACTGTGCGGGTACCGAATTGTTACGAATACCTAACGATTGTATGATCACAGAGAATCAGAAAGGAACTAAAATCTATGGCAATCCAGGAATGTATCCAGAATATCGATAGTACAGGTCAGGAACTTTCACAGCATGGATCTTCTGTATTTCCTGTTGCCTGTTATCATGATGATCTGAAACAGGCAAATGTTGCCTGGCACTGGCATGAAGAACTGGAGGCTGTGGTAGTGTCAGAGGGAAATGTAATTTCGGCAGCCGGTTCCCGGAAAATTCAGGTAAAGGAAAGCTGTGGATTTTTCATCAATACAGGTGTACTGCATGGTGCCTGGAATGCTGAAAAAGGAAACTGCAGGTTCCATTCCCTTGTGTTTCATCCAAGGCTGATCGGCGGGAGAGACAGTGTTTTCTGGCAGAAATATCTGCACCCAATACTTACAGATACATCTCTTCAGATGGTTATTTTTGACAGTGAAGAGACATGGCATAAGGATGCCTGCGCTGCCATTGAAGAGGCATGGCAGGCAATGGTGCAGGAATATCCGGGATATGAATTTCAGGTAAGGGCTGCGTTATCCAAACTGATATTGCTGTTGTATAACCATTGTCCACTATCTGGTCATGAGCCATCGCCTAAAATATTAAGAAACGGCGAACGGATCAAGTCTATGCTTCAGTATATACAGCAGTATTATGAAGAGCCGCTGACTATTGGGATGATCGCACAGGCGGCAATGATCAGTGAAAGTGAATGCCTCAGGTGCTTCCGTGAGACGATTGGGACAACACCTATCCGTTATCTGAAGCAGTTCCGGGTACAAAGAGCTGCAGAAATGCTGATAACTACAGAGAAAAAGATTGCAGATATTGGCGAGCTGTGTGGATTTCAGGAGATGAGTTATTTTGCTAAAAGTTTCCGTGAGATGATGGGGATAACACCCTCAGAATACAGGAAGAAGGAGAAAGAGAATGAAAAAGAAATGGATCAAGGGACTGGTGGCAGCACTTTGCATGCAGACCATGTTTATGGGAAATTCTGTGCAGGCAGCAGATGGGACAAGTAATACCTGCTATGAAATTTTTGTGTATAGCTTTAATGACAGCAATGGGGATGGTATCGGTGATTTGAACGGTGTGTCCCATAAATTGGACTATATAAACGATGGAGACGAAAGTACACAAGAGGATCTGGGCTGTGATATGATCTGGCTTATGCCGGTGATGCCTTCCACTACCTATCATAAATACGATGTAATGGATTATATGGACATTGATCCGGAATATGGAACACTGGATGATTTTAAAAGCCTGGTTTCCAAGTGTCATGAAAGAGGAATCCAGGTGATCATAGATCTGCCGATGAACCACTCTTCCTCTAAGCATCCCTGGTTTTTGAAGGCATCGGAATATCTACAGTCACTTCCGGAAGGACAGGAGCCGGACAGTGAAAAATGTCCATATGTGGATTATTATAATTTTTCCAGGGAAAATCAGGCAGGATACAATCAGCTGGAGGGAACATCCTGGTTTTATGAGTCCAGATTCTGGAGTGAGATGCCGGATCTGAATCTGGGAAATCCATTGGTGCGGCAAGAATTTGAAAAGATTGTCCAGTTCTGGCAGGAACTGGGGGTGGATGGCTTCCGTCTGGATGCGGCAAAAGAATATTACAGCGATATGACAGATAAAAATGTGGAAGTTTTAACCTGGTTTAATCAGATGGTAAAGACTAATAAACCGGACGCATATATTGTAGCAGAAGTGTGGTCAGATATGGATACCTACGGGAAATATTATGCCAGCGGGATTGACAGCTGCTTTGATTTTGCTTTTGCCGGTAATGAGGGGATCATTGCAGATACTGTAAAGAAGATGAGCTCCTATAATGCTTCTTCTTATGGAAAGGCGCTGATTACCTTGCAGAATACCCTTGAAAAGTACGGGGAGGATCCGGTGGATGCACCATTTTATACCAATCACGATATGGCAAGAGGTGCAGGATATTATTCCGGAGAAGATAGCGAAAGTCAGACCAAGATCGCTCAGGCCATGAATCTTACCATGTCCGGACAGGCATTTTTGTACTATGGGGAAGAGCTTGGGATGAAGGGAGCAGGAAAAGACGAGAATTTCCGTGCCCCAATGTACTGGAGTACAGACAAAAATGCAGAAGGCATGTGCAATGGACCGGAAGCTATGGATACAGTAAAGATGAAATATGGAAGCCTTGAAGATCAGGAAAAGGATGAAGCTTCTGTGTATCAGTATGTAAAAGCTGCGCTTCATTTGAGGGAAAAATATCCGGAGATCCAAATGGGAAAAGTGATTTTTGAAGAGGATCTTTCCGGAGACAATATCTGTACTATCCGTAAAAGCCTGGATGATTCGGAAATTCTGCTGGTATATAATATCTCAGGAGAACAGGAAGCTGTGGATCTTACAGGAGTAAGTCTGAATCAGAAAACACAGGGGAATATTTCGCTGGAGGATATACTGGTTGGGAAAGAGGTTGCTCCCACACTAAAGGAAGGGATTCTTCAGATGCCGGCATATTCTATTGCTGTCCTTAGGTGAAAAAGTTTTTATCAGTGGGAGGACAATCCAGGTCTCACGCACGTTCGACTTAAATACTGTGAAGATTATGTGAAATAAATAAAAGATGCTTGACGTACTAAAAAACGGGTGTTATATTACGGGTAGAACAGGGAGTGAGACTATGGAAACAAAGAGAGATTATTATCAGGTGCTTGGCATCAACAGAGATGCACAGGAAAGTACCATTAAGAAAGCATACAGAAAACTGGCAAAGAAGTATCATCCGGATTCAAATGCAGGGGATCCACAGGCTGAACAGAAGTTTAAAGAGATCACAGAGGCTTATTCTGTGCTTAGCGATCCTGAAAAAAGAAAAATGTATGATCAGTATGGCCATGCTGCCTTTGATGAAGGTGCAGGCGGTGCAGGTACCGAAGGTTTTGGCGGATTTCATGGCAATTACGGCAGGAGTGGCGATGGCTACCAGGAATATCATTTTGAAGGTGGTGACATGGATGATATTCTGAAAAATATGTTCGGCGGCTTTGGGAACAGAAGCTCCCATGGATTTGGCGGCTTTGGAAGTAGTTTCGGCGGCTCATCAGATGGCTTCCATCAGGGATTTGGCACAGGCAGAGGTGGCTTCGGAGGTTTTGGAGGCAGCCGTGATGGTGCTGATCTGAATGCCAATGTGACAGTAAGCTTTGACGAGGCAGCTTTTGGCTGTGAGAAACGGATTTCATTATCGGATGCCAGTGGTATAGGGAAAACACATACATTGCAGGTGAAGATCCCGGCAGGTATTGATACCGGAAAAAGCATCCGGCTTCGTGGAAAGGGGCAGCCAGGTGCAGGTGGCGGCCAGCCTGGAGATCTGATTTTGAAGATCCATGTTATGCCTAAGACCGGTTTTGAGAGAAAAGGACAGGATCTATATACAATATTGAATATCCCATTCACTACCGCTGTGTTAGGTGGAGAAGCAGTTGTGCATACTTTGTATGGCGATGTGATGTGCCGGATCAAGGAAGGCACACAGTCTGGAACGAAAATCCGTCTTAAGGGGAAAGGCATTGTATCAATGAAAGATCCCTCTGTACGGGGAGACCAGTATGCAGAGGTCAGGATCCAGGTTCCAAGGAATCTGAGCAGGGAGTCAAAAGCAAGATTGCAAGCATATGAAGACAGCATGAACCAATTTGAAAATGCCAGATATTCTGCATGAGTGAAAAAATAACATATTTCTAAAAAGTTTATTATTGACGGTGCAGTGCTTTTTATGCCAATATTAACATTGGTGTATAAGGACTGCACTTATTTTGTCTGGAGACACCAGTACAGTGACAATTAAGGCAAGTCAATATGGCGGTTACTTAATATTTGCTGTATTAGGTATTTGGAATATCTTATCTGGAAATAAGAAACAGTCCTACAGAATTTTCGAGGGAGGTAATCATGATAAATAAACGAGAGTGCGGTGTACTGCTTCCAATCAGCAGCCTGCCGTCAAAGTACGGAATCGGGTGTTTTTCAAAGAGTGCATATGATTTTGTAGATGAACTGAAGGCAGCAGGACAGTGCTGCTGGCAGATTTTGCCCCTTGGTCCGACCAGCTATGGGGATTCTCCCTATCAGTCTTTTTCCACTTTTGCAGGTAATCCTTATTTTATCAGTTTGGAAGATCTGATTCAGGAGGGTGTGCTTACAGAAAAAGAATGCAATAGTGTAGACTTTGGAAATAAAGCAGATGATATTGATTATGAAAAGTTGTATAAGGGACGGTATAAGCTCCTCCGTAAGGCATATGGCCGCAGTGATATTACCAAGAATCAAGATTTTCTGAAATTCCAGAGAGAACAGGGATATTGGTTAAAGGACTACGCACTGTTTATGGCTGTCAAGGACAGGTTTGAGGGTGCACCGTGGAGTGAGTGGGCACAGGATATCCGCCTGCGCTGGCAGAATGCGTTGGATTATTACAGACAAGAGCTTTATTATGAGATTGAATTTCAGGAGTATATGCAGTTTAAGTTCTATGAGCAGTGGGGCAAATTAAAGGCATATGCAAATAGTAGAGGGATTCGTATTATTGGAGATATCCCGATTTATGTTGCACTGGATAGTGCTGATACATGGGCAAGTCCGTGGCTGTTTAAACTGGACGAAGAAAATCAGCCTACACAGGTGGCCGGATGTCCTCCCGATGGCTTTTCTGCTACCGGACAGTTATGGGGCAATCCGCTGTATAACTGGGATGTTCACAGACAGTCAGGGTTCGACTGGTGGGTGAAACGTCTTGCTCATTGCTTTAATATGTATGACATTGTACGAATCGACCATTTCCGTGGCTTTGATGAGTATTATGCAATTCCATTTGGCGATACGACCGCACAAAATGGCTGGTGGGAAAAGGGACCTGGAATGGATCTTTTCCGTACTATTTCTTACAGACTTGGTGACAGAGATATTATTGCAGAGGATCTGGGCTTTATGACAGATACTGTAAAACAGCTGGTAGAGAACAGCGGATTACCCAATATGAAAGTGATCGAGTTTGCATTTGATGCAAGAGATACAGGAAATGCCAGCGATTATCTTCCACATAATTATCCCAGAAACTGTGTGGTTTATACAGGTACCCATGATAATGAGACATTGAGAGGCTGGTTCCGCGATATTTCTCCGGAAGAGCGAAGACTGGTTCGTCAGTATTTGAGAAACTTCCATGATTCAGACGAAGGTATCTGCGAGGATCTGATCACACTGGTTATGAGAAGTGTGGCGAATCTTTGCATTATTCCGATGCAGGATTATCTGGGACTGGATAACAGTGCCAGGATCAATCAGCCATCTACTTTGGGCAAAAACTGGAGATGGCGTCTGAAAAAGGGACAGTTTACGAAAAAGCTGCAGAAGGAAATGCTGGATTTGGCTACCAGATACGGAAGAAGAAACTGGACAAAGACAGAAGAAGAACTGGAAGCAGAAAAACTGGAAACAGAAAAGAATAAGAAATAAAGGTCAAGGGCTGATGCTGTATTTTTGCATCAGCCCTTTTTTAAAAAACAGCTGTTTTTTAATGATAAACCGAATATTTTGATTTAAAGAAATCAATGACTATAGATATGGCAAGAGATGCACAGAGTAGAACAAGGGTGATCAGCAGCCAGTTATGGAAAGAATAAATAAAGTCCGTGAAATAGTATTCAAAAATCAGCGTATGCAGAAGAAACATATTCATGGAATGCTTTCCAAGTAAAGATAAAAACGGAAAACGGAATCCCTTCAGATCTGTAAGAATAAAGAAAATACCGGAAAGGATTAACGCCAGCAATCCGTCTGTAAGATCTTCGTGACCGCATTTAAAACGGAAAGTAAGGATGACAAGGAACAAAAATGCAAAAAAAACCAGTGCCAGGCTATAAAATACAGTATCCGATTTAATGGACTTTAATTTTTCCCTTAGAGAAAACAGATATCCATAAATATTTTCACTGGCGGCCATGATCCCAAGGAGCATGGTAAAAAGGTAAGTGGTGAATGCAGTGAGAGGGATCCCTAAATATGTTAACATGGCAGCCACAACTACAGCGGATAAGCCAAAATGGTCATACAGGGAAATCAGCAAAGGCATGGCAAAGACCATCAGGATGGCTACGGACATGTACCACCAGGTTTCGTTATAGGATGGTGTTCCAAAGAAGCTGGCAAGTCCCGAGGCATCGATGATCATATAAAAGATACCTTTTAAGCCGCCTTCTTTAAAGTAAATCCTAAGTCGGTCCGCTCTTAAGAAAAAGGTAAGGATACTGATAAGGTAAACGATCAGAAAACCGAAAGCAAGCTTCTTATAGCGATGCCATACGTAACCTGTCTGCTGGTCTTTTGGCTTCTGGCGAAGAGAAATGGTGATTCCGCATGCTGACAGAAAGACAAAGATGGCTACGCATATTTTGCTTAGTGCACTTAAGGTCATTATTTTATCGATAGGGATCAATCTGGAAGAAACATGATACTTTTCAACAAGATCTGCGGAACAGCTGAAAAGATGATGGAACAGCATCAGGATGATGCCTGCTCCTTTCAGTACAAATGTTACATTTTTACTGAAAAAGACAGGGCATTCCGGATTGGATTGACTTTTTGAAGAAGACATAAAAACCTCCAATAAATAAGCGTTTATAAATTTGAAACCAGCACATTATTCTGCGAATAAGTGTACTAAGTTATGTTGCTGCAGCCACAGCCAACTGGATTATAGCATAGAAAGAAATAAAGGTCACTACTTGCCAAAAAATGCAGATGGTGCTATAATATATCCGTTCGCAGATATAGTTCATTGGTAGAACATCAGCTTCCCAAGCTGAGGAGGCGGGTTCGATTCCCGTTATCTGCTTGCCAGACCCCTGAACGCTTGTAACAGCAGGCTTTCAGGGGTGTTTTTATGTCTTGCGGTAATAGTTCGGTAATATTTATTTCCCTTCATTGTACAGCCTTTCCAGCTTGTCAACAACTTCGCTCTGCCTGGATGGGAACAGGTGGGAATATATGTTGAGTGTAGTTGATACGCTTTCATGGCCCAGGCGTTCCGATACCAGGAGGGCAGAAAAACCAAGTTCGATCAATAAGCTGGCGTGTGAATGCCTTAGATCATGAACACGGATCTGCTTTAGTCCGGCCTGCTCTGTGTGCTGCTTTAATGCTGACGCATAGGCAGACCGTGATAGATCAAAAAGCCTTGCTTCTTGTTGCGGTTTATACAGGCGCCCTATATAGCCCTTTAAGCAGTCTATAAGGAATTTAGGTATAAATATATCCCTGGTAGATTTTGCTGTCTTTGGGGGCGTAATAACGGGCTTTCCTGCTATTATGTGGTAAGTCTTGTTGATGTGTATCATGCCCTTTTTAAAGTCCAGATCTGCCAGGGTAAGCGCCTGCAGTTCTCCAATGCGCATACCTGTGTAATACAGGAGCATAAACGCAGTATAGCGTTCATCTGATGCCTGGAAGGTGTCTATAAACTTGTCAAAATCTGCCTTTGTCCAAAAAGACAGGCTTTTTTGCTTCTTTCCAACAGTATTCCCCGCAACAACACAAGGGTTTACAGCCAGGCCGTAGAATCTGACCGCAAAATTAAAGATTCCGGATAACTCTGTAACAATGTTCTGCAGGTATCCAGGTGATAATGGTTTGCCATTGGCTCCATGAGTGTTCTTTATTTCTCCCTGCCAGGCTCTTATATTGGCGGCGGTGATCTTATCAACCTGCTGATCCTGGAAATATGGCAGGATCCACTTTTCTATGCGGTTCTTCTTTGTCTGGTAGGTGATCTGCTTCGTGTGCTCCTGTTTGTCCTGCAGATATAGTTCTGCCATGCTGGCAAACTTCATACCGGGATTGACAGACTGACGGGCTAAAAAGTCCCGTTCCCACTCTTGGGCGTCTTTCTTGCGGGCAAATCCCCGCTTCTTTTTCTGTTTGCGTGTTCCGGTCCAGTCCGTAAAATAAAAAATACAGTACCAATTCTTTGAATTTTCATCATAGTATGACGGCATAGTTTTGTTATTCCTTTCTTGATCTGCCGGGGGCGGTGGCTTTAAGAAGAAAAGTATAACATATGTTGATCAGTCTTTTTTCTGTTGCGGATCTGCAGGGACCGGCGCCGGATCTGGTGGATTTGGTGGAGCCAAAGTTGGATCTGGTGCGGTGTCTGCTCTGTATTCTGGTTTTCGATATGGGACTATAATTTTATGTCGCTTTTTCTTCAACTCCTGATCTAAATAAAAGTTTATATTCTCTTGGAGCATTTCTATATCATCTTTTGTAAATTCGTAATGCCCAGCTTCCGTTGTGATATAAATATTTTCTTTTAGGGTTAAATAATCGTACCCCCGTAGGTTTGCCCATTCTTCAACGGCGCCCCTGTATTGTAAATAGGTTTCATCAAATGGGTTTTCAACGTCCCCGGTAATGATATTTACATCATCACCGAGTATTTCGCTTACATCCGTGTTAAGGCAATCAGCAATTCGGCACAGCATGGCATATTTAGGATTTCGCTTTCCGTTTTCATATTGAGAGATCATGACGGCAGACACGCCCAGCATGGACCCAAGTTTAGCTTGTGATAAATTATTGATCAGTCTAAAATTTTTTATCTTTTCACCTGTTGTCATAAAATTAATACCTCCTTATAGCACAGTATAACACAGAGGTTTTTATAGTGTAAAGCAAAAGCTAAACAAAATGTATTGACAAAAAGCAAAAGCTGTTGTATTATACAAAAATATAAAGCAAATGCTTATTATCTTAACAAGAAAAGAGGTGAAACAATGAGAATTAACAGTATCAAACTCGTTACAGAAATGATGAAACATGGCATAAACCAAAAAGAACTTGCTGAAATGTCGGGGGTGTCGAGAGTAACCATTGGTTACATCAAAAACGGGAAATCATGCAGCCCTGAAACCTTAGGCCGTATTGCTAAGGCTCTTGGAGTGGATGTTACAGAGATCATGGAATAAACTGGGGTAAACTGGAGTAAAAGCATACCGGGGGCGGTGGCTTTAGGGTGAAAAGAAATTGGTACCCAAATTTGGGAAGCAACAGAGGAGGTGAAAAAATGCAGTTAGACATGAAGAAGCTTATTGAGGAAGAGGAACGCAGGCTGAAAGTTGGTGATCCGGAATTTTTAAAGCGCCATGAGGAAATTATGAAACGGTGCGATGATCTGGAAGAGGGACAACACCGTAACAGAAATAGCTCTCAAAGGCTCAAAAACAGCCCTGGAATGGATTTTAAGGTTGTGAACGGTAATTTCCACACACAAGCAGAGAAAGGGCAGGAAATACCCACGTAGCCCACTAGTTTTTAGCATAGCGAACGAGTTGAGAAAGGAGAACGCAACATGAAACAATATCTGACAGCGAAAGAAGTAGCTGAATCTATGGGCGTATCAGTTGGCAAGGCCTACGGCATTATCCGGGAACTGAACAGCCAGCTGGATGCAAAAGGATATATAACAGTATCCGGAAAGATCAACCGGACATATTTCTTTGAAAAGTGCTGCTATGGCAGCAGAGAGGATAATCATGACATTTAAGGAGATACTTCCGTATTTCCAGGGCGTGCGGATGGCCGGGAGCAATAAAGCAATGTGTAAGTGTCCGGCGCACTATGACGAAAAGCAGAGTCTTTCTATCGAGGATAACGGATCAGGCAAAATCCTGTTGCACTGTTTCGCAGGATGCCAAACAGAGGAAATTGCTTTAGCTGCAGGCCTGCAGATGAAAGATCTGTATTACGGCGATATGGCCAGTAAGCCGCCCTGGATGAAATACGTTGAAAGTGTAAAGAAAAAGAGTATTGAAGCCTATTATAACTATACAACGATTTCTGGCCAATATGCTTATACAAAAGTGAGAATGCAGGGAAAAGATATGGTTTTCGGCATTTTATCCGGTGACCGGTTCACGTTTGGGCTTGCAGGGCGCAACAGAAGAGAATACAAGGCAATTTTTGGCAGCGCACCCGCTAAGATCCGGGAGGCAGTTAGCAGGAATGAATATATATTCTACGCAGAGGGCGAAAAGGATGTCAACACGCTGCTGATGTATGGTTATACAGCTTTTACATGTGGCAGCGCCAATGACTGGAATAAAGCCGCTCTGGAAGTCCTGACAGATGCAAGGGTCATTATCCTGGCAGACAATGACGAACCGGGCAAGGACAGCGCCTGCAGCATTTACCGGGACATGAAAGAAGCAGGCATAACAGCAAAAATCCTTTTACCTGTTGCGAATGTTCCACATGCTGACGTTACGGACTACTTCCAGGCCGGACACACAGTGCAGGACTTTGACAAGCTAATACAGGGAGACGATACAAAGAAGATCTTGAAGCAGGGGAAAGCGAACAGCAAAGCAGACGAATCAGAACAGCTTTTCAAGCCTCTGATTGCTGCCAGTGCCCGTGATCTGGAGCAAATGGACGTCCCCCCGGTGGTGTGGATCGTGGACAACCTGCTGCCAATTGGGGTATCTATGATAGGCGCACCCAGTAAATACTTTAAAAGTTACATGGCTTTAGGGCTTTGCCTGGCGGTGTGCACTGGTAAGAAGTTCCTGGATCATCAATGCAATAAATTTTCCTGTCTGTACCTGGATCTTGAGAGCACAAAGCGCAGGCCTAAAAGCCGCTTAAAGCAGATCCTGCCGGGTGGTAATTGGCCGGGAAATTTTTATATACTGACTGCAGAAGATGAGATTAAAAGGCTTGGGGAAGGCTTTACAGAACAGATAGAAGAACAGCTAAAGCAGCATCCAGATATAAAACTCGTTATCGTGGATGTGTTCCAGATGATCCGGCAGCCTGCAAAGAAAAACCAATCCGGCTATGATCGCGATTATGACGACTTCAAGATTTTAAAGAAGATCGCAAACAGTCACGAGATCGGTCTAATGCTGATCCACCACACCAGGAAAATGAAGGACCCGGGGGACGTTTTCAACGAATTGTCCGGCTCTGTCGGTGTTATGGGTGCTCTTGATTGCGCTTGGGTCATTACTAAAGACCGCTACTCTGATGAAGGCACGCTAAACGTAACAGGCCGTGACATGGAAAGCCAGCGCTTAAAGATACGCTTCAATAAATCTTCTTTCATGTGGGAGTACGTTGGAACAGAAGAAGACGTAAACAACCAAAGAAGATTAGCAATATTCTGCAATAATCCTATCAGAGAGACAATAAAGAAGCTAGTTGAACAGGGTAACGGCCATTGGGAAGGATCCGCAACAGAAATAAAAGAAGCTAGTAAATACTTATCTTGGGAAATTTACGAGGATGTAAAAAAGATAGGTAAATTTATAAGGGACAATGATGATTTGTTTCAGGGGGTGGATGGGATTAATCCAGTAGCTGGAAATTCAAAAACGAGGGTGTGGAATTTTAGTACTACACATGCTACCAATGCTACACATGCTACCAATGCTACACATGCTACCAATGCTACCAATGCTACCAATGCTACCTAAACAAGAAGTAGCATGTAGTAGCATTAGAGTAGCGTTAAATAAATATGGTGATGCTACCTCAAAAATGCAGTAAAATCAGGGGCTCTGTGGGTTTGGTAGCATTAGTAGCGTTGGTAGCATGTATATTTTATATAACTGTAAATTTATTAAAGATAACGATGATTTATTCCAAGGAGTGGATGGAATTAATCAGCGATACGATACAAGTAAAAGGGGGGGGGAACGTAAATGGATTTTTTAATGTTGCACACGCTACTGATGTTGCACATGATGCAGTGCAACAAGATTTACCAATTGCAACATGACAACATTGCAACATGTGTGTTTATACCCCCATGAAAAAAAGTTTTATATCCGTTTACTTGAGCAGGTTCCTATACAGCCCCAAAATAAATGATTCAGTACGATAAAAATATAGTATTTATAAGGGTTCTATGTACTGAACAACGTGATTCAGTACAGTACAAATGATTCAGTACGAAGAGAATCACAGAATCAGCTTATTGAACCATAGAATTACCGTACTAGATCACGTTGTTCAGTACGATAAGACCGCATAAATAAAGGGTTTTCGCCGTACTCGCTCACTTAGCCAGTGTATATAGAAAAGGTGATCTAGTACGTGAACCAGAAAGGAGACTGCAGCACATGCTTATTTTTACAAATTTTCCCAAAGGCAAATTATCTAGCCTGAATGAGGATCTAAAACAGACCAGGCAGCAGATACGCAGGAATCTGTATTTTGTTGCGTCTGCAGAAGCCAAGCTTTGCCGGGTGGATCCCGGCGGGGCTGAGTTCCTGGAACTGGTAGAGCAGATCGAAAAGACCAGGGATGAGAATGACAACTTGAAAGTTAAAGAATTAGCCATTATGAAAGAAATCATGATGAAAGAACAGGAGGCAGAACATGAAAGATATTAAGATTTGGATTAGAACAGATGACACGCCGGAAAGTGTACAGGATTTTGCTTTACGGTTACTGCAGGAAGACGAAAGGTATTGCGGCGACTTCCAGATAGTAATATACAACCCCGGAAAGGTCGGAACAGAAAAACTATCACATATTTTTAACCTATCAGACTTCGCTTTGTCTGTGCTCTGTGAGCATTACGGGGATGATAATGTTTGGGTTGCGTCCTCTGGTGTGTATCCACCTGTCCAGGCCGCCCCGGAACATGATCCGCTGGAACGGATCGCAGACGCAGTAGAAAGCCTGGCAGACATAATGGACAGTGTAGGAAGCAGGGTTGCAGATATTGAAAGTCATTTAGATGATTTATCCTGTTGCGTGGATTCAAGAAATAGCAGCCGTTTTACAATATGCGGCGCCGTAGGCACAAGGGAGGTATAGAGGAATGACAATAGCAGACATGATCATATTATTTATGGCCGGTGTGGCGTCAATTCTGTACTATGAGTACACGCACGGCAAGAAACTGTAAGAATCGTAACTAACAATAGTAAAGCCCTGCCATGGAAAGAAGGAGAGCTTTTCATAACAGGGCAATACAGGGCATTAAACGCATAGTCATTATATAATTATTATGACGGAAAGGCAAGGCTAAAGTGAAGAAAGAGAAAATCACGCCAGTGATCAACATTGAAAAAGACATTGATATATCAAAATATCAGACCGCTGTATTCTGGAAGGGCACGGAACTTGGAAACCTGTACGAAGCCATGGTGAAACGCTGGAAGTTATACGGCTCAAATTATACAGGCCCATTTGGAGCAAGTTTATTTTATAATTTGGGACGCATTCACGGGATCCGGGAAGAGCGGGCACGCAGAAAAGCCGCAAACACAAAACAGGCTGCAGGAGGTACATATAATGGATGATCGGATTTGTTACTTGGGTGCGCAGTTTGTTATTGAATTGTCCAAATGCACGCCGGAAGATTGCCAAATGATTAAATCAGTGCTGTTATCAGTGCAAAGGCCACGGCCTGCGGCGCACTTCCTGCAAAAGGTGTTCTTGCTGGCAGAAGAAAGGCGGCCGCTGTTGATCGAGATGAAATAAAAGAAATCCCGGCGCTATTCCTGGAAGCGTGAACCAGGAGCCGGGAAAGCCTGCCAGTCATTCCGGGAATGCTGTTACCAGCAGTCTGAACCGGAACGGCAGCAGGTGCAATAAATATACCCTGAGGGCGTGGAGCAATACCCCGGCGTGCTGCCAATACTGCCGGATCACAGAGGAAAGGAGGGCAAAAAATGAGCGTAAAAATACGGGTATCATACCAGGATACGGAAGAATTGAAGCAGATCCTTTTATTGTTGCGGCCTGTTGTGAAGTCCTGCAAGGTCACTAAGGACCGGCAGGAAGGCGCTTATAAAAAGGCTTATGTGGAAGTTAAAGGACTAAACAAAAGCCTTTTATAAACACGATAACGGGCGTGTAGATGTTGACTTTTGTTGACGTATGCTAAGAAATGCTAAGGTTGATAAATGCTAACAAATGCTAACATGTTAAGAAATGTTAAGGTTCTTAATGTTTAGAATTGTCAAGGTTGTAAATAAAGTCTGATCTGTTGCAGGGTGTCCGGAAATCCTGTATAATTAGATCAGTACCCCGGGTTTGCATAGTTGCCCGGAAGTCCTAAAGGGCGTGGGAATGGTTATAATAGCCGTTCCTGCGTCTTTTTTTTATTAAAGAAAGAGAGGTAGGAGAGCATGAGCACAAACATGAAGAAAACTATTGTAGACGCCCTGCAGGGCTTTAAAAAGGAATACCAAGGGGCACAGGCCAAAGCGGCTGTTATTAATGCAGATCCAGCATATACCCCGGAAGGGAAGGAACAGAAGCTTGCGCAGGTTAGCGCAGATCTGAACACAAAAGCCCAGAAATACCGTGATACAGCCATAAGCGCTGTTGACGCAGGCGTTCAGGGATTAAAACAGAAATGGGGTTCAGGGCTTGCACAGCGTCTTACAGACGCAGGCTATCAGATTGGACTTGCAAACACCCTTGAAGCTATTAAAAGCGGATCCATTACACGTCCAGAGGATGCGCAGGCCATTATTGAAGTATATAAAGATGATCAGATAGCGCTTTCTTCCTTGCGTAACGCTTTCTTGAAGTCCGGAAAGGAAATAGATAAAGACTTTGCGGCATTGATCCCAGCAGACAACCGAGATAGAAATATCCAGCTTCTGGAACAGCTTAAAGAGAATATTAACCGTTATATAGTTGCAGACGTGCGTTCTGGTAAAGGTAAAGCGTGGGGAAGTTTTAACCAGTCAAATGTTGGTGTTGTTGCGTCCATGGATAGTATGAGCGAATTTGTAAATACCAGCTTGAATGATGACTTGTCTTTGATCTGATCCCGGAAAATGGCTGATTTTCAACTTTGAATTGTCAGAAAACAGCTAACATAGGATACACAATAGAAACAATTTAACACCAAAAAACACCATATGCACAGGATTATATATAATGCACTATACGCAATAGAAAAATTGTGCAGTATGCCAGCAAATAATTGCGTAAAATATACATTTCACGCAATAATATAACAGCAGAAAGGAGGGCGAGCAAAAAATGACGAATGAACAGCTTGTTTTACGGATTAAAGCCGGGGAAGCCGTAGCGGATAACATGCTTGCCCTCTGGCAGCAGTGCCAGCGCTTTATATTTACCATTGCGAAAAGATATTCTGCATATGAGGACATGGAAGATCTTACCCAGCAGGGTTATATTGGTCTCTGCAATGCTGTTGATGGCTATGATCCGGATTCTGAAACACCCTTTATAAACTATGCAGCGTTTTGGATCCGGCAGAGCATGCAGAGGTATATTGATGAGTGTTCCGGCCTTGTTAAGATCCCGTTTGGACTGCAGCAGAAAACACGCAAATATAAAAAATTTGTGTCTGCTTATATGGCCAGCTTTGGGCGTGCTCCCTCTGATCAGGAAGCGGCGCATTATTTAGGTGTCAGTTATAAACGCCTGGATGAAGTAAAAAAGGCTGCTGTTGCGGAACAGGTGTCAAGCCTTGATGTACCAATAGGGGATGAGGGCAGCGATACGTTTTCCGACATTGTAGAAAGCCCGGAAAGACAAGATAATGACCTACTTGAAGAATTGCAGGCTGAACAGCTAAAAAGTGTTTTATGGCCCCTTGTGGATGATCTGCCGGGCAGATCTGCGGAAGTATTGCGGGACAGGTTCCAAAAGAACTTATCTTTCCGGGAGATTGCCGGCAAAGCAGGGATCACGGACGCACAAGCCCGGCGCTGGCAAGCAAAAGGACTTCGGGAATTACGCAGTCCGTCCGCTATACGTCAGCTAAGACCATTTATTGATCATAATACTGATTACGATATTATATACAGTGAGGCACTACGCGGAAATGGCGCTGAACGGTTCAATACCACTTGGACAAGTAGCACGGAAAGGGTCGCAATATCAGAGTTAGAGCGGTAATAAAACGGTAATAAAAAGAGAAAAATCTATTGTGAGAAGAAAAAAACAGTGATAAAATGACTTAAGATAACGTGAAAAACGGCAGAAAATGGGGTAAAAACATGAGATACGTCTCCCGTTATCTGCTTGCTGAACCCCTGAACGCTTGTAATAGCAGGCTTTCAGGGGTGTTTTGTTAAAGATGTATATGTATACAAGGAGACAAAGAAGATGAAAATTGGATTTATCGGATGTGGGAACATGGGATCTGCGATGATCAGCGGGATCCTGAAAAAAGGGATTTTTCAGAAGGATGAGATCATTGTATCAAATCTTACAGAAGAAGGCAGCAAAAGAAGCAGGGAAAAGCTGGGAGTTGTAACCACCCTGGACAATCGCCAGGTAGTTAAAAATGCAAAGACGATCATTCTGGCCGTTAAGCCACAGTTCTATCAGGAAGTGATCGAAGAAGTGCGGGCGGATCTTACTCCAGAGCATATGGTGATCGGTATTGCACCAGGGAAAAGTCTGGACTGGATACAGGAAATATGTCAGACATCCCTGAAAGTAGTACGCCTTATGCCAAATACCCCGGCTCAGGTAGGGGAAGGTATGACAGGCGTTTGCAGAAATGAACTGGTAACAGATGATGATCTGGAACAGGTATTGAAGATCACAGACAGTTTTGGCAAAACGCAGGTTGTGCCGGAGCGATTGATGGATGCAGTGGGAGCAGTCAGTGGGTGTTCTCCTGCATACGTATTTATATTCATTGAAGCAATGGCAGATGCAGCAGTGGCACAGGGGATGCCAAGAAAACAGGCATACCAGTTTGCTGCACAGTCTGTTCTGGGAAGTGCCAGGATGGTACTTGAGACAGGAATGCATCCTGGAGAATTAAAAGATATGGTATGCTCACCGGCAGGAACCACCATTGAGGGTGTGCGTGCTTTGGAAAAGGCAGGCTTTAGAAGCGCTGTTTTTGAAGCACTTCAGGCCTGCGCAGATAAAGGCAAAAAGATGTAAATAAAAAATCAGATAAAAATGCATCTGGATACAGAGCAAACTGTAATCAAGATACAGATAATCGGAAATACTTAAAACTGCTACAACTGGCAATTTCCCTTACTTAAAGTGCTGTTGTGATATTTGGAAGAGTTAGTTACTTCTTCACCGAACCATTCTGGAGGTATATAAGATATAGCTTCTTCTTCAGAAGAGAATTCTACCTCTGCAAGGAAAAGCCCCTGATATGGAGCGTCAAATATGTCCAATTCAATGGTCAGACCGTCCTTTTCCGGAATCACATACCTGGTTTTTGATATGATAACACCATCTGTTTTAGGCTTCAGGTGCTCATAAGCTTCCTGAGTAAGAGGCAGATTGTATTCTTCACGGCACATCAGCCCTTTGGATTTATAGGTAAGATAATAAGAATCATTGGATCTGCGGATACGGACAACAGGATCTGTACACAGATATCCCTGTTGGATCTTTTTTGAAGGATAAGATACCAGGTTTTGGGGCAGATTTTCCTGAGAAATCAGGAATTTTCGTTCGATTTCCATAATAAAAGCCTCCTTATATAATATGGGGAAAACCAATACCATTTATAATGTGGGAAAACCCAATCTCATTATACATGGAACAAGGGAGAAATAAAATAGGAAGAAAGAGGAAATAATAATGGCAAAGAATGTTTATATTTTTCTGGCAGACGGATTTGAAGATATTGAAGGACTTGCTGTAGTAGATCTGATGCGCAGGGCAGGGATCCGGATCACTACCGTTTCAATTATGGACAAAAAAGAAGTAGTTACTTCTCACCATATTGCCCTTTTGGCAGATTCTTTATTTGATGAAACTGATTTTTTAGATGCGGATATGCTGGTGCTTCCTGGCGGGATGCCGGGGACAAAGTACCTGGGAGAGTATGAGCCGCTTGCAAGATTGTTGACACAATTTGATCAGAAAGGCGGAAAAATCGGAGCTATCTGCGCAGCACCTACTGTGCTGGCTTCCCTGGGACTTCTGGAGGGAAAGAAAGCAACTGCTTATCCTTCCTGCATGGACGGATTAAAAGGGGCAGAAAAATCCTTAGAAAAAGTGGTAACAGATGGCAATATTACCACCAGCAGGGGACTGGGTACAGCCGTTGATTTTGCACTATCCCTGATTGAACAGCTTCTTGGAAAAGAAAAAGCAGATGAAATTGCAGAATCAGTAGTATATACCCGGTAAAATGGTCTTTTGCCGGAAAAACCATGTAAAATGGGGGCTTTCCTTTGAAAAAACACTAGCGTTTTTGAAACTCCTGTGCTATACTACTACAATGACTGTAATTGTAAAGAATTGTAGCGTTATTCATGAGCGTTATAAAAATTAAAGGCCAGAAGTCTGAGACAGTGACTGCCTGCATGGATATTTGACAGACCGGATGGCAATGAATTATTTTACCTGAATTTTAAGGAGGAACACGAAAATGAGTTTACAGGTTGAGAAAATGGAAAAAAACATGGCGAAGCTTACGATTGAAGTTTCTGCTGAGGATTTAGACAAGGCAATGGAAGGTGCTTACAAAAAAGCAAAAAACAGAATTTCCATTCCTGGATTCCGTAAAGGAAAAGCTCCAAGAAAGATGATCGAGAAGATGTACGGAAAGGGAGTATTCCTGGAGGATGCTGTGAATGCACTGTTACCGGAGCATTATAGCAAAGCTGCTGCAGAGAGCGAACTTGAGATCGTTTCCCAGCCTAAGATCGACGTTGTACAGATGGAGCCTGGAAAAGACTTTATCTTTACAGCAGAAGTAGCTGTTAAGCCGGAAGTTACTCTTGGTGAGTATAAGGGACTGGAAGTTCCGAAGACAGAGATCAGTGTAACAGATGAAGAAGTTGATGCTGAAGTTAAGAAAGAGCAGGAGAAGAACTCCAGAACAATCACTGTAGAGGATCGTGCAGCACAGAAGGATGATATTGTTACTATCGACTTTGAAGGATTCACAGACGGTGTTGCATTTGAAGGCGGCAAGGGCAGCGATTATCCGCTGACTATTGGCTCCAACACATTTATTCCTGGATTTGAGGATCAGCTGATCGGTGCAAATACAGGTGACCATGTAGAAGTTAAGGTTACATTCCCAGAGGAATATCAGGCAAAAGAGCTTGCAGGCAAAGAAGCTGTATTCCAGTGTGATGTTAAGAAGATCGAAACAAAAGAACTTCCGGAGCTGGATGATGATTTTGCAAAGGATGTTTCTGAGTTCGATACTCTTGCTGAGTACAAAGAGAATGTTAAGAAGGAACTGACAGAGAAAAAAGAAGCAGAAGCAAAAACTGCAAAAGAGAACGCAGTGATCGATAAAGTGATCGAGAATGCACAGATGGATATTCCAGAGGCAATGATCGATACACAGTGCCGTCAGATGATGGATGACTTCGGAAGAAGAATGCAGTCCCAGGGCCTTTCCATGGAGCAGTACTTCCAGTTCACAGGTCAGAGCATGGACAAGATGATGGAAGATATGAAGCCACAGGCTCTTAAGAGAATCCAGACTAGATTGGTTCTTGAGAAAGTGGTTGAGACAGAGAATATCGAAGCATCTGAGGATGAGATCAATGAAGAGATCAGCAAGATGGCTGAGATGTATAAGATGGAAGCTGACAAAGTCAGAGAGCTTCTTGGCGAGCAGGGTCTTGGACAGATGAAAGAAGACCTGGCAGTACAGAAAGCAGTTACTATGTTAGCTGATGCTGCAAAAGAAGCTTAATTGTAACTATTCAATAGGAAGTATCCTGTGAGGTGTTTTGAAACATATTCTGCCTCGCAACTGTAAGGGTACTGAACAGTTACGTTTAATCAGAGAGTAGAAAAGAGGAAATTATGAGTTTAGTGCCATATGTCATTGAACAGACAAGCAGAGGGGAAAGAAGTTACGATATTTATTCTAGACTTTTAAAGGACAGGATCATTTTCCTGGGAGAAGAAGTGAATGATGTAAGCGCAAGCCTTGTAGTGGCTGAGCTGCTTTTCCTGGAAGCAGAAGACCCTGGAAAGGATATTCAGCTTTATATTAACAGCCCGGGAGGTTCTGTGACAGCCGGCATGGCTATTTATGATACAATGCAGTATATCAAATGTGATGTATCTACAATATGTCTTGGAATGGCTGCCAGCATGGGAGCATTTCTTCTGGCCGGAGGTACGAAAGGTAAGAGATTTGCCCTTCCAAACTCAACGATCATGATTCATCAGCCCTCAGGCGGTGCCCAGGGACAGGCTACAGAGATCCAGATCGTAGCTGATCATATTGCAAAAACGAAAAGAACCTTAAATGAGATTCTTGCTGCCAATACCGGACAGCCACTGGAGGTTGTAGAGAGGGACACTGACAGGGATAATTATATGTCAGCAGAAGAAGCCAAAGCTTATGGCCTGATCGATGGTGTTGTCATGCATAAGTAACAACATAAACAAAAGAGGACTCAAACAGGAGCTTTCTTTTGTATGTAATGATTAAGAAAAGACTCCTGAACATCAGGAGTCTTATCTTGCTTAAAAAGGAAAGACGCAGAAACTGTATTTTTTATGGGAAAGCTTCTGCAAAGAAATAGAAAGGAAATGTATTGACCCATGGCAGAGAAGATAAGAGAGGGAAAAATAAGATGTTCCTTTTGCCGTAAAACGGAGGATCAGGTAAAGAAGCTGATCGCAGGACCGGACGGCGCATATATCTGTGATGAATGCGTAGGTATCTGTGCAGAGATCATGGAAGAGGAATTTGGAGGATACGATCAAGAACTGGGATCTGAGATCAATTTGCTTAAGCCGGAAGAGATCCATGCCATTCTGGACGATTATGTGATCGGACAGGATGAAGCAAAAAAGGTTCTTTCCGTAGCAGTATATAATCATTATAAAAGAGTGACCGCATCCAGGAACCTGGATGTGGAACTGCAGAAGAGCAATATTCTTATGCTTGGACCCACCGGATCCGGTAAGACACTTCTGGCACAGACATTGGCACGGCTTTTAAATGTACCTTTTGCCATTGCAGATGCCACCACTCTTACAGAAGCCGGATATGTAGGCGAGGATGTGGAGAATATCCTTTTAAAGATTATCCAGGCAGCAGATTATGATATTGAGAGAGCTCAGTATGGCATTATTTATATTGATGAGATCGATAAGATTACAAGAAAATCAGAGAATGTTTCCATCACCAGAGATGTTTCCGGCGAAGGCGTACAGCAGGCTCTTTTGAAAATCCTGGAGGGCACAGTGGCAAGCGTTCCGCCGCAGGGAGGAAGAAAGCATCCTCATCAGGAATTTTTGCAGATTGATACTACCAATATCCTGTTCATCTGCGGTGGTGCTTTTGATGGTCTTGAAAAGATCATTGAATCCAGACAGGATACCAAAGCCATTGGTTTTGGCGCAGAAGTTACCTCTAAAGAAGAGAGGAACGTAGGTGACGTGCTTAAGGATGTTATGCCGGAAGATCTGATCAAATATGGCCTGATTCCGGAGTTTGTAGGGCGTTTGCCGGTAGTTGTTACTCTGGACAGTTTGGATGAGAAGGCTTTAATCCGTATTCTTCGCGAGCCTAAGAATTCATTGACAAAGCAGTATCACAAATTGTTTGAATTAGATGGTGTGGAACTTGATTTTAAGGAAGAAGCACTGGAAATGATGGCAAGAAGATCCATGGAGCGCCGGACAGGTGCCAGAGGTCTGCGTGCCATTATGGAGAGTACGCTGATGGATCTGATGTATCAGGCTCCTTCAGATGATACTATCCGCAAATGTATTATTACTAAAGAGGTTGTAGAGGGAACCGGCAAACCGGAGATTGTCCGGGGAGAAGCTCCGGCACAACCGGCAGGCCGTAAAAGTCCAAGAATCAAGAAAAGCGGAACCCCGGAAACAGCCTGATGAAGGGATAGACAATAGATGAGTGAACCAGTCATTATAATGCCTGCCATAGCACTTAGGGGAACTACTATTCTTCCGGGAATGGTTGTTCATTTTGATATAAGCCGCAAGCGTTCCATGAAGGCGATTGAGGCAGCAATGGTCCAGGACCAGAAGATTTTTCTGGTGACACAGAGAAATTCCAGGCAGGAAACACCAGAACTCCGGGATTTATATCAGACCGGAACGATCGCCTATGTAAAACAAGTAGTAAAGCTTCCCCAGAATCTTTTAAGGGTTCTGGTAGAAGGAACAGAAAAAGCGGACTTATTGGCCCTGGATCAGGAAGAGCCTTATCTTAAGGCTGAGGTTTCCATGATCCGGCAGGAGGAAGAAGAGCTGCAGGCACCGGTAAAGGCTGCCATGCATCGCAGCATTCATGACCTTTTCCAGCAGTATTGCCAGGACAATGGTAAGATGAGTAAGGAGATGGCAGTACGTATTCTGGATATTGCAGATGTGGAAGAACTGATCCAGCAGGTTGCTGTGAATCTGCCTCTTACTTATCAGAACAGGCAGAGATTTCTTGAAGCGTCAGGCCTTGAGGAGCAGTACGAAGTACTCGGCGCACTTCTCACCAATGAGATCGATCTTTTGGGCATTACCAAAGAACTTCAGCAGAAGCTGAAAGCCAGGGTAGATAAGAATCAGCGGGAGTACATTCTCCGGGAGCAGTTAAAGGTGATCCGGGAGGAACTGGGTGAGAATAATATTCTGGATGATGCTGAAGAATACAGGAAAAGACTAAAAGAACTGCAGGCATCAAAAGAAGTAAAAGAGAAGATCAACAAAGAAATTGACCGTTTCAAAAGTATTAATGGCAACAGTGCAGAAAGCACAGTAGAGCGCAGCTATATAGAAACACTGCTTTCCCTTCCATGGGATAAGCGGTCACAGGATTCAGAAGACCTTGAAAAGGCATGGAAGATCCTGCAAAAAGGACATTACGGATTGAAGGAAATAAAAGAGAGGATCATGGAATTTCTTTCTGTAAGAAGCCTGACCCATAAAGGTAAAAGCCCGATCCTGTGTCTGGTAGGACCTCCGGGTACCGGAAAAACCTCTATTGCCAGGTCTGTAGCAGAGGCATTGGATAAAAAATATGTGAGGATCTGTCTGGGCGGTGTACGTGATGAGGCAGAGATCCGGGGACACAGGAAAACCTACGTGGGAGCAATGCCTGGAAGGGTGACTGCAGCTCTTGCACAGGCTGGTGTAAGCAATCCGCTGATCCTGCTTGATGAGATTGACAAGACCAGCAGTGATTACAAGGGAGATACATCATCAGCACTTCTCGAGGTTCTTGATCCTGAACAGAACAGCAGATTTATTGACCATTATGTAGAGATCCCTCAGGATCTTTCAGAGGTTCTTTTTATTGCAACTGCGAATGATCTGCAAGGCATTCCAAGACCGCTTCTTGACCGTATGGAGATTTTGGATATTTCCGGTTATACAGAAAATGAAAAAGAGCATATTGCCAAAGAGCATCTTATTCCAAAGCAGATGGAAATCAATGGCATCAGTAAGGACATGCTTACCATACAGGGCAGCGCTGTCCGTAAGATGATTAATAATTATACAAAAGAAGCAGGTGTACGTTCCCTGGAGCGGTGTATTGGCAGGATCTGCAGAAAGACTGCAAGAGCCATTATGGAACAGGGAAAGGATAAGATACGTGTAACCGGGAAGAATCTTTCAGAGTACCTTGGAAAAGAAAGATATGATTACCTGATGGCAAATAAAAAAGATGAAATTGGTATTGCACGTGGACTGGCATGGACTCAGGTGGGTGGCGACACACTTCAGATCGAAGTAAATGTAATGCCGGGAAAAGGGGAACTTCTTCTTACCGGTCAGCTGGGAGATGTAATGAAAGAATCTGCACAGGCTGGTATCAGCTATATTCGTTCTGTAGCCGGGAAATATGGGATCCTTCCTGAATTTTTCAGGGAAAACGACATTCATGTACATATCCCGGAGGGCGCTGTACCAAAGGATGGACCTTCAGCCGGCATTACCATGGCCACTGCTATTTTGTCAGCTGTGATCCAGGTTCCTGTACGGGCTGAGGTAGCTATGACAGGAGAGATCACTCTGAGAGGAAGAGTCCTTCCTATCGGAGGTCTGAAAGAAAAGCTTCTGGCAGCAAAATACGCAGGGATCAAAGAAGTCCTGGTTCCAAAGGAAAATAAAAGGGATGTCCAGGAAATGGATAAAGAGATCACGAAAGATCTGAAAATCTGTTATGTGGAAACAATGGGACAGGTTCTGGAGCATGCCCTTTCTTCCGGAAAAAAATAAAGGCTTTGCATAAAAAGGCGGTTCCATGGCAGCAAAGGAGATTATTACATGGTAATTAAAAATGTTTCATTAGATATTGTGTGCGGGATCACCAGTAAACTTCCGGATACAGGAAGACCGGAAGTGGCATTTGCAGGAAAGTCCAACGTAGGAAAGTCCTCACTGATCAACAGTCTGGTGAACCGAAAGGCTCTTGCAAGGACAAGTGCGCAGCCAGGCAAGACTCAGACCATTAATTTCTACAATATAAACGAAAGTATTTATCTTGTAGATCTTCCAGGATACGGATATGCGAAGGTTCCCCAATCTGAAAAAGAAAAATGGGGAAAGATGATCGAAAGGTATCTTCATACTTCAAAAGTATTGAAAGCAGTATTTCTGCTGGTGGATATCCGACATGATCCTTCTGCAAATGATAAGATGATGTATGATTGGGTGGTACATAACGGCTACAATCCTATTATCATTGCAACCAAAATGGACAAATTAAAGCGCAGCCAGATACAGAAAAATCTTAAAGCGATCAAAACCGGGTTGAATCTCCGGCCTGGAAGCATTATGATCCCATTTTCTGCTGAGACAAAGCAAGGAAGAGATGAAATCTGGGCATTGATCGATGAATTGACCGGACAGATTCCGGCAGTTACTGAGCAGACCAACTTACAGGAGAAATAATATGGGAATAATTAAGGCGTTCAAGCTGGGATTTGACTATTTCAAGTATGACGAAGACGGCAATGTGCAGGAAATGCAGAGAGCCGTCGATGATATAAACCTGGACATTGAAGCCGGGAGCTTTGTGGCTATCCTGGGACATAACGGTTCTGGGAAGTCCACACTGGCAAAGCAATTAAATGCACTGCTCCTTCCTTCCGAGGGGACGATCTGGGTGGATGATATGGATACATCCAAGGAGCAGGAATTGTGGAAGATCCGCCAGAAAGCAGGAATGGTTTTTCAGAATCCGGACAATCAGATCATTGGAACTGTTGTTGAGGAGGACGTAGGCTTTGGCCCTGAAAATATGGGTGTGCCTACAGAGGATATCTGGAAACGTGTGGGTGACAGTCTGAGAAAAACAGGGATGACAGCATACCGCCACCATTCACCTAACAAGCTTTCCGGAGGACAGAAGCAGAGAGTTGCCATTGCAGGTGTAATGGCCATGCGACCTCAGTGCATTGTTCTGGATGAGCCCACAGCTATGTTGGACCCGAATGGCAGGCATGAGGTTCTGGAAGCAGTTTCCGAACTGAATAAGAAAGAAAATGTGACAGTGATTCTGATCACTCACTATATGGAAGAAGTCATCCATGCGGACAAGGTTTATGTAATGGACAGCGGTAAGATTGTTATGCAGGGAACTCCAAGGGAGATCTTTTCACAGGTGGAAAGACTGAAGGAATACAGACTGGATGTTCCCCAGGTAACTTTGCTGGCTCATGAACTTCATGAGGCTGGTGTGGATATCCCGGAGGGAATACTGACAACAGAGGAATTGGTGAGTGCATTATGTCAATAGAACTTAAGAATGTTACCTATACGTACAGCCCGGAAACGGCTTATGAGATACATGCATTAAAAAATATTAACCTTGTGATCCCAGATGGACAGTTTATGGGGATCATTGGCCATACAGGCAGTGGAAAATCCACATTGATCCAGCATTTCAATGCGCTGATCCGTCCTACCTCAGGCACGATCCTTTATAATGGAGAGGATATATGGGAAGAAAAATATGACCGCAGAAAGCTGCGAAGTGAGGTTGGGCTGGTATTCCAGTATCCAGAGCATCAGCTTTTTGAAAGTGATGTTTTATCCGATGTATGCTTTGGACCTATGAATCAGGGACTGAGCCGGGAGGAGGCTGAGAAAGAAGCCAGAAAAGCTCTTGCCCATGTTGGATTTAAAGAAGAGTATTTCAGTAAATCACCCTTTGAACTTTCCGGAGGACAGAAAAAAAGAGTTGCCATTGCAGGTGTGTTGGCAATGAATCCAAAGATCCTGATTCTTGATGAGCCTACTGCAGGATTGGATCCTAAAGGCCGTGATGATATCCTGGATCAGATCCAGCTCCTTCATAAAATGCGCGGTATCACCATTATCCTTGTATCTCACAGTATGGAAGATATTGCCAAGTATGTGGAACGGCTGGTGGTTATGAATCATGGTGAAGCTGTATTTGATGACACACCAAGAAAGGTATTTTCCCATTATCAGGAACTGGAAAAAATGGGGCTGGCAGCTCCGCAGATCACTTATATTATGCATGCCCTGAAGGAAAAAGGGCTGGATGTGGATGTAAATGCCATCACTGTGGAAGAAGCAAAAGACAGCATTCTGAAAGCACTGAAGAAGGGAGGAAAGGCAGATGATTAGAGATATTACCATTGGCCAGTATTATCCTGCCGATTCTCTGATTCATAAGCTGGATCCAAGAACTAAGCTTTTGGGTACATTGATGTTTATTGTTTCAGTGTTTGCTTTTCATACATTTTGGGGATATTTGGTTGCTACAGTATTTCTGGGCAGCGTGATCCTGATTTCCAAGGTACCTGTTAAGTTTATTTTTAAAGGCCTGAAAGCGATTTTTGTACTTTTGTTATTTACTATTGTTTTTAATATTATCCTTACACCAGGCGAAGTGTTATGGCGTTGGGGATTTATTAAGGTGACAAAAGAAGGTCTGGTGCTGGCAGGGAGAATGGCTATACGTCTGATCTATCTGGTGATCGGATCTTCCATTATGACTCTTACCACAACACCCAATCAGCTTACCGATGGATTAGAACGTCAGCTTCGTCCTTTGAATAAGATCCATGTTCCGGTTCACGAGATTGCAATGATGATGTCCATTGCACTGCGATTTATTCCTATTTTGCTGGAAGAGACAGATAAGATCATGAAAGCGCAGATTGCAAGAGGAGCAGACTTTGAAAACGGAAATCTGATACAGAAAGCAAAGAATATGGTTCCGCTGCTTGTTCCGTTGTTTATTTCAGCTTTTCGTCGTGCCAATGATCTGGCAATGGCCATGGAAGCAAGGTGCTATCATGGCGGAGATGACAGGACACAGATGAAACCTTTGAAATATGCAGGCAGGGATTATGCAGCCTATGGGATTCTGACCGGATATCTGGCAATTGCAATCCTGTTTCGGGTAGTGGGGATATAAAATATGAAAAGAATCGGACTTGTAGTAGCGTACGATGGAACCAATTACAGTGGATGGCAGGTGCAGCCAAATGGGATTACAGTACAAAGCGTTTTGAATGAAACCTTATCCCAGTTGCTGGGAGAACAGATTGAGACCATTGGAGCCAGCCGTACAGATGCAGGGGTGCATGCAATGGGAAATGTGGCTGTGTTTGATACTGAGACACGGATTCCGGGCGAAAAGATTTCTTATGCTCTGAATCAGAGGCTTCCGGAGGATATCCGCATCCAGCTTTCTGAAGAAGTGGATCCGGATTTTCATCCCAGGTATTGTGACAGCGAAAAGACTTATCAGTACCGGATCCTTAATCGCAAATTTCCTGTACCTACAGAACGGCTGTATTCATATTTTTACCATTACAAGCTGGATGTGGATAAGATGAGAGAAGCCACTTCTTTTCTCATCGGACGTCATGATTTTGCCAGCTTTTGCGGGGCGAAGGCCCAGGTAAAGACAACCATTCGTACCATTACAGGAATGGACGTATGGCGAGACGGAGATGTGGTAACGATCCAGGTAACCGGAACCGGATTTCTTTACAATATGGTAAGGATCATTTCCGGTACATTGATCGAGATCGGCAATGGTCAGTATCCACCAGAGAAGATCAAGGATATCCTGGATGCCTGTGACAGGGAGGCAGCAGGGCCTACCGCACCGGCAAAAGGCCTGACTCTTATGGGAATCCAGTTTTTTGATTGATTTTTGCTTATATTTTATGCATATTTTTGTATCCATAAGGCGAAAAAGTAGTTGACATACTGCTGCCGGTATAATATAATTACTCAATGTGACGTAGTGCGAAGATACTTAAGCCAATAGCCCCGGCGACAGTATTTATCAGCGGTTTCGGACATTTCCGCAGTTTTTTGCATGTACGTTCAGGATTATAAATATTTGCGGGATACCGCAGTTTGACAAACAATCGTTGATAAATAGCAGGAGGTAAAACCATGCAGACTTATATGGCTAATCCAGATAAAATCGAAAGAAAATGGTATGTAGTTGACGCTGCTGGATGCACCCTTGGCCGTCTGGCTTCCGGTGTTGCAAGCGTTTTAAGAGGAAAGAATAAACCACAGTTTACACCTCACGTAGACACAGGTGATTATGTGATCATCATCAATGCTGACAAGATCAAAGTTACAGGTAAGAAGCTTGATCAGAAAGTTTATTACAACCACTCTGATTATGTTGGCGGCATGAGAGAGACTACATTAAAAGAAATGATGGCTAAAAAACCGGAGAAGGTTGTTGAGCTGGCAGTGAAAGGAATGCTTCCTAAGGGACCTCTTGGAAGAACCATGTACAAGAAACTTTTCGTTTATGCGGGATCTGAACACAAACATGAGGCTCAGAAACCGGAAGTTTTAACATTTTAATGAGGAGGTAGAAAACATTGGCTAGCGCAAAATTCTACGGAACAGGAAGAAGAAAAAAATCAGTTGCAAGAGTTTATCTGGTACCTGGAACCGGTAAAATCACTATTAATAAAAGAGACATTGATGAATATTTTGGATTAGATACACTGAAAGTTATCGTTCGTCAGCCACTGGTTGCTACAGAAACAGAAGGCAAGTTTGATGTACTTGTTAATGTTCATGGTGGTGGATACACAGGACAGGCTGGTGCGATCCGTCATGGTGTTGCAAGAGCCCTTCTTGAGGCAGACAACGAGTACAGACCAGTTCTTAAAGCTGCTGGATTCCTTACACGTGATCCACGTATGAAAGAGCGTAAGAAATACGGTCTCAAAGCCGCTCGTCGCGCTCCGCAGTTCAGCAAGCGATAATTTCAGTTCTCAAAGAGATAATCAAAAGAACGATCAAAACGTATACAAAACCTCAGAAACCTTGTGCTTCTGGGGTTTTTCTTTACCCATGCATCCCAGTGAGATGCTCAGAAACGTGGTGGAACTTTGTGGATATGTAGCGCGTATGCATCATGTATGCAGCAAAAATCACAGCAACTATGTGGTCGGATTTTTGATGAAACAGAGAGGTATAAGAAAAGCAGATACGAGTAAGATTTTTATACTCCTGATATCTGCTTTTTTCTGTTTATATACCTTCCTCTCCATTTTCTCTATCCTCCACAATTTTGCTTACGGCATCAATCAAGATCCGAACATCAAGATGCGTGTAGACACGTTCTGTAAGAGTCATTGCTCCGGAATGTCCGACAATCTTCCAGATGGACATTTTCTTTCTTAAGATCCAGAAATTCTCTGATACGGCAGCCGTTGTAGAGAAGCATCAGAACAATCTGATAATAGGGATCCTCCTGCATGGTCCATACACGTTCAACTTCTTCTTTGCTGAATTTGTTGCGGTCAAGTTTGTTTGGATTACGATCCTTATATTTTGCAACATCGACATACGTAGAATAATCTTTGTTGCAGATATCATATTTCAAAGCATATCCGATGATAATATAATTCTGTTTCTTTGTCCCTTTTTCCGGATCAAGTATATATCCGTCTGTTTTTCTTACAACCCAGGGATTTCGTCTTTTCCCTGACATTTTGGTTACACTTCCATAACCATTTGGTAATTTCATAAATAATAGCCTCCTTCTTATCGCATACAGCGATTCTTGGGAGCCTAAAATCCAAACTGTTCATCTAATAAAGCGTTTCTTCTTTTGATTCGCTCATCTTCTGTCAATTCCTTGACTTCCTTTTCTAAAAGCGTTGTGCTGGCATAATAGGCGGGCGTTTCACATCAATGGAAAAGCCTAATTCTTTCAACTGATCTAAATAGAAGAGAAACTGCATCACATATGATACTGCTGTCAGAGTGCCAATAACTTGGCCACGAAAGTCATCTTGGACAAATATTTGGATTGTTGTAATTGTCTTGATGTTGATAGCTACGCTTGTCCAACCAGCGATAAACTTAAGTATGCAAAAAGCCATAACTGTGAGGATATCCCTTTACTGGAATTAAGACGTTATAACCGCAAGACAAAATGGTTCTTGTGATAATCGAGGAGACCATCCTTTTTCATCTTTCCAAGCTCCAGCGACAGTCCGCTACGCTCAACGCCAAGATAATCCGCAAGCTGCTGTCTTGAAAAAGGAATGTCAAATTCGTATTTTCCGAGTCGCTGTGCTTCTGCGGAAAGGTAGGACATGATCTTTGCCCGCGTGGTACGCTGTCCCATATGCGTGAGTTTTTCGTTAAACCGCAGATTTTTCTCGGCAAGTTCACTGAGAAGATTTCGGATTACTCGGCTGTGATGTGAGCATGCAGACGGGCACACATTTAGGATGCGCTTTACATTCAAAAACATTACGGTGACAGGCGTTTCCGCTATGACGCTTACATTCAGTCTGGAACCTGGAGCGCAGGCATAGACGGCAGCAAAGGTCTGTCCCGGTCCGGATTTTGAAAGGATATTCCAGTTTCCCCAAATATCCTCCTGTATAATCAGTACACTTCCCGACAGCACAATACCGATCGAACCTACCGTATCACCGGCGCGCAGCACAAAAGCTTTCTTTGGAAAATCCTCTTTTCTTGTGCCAAGACAGGACAGCATGGATGTAAGCTCATTCTCGGAAATGCCGGAGAAAAGCTGAGATGACCGAAGAATGGATAAAAAATCTTTCATAAAAATCCTCTCTCGTTGAAAATTCAACCGACTTGTTGATTGTATTATAGTATAGTATGCTTAAAAAAGCAAGGAGGCACGATTATGAAAAGAAGAATTATTGAGATCGATCAAGATAAATGCAACGGCTGCGGTGCCTGTGCTGCCGCTTGCCACGAGGGCGCTATCACCATGGTGGACGGCAAGGCAAAGCTGATGCGGGACGATTACTGTGACGGTTTGGGTGACTGTCTGCCCACTTGTCCCACCGAGGCGATCTCCTTTGTGGAACGTGAAGCTGCTGCATATGATGAACAGGCGGTACTCGCCAATAAACAGAAAAAGATGCAGCAGGAGGGGATGCACCTTCACGGTGGCTGCCCCGGAACACGGATGAAAACCATGCAGCACACAGAGCCGTCCGGCGCTACGGCTACTCCCGCCCAGGTGCAAAGCCGTCTTTCCCAGTGGCCGATACAAATCAAGCTGGTTCCCGTGAATGCGCCTTATTTTGGCGGTGCAAAGCTGCTTATTGCTGCCGACTGCACAGCTTACGCCTATGCCGCTTTCCACGAGCGGTTCATTAAGGGACATATCACTTTGGTGGGCTGCCCGAAGCTCGACAGCGTGGACTATTCCGAAAAACTCACCGAGATCATTCGCAATAACGACATCAAGAGCGTAACCATCGTGCGCATGGAGGTTCCCTGCTGCGGTGGACTGGAGTATGCAGCGAAAACCGCTTTGCAGAACAGTGGAAAATTCATTCCGTGGCAGGTTATGACTATTTCCACGGACGGAAATATACTTGATTAAAGAAAGAGAGGCTTTCAAGATGGATAACAAGATGTTTTGCTTTCAGTGTGAACAGACAGTGGGCTGCACCGGCTGCACCGGGAAGGCCGGTGTCTGCGGCAAGACCGCCGATGTGGCGAAACTTCAGGACGAGCTGACGAGCGCACTCATCGGGCTGGCCAGAGCCACAGACGGCGATACCCCGGTCAACGCCGACACATGGCGGCTGATGATCACGGGGCTGTTCACCACCGTCACCAATGTGAACTTCAACGAAAAGACAATCCGCGAGCTGATCGACCGTGTACACGCGGAAAAGGAACGGCTGGTACCAAACTGCTCCAGCTGCGGCTCTCGTTGTGGGCGGAATGATGATTACGATATGAATTTGCTCTGGAACGCGCAGGAAGATGTGCGCAGTCTCAAGTCACTCATTCTTTTCGGGGTGCGGGGCATGGCAGCCTATGCCCATCACGCCATGGTGCTGGGCTATGCCGATGAAGCCGTGAATCGCTTCTTCGCTAAGGCGCTCTTTGCCATTGGCGAGGATTGGGACATGGACGAGCTGCTGCCTATCGTGATGGAGGTTGGTGAGAAAAATCTCAAGTGCATGGCACTTCTGGACAAAGCCAACACCGAAAGCTATGGAACGCCCACGCCTGTTACCGTACCCCTGACAGTGGAAAAGGGGCCGTTCATCGTCATCTCCGGACATGACCTCCACGATCTCAAGCTCCTTCTGGAGCAGACCGAGGGCAAGGACGTCAACATCTACACTCACGGCGAAATGCTTCCCGCTCACGGCTATCCTGAGCTGAAAAAGTATTCCCACCTCAAGGGCAATTTCGGCACAGCATGGCAGAACCAACAGAAGGAATTTGCGGAGCTTCCCGCGCCGGTGCTGTTCACCACCAACTGTCTGATGCCGCCAAAAGCAAGCTATGCTGACCGTGTGTTCACCACGGCGGTGGTATCTTACCCCGAAATGATGCACATCGGAGAGGACAGGGACTTTACCCCGGTGATTGAGAAGGCTTTGGAACTGGGCGGTTACTCCGAGGACAAGCCTTTCACCGGCATTAACGGCGGCAACGCGGTCCTGACTGGTTTTGCCCGCAGCACAGTGCTTGGCGTGGCAGATCGGGTCATCGAGGCTGTCAAGTCCGGCGCAATCCGGCATTTCTTCTTGGTTGCCGGTTGCGACGGTGCACGCCCCGGCCGCAACTACTATACAGAGTTTGTCAAGCAGACGCCTGCCGATACCGTAGTGCTGACCCTTGCCTGCGGCAAATACCGTTTCAACGACCTTGACCTCGGCACCATCGGCGGTCTGCCCCGTCTGATGGATGTCGGACAGTGCAACGACGCTTACAGCGCTATTCAGATTGCCATTGCCCTTGCCGATGCTTTCGGTTGCGGTGTAAACGATCTGCCGCTGTCTATGGTGCTCTCTTGGTACGAGCAAAAAGCTGTGTGCATCCTGCTGACGCTGCTGTACTTGGGGATCAAGAATATCCGCCTTGGCCCCACGCTGCCGGCGTTCGTTTCGCCCAATGTGCTGAACTATCTCGTAGAGAACTTCGGAATTGCCCCCATCACTACGCCGGAAGAGGATCTGAAGCATCTCCTCAAATAACATCGCTGTTCAGGGCATATACGGGTAAGTACTACTTGCTCCTCGTCTCCGTCTTTTGCCCAGTAGCCAAGCGGTTAACGGTTTATATTGACCCTTTTCTTAATAACTGCGCTGGTGACACAGCAAGACCGTTACAATCGGCCTTGCGGCGCGGAACGGCGGCCTTGAAATACTACATTTCAAGCCGCCGCAGACTGTAGACAAAGCCCTGCTTTTGCAGGGTTTTGCTATTGTTGGAACCACTTTTCTGATATAATAAATATCAGAAGGGCGGTGTTTTTTATGATGACGAAAAGTACAGATAAAAAAAGAGAACAAATGATGATGTTTTCCATGGATGACATGGTACCT
>NZ_JAAITU010000038.1 GCF_013304385.1 Blautia glucerasea
ACTGTTGCGGATAGTTACCCAGCATAATAATTTACTCCGCATTAGACTGTATGCCGAGCTTGGGTATGATTACCTTTAACGCTCTAACGGCGGCGGACAGCGTGATTATCCCCGTTCAGGCGCAGTATCTTCCCGCTAAGGGAATGACGCAGCTTTTGGGGACGATTGCGAAAGTGAGGAAACATACAAACGCCGATTTGAAAATCGACGGTATTCTTCTGACGCTTGTGGACGGAAGGACAAATCTTGCGAAAAGCACAGTGGAAGCGCTCAGGGAGAATTTCGGCAGCCATATCAGGATATATAGATCAATGATTCCGGCAGCCGTAAAAGCCGCAGAGGTATCTTCTAAAGGGACAAGTATCTACGCCTATGAGCCGAACAGTCCGGTGTCTAAGGCTTACGCCAGTTTCACAAAGGAGGTGTTAGCCGATGGCAGGCAGAAAGAGCGACTTCACGCTGCCCACGAACACGCTCGATGAATTGTTTTCCTCTCAGGAGGAAAGGGACGAAGCGAAGCTGTCAAAAATCAGGGATATTCCGCTTGAGGAAATCGACGATTTCCCCGATCACCCGTTTCAGGTGCGGGAAGATGAGGATATGTTTCAGCTTGTGGAAAGTATCAAAGAGCGTGGCGTGATTACTCCCGCTACCGTAAGGCAGAAGGAGGACGGAAGATACGAGCTTATTTCAGGACACAGGCGAAAAAGGGCTTGCGAGCTTGCCGGATTTGAAACGCTCAGATGTGAGGTGGTAGACCTCGACCGTGATGAAGCTACGATTTTAATGGTCGAAAGCAACTTTCAACGGTCGCAGATACTTCCCTCGGAGAAAGCTCACGCATATAAAATGCGGCTGGACGCTATGAAAAGACAGGCAGGCAGACCGAGTAAAAATAATTCTGCAACACTGTTGCAGAATTTCGGTGGCAAGACCACTCGTGAAATTATTGCCGCAGAAAGCGGCGAAAGTCACGAACAAGTCCGAAAATATATCCGCCTTACAAACCTTGTTCCCGAACTGCTTGAATTTGTGGACGAGGGCAGGATTAAAATGCGCCCCGCCGTTGAGCTGTCCTATCTGAACGAGGACTGCCAGAGGGATTTGGTGGACGAAATCGACCTAAACGACTGTACCCCGTCCCACGATCAGGCAATCCGTATGCGGAAGTTTTTTGAAGAAGGCAAGCTGACTACGGAGGCGATCTCTGCGATTATGAGCGAGGAAAAGCCGAATCAGCGTGAGAAGATTGTTTTGCGTGGGGACAGGGTGCGAAGCCTGATCCCGAAAAATATCCCCATCAACCAAACGGAGGAGTATGTCTGCAAGGCGCTGGAGCATTACAACAAGTTTCTGCGTAACCGTGCCGAGCGTGACAGCAGGTAAGGCGGAGTGCGTTTTTTTCTTCCCCTTCCTCACACTCCAACCCCTGAAACTACCTGACTATCCGAAAGAATAAATCTATCTCTCCTGATTACAGCTATCTCACCTAACTCAATCTATCTCAGGAAAACGCACCATTCCAAAACACAGGAGGTATGCCCTATGATGTAAGATTACCCTTTGTTTCACACCTTTGCCTGAAACGCTGTTTCGCATTACAATGGCGGCAGAAAAGGAGTGAAGCGCAATGAAAATCAAAACAATCGCTTTTTTAACGGCTCTTTTGCTGGTCGTGCTTGCAGGCTGCAACAATGCCCCGCTGAATGAAGATAAGCCGCAGCCGTTTTCTTTTTCGGAGAGTGTTCAAAGCACCCCTGAATCCGAAGCGCCTGCGGGAGAGGAAAGCAAGGAGGTTGAAACAACGCCTGAAGCCGTGCAGGAAGAAACGACGGAAAAGCAGGAAGAAACGACGAAAACGGATACGGTCTGCACCGAACAGCCTCAGACTGTTTCTGAAACCGGGCAGGCGGCACAGCCCGCCGAACAACCCGATAAAGCGGACAAAACCGAACATTCCGTATCCACACCGCAGCCGGATATTCCACAAGAAAGCGAAACGCCTGCGCCGCCTGAAACGGAAGAAACACCGAGCGAAACTAAAACTGACTTTGACATTGACTACTGGATTTCCTTTGCAAAAGGCTACGCTCAGAGCGTGGGACTTCTGTTAGACAGCGAGGCAATTTACTGTTGGGATAATCCGATCCGTGCCGGAGCGCACTGCAAATATCTTGAAAGGGATATTCACAGCCGCTTGGATCGGTACAAGGCTGACGAAGAAATCACAGCCGTATGGATTTGGGCGGAGGAAGTCTCTGACGGACTTTACGACATCTATATCGGCTACGCTTAAATTAAATATTCCATTTTGAGGACGCACCGAAAAAACGGTGCGTTTTTTCATTTCAAGGAGGATTTCAGATGAAAATTAAGAAACCAAAACGCATTATGTCGCTGTTTCTTGCGGCGCTGATGTGCGTGACTTCCCTTGTAGGGATTGGTACGACCGCCTATGCCGCAGAGGAAACGGACGATGTGTACCTTATCTCGTATCCCCGTGACGGGGACTCGAATTACAACGCCGAATGGGGACACGGAAGCCTTACCTTTATGAACGGCTGGAAAACAGGCAATTCCCGTTATACAACCGTCCGTGCGATGGGATCATATACGGGAAATATCTGCTACTGTATTGAGATCGGCGTCCCGCAGCAGACCGGAGACAGCTTTACCAAAAAGGGCGAGGATTTTTGGGACAACTACCCTTCGTCCTATAACAGCACCATTTCTCCTGACGATATTAAGCTGTTCATCGGTCGTATCTTCCAGTACGGCTACACGGGAACCATCTCAACCTCGTGGCGTTCTCAGAACGAGGGCGGCGATAAGCTGGCTCACGCAGTCGCTACACAGCTTCTCATTTGGGAAACCGTGATCGGTGAGCGTGACGAGAACTTCAACAAGGTCAGCACAGGCGGCAAGGACGCTGTTCTGGATCAGATCAGTCCTAACCACCCTCTTTACGACAAGATTATGAGCTACTACAACTCAATGGCGGCAAGTGTGCAGAAGCATTCCAAGCTGCCGAGCTTCCTTTCCAAAACACCGGGGAGCGCACAGGAAATCGAGCTTGAATGGGATGGCTCTAAGTACACGGTTACGCTGACGGACAGCAACAATGTCCTTTCGGGATATAAGTTTTCGTCCAATGATTCGGGCGTTCAGTTCTCCGTAAGCGGAAACAAGCTGACGATTACTGCCGAGAAAGCGCCGAGCGACGGGCTGACGATTACCGCAGAGAAAACGGCGCAGAGAAAAGGCGTTATCACTTGGACGGACGGTATCTATGGACCAAACGGCGGTGTGCAGGATACCGTAACCTACGCTCAGACGGTCAATGATCCGGTTAAGGGATTTCTTAAATCAAAGGTTTCCTACGGCTCGGCGAAGATCGTCAAAACCAGCGAGGACGGAAAAGTTGATGGTATCTCCTTCCGTATTCAGGGCAACGGCATTGATAAAACCGTTAAGACAGAAAACGGCGGTCAGATTCAGGTCGATAACCTAATGCCCGGAGTATATACCGTAACCGAGCAGGAATATGACAGATACGAGCCGCAGGAGTCCCGCAGAGTAACCGTAGTTGCGGGGCAGGTTGCGACCGTCAACTTCAACAATACCCTGAAGCGTGGCGATATTGAGGTTATCAAATCCTCGGAGGATAACTTCAATGAGGGCGTGACCTTCCACCTTTACGGCACATCGCTCTCCGGCATTGCCGTGGACGAGTATGCGGTTACGGATAAAAACGGTGTGGCGACCTTTGAAGATGTGCTGATCAGCGGCACAACGCCGTACACCATTGAGGAAGTGGATACCGCAATCCGTTATGTCATTCCCGCAGATCAGAGCGCACCCGTCAAGTGGAACGAGGTCACTACCCGCAATTTCACGAATATCCTGAAGAAGTTTACCGTTACCGTGACCAAGAGCGACGCTGAGACGGGAACGGCTCAGGGAAACGCCTCTCTTGCGGGAGCAAAATACGGGATTTTCAAGGGCGAACAGCTCATTGATGAATACTATACCGATGAAAACGGTCAGTTTACCACAAAAGAATATATCTGCGGTGCGGACTGGACAATCAAGGAACTGGAGCCGAGTGAGGGCTATTTGCTCGATCCGACCGTCCATAAGGTCGGCGCAGAGCCGGAGCTTTATACCATTGAGCATAACCAGACCGCAAATGATGTAACGGAACAGGTCATCAAGGGCAATATCGCCATTATCAAACATACGGACGATGGCGAGACGCAGATTGAAACGCCCGAAGAAGGCGCAGTTTTTGAAGTGTATCTCAAGTCCGCAGGCTCTTTTGCGAACGCAAAGGAATCCGAGCGTGATACGCTCATCTGCGATGAGAACGGCTTTGCACAGACAAAGGATATGCCTTACGGCACATATACCGTCCATCAGGTATCCGGCTGGGAAGGCAGGGAGCTGATGGATGATTTTGATGTGTTCATCGCAAAGGACGCCCAGACTTACCGCTATTTGATTAACAACAGCAATTTTGAAAGCTATATCCAAGTAGTCAAGGTGGACGCAGAAACGGGCAAGACCATTCCCTATGCGGGTGCAGGATTCCAGATTTACGATCCGTCCGGCAATCTCATCACGATGGAGTTTACCTATCCTACCCCGACAACCGTTGACACTTTCTATACCGACGCTAACGGCTCGCTCGTAACGCCGGAAAAGCTGCCATACGGTCAGGGCTACTCTATCGTTGAGGTACAGAGTCCTTATGGATATGTCCTTGATTCCACACCCGTCTATTTTGATGTAACGGAAGAAAATTCTTCTGAGGAAAGCGGGGTAACAGTGATTAAAGTTGAAAAGACCAATATGCCGCAGAAAGGCACGATCAGCATTGAAAAGACGGGCGAGGTATTCTTCGGCGTTTTGGTAAGCGGCGGGACAGATGAAAACGGGCAGGAGCTTCCCGTTATCTATCAACCGATCTATGAAACACAGGGGCTTCCCGATACCGTTTATGAAATCCGTGCCGCCGAAGATGTGGTAACGCCAGACGGTACGCTGAGGTACAGCAAGGGCGAGCTGGTCGATACGGTTACGACCGATGAAACCGGCTTTGCAAAAAGCAAGGAACTCTATCTCGGAAAATATGAGGTAAAAGAGGTCAAGGCAGGCTATGGAATGGTGCTGAGCAGTGAAGTCCATACCGTAGAACTCATTTACGCCGGACAGGATGTAGCCGTGACTGAAACGGCGACTTCCTTCGTCAATGAACGGCAGAAGGTTGAGGTCAGCCTTGAAAAAGCGCTGGAGACAAACGAGCTGTTTGGTATCGGCAATAACGGAGAAATCAAAAATATCAGCTTCGGCTTGTTCGCCGATGAGGAGCTTGTATCCGCAAGCGGCACTTCCATTCCGAAAGACGGTCTGCTTGAAATCATCACGCTTGATGAAAACGGCAGGGCGACCGTAGGGACTGACCTGCCTTTGGGCAGCTATTATGTCAAAGAACTGGCGACAGACGAGCATTATCAGCTCAACGGCGAAAAATATCCCGTTGTATTTGAATATGCAGGACAGGAAACTGCAACGGTAGCGATTGCAGTGAATAATGGCGAGCCGATGGAAAACAAGCTGATCTACGGATCGGTTTCCGGCAAAAAGGTTGATGAGAACGGCGAGGGACTCGGCGGTGCGCTCATTGGTCTGTTTAAGAGCGATGATGTGGAGTTTACCGAAGAAAACGCCCTGATGACCGCCGTATCCGGCGACGATGGCAGCTTCTCCTTTGAGAATGTGCCTTACGGAAACTGGTATATCCGTGAGATCAAGCAGCCGACCGGATTCGTGCTTGACGATACCGTCTATGATGTGAATATCTCAGAGAATGAGCAAGTCGTTGAGATTGAAATCGTCAATGAGCTGGTGCGTGGCAATATCGCTCTTACGAAGGTGGACGCTGAATATACCGATACGAAGCTGACGGGCGCTGTGTTTGAGGTCTATAAGGACTCCAACGACAACGGCGAGCTGGACAGCGAGGACGAACTGATCGGCACACTGACCGAAAAAGAAATCGGGCAGTATGAAATGAACGATCTGCTCTATGGGCGCTACTTCATTTTGGAATCAGCAAGCCCGGATTCGTATATCCGTGACGAGGGCGTGTATGAGGTATTTATCGACACGGACGGTAAGACCTATCAGGTGGAAAACACAGAGGGCAAAGGCTTCGCAAACGAGCCTATGCGTGGAAACCTGAAAATCGTGAAAACATCGTCTGACGGAAAGGTGGAAGGCTTTGCTTTCCGCATTACCGGAGCAAACGGCTATGATGTTACCCTTGAAACAGACGAAAACGGCGAGATTTTCCTTGAAGGACTGCGGATCGGCGAGTACAAGATTTCCGAAGTGAACAATTCGGCTTCCGCTATGTATATCCTGCCTGCCGACAAGGAGGCTGCGGTACAGACAGGCTCTACCACGGTCGTTGAAATGCACAACGAGCTGAGAGATACGCCGAAAACCGGAGATGACAGCAAGCTCGGTCTTTGGCTTGTCCTTGCGGGTGTGTCGGTAGCAGGCATTGCGGCTTGCGGTATCATCGGCTTTAAGAAAAAGAAGAAGGAGGATAACTAATGGAACTGAAAGCGATTATCGGAATTGCTCTGGTCGTCTTTATCGTAGGCGGCTTTATCTTTTTGCAGATCCGTAACAGAAAGAAAAAGTAAGAACTTCTGCGGGGGCGGGGCTTAAAAACTCCGCCCCTTTTTCTATTTTGGGAGGCTTAAATGAGAAACCTGAAAACGATTGAAAACCGAGTGCTTGCGGTGTTAAAGGAACACCCCGAAGCACGAAATGACGATATGAAGCTGTATCTGCTCGTCAGCAAGGCGTGTATTTATGATACCCACGGTATCAGCCATTTCAGCTTTGAAGATGTGATGAGCAATTATAAGGCTTACGGTATCCCCTGCTTTGAGAGTATCCGAAGGACAAGACAGAAGATTCAGGCAAAATATCCTGAACTCGGCTGCTCCCCCGAAGTACGCAGGGCAAGACACAAAATGCAGCGTGTCTATTCCGACTACGCTAAAAGCTAAGATGGGAGGTAAAAGAAAATGGCAGCGAAGAAAAGCGCAAACACCGCTTTGCAGCAGAAAGTAAAGGTGCTGGCGAAGCTCTATGATTCCGGCTGTAAAACCGAAAAGGATTTGAAGGCGCTGAGCCTGCAAAGCATTTTGAAAATTCCCGATATATCCGTTTCCGATATGACGGTTATCACAGAGCTTCAGGAGCAGATCGCAAAAAACAGGCTCTTTTCCTATTTGGGAGGCGCTGATGATGAGCAGAAGTCAGAGGAAAACACGATTTAGGCAAAGGAAAGGAGCAGACAGAAATGGCTTTTACAATCCGACCGCTTCATACGGACGAGCAGAAATACACTTACAGGCAGAGTACGCAGATCGAGGGACAGACCGGAAGTATCGGGTATCTTCGTGGCGATTTCGGCGCAGGCGGCAAAGAGTTCTTTTCCTCTTGGTTTGATCACAGGCGGGATTTGAAAACGGACGAGTTCAAAAGCGAGCTGGACGAGGTTATCAACGCCCTGCGTTCGGAAGAATACGGGCTGTTAAAGAGCCGCACGACTATGGCGCAGTATGCGGCGAAATATCCCGACAGCGCCTTTCAGGGCAACTATGCGACCGAGTACGGTTTCCGTGCCGATACCGAAAAACACAGCTTCCTGATACGGTGTAATCCTGCCCGTGGGGACTACAATTTTTACTGCTACTGCTATGTGCGGGAATGGCTTGACCGCCATATGGAAAAGGCGAGCCGTGGAATCCGCTTTATCACGCCGGATTACAAAGAAAAATTCAAAATCCCCGATGGAGATAAAATCAGGATCACTTTAAGCGACGGGGAACAGCTTGACCGCACCTGCCGATATATTGACGACTATCATTTAGAGGTTGGCAGCAACCTCTACCATATCTGCGAGTTTGCCGAGCGGATGGAGCAAAACGGCAATACCGTGATTCCGCTCCGTTCTTCTCTGCCGGAGCAGTGCTATGTGTTCGTGCAGACGGAAAACTGCGTCGGCATTGTCAAAAAGGGCGAAAGCGGATTTTACCGCACGGATATTCAGGGCGGCAAGCCCAGTGAAACAAACGCCCTTGTGAATGAGATGAACAAAAAGCTCGGCTTGTCAAAAGGTCAGGCAGAGGCGATGAAGGCAGGTTCAATGTTTGGTTGGGATACCCCTGCCGCCGATCCGAAAAGCTATGATAAAAACGGTATCCCCGTAAGACCGAAACAGAAAGACTATGAAAGATAGGAGGTGCATAACCGATGGCACGAAAGTACGACCTGATTTCCGAGCTGTACCGCCGTACCGCACACGCTGTTGTGTCCGATGTTCAGAACTGGCAAGCCTTTTTGCGCTGCGCCTGCCGGAACTATCGTCTGCGCTTTGACGAGCAGCTTCTCATCTACGCCCAAAGACCGGACGCAACGGCAGTGCTGGAGATCGAGCGCTGGAACGACAAATTCGGGCGTTGGGTAAACCGTGGCGCAAAGGGTATCGCCGTATTTGAGGACGCCGACCGGAGCAGGCAGCGCTTAACCCATTACTTCGATATTTCCGATACCCACGCAAGCCGCTACTCCCGCCCCGTTCCGATTTGGGATATGAAGCCGGAATATACGGACGATGTGATCGAATCCCTTGAAAACACCTTCGGCGAGCTGGAAAACAGGGAAAGCCTTGCGGACGCAGTTCTGAGCGCCGCTAAAAACGCCGTGGAGGATAATATCCCCGACTATCTGGGCGATCTGATGTATGCCGCAGATGACAGCTTCCTCTACGGTCTTTCGGAAGATATGATTACCGCTATGTATAAGAAAGCGGTAACAAACAGCGTGGCGTATATGATGATGACAAGGCTTGGGATAGATACCGAGCCGTTTTTTGAAGCGGAGGATTTCTCTGTCATTACAAATTTCAATACGCCGGAAGCCTTAAACGCCCTCGGTATTGCGTCAAGCGATATTGCGGAGATGGGGCTTGGGGAAATCTCCCGTACTGTTCTTGCCCTTGAAAGGCAAAATCGCATCATTGCGGACAGAGAGAAACCGGAATACAATAAGGCTGAAAATAAGAGCGAAAGGAGCTTTGAAAATGAACGAGCTGACTTATACAATGCAGGGCGATTACAATCTTCCCGATCTGACAATGCCGGAGCAGCCGGAGGTAACTTTGGGCAGGTACGCTCAGATGAGACGGAAATTTCTCAAAGAACATCACAAAATCCGGTATTACAATCTTCTGACGAGCTGCACCCTGACACAGCATTTGGCGGAAACAGAGCAGACAGCGATGAAGCTGGAAGAAACCCTGATGAAGCAGATGGCGGTGCAGGAGGGCTTGACCGAGAGCCTGAAAGCAGCGGATATGATGAAGTGGGTGCAGGGAATGAACAATCTGCGGAACAGAGTGCAGGAAATCGTGAAAGCGGAGGTCATCTTCGCTTAGATTACTACGACCGAAGCAACGAAGATAAGAGCCTGCCGTTTTTCGGCGGGGACGATACCATTCGTGAAATCCTCGGTACAACGCCCCACCTGAAAGCCTCGAAAGAGGAAATTCGTGCTTTCTATGAAAGCAATCCCGATAACGCCGCCCGTACCGAATATATCAAGGGTATTTTCAATAACGATTATACTGAACTGATTTTGAGCGACGGGCGGCGAGTCGGGTACAAAACTTGGCAGAATGTGCTTCAGCTTTGGGAGGGTAGCTATCTGTCCCGCACAAAGCAGAGCTTCTATGATTGGGGCGTAATCGCACAGCATTTTGAAGCAATGCGGCTGCTCGGCGAATTGCAGGATACGATGAAGCCGTTACCTTCCGTAGATGGACAACTGAACTTTTTGGATATGCAGGCAGAGGAAAAAACCTCTGCTTTTTCTTTTTCTCAGGAGATTATCGACGCTGTTCTCACCCGTGGGAGCGGCATATCTGAGGGAAAGTTCCGTATCTATGAGCAGTTTGAAAAAAGCTTGTCCACAAAGGAAAACGCCGATTTTCTGAAAGACGAATACGGTTGGGGCGGCGCTTATCCTGTTATTGTCGGCGCAGGCATTGACGAGCAGCACGACGGGAAAGGCATTTTGATCTCAAAAGGCATTGGGGACGATAAGCCGCATATCCGGCTGAATTGGAATCAGGTAGAGAAGCGGATTGCCGAACTGATACGCCTCGACCGTTATCTCAATCCAAAGGAAAAAGAGATTTACCCGCAGTGGCTTGAAAAGCAGGAGGAACGCCGAGCCGAACTTGCCGAAGAACAGAAAAACCGTGAAATCCTCTCCACTGCTCCACCCGAACGGGAATCGGTGCAGGCGGCTGAAAACGAGCCGCAGCAGGAGGCGCAGTATGCCTATCATCTCGGCGATACGGTATATATCGGCGCTGACGAATACGAAATTCTTGCTTTTGATGATAAGCGTGTCGTTCTTCACGATATGCAGTATCCGCTGTTTCAAAAGGAATTGGAGAGAGCAGAGTTTGACAGCAAAGTGCGGGAAAACCCGATGAACGACCACCTGAAGGTAACGAATCAGGCGGCGGTTGCAGAGCAGCAGCCTCGTTTCAATTCTATCGAGTTTGAAAAGCTCATTCCCCACCATATGCGTTTCAAAGAAACTTCTTTGGTAAACGGCGATGAGATGTATTGGGTAACGCAGGAGATTTTTACTGCCGGGGATTTAAGGAAGTTCCAGCAGGCTGTTCAGAGCTACGACGGGGATATTAAAAAGTTTTATGTTACACCCCGTGATCTAAGCCCGTCCTACTCTTTTGAGGAGGATATGGAAAACAAGGTTTTGGCAGTTGTCACGCCCGACACTATCCTGCAAGACGATTATATTCAGGCTGTCCGAAGCGAAGGACTCGGCGATTACCTTCAGCCGGAGGAAAAAGCTGATCCGGCTGAAGCGCCTGCTTTTGACATTGGTATGGGGTATCTTGGAAACGGTCTTACCGTCTGGAACAGAGCCGTTGAGGAAAACGGCGACTACCAAACGATTGCCCATATCAGCAGCGAGGGCGAAATCCATTACTATGTGGACGGTCTGCCCGAAGATGTAGTGGCAAGGATTGAGCAGGCGGCAGCACGGGAACAGCAAAAATCGTTATTCTCTGCCGCTTATAAAGTCGGCGACAGAGTGTATTTGGACGGAAAGCCTTTTGAAATCACACGGGTAGATGACTGGAATGTGGAGCTGATGGATCGCTCTGTGCAAAATCCGCAGCCCCGTTTGGAGCGCAAGGACAACTTTATGCGGCTTGTTCAGCAGAACGAGCGCAGCAGCTTTACGGACACTTATCGTGCGTACAGCGAAATCAAGAGTGCTAATCCCGACAGCCTTGTTCTGTATCAGATGGGCGATTTCTTTGAAGCCTACGGTGCGGACGCACAGACCGTAAGCGAAGCGCTGGAGCTGAATCTTGCGTCCCGTTCTATCGGCGGCAATCAGCGAACACAGATGTGCGGCTTTCCGGCAAACCGCTTGGAAACCTATGTCAATATGCTGCTTGACCGTGGCTTTGATGTGGCGGTCTGCTCTTTGGAAAGCGGAGAGCGCAGCACCCGAAACATCGTATCGACCAATAAGGAAGATCCGGTGCAGTCGCAGCCGGTCGGCAGGATTGACTATCTGCATACGGACGGGACGGTGCGGGAAAGCGTTGAATATACCAGCCCCTATCAGTTTGAAAAGGATATAAAGGAAGAAAATTACTACGGTGTTCCTTTTACCGTCGTTTTCTATAAGGATAAAGACGGGAACACTATACCGCAGGATTTTATCAGCAGCCTTGATCCGCAACCGAAAGGCGTAGAAATCATTGATTCGCCCTATCTTGCAAACGACAGGGCGGCAGAAAATACGCTCCCGCCCGACGAGAGATTTTTCGTCATTGAAACCGATGATGGTTATGCCATTTGGGACGATTTGACGGAAGCGATCTATATCGACGATGAGGGCGTCAGCGAGGAGTTTAAGAGCGAGTGGCAGGCAAACGACTACTTGGAACAGGTCAAGAAATCTGTTTCCGAACTGGATACGGCAAAAGCGCTCATAGATGAGTATTGCCGTGAGGAGTTTGAGCGTGACGAGGGTGCGGATTACACAGACCTTTCCAATGTGGAGCTTGCTTATACGACAACCGAAGATGATAAGCACGAAATTCAGGCGAGAGTTAATCTTGTGGATTACCGGCTTGAAACCCTTGTAGACGGAAAAGTTATCAGGAGCGAACAGTTTTCTTCTCTTGAAGATATGATCGAAAGGAGTTTGCAGAGCCTTTCCTTTAACGATCTTGTGTATCTGTCTGATGAGGAAATTGAAATAGCAGAACAAAATTCTGTCGAACAGCCTGAGCAGAAAGAAGCCGAGCCATTCACACCTACTTTCAGCCAGCCGAAGCGCTCACGGGTACAGACCTTTGATCTGCACCCTGAAATCCCGCTGTCCGAACGGCACACCTTTGACCTTGCTTCCCACGAAGTTCCGGAAACAGGCAAAAAAGAACGCTTCCGCAGAAATATGGCAGCAATCAATGTGCTGAAGGAATGTGAGTTTGACAATCGCTTTGCAACGCCCGAAGAACAGGAGATACTATCACAGTATGTCGGTTGGGGCGGTATTCCAGAAGCATTTGATGAAAATAATCCCTCGTGGGCGGACGAGTTTATCGAGCTTTATACCGCCCTTTCTCCCGATGAGTATGAAAGCGCAAGGGCAAGCACCCTGACCGCTTTCTACACCCCGCCCGTTGTCATTTCCTCGATCTACAAGGCAATGGAGCAGATGGGCTTTCGGGAGGGCAATATCTTAGAGCCTTCCTGCGGTATCGGCAACTTTATCGGTATGCTGCCCCAGTCTATGCAGGACAGCAAAATCTACGGCGTGGAGATTGATAAGATTTCGGCGGGTATCGCACAGCAGCTTTATCAGAAAACCTCGATAGCGACGCAGCCGTTTGAGGAAGCAAATATCCCCGACAGCTTTTTTGACGCTGTGATCGGAAATGTGCCTTTCGGCGATATTCGAGTGAATGACAGGAGGTATAACAAGCATAACTTTTTAATCCACGACTACTTTTTTGCGAAGTCCTTAGACAAGCTCAGACCGGGCGGCGTGATGGCGCTTATCACAAGCAAAGGCACAATGGATAAGGAAAATCCAGCCGTGCGGAAGTATATCGCACAGAGAGCCGACCTTCTCGGCGCAATCCGACTGCCGAACAACACCTTTAAGGGAAACGCCGGAACGGAGGTCGTTTCGGATATTTTGATATTACAGAAGCGGGACAGGCTTATTGACCTTGAGCCTGAATGGGTACACCTGAACACCGATGAAAACGGCGTGAAGATGAACGCCTACTTCGTCGATCATCCCGAAATGGTACTTGGTGAATGGAAAACCGTATCCGGCAGATTCGGCGAGGAAGATACCGTTGTCCCTTACGAAAACGCCGACCTTGCCGAGCTTTTGGACGAAGCCATTTCCAATATCCACGCAGAGATTACGGATTACGAGGTGGACGAGGAACTGACCGAAGAAGATAATTCCATTCCCGCCGATCCCGAAGTCCGCAACTTTTCCTATACGGTTGTGGACGATAAAATCTATTACCGTGAAAATTCCCGAATGACGCCGGTGGAGTGTTCCGCTACGGCAGAAAACCGCATTAAGGGTATGATTGTCATTCGAGATTGTGTCCGCAGCCTGATTGAAATGCAGATTGCCGATTATCCCGATTATGAAATCGAAAAGGAACAGCAGAAGCTAAATGCGCTTTACGACACCTTTTCCAAAAAGTACGGGCTGATCAATTCCCGTGCGAATGTGTCCGCTTTTTCGCAGGACAGCTCCTTTGCCCTGCTTTCCGCACTGGAGGTACTGGACGAAAACGGGGAGCTGGAACGCAAGGCGGATATGTTCACGAAGCGGACGATCAAGCCCCATACACCCGTTACCACGGTGGATACCGCCAGCGAAGCGCTTGCTGTATCTATGGGCGAAAAAGCCTGTGTGGATATGGAATATATGTGTTCCCTTACGGGCAAGACCGAGCAGGAAATCTATGAGGAATTAAAGGGCGTTATCTTCCTAAACCCGATGTACGGCTACGGAAACAGCACCGAGCGAAAGTACCTGATGGCAGACGAATATCTTTCCGGCAATGTGAGAGAAAAGCTCGCTTGGGCGAAAAAATCCGCAGAGGTCTACCCCGAAGATTACAAAATCAATGTGGAAGCGCTCGAAAAGGTACAGCCGAAAGACCTGACTGCCAGCGAGATTTTCGTGCAGCTCGGCACGACTTGGCTGCCGGAAGAAATCGCACAGCAGTTTATGTACGAGTTTTTGGATACGCCCAGATATGCACAGTGGAACATCAAAGTCCATTATTCAAAGCTGACAGGCGAATGGAATGTGGAGGGAAAATCCTACGACCGTGGAAACCTGAAAGCCTATAATACCTATGGCACAAAGCGGGTAAACGCCTACAAAATTATCGAAGATACGCTCAATATGAAAGATGTGCGTGTCTTTGACTATATGGAAGATGATGAAGGCAAAAAGAAAGCTGTTCTCAATAAAAAGGAAACGGCTATCGCCCAGTCTAAGCAGGAGCTGATCAAGCAGGGCTTTCAGGATTGGGTATGGCGTGATCCCGCAAGACGGGAAAAGCTGGTGCGGCTGTATAACGACAAGTTCAACAGTATCCGTCCCCGTGAGTATGACGGAAGCCATATCATTTTCAGTGGAATGAATCCCGAAATTGAGCTTCGGGAACATCAGAAAAATGCGGTCGCCCATATCCTTTACGGCAGGAATACCCTCTTAGCACACGCCGTGGGTGCAGGCAAGACCTTTGAAATGACTGCTGCCGCTATGGAATCCAAGCGGCTCGGACTTTGCAATAAATCCCTCTTTGTCGTGCCGAATCACTTGACGGAGCAGTGGGCGGCGGAGTTCTTGCAGCTCTATCCGGCGGCGAATATATTGGTCGCTACGAAGAAAGACTTTGAGATGAAAAACCGAAAACGCTTCTGCGGCAGGATTGCCACGGGCGATTATGACGCTGTGATTATCGGTCACTCGCAGTTTGAAAAAATCCCAATTTCGATTGAACGGCAGAGGGCTGTTTTACAGCAGCAGCTTGACGATATTATCGAAGGGATTGCGGATATAAAGCGAAACCGTGGCGACCGTTTTTCGGTCAAGCAGCTTGAAAAGACGAAAAAATCCCTGCAAACGAAGCTGGAAAAGCTGAACGATCAATCAAGAAAGGATGATGTCGTAACCTTTGAAGAACTTGGTATAGACAGGCTTTTCATAGATGAAAGTCATTATTACAAGAATCTGTATCTTTACACGAAAATGCGGAATGTAGGCGGTATCGCTCAGACGGAAGCGCAGAAATCTTCCGACCTTTTTATGAAATGCCGCTATCTTGATGAGATTACCGGAGGGCGTGGCGTTGTGTTTGCGACGGGTACGCCGATCTCGAACTCAATGGTAGAGCTTTATACGATCCAGCGGTATTTGCAGTACCGGACGCTGCAAGAACACGATTTACAGCACTTTGACGCTTGGGCGTCGATGTTCGGCGAGACGGTCACGGCAGTTGAGCTTACACCCGAAGGAACAGGATACAGAGCGAAAACACGCTTTGCGAAATTCAATAACCTGCCTGAACTGATGGCGATGTTCAAGCAGGTGGCGGACATCAAAACGGCGGATATGCTCGATCTTCCCGTACCGGAAGTGGAGTATCACAACATCGCCGTGAAGCCGTCGCAGGTGCAAAAAGATATGGTCGCCTCTCTCGGCGAACGAGCCGAAAAGATAAGGGGCGGCAATGTGGATTCCAGCGTGGACAATATGCTGAAAGTCACAAACGATGGGCGGAAGCTCGCCCTTGACCAGCGAATGATGAATCCAATGTTACCCGATGAGGAAGGCAGTAAAGTCAACGCCTGCGTAAACGAGGTGTTCCGTATATGGGAGGAAAACAGTGATAAAAAACTGACGCAGCTCCTCTTTTGCGACCTCTCCACTCCAAAGGGTGCAGGCGAGTTTTCCGTCTACACGGATATACGACAGAAGCTGATCGAGCGTGGTATTCCCGAATCGGAAATTAAGTTTATCCACGAGGCGGATACTGAGACGAAAAAGCAGGAGCTGTTCAAAAAAGTGCGCCGTGGCGAAGTGCGAATCCTGATGGGCAGCACGCAGAAAATGGGCGCAGGTACGAATGTGCAGAACAAGATTATTGCTTCCCACGACCTTGACTGCCCGTGGCGACCTGCCGATCTGGAGCAGCGTGCCGGACGGACGGTGCGGCAGGGCAACGAAAACCTGAAGGTCGGTCTGTACCGATATGTTACGGAAGGGACTTTTGACGCATACTGCTGGCAGCTCGTTGAGGGCAAGCAGAAATTCGCAAGTCAGATTATGACAAGCAAATCTCCCGTGCGTTCCTGTGAAGATGTGGACGCTACTGCTCTTTCTTATGCGGAGATCAAAATGCTTGCGGCGGACAATCCGCACATAAAAGAGAAAATGGATTTGGATATTCAGGTGCAGAAGCTGCGCCTTTTGAAGTCCAACTATCTCTCCGAAAAATATGAGCTGGAGGACAAGATCATCAAATACTACCCGACAACAATCGCTCGGACGAAAGAGACGATTGCGGGGCTGGAAAAAGACATATCGCTTGCAAAAGAACACCCGAAGCCTCTGGACGATACCTTTGTAGGGATTGAGGTTAAGGGTGTTTCTTATTCCGAAAAAGCGGAAGGCGGACAGAAAATCATTGACGCCTGCAAGGAAATGACTTCGCCTGATCCCATCCCTCTCGGCAAGTACAGAGGCTTTGATTTGGAGCTTTCCTTTGATACCTTTGAGAAAGCCTATCAGGTAAAAATCAAGGGCAGCCTTTCCCGTTCCGTCTCTTTAGGCACGGACGCTATCGGCAACATTACCCGAATCGACAATGCCATTGAGAAAATCCCTGAACGGCTGGAGGCAAAAAGCAGGGAGCTTTCAACCCTCGAACAGCAATTCGTTACTGCGAAAGCAGAGGTGGAAAAACCGTTTGACAAGGAAGAAGAACTGACCGAAAAGACAAATCGGCTCAATGTCCTTAACGGCTTGCTCAATGTAGACAAGCGGGAAAATGAACTGGTGGACGGTGCGCCGGACGAGGGCGACAGCGTACCCGTTTCAAAGGAAAGAGCTTATGAGCGATAACCTTCTTAGCGGTATGGGAGAAGTCTCATACCGCTTTTACATAGTAAGTTCTCTGAACTGCTGTGTCAGTAAAAATAGAACTGTGGCTTCCTTGTGCGGGCAATGATTTGTCTTTATAATATGAGACATCATATAAAGAAAAGAGGTAAAACCCGATGGAAGAAAACTGTTCTATCAAACTGTTTGAAAGCGATCTTGAAAGTATGCTGTCTCAGGTAATCGCTAAAGCCCGTTCCCGTGATGAGAAATTGAAGGCTGCAAAGGAAAAGGCGGCAAAGATTAAACATCAAAACGAGAAACTCAATGCTGTCTTGGATTTGGAAAAGCCATCTGCTCTTACCGAAGAAGAATGCGAACTTTTAATCCAGTACCTGCTTGCAGAAAACAATGTTGTATTGGAAGAATACCGCATTTGTTATATGCGGGGGCTGATGGACGGAATGGAAATCAAAAAAACAGTAGAATAAAACTTACATAGCCGCTTGGTTTTACAAAAATCAGGCGGCTATATCTATCACGGCAAGGTGGAAAAAGACATAGTGCTGTGATATAATAAAGTGGCTCTTTGAGAGTCAATGTCAAGAAAACTGAGGTTATTTTCCTATGAAAAATATTTTGATTCACGGCTTGGGACAAAACAGTAAGGATTGGGATACCATTAAAAATGAGTTGGAAACGAGGGGAATTTCCTCTGTCGCTCCTGATTTATTTGACCTTGCAAAAGGCAGGAAATTAGACTATCCCACAGTATATCAGGCATTCAGCGAGCTGTGCGAGTCTTACCAAGACAAACTAAATCTTTGCGGGCTTTCCCTCGGCGGTCTGCTTGCGCTCAATTATGCTATCCAGTATCCGAAAAAAATAAACTCTCTTGTTTTGATCGGAACGCCGTTTGAGATACCGAAAGGACTGCTGAAATTTCAAAATATTGTATTTAGATTTATGCCCAAAGCCGTATTTCAGAATATGGGCGTAAGCAAAAAAGATTTTATTCGTTTGAGCAAATCAATGGTTGATCTCAATTTTATGGATTCGGCGACAGCGCTTGATTGTCCCGCCCTTATTCTTTGCGGCGCAAAGGATAAAACGAATATGGAGAGTGCTAAGCGGTTTCACGAAGCAATGAAAAACAGCAAGCTGGTCATTGTGGAAGCTTCCGGTCACGAAGTAAACAAAGATAATCCGAATGAGTTAGTTCGTGTTTTGCAAGACTTTTGGGCAGAGAGGTAGAGATGAGGTTTTTAATAATGAATGAGAGAGAAAGAATTATCCGGTTATGGTTTGATATGTGGCTGAAACAACAGGATTTGGGCATAGATGATATTTTTACAGAAGATGTGGTTTATACGGAAAGCTGGAGTCCAAAATATCAGGATCGCAAAACTGTTAAGCACTGGTTTAATGAGTGGAATACACGGGGAAAAGTCCTTATTTGGGACATTAAGCAGTTTTTCCATAAAGGTAATCAGACTATCGTGGAATGGTACTTCAAAAATGAAATGAACGCTGGAAGCATAGAAGAATTTGACGGCATTTCACTTGTAGAGTGGACGGATGATAACAAAATTAAGTCTTTAAAAGAATTTGGCTGCAACCGTAATAACTATAATCCGTATCAATATGGCGATCAACCTCGATTTAGAGATGAAAAGGCAAATTGGTTTTGATATGTTGATTATCGTGGTAGATTTCCGTCACGAATTTAATAAAGGAAATATGGAGACAGAAAGATGGAATATATAGTAGATGATAAAAAACTGGACGCATTTACCTTTATTGCGTTCGTCAAACAAGTATGGCAAGGCAATTATGATATTGAAAAAACACAGTGTGCATTGTCTCAGACAATCAATATTACTGCTTATGAAAATGAGGCACTGATTGGCTGCTTGCGTATTCTTACAGACGGATATTATTTCGGTACGATTACAGAGTTGCTCGTCCTTCCTGAATATCAAAAACAGGGAGTCGGCAGTAAACTCTTGCAACTTGCAAAGGATAATACCCCTACTATGCTGTATTTTGGAGCGCAGCCGGGGATAGAAAAGTTTTACGAAAAGAATGGTTGCAAAAGAAGCTTGCAATCCTATGTGATCGAAAAGGAACGGTCATAACGAAAATTTACGAGGTGCTTAGTATGGAAGTCAAAAAAATAGATGATACTCAAATTACAAATGCCATTGACTTGATTTGGCAAACTTTTTTACAATTTGAGGCTCCCGATTATTCTGAAGAAGGAGTTAAGTCGTTTCAGGATTTTATTGAGAACAAAGAGATCATCAAAACATTAGAATTTTGGGGCGCTTATGACGAAGAAGAACTAAAGGGAGTTATCGCAACAAACGAAAACCGGAAGCATATCTGTTGCTTTTTTGTGAAAGCACAGTATCAAAGACAAGGCATTGGTAGAAAGTTGTGGGACTTCCTACGAGAAAATAGTTCAAGCAAAACCATTACAGTAAATTCTTCTCCGTATGCAGTTCCGGTCTATCATAAACTGGGTTTCGTAGATACCGATACGGAGCAACTTTCGGATGGTATGCGATATACACCTATGCAATTTATAAAATGAACGATTGGTTTGAAAGAGGTGGTTTGTAGGTGAAGCGTTGTATTGTAGTAACCGAAATAGTCTAAAATAAAATATCAGGAGGTTAATAATGACTATTTCGGAGACAAAAATCTATCCTCGTACCGGGGACAAACAAACGGTATACTTAAAAAGCGTAGTAAAAAATCCTAATATTATTGTTGGCGATTATACGATGTATAATGATTTTGTAAATGCTCCAACGGATTTTGAAAAAAACAATGTTTTGTATCACTATCCAATCAATCACGACAGACTAATTATTGGAAAGTTTTGCTCTATTGCGTGTGGTGCGAAGTTTATTTTCACAAGTGCTAATCACACTTTGAAGTCATTGTCTACTTACCCTTTCCCATTGTTTTTTGAAGAATGGGAACTGGACAAAAGCAATGTGACAGATTCGTGGGATAATAAGGGAGACATTGTTATCGGTAACGATGTATGGATTGGATATGAAGCTGTTATTATGTCCGGTGTTACCATTGGTAACGGAGCAATCGTTGGGACTCGTGCAGTAGTAACGAAAGATGTGCCGCCTTACACGATTGTAGGCGGTATACCCGCACGACAAATCCGAAAGAGATTTTCTGAAGATACCATATCATCATTATTGAGTATTAGATGGTGGGATTGGTCGGATGAAAAAATTAAAAAAAATATTTCCGCCATTCAAACAGGAAGTATTGATGATCTAAAGTAATGGGACTTACCGAATAACAAATACCTTTACATAGCCGCTTGGTTTTTACAAAAAATCAGGCGGCTATATTTTTGTTTAAGGAGGTGTTCGCTTATGGGCGAAACAGACTACAACGCCCTGCTCTACGATAAGATGAAAGCCGAGCAGGACAAGTACAGAGACTGGCTGCTTAATCAGCCGCCGGAGGAAATTTTGAATCATACCTACGAGTACACGATGAGAGAGGACATCGTGATGTGTATGGAAGAACTGGAGCTTTCTCCGAAACAGGCAAAGGCTTTGCTTCGTTCCCCTTGCCCTCTTGACGATGTCTATAAAGAGTTCAGGGACAGAGAAGTGGAGCATATGGATACCATTCGTGATTCCATCGAAACGAGGGCAAATGATGTGCTCAAACGAGACAAAAACAGAGAAAGCAGGTGAGAAAATGGTGTGTAAATTAAAAACAATCCGTGCGGATATGCTGGTGTTGCAGTGCCAGCTTGAAAGAGAATTGATCAGATATGTGAAGCGGTATCTCTGCCAGCCGCAGGTCACAATCATCACAAATGATAAGCAGTTTGCCTTTATGTGCGAGCTGTACGACTATGTGGAGAATACGGAGCTTCCGCCTGAAATGGTAAGTTCCCTTATGAAAACGAAAAATGTCTTGGAGCTGTCTTGGGACGAATGGCTGATGAATGCCGAAGTTGAAGATATGGAAGATTCCATTGAGAAAGTCGCAGAGCTTCTCAGGAAAGGGAAGATCTGATATGCCATATATTCCGCCGGAAGTGGTCGAACAGGCTCGGCAGATCGACCTTTTAACTTATCTAAGAAGGATGGAGCCGGATAATGTTGAACAAGTCAAAGGAACGAGAAATGTATATCGTACCGTTGACCACGACAGCTTAAAGATTTCAAATGGCAAATGGTTTTGGTGGTCGCAAGGTTTCGGCGGCTATACTGCGCTTGACTATCTGATAAAAGTCAGGAACTATTCTTTTATGGACGCAGTGGAAATCCTAACGGGAAAAGAACTGGCAAAGTGGACGCCGCCACCGAAAAAAGAAGAAAAAACTGAGCCGAAGGCACTGCGTTTGCCGGAAAAATATCAAGACAGCAAACGGGTAATGCAGTATCTTTTTGATCGTGGCATTGACTATCAGATTATTCAGGAGTGTATTGCGGACGGTGTGATTTTTGAAAGCAACGGGCGCTATCATAATGCGGTTTTTGTCGGGAAGGACGAAACAGGGACGCTAAAGTATGCCGCCTACCGTGGTTTAGGAAGCAGCACCTTTAAGGGAGACGCATACGGAAGCGACAAGCAATATTCCTTTCGCCTGCTTGCAAAAGAGCCTTGCCAGTCGGTGCATTTATTTGAAGCCGCCATTGATTTGCTGTCCTATGCCACTTTGCTGAAAGCTCAGGGTAAGGACTATAAATCGGAAAATCTGCTCTCTCTTTCGGGTGTGTATCAGCCGAAGAAAGAGAGCAAAGACAGTAAAATTCCGATTGCGCTTTCCGTTTTCCTTGAGAAAAATCCGCTTATCAAGACGATTCATTTGCATTTGGACAATGACAAAACGGGAAGGCTCTGTACCAAAACCTTAAAAGAGCTGCTCGGAAATAAGTATGAAGTCTTTGACGAGCCGCCGAAGAAAGGCAAGGACTATAACGATTACCTCTGCATACAGCTTGGAATCTACAAATCCAAAGAAAGGAGCTATGAGCGTTGAATGTACGAATTTATCAGATCAATATGAAGCGTGACGCCAACAATGTCGCCTTTATGAATTACGAGAGCCTTCCAAAATTTCAGGGCAGCTCAGAAATCGACAGCAGCCTCTATGATAAGGTGTTCGAGGGAGAAGTAAACTGCTTCACGCTGGAAAAACTCTATGAGATTTTCAATCTTAAACACCCCGCAGGATATAAAGGGCGGTCGATGTCCGTATCCGATGTGGTGGAGATCATTGACGGGAATACCGGAAAAAGCTACTTCCACTTTTGCGACAGCTTCGGTTTTCAGAAGGTCGATTTTGATCCGGAAAAGACGCAGGTCAGCGACCGCTTCCTATCGCTTGCCGAGCAGGAGAAAATCTCTGTCCTGCTCGTTCCGGTCGGCAAATCTCCGATTGTGAAAGAGATACCGAACACCTATGAAGCGATGAAAGAACTGGTCGGCGGGGGCGGTTTAGACGAGTATATGCCCTTTGAAGATGACGCCGCTATCGTCTGCAACCGTGACGGGAAGCAGGAAAAGCTGCCGATGAATCGGGCGGTCTACCAGCCGCCGAAGCGCACACAGATGAGTTACAGCGACCTGAAATCCCTTTTTCGGGAAGCGGAAAACAACAGACAGCACCTTACCGCCCATATCGTTTTTACCGCCGATACCTTCAAAAAACCGTACAGCGAATTTGAACGGACTTATGAAGTAAGCTCGGACAACAAGGCATTCCAGTCCCGTATGGGCGGCTATTCCATCTACGGCGCTTCTTTGGACGGTGTTGATCCGTGCCTGAGAATGGAGGGATTGATGGCGGACGAAATGGGCGGTAAGGACGGTTGGAAAATTGAAAAATGCTTCTTAATGGAAGATTCAAGAGAGGTCGCCGACATCATTCACGGCGATTTTTTTATTGCCCGTTCCAATGTCGTCGATGAGAAATACAGCAGCTTATCGAGCGAACAACTACTGAAATACAAACGGCTTTTTCGGTATCCTGAGCGATTCCACGAAACCGCACACGGGATTGAGATCGAGCCGTTTAAGCCCAACAGGGCGGACAAAGAACGATAAATATCAGGAAAAACGGGGCAGCCCGACAGGTCTGCGTTAGCTTAGCGAGCAGACTGTTTTTACTCCTATCGGGCAAAAACAGTAAAAGCTCGTTAGGGGCTGCCCCTAATACCCCAATACAGGAAAGGATTTTGACTATGCACGAATTTCTATTCTTTATGATAGGCTTCCTGCTCGGTGGCGTTATCGGCGTAATGATTATGTGTCTTATGCAGATCAACCGAATCAGCCGCACACCAAATATCCGAAAGGAGGACGAGGAACTGTGAAACGAACAGTCAAAAAACAGTTTTGGTTTTCAAAGGCGGAAGCACAGGACTTGCAGAAGAAAGCAAAGAAAGCCTGCCTGACCGAAGCGGCGCTGATTCGACTGCTGCTTCGTGGCTATGAGCCGAGAGAAAAACCGGACGAGAGATTTTATGACGCTATGCGGGAGCTTTCCGCTATCGGCAACAACATCAATCAGCTCGCCATTAAAGCGAACGCCCTCGGCTTTGTGGATTCGCAAATGCTGAAGAACGAGGCGCTGAGGTGGCACAAGTTTCAGGCGGCGATTGAGCGTGAATTTCTGCGCCCTGAAAAAAGCGGATTGAAATGGCAGTAACAAAGCTTTGGAAGGTAAGCGTCCGGCTCGGTCAGGTACTGGACTATACGACCAATCCTGAAAAGACCGCCAACCCCGAATATTCTGCCGAAGATTATCAGGCGCTCAAAGATGTGCTTGCCTATGCGAAGGACGAGGAGAAAACGGAACACGAGTTTTTCTGTGACGGGATCAACTGCAATGTGGCGATGGCTCGTGACCAGTTCATTACCGTCAAGGAACAGTTCGGCAAGACGGACGGGATTCAGGCGTATCACGGGTATCTAAGCTTTAAGGAAAACGAGGTCACGCCCGAACAGGCGCAGCAGATCGGAATGGAGTTTGCAAGAAAGATGTGGGGCAAGCGGTTTCAGGTGGTCGTTACTACCCATCTGAACACGAAACATCTCCACTGCCATTTTGTCATCAACTCCGTTTCCTTTGCCGATGGGAAGCGGCTGAAAGACAAAGAAAAGTCTTGGTACTACTTCCGCCATATCGCCGATGAGATCTGCTTGGAACATAAGCTGTCCATTGTAGAAAAGCCGGAGCTGCACAGATCGCCCGCCTATCTTACGATGAAGGACGAGGCGGGTATGCCTACCCGATACAACAACGCAAAAAAAGCGATTGACGAGGCGATTGCGATGAGCCGCAACCTGCGGCAGTTCCAATATGAACTGGGCGTGATGGGCTACCACTCAAATTTCAGTCCCAACCGCAAGTATGCGACGGTTACACCCAAGGGCAGCGAAAAGCCGATACGGACTTACCGGCTCGGCGAGGAATACACCAAAGAGAAAATCCTTGAAAGGCTGATTGCTAATCGGGATAATATTGTGTTCAAGCCGTTCCAGCCAAAGACCTATATTGTCCGGCAGTACCGCCTGCCCACAAGAGAAAGCAAAATCCAAAAGGTCGGCGGTCTGTATGGCTTGTATCTCTACTACTGCTATCGGCTCGGCTACCTTCCGAAGCACAATCAGAAACAACAGAATACGGCGAGGCTTCACTATCTTCTCAAAGACGATCTGATGAAGATGGACGAACTCACCAAACAGGTAACGCTGCTCGGCAAGCACCAGATCGGTACGGACGAGCAGCTTTTTTCATATAAGCGGTCGGTTGAGGACGAAATCAAAACCCTTACCGCCGACAGAACACATCTCCGAAATGAAATACGAAAGGTAGATATATCAGATGAACGGCTGTCGGCGGCAAAGATGAAAATTTCAGCTATCTCCGAACGCTTGAAAGAGCTTCGCAAAGAAGTAAAGCTCTGCGACGGGATTGCGAAGCGGTCAGGCGTAATTGCCGATACCCTTTCGCAAGTGAAAGCAGAGGAAGAAAAATCTCAAAGAAAGGAGTCCCGAAACTATGAACAACGGCGGTGACGCAGCAGAACAAATCGTCAGGCTGTCGCTTGAAGGATTTGAAGTGGCTGTCCGGCTCACAGGCTCGGCGGCGAAGAATATCGCTATTCTGTTAGCTTCCGTGCTGAAGCAGGAGATCAGCCAGTCGAATAAGACACGGGGGAAAGCACGGCTTACCAATATGATTAAGTCCGGCAAGGAACTGAAGGTCTTTTCGTTCCAGCAGAAAGACCTGCCGAAGTTTACCGAACAGGCAAAACGATACGGCGTCCTTTACTGCGTTCTGCGTGATAAAAATACCAAGAGCGATACGGCGATGGTCGATATTATCGCCCGTGCGGAGGACGCTGCGAAAATCCAGCGTATTTCCGACCGCTTTGAACTTGGTAAAGTCGATAAGGCTTCCATTGTTTCCGAAGCGGAAAAAGATGTGGCAGACCGTGAAGCGGTTGCCAATGAAGTGCCTACGAAATCAAGGGGCGAGATCATCGTGGAGGAAGCGATGGGAAAGCCAATGCAGAAGGAGGGAAATTCCCACCAAAACCCCTCGGTCGCAAAGACGGACAAAAGCCCTCTGTCCGAGCGAGACTTAGAAACGACAGGTACGCACACTGATAAGGGTGTCGCAAAGGCAGCGGATAAGAAGCCTTCGGTCAAGGAAAAGCTCGACCGATACAAGGCGGCTGCCAAAGCGGAAAAGGAAGCAGAGCGTACTGTGCCGGAGGCTTCCAAAGAGAAGCCGAAAACCCCTGAAGCCAATCGGCAAACCGTTCACAGGCAGCCGAAGAAATCCAAGAAGTCGAAAGAGAGGTGAGCGAAATGGATCAACTAAAGGAACACCCGCAGATCGTGGAACTTTTAGACACGCTCGATAAAAACGGCTTGATGAAAGAGAAAAACGAGGTGCAGTCGCTGGTAAGTTATATCGGCGGTATGGAAGAAACGCTGACAGGAATGCTCGGCGAGCTTCAGGATATGCGCCGTGAAATCAATCTGATCCACAACAACACGCTGCGGAGCAAGTGCCATACCCTTGTGGAAAAAACGGAGAGCAAAATCCGTCAGGGATTTTCCGCAGTCAAAAAGATGAAGGATAATCTGATCCAGTCAGCCGGAAACGCTGTGCGGGCGTTCCGGGAAAAAGGCAGGGACGCCATTGCTGAGTCGGTCAGGGCAATGAAAATCCCCGAAGCGCTGGATAAGCTGTCCTCGATGTTCGGTAAACTGTCAAAGGATATGGCGCAGGATACAAGAAAACTGTCCGCTATGCAGACGGAGCTTCAGGGCGCAAAGGGGCATTTGAAAAATATGGGGCTGCTGTTTATGGGAAAAGCCGCAAAGGAAGCGGAACATTCCAAGAGTGATAAAGGCGTATTATCAAGGTTGTCCCGTTTATTTGAAAAAGCGCAGAAAGGATTTGCGTCTTTGGAGCAAAAGGCGATGGATACGGCGGATAAGCTCAGAGTTTCCCGTGTGAAATCGTCTGTAAAAGAAAATCTCAGCAGATATAGGGCGGCGGCGAAAGCAGAAAAAGGAACAGAGCGCAGCGAGCCGACCGCTTCCAAAGAAGAAAACCGCACAGCACAGGCGTTGGGGCAGATTAGCGTCCCGCACCCGCAAAAATCAAATCTATCAAAAGAGAGGTAAAAAGATATGACCAACGATTTTAAGAATAAGCAAAGCAGCGGCGCAAGACCGCCGAGACTTTCGCCGGAGGAATACGCCGCCAAGAAAAAGGCGGAGAAAGAAGCCATTTATCAACTGCTCGACAATACCGCTTCGGAAGTGGTGCAGTCGCCGGAAAAATTCAAAGCCTACCTTGATGTGCAGAGCCGTATGGACAGGTACACAGCGAACAATGCGTTGCTGATGTATAAGCAATTCCCGCAGGCAAGTCAAATCAAGGAATTTGGCGATTGGACGGCGGACGGTGTAAAGGTCAATAAAGGCTCCAAGACCTTTATTATCCTTGATCCCTACGAGTACACCAAGAAGGACGGGACAATCGGCATTGATTTCAATTTGAAAAGAGTGCTGGATGTTTCACAGACCAACGGCAAGCGCCCTGCCGCCCCGACCGCTAACCGTGATCCGAGAAAGTTGGTGGCGGTTATGCTCGACAGCGCCCCAATCAATATTGAAAGCACCAATGAGCTGCCTTATCCCGATATGGGCGCTTTCTATAAAAATGAAGATCAGACGCTTTATGTGAAGCGGGACATCGGCGACAGCGTTGCCCTCTGCCAGTGCGTCGCTCAGGAACTCGGTCACGCCGAGCTTTCTATGAACAGCGAGGTATACAGCCGCAGGGATATGGGATTTCAGGCGGTGTGCATTGGGTATATGCTCTGCAAGAAATACGGAGTCGATACGCAGAATTTCGCTATCGACCGTATCCCCGACGAACTGAAAAACAAAGAGCCGAAAGAAATTAAAGCTGAACTCGGCAAGACGCAGAAGGCGTTTAAGGAAATTACCGCCCGTGTTTCCGACGAGCTGTACCGCCAGCGGGCGGAGCGCTCAAAGGAACAGGAGAGATAACCGGAGGTAGCTGCGATGAAAGAAGAACTCTACCATATCGCTTTGGACGATTATGAACACGGCGTTGTGATCCGTTCCCTGAACGATAAAAAGACCGACCTCAAAAAAGAGGGCAAGTCCACCGACGCCGTAGACGATCTGATTATTAAAATCGGTCACGCCCCAAGACGCAAGTTCAAAGTGGTAGAAAAGGAATCCTGCCGTGAATCGAGATAGCAACAAGCAGTCTGCGATTATCCTTGCGGTTATTGGGATTCTTCCCGTTGTGTGGCTCGGCTTATTGATAGCGCCGTCCGTCAAGGGCGGTCTGCCGGAGATACTGCCGAGCCTTTTGACGGCATTCAATGATCCGTTCCATATCGAGCTTTGCGGGGACAGCTTAAAAACTGTCCTCGTTTTGCTTTTGCTCTACGGAATGGGGATTGGAATTTATTTGTCCACACGGAGGAACTACCGCAGGCGTGAGGAACACGGCTCAGCGAAATGGGGCAGCGCAAAAGCCATTGATAAAAAGTACCGTCAAAGCCCGCCCTCGGAAAATAAGCTGATGACGCAGAATGTCCGAATCGGACTCAATGCGAAAAAGCACCGGAGGAATCTGAATACTCTGGTGTGCGGCGGCTCCGGCGCAGGCAAGACAAGATTCTATTGCAAGCCGAATTTAATGCAGACAAGCAATTCCTCTCAGGTAATTTTAGATCCAAAAGGGGAAATTCTGCGTGATGTCGGCAATCTGCTTGAAAAAGCAGGCTATGAGATCAAGGTGCTGGACTTGATTTCAATGGAGAAAAGCCATTGCTACAACCCGTTTGTCTATCTCAGGAACGACAACGATATTCAGCGCCTTGTGACCAATCTTTTTAAGAGTACCACCCCGAAAGGCTCACAGTCCAACGATCCTTTTTGGGATACTGCGGCGAGTATGCTTTTACTCGCCCTTATTTTTTATTTGCACTACGAAGCGCCGGAGGAGGAACAGAATTTTGCGATGGTAATGGAAATGCTCAGGGCGGCGGCGATTGAGGACGAGGAGGACAACCGCCCTTCTCCCCTCGACAATCTGTTTGCCGATTTGGAAATGGATAATCCCGACCATATTGCATTGAAATACTATCGTTCCTACCACTCCGGCTCGGCAAAGACCTTGAAATCCATTCAGATTACCCTTGCCGCAAGATTGGAGAAATTCAATCTTGAAAGCTTAGCGGCGCTGACTTCCGCTGATGAGCTTGACCTTGCTTCAATGGGCGAGAAGAAAACGGCGCTGTTTGCGCTGATACCGGATAATGATTCGAGCTTCAATTTCCTCGTCAGTATCCTCTACACACAGCTTTTCCAGCAGCTTTTTTACTCCGCCGACCATATCCACGGCGGCAGTCTGCCGATACCTGTCCATTTTTTGATGGACGAATTTGCGAATGTTTCGCTGCCTGACGATTTTGACAAGATACTTTCCGTTATGCGTTCAAGAGGCGTATCAGTATCCATTATCCTGCAAAATCTGGCACAGCTCAAAGCCCTTTTTGAAAAGCAATGGGAATCCATCGTAGGCAACTGCGATGAATTTCTCTATCTCGGCGGCAATGAGCAGAGTACGCACAAGTATGTGTCCGAGCTTTTAGGCAAGGAAACGATTGATACGAACACCTACGGGAAAAGCGAGGGGCGGAGCGGAAACTACTCGACCAATTATCAGATTTCCGGTCGTGAGCTGCTTACCCCTGATGAAGTGAGAATGCTCGACAACCGCTACGCTATTTTGTTTATCCGTGGCGAGCTTCCGGTAATGGATTTGAAGTACGACATTTTGAAGCACCCGAATGTGGCGTATACCGCAGACGGGAAAGGCGGCGTGTATCAGCACGGCGAAGTCACAAAAAATGTGGCGACCATTGAAACCCTGTATGTTGATCTCGACAGCGTTCCCGAAATGGAGCTTTCGGAAACGACTTACGAGCTGTTGTCCGATGAGGACTTTGAGAACTTATCAAATTGATTGGAGGAAAACAGAATGAATATTTTTCATAAGACGCAGAAGAAAGAAACCCGCAAACTGCCGATGACCGGAAAGGTAAAGAAAGGCTTTCGTTATTACTGTGCGGCGGTTTTAAGCCTGACTGCTGTTTTTGCGATGTCTACAACGGCTTTCGCCGCAGGCGATCCGCTTACCGTTGTCAACAACCTGTCCGATTTCATCTTCGGCTTTATCCGTGCGATTGGTCTGATCCTGCTCGGTTTTGGTATCGTTCAGGTAGGACTTTCCCTGAAATCCCACGATCCTTCGCAGCGTGCAAACGGATTTCTGACGCTGGCGGGCGGTATCATTATCGTTTTTGCGAAAGAAATCCTCACTCTGATTACGGGCTAATCCTTTACGCAAACGACGCTCAGGGGCGTTCCTGAAAAACAATTCAGGGACGCCCCATTTTTCTTTTTAAGGAGGTGCTACGAAATTGAGTGATAACTGGGTAGTTCAGAATCTCCAGAATGCCCTCGAAACTTGGAATGAAAAACTCGCTGAGATATGGCAGCTCATCACAACTACGCCGCAGAGCTTCAAAGGCGGTGGGATATGGGCGGTCATTGTCAATATCAACGGCGCTGTGCAGGCGATTGGTCTTGCGCTTTTGGTGCTGTTTTTTGTGGTCGGTATGGTACGCACCTGCGGCAGCTTCAGTGATGTCAAGAAACCGGAACACGCTGTCAAGCTCTTTATCCGATTTGCGCTTGCAAAGGCGGGTATCACTTACGGTATGGAGCTAATGCTTGCCCTGTTCAATATCGTGCAGGGTACAATCGGCACGATTATGACCGCCGCAGGCTTTACTTCCGCACAGCAGACCACTCTGCCGCAGGAAATGATTGACACCATAGAAAGCTGCGGCTTTTTCGAGAGTATCCCGTTATGGGCGGTTACGCTCATCGGCGGCTTGTTTATCACAGTAATGTCATTCCTGCTCATAATGACGGTGTACGGGAGATTTTTTAAGTTATATATGTATACGGCGCTCGCCCCGATTCCGCTTTCCACTTTTGCGGGAGAGCCGAGTCAGAATGTGGGGAAATCATTTATCAAAAGCTACTGCGCCGTATGTTTGGAAGGTGCAGTGATTGTTTTAGCCTGCATTATCTTCTCGCTGTTCGCTTCTTCCCCGCCTGTGGTCGATCCCAATGCGGCGGCAGTCACGCAGGTTTGGTCATATATCGGCGAGCTGCTCTTTAATATGCTCGTTTTGGTCGGCTCGGTGCGGATGTCTGACCGGATAATCCGTGAGATGATGGGACTGTAAGGAGAACAGAATGAAACGAATATACAACAAATTCAAGGGCTACACCCTTGCGGACTGCGATTGCAGATATTGCCTGTATTACGGAGGGCGGCGAAAAGGCAAAGTTATCTGTCTTGCAGACGAGTGCGTCTGCGCCGATGAAATCCGGCAGGCACAAAAACGAAAAGAAAGGAGTTCCTAAATGGAAGTCAAAATCAACAGAGAAATCAGGAATTACACGGAAGCGATGTTTTTCGGACTGTCACTGCGGCAGTTCATTTTTTCTGCCTGCGCCTGCGTGGTGGCGGTGGGTATCTATTTTCTGCTCAAGCCCTATGTCGGCACGGAAACCGTATCGTGGATGTGCATTTTGGGAGCCGCACCCTTTGCGGCTCTTGGTTTTGTTAAATACAACGGAATGACCGCCGAGAAATTTATCTATGCGTGGATCAAGTCGGAGTTTTTAATGCCGAAAAAGCTCACTTTCCGTTCAACGAATACCTACTACGAGCTGTTCAAGCCGAGTATCGAAGCAAAAGCAAAGGAGGCTATGAAATCGAATGATTAAAACACTTACCAATCTCCGCAAGCAGGAAAAGGAAAAGTTTGTCGTGCCGAAGGGCGTTCAGGATGTGATCCCCATTACCGCCATTTATGACGACGGTATTTTTCAGATCGGGAAAGACAAGTTTTCCAAGACCTATAAATTTTCAGATATTAACTACGCTGTTGCCAGCCGTGAGGACAAGGAAGCGATGTTCCTTGAATACTCGGAGCTGCTCAATTCCCTCGACTCCGGCGCAACGACAAAAATCACGATCAACAACCGCCGCTTAAACCGATTGGACTTTGAGAACAACATCCTTATCCCGATGAAAGGCGACAGCCTTGATGAATACCGTGAGGAGTATAACAAAATCCTTTTGGAAAAAGCCACAGGCGCAAACGCTATCGTGCAGGATAAGTATATGACGATTTCCGTCAACAAGAAGAATATTGAGGACGCAAGGAATTATTTTGCCCGTGTGGGCGCTGACCTGATCGCCCACTTCGGCAGGCTCGGCAGCAAGTGCTTGGAGCTGGAAACCGATGAAAGGCTGCGTATCTTCCACGACTTTTACCGTGTGGGCGAGGAATCCTCTTTCCACTTTGATATAAAGGAAACCCGCAAAAAGGGACACAGCTTCAAGGACTATATCTGCCCTGATTCAATGGAATTTGAAAAGGACTACTTCAAAATGGGCGACCGTTATGGGAGAGTCCTTTTTTTGCGTGAGTACGCATCCTATATCAAGGACAGTATGGTGGCGGAGCTGACCGATCTCAACCGCAATCTGATGATGTCGATTGATGTTGTACCCGTGCCGACTGATGAAGCGGTACGGGAAGCGGAAAATCGTCTGCTTGGTGTGGAAACGAATATTACCAACTGGCAGAGGCGGCAGAACTCCAATAATAACTTTTCGGCGACCGTTCCCTATGATATGGAACAGCAGAAAAAGGAAATGAAGGAATTTCTCGATGATTTAACGACGAGAGATCAGAGAATGATGTTCGCCGTGATTACCTTTGTGCATACGGCGGATTCCAAAGAACAGCTTGATAACGACACGGAAGCGCTGCTTACCACGGCGAGAAAGCACCTTTGTCAGTTCGGCGTGTTGAAATTCCAGCAGGTGGACGGGCTGAATACGGTTATGCCGTTTGGCGTGCGGAAGATTGATACCTTCCGTACCCTCACAACCGAAAGTCTCGCCGTGTTTATCCCGTTTCGGGTGCAGGATATTTTTCACGAGAACGGTATCTACTACGGGCAGAATGTTATCAGCAAGAATATGATTATTGCCGACCGCAAACAGCTTTTGAACGGTAATTCCTTTATCCTCGGCGTATCCGGCGGCGGCAAGTCCTTTGCTGCAAAGGGAGAAATCGAGAATGTAATCCTTTCTTCGGAATCAGATGTTATCATCATTGATCCGGAGCGAGAATATTCACAGCTTGTTAAGGCGCTCGGCGGCGAGGTAATCCATATTTCCGCCACTTCGCAAAATCACATCAACGCTATGGATATGACGAAGGAGTACGGCGACGGGGCGAATCCGGTTATTTTGAAGTCGGAGTTTATTATGTCCCTGTGCGAGCAGCTCATCGGCGGCAGCAACCTCGGCGCAAAGCAGAAGTCCATTATCGACCGCTGCACCGCCAGCGTGTACCGCACCTATCAGCAGAATAACTATCAGGGCGAAGTGCCGACCTTGCAGGATTTCAGGGCGGAGCTTCTGAAACAGGACGAGCCGGAGGCGAAGGAAATCGCCCTTGCCATCGAGCTGTTTACAAGCGGCAGCTTGAACACCTTTGCGAAGCATACGAATGTGGATACCAATAACCGTCTGATCTGCTATGACATTTTAGACCTCGGCAAACAGCTTATGCCTATCGGTATGCTGGTCGTTCTCGACTCTATCTTAAACCGCATTACGCAGAACAGGGCGAAAGGCAGAAATACCTTCATCTTTATTGATGAGATTTATCTGCTGTTCCAGCACGAGTATTCCGCTAACTTCCTTTTTACCCTTTGGAAGCGTGTGCGTAAATACGGTGCTTATGCGACGGGTATTACGCAGAATGTGGACGACCTTTTGCAGAGCCATACGGCAAGGACAATGCTCGCAAACTCTGAGTTTATCATTATGCTCAATCAGGCTTCCACGGACAGGCTGGAGCTGGCGAAGCTCTTAAATATCTCCGACCTTCAGATGTCGTATATTACGAATGTGGAAGCCGGACACGGGCTTATCAAGGTGGGCAGTTCCCTTGTGCCGTTCGCAAATAAATTCCCGAAAAATACGAAGCTGTATAAGCTGATGACAACAAAACCGGGCGAGAGCGCATAAGCTCCCGCCCCTTGTTTCAGAAAGGATATGGCAATGAGAAAAAAGATTTGTATTGCGTTGATGACGGCGTTTACCGTCCTGCTCGGCGTCAGCAGTTATTTCATTATTGACCATTACAGGGAGGCGGAACATCAGGAACAGCTGTACGATTCCCTCGTACAGCTCGTAGAGGACAGCGAAACCGAGCCTGCCGAGCCGATCATCTATTCGGAAGATAAGACGATACTGCCGGAGCTTACCGAGTTGTACCGTCAAAACAATGATTTGGTCGGTTGGATTTGCGTGGAGGATACGAACATCAATTATCCAGTTATGCAGACGGTGGATAACCCGAACTACTATCTAAAGCGTGGATTTGATAAAGAATACAGTTCTTACGGCTGCCCGTATGTGCAGGAGGATTGTGATGTCCTAAAGCCTTCGGACAATTTAGTGATCTACGGTCATCATATGAACAACGGCTCGATGTTCGCCGACTTTGAAAAATTCAAGGACGAGGATTTCTGGCGGGGACATAAAACGATTGCCTTTAACACCCTGACAGAGAAAAATGAGTATGAAATCCTTGCGGTTTTCAAAACCGTTGTCTACACCGACAGCCCTGAAGCCTTCAAATATTACCGCTTTACGGACGCTCAGTCGCCGGAGGAGTTTGACGCTTATATTGATAAGTGCAAAGAGCTTTCCCTTTACGACACGGGCGTATCGGCGGAGTACGGCGACAAGCTGATCACGCTTTCCACCTGTGAATACTCCCGTACAAACGGAAGGATTGTCGTTGTGGCGAAAAAAGTAACAGAAAGCAGTGGTGCAAATGCTCCCGCAAATGACGGGGCGGCAGAGATACCGAGCTAATGCCCTGATAAAGAAGCTGTGCGCTAATTATGATGACGGGAACTGCCTGCTTCTTGATGAAGGGGAAGGCTGCGTCTGCGTACAGAGTATATCCTACTCGTTTTTATGCAGGTATTTCCGCAATGCGGTACTTCCGGCAGATCCGGCGCTGGAAGCGGAGATACTTGGAACGCACCCTGACAGGTGCGTTTCCTGCGGCGCTCCGATTATCAAGCGTGGCAACAGGAAAAAGTATTGTGAGAAATGCGCCGGTATCGCATACAAAAGGCAGCAGGCAGAGTACGCAAGGAAAAAGCGCACAGAATCGAAAAATAGAGGGTAAAAAGTCCTTGATTTAAGCGGCTTTTCAGCCCTCGTACTTTGAGGGGCAAGGTGTTGATACCTTTTCCCCTCTTTTTTTACTTCAAAGCGTCCACAGGCGCTTGGAAAGGAGGTTTTCTATGCCGGATATTAAGACAAGGGATATAGCGAAAGGCACGATCAAAACGATTGACAAATCGGCGGTTGCCGCCGAGCGTATGAAATCCACCTTTATCCAGACTAAAGAAAAAGCGGAACACTCCGTTGATGTCCCTGAAAGCAGTGCGGAGGAATACGCTTCCAACCGTTTGGAAAGCGGTACCGACCGAGTTTCCCACGAAGCCGTACACCAATTTGACAAGCAGGGGCGCAAGGGCGTTCAGGCGACAAAGCAGAATATCGTCAAGGCAAAGGACGGTATTCAGAAATTCAAGGAAAAGCGGGCGGCGCAGTCGCTTCAAAAACAGGCGCAGGCGGCAACTCCACGAAAAGGCGTCGGTCAGGGTATCAAGGCGGTGGAACAGCCGAAGAAGGCAGTAAAAGAGTCTGTCCGTTCCGCAGGAAAAAAGACGATTAAGACGGTTGGGAAAGGCTCGGCGAAAACAGCGCAGAAAACGGTAAAAACCGCAGAGCGCACCGCTAAAACGACCGTCAAGACAGCACAGCGTACCGCAAAGGCGGCGCAGAAAACAGCGCAGGCTACGGTCAAGGCTTCTCAAAGGGCAGTTCAGGCGGCACGGGCGGCGGCTCGTGCCGCCGTTATTACGGCGAAAGCAATCGCAAAAGCGATAGCGCTTGCGGTCAAGGCGATTATCGCCGGAACAAAAGCGTTGATCGCCGCAATCGCCGCAGGCGGCTGGATAGCGGTTTTGGTCATTATTGTGATTTGCCTGATCGGTATGCTTCTCGGATCAGTGTTCGGTATCTTTTTCTCAGGCGAGGATTCCGGCACGGGTATGAGTATGCAGACCGTTGTGCAGGAAATCAATACCGAATACAATACCAAACTGCAAGAGGAGAAAAGCTCGGTATCCTATGATGTCCTTGAAATGAGCGGTAGCCGTGCCGTTTGGAAAGAGGTGCTTGCGGTATACTCGGTCAAGGTCAACACCGATCCGGATAATCCCCAAGAGGTCGCAACGATGGACGAATCGAAAAAGCAGCTTCTCACGGACATCTTTTGGGAGATGAACGAAATAAGCTCCAGCACCGACACCAAAACCGAGACGGTCATTACCGAAACCGATGACGGTCACGGAAATATCGTGGAGACGGAAAGCACGGTCACGCAAACCTATCTGTATATCACGGTCAGCCATAAGACCGCCGATGAGATGGCGGCGCAGTATGGATTTAACGAGGAACAGAAAGAGTATCTTGCAGAGCTGCTTGCCGATGAAAACAATTCGCTGTGGTCGCAGGTGCTTTACGGGATTACGGGGACAGACGATCAGATCGTAACCGTTGCGCTTTCCCAAATCGGAACAATGGGCGGCGATCCGTACTGGTCTTGGTACGGTTTTAATTCCCGTGTAGAGTGGTGCGCTTGCTTCGTTTCGTGGTGCGCTAATGAATGCGGGTATATTGACGCTGGTGTAATTCCGAAATACGCAGGCTGCGTCAACGGCGTACAATGGTTTAAGGACAGAGGGCAATGGCTGGATAACAGCGCCGAGCCTACGCCGGGTATGATTATCTTCTTCGATTGGGCGGACGAAAGCGGTCAGGACGGATTATCCGACCATACGGGTATCGTCCAAAAAGTAGAAAACGGCAGAGTTTACACGGTCGAGGGCAACTCCGGGGATTCTGTTCGTCAGAATAGTTATCCGGTTGGGTATTACGAAATACTCGGCTACGGTGCACCTGCCTATTGATCGGAGGGCAAAAACGAGCCGCTTGCTTAAATGCAGGCGGCTTAATTACATAAAAATTCGCAAAAAGGTATTGACAAATAGAATCTCAGTGGGTATACTTTGCTTGTAAGATAGTTAGTTACTCAACTAACAGACAAACAAGCAGGTGTAGGAGGTGCTATGATTGAATGTAAATCCGAATATAGATAAACCGATCTTTCTTCAGATCGCAGAGCAGCTTGAAGATTCTATATTTACTGGTGCTTTTCCTGAAGAAACACAAATCCCATCGACAAATGAAATTTCTGCGCTGCTCAGTATCAATCCACATACTGTTCTAAAAGGAATGAATGTGCTGGTTGACGGGGGAATCATCTACAAGAAAAGAGGTCTTGGAATGTTTGTGAAAGAAGGTGCAGTCGAAAAAATTCGACAAAAACGGCAAAGTCAGTTTTATGAGCAGTATGTTTCGACTTTAATAAGCGAAGCATTGAAGCTGCAAATGTCTAAAGAGGATATTATTTCTTTGATAGAAAGGGGTTATGACAATGAATGCCATTCAAATTAAAAATATAACGAAACGCTATAAAGATGTCACAGCGCTTGACGATATTTCTTTTTCCTTTGAGTTCGGGAGAATATATGGGTTTTTAGGAAGAAACGGGGCAGGAAAATCTACCCTTATCAATATTATCGCAAACCGGATTTTTGCAGATCAGGGCGAAGTCCTGATTGATGGTATTCCTGCAAAAGAAAATATGGGTGTCCACGAAAAGATTTTTTGCATGAGTGAAGCGGATTTATATGACAGAGATTTGAAGGTTAAGGATCATTTCAAGTGGACAAATCGTTTTTATAACGATTTTGATCTGGATAAAGCCTTTGAACTTTCCAAAAAGTTCAATCTTGATATTAACAAAAGGTTTAAGGCGTTATCGAAAGGGTATCAGTCCATTTTCAAGCTGATTATTGCGCTATCACTGAATGTTCCGTATGTAATCTTTGATGAGCCGGTTCTGGGGCTTGACGCAAACCACAGGGAACTGTTTTACAGCCTGCTCCTTAAAGAATTTGAGAACAATGAGCGGACGCTTATTATTGCGACACATCTGATAGAGGAAGTTTCCAATATTATTGAGGAAGTTGTCTTGATTGATAAAGGGAAAATTCTTCTTCAGGAAACGGTTGAGGAACTGCTTGAAAAAGGATATAGCATTTCCGGGGTGGCTCAGGAAGTTGACCATTATTGTGAAGGCAAGAATGTCATCGGATATGACGAGTTGGGCGGCTTGAAAATTGCCTATGTATTAGGAGAAAAAACGGCTTTACCTCAAGGAAGCAATCTGCAAGTTACGGCAATGAATTTGCAAAAACTGTTTGTCAAGATGACAGAGAAAGGTGGCGGCGAAAATGAGTAAATTAAAATCTGCGGTTTTATATGAATACTTAACTAAAGTAAAGGCAATAGGAATTTTCTATTTGATCCAATATTTGATAGTGGCTCTCATTTTTACGATTGTTGCAATTTGTACTAAAGGAAATGAAACTGGCTCAAATACTTTAGAGTTCAGTTCTGTTGTTTTTGTCAGTGTTATAGGCGTATTAGGCTACAAAGAAGATTTCAAGGCGTTGCTCCAAAATGGATATACCCGAAAATATATTTTTGGGGCGACTGTTTGTATGTTTACATTGCTGGCGGGTACAATGGCACTTATTGATACCATAATCGGTAACTCTCTTCATTTCTTCAACAGTAACTATTTTACCTTATACAGTAGCCTTTATGGATTCGGAAATATTTTTATAAACTGGTTATGGCTTACTGCTTTATATTTGATGTTTTGCAGTCTTTTCTATTTAGCGATTTTAGTCATCAACAGAGTTGGAAAAACAATTTCTCTTTTGATCGGAGTTGGAATATCTGGAATCATTCTTCTTGTTATGGCGTTGTTCCAGTTTGTATTCTCAGATGAAATTGTAAGCAAGGCTATGGAATTGACGATGAGAGCAGTAGGATTTATGAGCGATGGTACAATAAATCAGTTTTTCCCAATTCTATCATTTCTCATAATCGGAGCTCTTTTTGGAATTGGCTCATATGCTGTAATCCGCCGTACAGAATTAAAATAAAACTATACCCAAAATAATACGGTGCTACCCACTTGGGTAACACCGTACAGACTGTAGACAAACTTGGTGTTGGGTGTTATGCCCAGCACCATTTTTCTTTTAAAACTTTTTTTCTTTTTATTTTCTCCAAA
>NZ_JAAITU010000039.1 GCF_013304385.1 Blautia glucerasea
GCATCTTTTTGCATTCCAGGTCGATCCCGTCTTTTAATACTTTCTTCCTGTATTTTGTACACCAGACCAGATGATACTGCAGAGAATATACGTATCCTCTACCATATGAAAGCTGATTTTTATTTATATTAAATATATCTTTTTCCATGTCTATATTATACCATATGTATTTCTTTAAGTAAACATTTGTTCTGGATATTTTTTTGTAAAAATTGCGTGTCTAACTCATCACTGAAGTAACGAGAATGCGACGCGCAGTTATTCAACAACGGCAGCCTTTTGCCGAAAGTGCTTTAAAAGTCTTTATGCTCGCTGGGTCTGGGGAGATTAATGGATATATTACTGCAAAATCTGTTACCGATATTTATTACTTAATTCATCGTATAACTCATAGTGATTCAGTAACAAGAGAAACATTAGAAAAACTTTTTTCTATCGTCGAAATTTTAGATACAACATCTAATGATATCTGTTTGGCATTATCATCAACAATTTCTGATTATGAAGATGCTGTAATGATAGAAACTGGAATCAGAGAAAAAATGGATTGTATTGTGACTCGAAATCTTAAAGACTATAAAAAGGCAAAGTTTACTGTATATTCTCCAGAAGAATTTTGTAGTATAACAAGCCAATAGCAATGGCAGAGAATAAGAACAATTAAGCACCCGGGAAGGAACTCACCCGGGTGCTTTTTCAGAATCTATTATGGTTTAATCCTCTGGTTCAATCAGGCCATAAGTGTTGCCTTTACGCTTGTAGACTACATTTACCTGATCGGTCTCTGCATTACAGAATACAAAGAAATTATGTCCCAGAAGCTCCATCTGCACACATGCATCCTCAGGATACATAGGCTTGATATCAAACTTCTTGGTACGAATGATCTTAACTTCCTCATCCTCTTCATACTCTTTATCAAGGTATGCTTTCTGGAAGCTGTCTGCTGCCTGTTTCTTGTCTGCTATTTTATTCTTGTATTTCCGAAGCTGACGCTCGATCACTTCTTCCACAAGGTCAATGGATACATACATATCATTGCTGACCTGCTCGGAACGAATGATGCTTCCCTTTACAGGAATCGTGACTTCGATCTTCTGTCTTTCTTTTTCAACACTTAAAGTTACGACAACTTCGGTGTCAGGAGTGAAATACCTTTCCAGTTTTCCAAGCTTATCCTCAACTGCAGTCCTAAGCCCTTCTGTGATTGTGATATTTTTACCGCTGATGATGAATTTCATACTTCCATCCCCTTTGCTGTTTGATGGGTATATTATAGCACATTGTTTTCATTTTTAACATCTTTTTCTTAAAATTTCAGAATTTTTTACAAGTTTTACGTTACTTGTCCATTCCGTTCACAGTAATCTTTCAAAAGGAATGCTTCCTCCAAAAAGATCCAATGCACTACCAATGGTAAAATCCAGGTTTCCTTTCCCGGCCTTATCCAATAAATCCAGATCCTGCTGGGAACCGATCCCTCCTGCATAAGTAACCGGTCTCATGTGAAATTCTCCCAAAAGAGCAGCAAGTTCTGTTTCGATCCCACTTGCCTTGCCTTCTACATCCACTGCATGTACAAGAAATTCGTCACAATAAGATCCAAGCCGCTCCATCAGTTCCAAAGTCACAGGAACCTGGGTAAACTTCTGCCAGCGGTCTGTCATCACATAATATGCATCTGCCTTTTTCCGGCAGCTAAGATCAATGACCAAATGCTCCCTGCCTGCAGCTTTTTCAATTTTTTCCAGATTTTCCCAGGAAATCTTCCCATCCTTAAAAACATACGAAGTTACGATCACATGGCTGGCCCCAGCCTGCAGATATTCCTGGGCATTATCAGGGTTCACGCCGCCACCAATCTGCAGTCCTCCCGGATATGCCTTAAGTGCAAGCAGTGCCTGCTCCTTTGTAGCTGGAAAATACGGAGAATCCCCACTATTCAGAAGTATCACATGGCCTCTCTTCAGTCCTTTTTCTTTGTACAATTCTGCATAAAAAGCAGCATCCTGTCCAGAAACAAAGTTCTCTTCCGCCTGATCCTGCACATCCCGAAGGCTTCCCCCTACGATCTGCTTAACTTTCCCATTATGTATATCAATACAAGGTCTGAATCTCATATATTCCTCCTGAATCCCATATATTTCCCATAACCCTTATCTGTTTCTCCTGAATCTCATATATTTCCCATAACCCTTATCTGTTTCTCCTGAATCCATCACTTTCCCATTATACACAACTCCCTGCCCATCCACAAGCCGCCAGCCGTAGAGAAAAGTGTGTTATGAATTCGCTTTTTGCGCATTCCATGATAATTTGTATGCGGTATCCATATCGTCCGTAATATTTTTGTAGCCAAAATGTAGCCACTGTTTTTATTCACCTCAACGCAATTGCTTTATTTGAACTGACTAATCGGACTTGATTCAGATAGAAGGTTGTCTATTATTTCTTTACAATCCATTTTCCACTCCTATTGGATCCCTGTCTTTCAACTAGTCCCTCCTCACGCAAATCCTTTATAATCTTCTGAATCTGCTTTCTCGATAAATCAAACTCTTCCATAAGTTTAACCTGAGTTATCTCAGGATTTTCTTCCAACTTCTGCAATATATCCAGCTTTCTTTCGGCTCTTTTTTTCGGCTCCTTTTTTTGGCTCCTTTTCGGCTCCTTTTCGGCTCCCTTCTGATTACGTTCTGAGTCTTCATCTTTCAAAAATGCTTCGTGAACAAATAGTCTTGAAATAAAATAGCTATGATCCTCATCTGTTTCAAACTCTGGTTTCGGAGACCCATTCGCTTCAAGGGCTCTCAGTATCTTGCCAAATCCAGTATTTCTCCCCTCTGTCAAATGCAATTCCTTAAGGATATCTCCAATACGACGATTTCTATATCTCCGATTAGAAACCTTATATCGTTTTAGTCCTTCTTGCGTCACTGAACGATCTGGTCCCGGAAAACTTACGATTTCAATCATATCCTTTTCAATTCTTACCTCTATCGGCTCTCTGATATCGTAGCCTCGATGATAAACAGCATTGGCAAGAGCCTCTTCTAAAGCAGCATACGGATAATTATACACCCAATCTGCCTCTGCCTTATCCGCACTCTTTACAATTTTTTTCGTTACGATGGAATTCTTTATAAACTGTAATGCCTCTCTTAGTTGTTGATGAATCGGTCCTTTAAAAGTATTTTCGATAATATTGTCTCCGCCTAACCCATCCGGGAATTGTACAATATCAATCTGTGTACACGGAAAAAATTTATCTGGTTCCATGCAAAAGAACATTAATCCTACGTTTTTTGGTTTTATATACTCTGGAAGTGTACTGATAATATTCATGTCCCTACATAATTCAGTGAAATCTCCCAATTTTGATTTTTCATACAGCGAACTACCTATCTCTTTAAGATAATTCTGAATTAACGTAATATTCAAATCTTCTAATTCTGCCTGATGATTCACTCTATCATCAAATGGAACTCTATTTGCCAGATTGAATAAATCTTTTTCTTCATCATCTGAAGGTTCTACAGTATTGGAAGCTTTACGAATATAATGTATTCTCTCTTTGTTATCTTTTTCCATTGTCTTTGGTGATGAATACGGTCTGTTATCTCCACCAGGACACCATATAACAATAAAATGCTTGTCTTGATATGTTTCAACACCAATAATCGGTGTATAAGCCGGTCTAAGGAGTTTGCATTTTGCAAATATATTTTTCTGATAAGAATCCAGCTTTTCTGTCGGAACTCCCTTTAATGGAAAAACAGGCCTGCCATTATTTTCCTGTACACCGATAACAATATATCCACCGCCCCAGTTGTCAAGATCATTTGCAAATGCACATATAGATTTCAAAGATGCCGCTGCATCCCAGGTTTCCTTAAATTCAATTCTCGCCCATTCAACTACATCTCCGGACAAGAGAGTTTTAATACTTGTTGGTATTGCCATATGGTCACTTCCTTCCTATATCTTTTTTAAACACTGGCCTGAGGCGCGCACACTTTATCAAAATCAATTTCTTCAACTTGGACAAATGACTATATACTGTCATGATATATTGTGGTATGCAATACTGTTTTTGCACTTCCATACAATGCTGTTTTATAAGCTGATATGCCTTTAAGATATTATTCCTGTCAGTATACCAATCTTCCAAATAATTTTCGCTTTTATCCCCTGTAGATGATTTTTTCCATTCTATCGGATTGGTAAAATAAATCCTTTTTTTCTGAAATCTGGATTATAGCATTTTACAAAATCTGCAAGATCTGCATCTATCATCCACAATTGCTTCCTCATTCGGTATATAAGAGGATTTTAATCTACGTACTCCATATATCTGCGAAAATGAGCGTGGATCATCGTTCGGTGTATACGCAAGAAACTCTCTTTCTGCCTGCTCACCTAGCCCTTTCGTATCTACTAAAAATAAGATGCGTTTCATGTTCCCATATTTGAGCAAACGATATGACGCCGTAATTGCTGTGAATGTCTTTCCCGCTCCTGTTGCCATCTGTACTAATGCCTTCGGACGATTATCTGCAAACGATTTTTCCAGATTATTGATTGCATTAATCTGACATTTTCGAAATCCCTTTACATCTAAAGGTAGAAAATATTTGAAAGAACTCTTTGCATAACGTCCTGACTGGCGGAGATTATCATCGATCACGCAACACGCTTTTTCTTCCGGTGTCATATCATTCTTCATCTCCCTTATCTACATACTCTATGATATCGCCATAATCAACCTCCAGAATGTTGCATATTTTACCTAAAACAGTAAGTGTTACTTCTTCATTTCGACGAAGCTTTGTCATTGTATTAGGTGCGATTCCTGAGGCTTTTCTTAAGTTTGCTTTACTTATTTTCCTGTCAATTAACAATTTCCATAAACGCTCATATGATACAGCCATGATTGCCTCCTGACATCTGTTTAATGCTTTATACGCTGTTAATAACAAGTATATCATCACATCATCTTTTTCGCAAGAACTTGCGATTTTCATCGACACCTACATCTGTTTTTCTTATAGTTCCATACCTCTGGATTGATTTTTTTAACTTTCTGTTGTTTTTCTTGTTTTTTCACTTCCTGCCTGTTCTCTTCCAATCGCTCTTTAATATTCTTTTTCTGTTACTCTACGCTCACTTCTACATGTTCTGTAGCTGGCACGGCCTGCATGTGCATCCTGCAAAAGGGCAAAAAATATCCTGTTTCTATAGCATTGCAAAGCTTTCGCAGCTATAGAAACAGAATAATTTTTGCCGCCTATACAGTTCTTCATACCAACCGGCCGTGCCAGGAATCTCTTTACATAATCCCCCTACCGGCCTTCCACTGCATTCCCAACCGCATCCCCGGTATCCTCCACAGCATCTCCAACACCATTTCCGATGTCCTTTACTGCATTCCCAAGCTCACCGGATACCGTGCCGTCCCCATTATTATTCTGATCAATATTTCCATCCTGCTGGTTCTCTGTTGTCTGATCAGGTCCATTATCCGTTACATCATCCGGTGCATTATCTGGTGCATTGTCTTCTTTATTCTCCCTCACATTCTCCTCTTTGTTATCCTTTACGTCATCTATTTTGTCCCTATTTCCATCATCTTCCGTTTTTTTATCCTTATCTTTTTTATCTGTGGCATTATCTTCGGCAGCTTTGTCCTCCGTACTCTTTTTCGTTTCATCTGCTGCCTTACGTCCGTTCTTTGTGCCACATCCTGCCAGCATAGAAAATGTAAAAACAAGCAGTATACTCATCAGAATCATTTTAGCTTTTTTCATTCCACTGATCTCCTTTTTCCTTGGGATTTAACTTGTACTGTGTAACTCTTCAGTGCCCTGGCGGGATACTGCCTGCTGAATCGTTACTGTAATGTTATTTTGTATATTTTTACAAATCCTATACTGGAAAAATAAGGAATATGAAATCAGGTACTATTCCGGATGCTATCTTGCAGCTCTTACGATCACTTCTCCGCTGCCAGGATTGTTCCACTGATCCTTCCTGACAACGATCTGGCCGCCTGTAAGCACATAATCAAAGCCTGTGCACAGCCGGTCCGGATTGTCAAAATCTGCTGCAGTATCCAGATTTTCCAGGTGGAACACACATAAATCTGCTGGCATTCCCACCTGAAGGGTCCCACGGTCCATGTGATAAACCTGCGCAGGTCTGGCTGTCATCTTATAGATTGCTTCCTCAATGGTAAATATCTTTTTATCACGCACATAATCCGTCAGCAGCTTTGGAAATGCAGCACATACTCTTGGATGCCTTTTCCCTCCTGCCGGATAAATGGCATCAGAGATCAGATTTGCACGCCTGTCCTTTAAAAATAAAAGCATATCCTCTTCAGAAGCAATGGTATCCAACATAGTTACCTCACATTTTTCTGCAATCAGGATATCATACAAGGTATCGTAAGGATCCTTCCCCAGCTGCTGCCCGATCCTGGCAATAGACTGACCGGCATAAGGTGCATATTCCGGTGTATGAAGGCTGCTTGCATAAATCCTTTCAAAGCCAGCCAGCTCCACAATATTTTCAAACTCCATAGAAGGAGTCTTCAGCACACGGGTCAGTTCTTTTCGGTAATCCGGATCTGACAGCCTGCGGATGATCGCCTCAGTTCCGCCTTTCTGGCTTTGGGGAGGTAGAAGGTGAACCAGCTGGGTAGAACCTGTAAGATAAGGGTACAGGTCAAAATCCACTTTCACACCCCTTCGCTCTGCCTGATCCAGAAGCTCCAGGATCTTTACCGGAGTCTCTCCCCAGTTCTTCTTGCCAATACATTTCATATGGCTTACATGAAGAGGGATCTGAAGTTCTTCTGCAATACCGATCACCTCTTCCAAAGCCGGAAGGATGCCATCCCCCTCATTTCTGATATGGATAACAATAGGGATCTGTGTTCCTTTTAAGGGTGAAAGCGCCTGCACGGCTCCCTTTTGATCGTATTCAAACTCCGGAGCATAGGCAAGTCCCATGCTTACCCCCAGTACGCCTGCAGCCAGGCATTCTTCCAGCACTGCCCACACCTGATGAAGTTCCTCATTTGTAAGCCGGCCTGGGGCATAGCCCTTCACTCCAGCCCGGATGGTCCCGTTGCCAGATAGCATCCCGGTATTCACACTTCTTTTTGCCTTTTTAAGGGCTTTCATATAAGAAGTCATATCCGGCATGCTCTTCACATCTGCGGTTGGCTCTCCGGTAACACTGCTTAAAAAGCTGCTGATTTCCTTTGCATATCTTTGTCCTGCAGGTGCTACAGAAAGGCCGCAGTTTCCATTTACAACTGTAGTCAGTCCCTGCCTGTTCAAAAGCCTGTCATCCCCGTTTACAAGGGCTTCCCAGTCACCGTGTCTGTGGATATCAATAAAGCCGGGGGTAATATAGCCCCCGGCAGCATCCAGAATCTGGTCTTTTGGAAAATCTGAAGGGATCTCCACAAAAGGAGCAATCTCCAGGATGATTCCATCTTTTACCACAACGGTTCCCAGGAAAGGCTTTTCCATTTTACCATTTACAATAAAACCGTTTTTGATAATATATTCTGTCATTTAGTCCTCTTTTACATAATTAGCGCCAAGCTTTGCCGGCACGTTAAACTGTTTCCTGCATACTGTAAGTACGATCACAAGGATGTATGGAAGTGCGCTGAACAGCTCACTGGGAATGGCTGCATTGCCAAGAGCTTTTACATAAGTTCCCAAAGCGTCGGAAATACCAAAAACAATGCCAAAGATCAAAGCCCCAACCGGATTCCAGTTACCAAGAAAACAGATACCAAATGCAATCCAGCCTCTTCCTCCAATGATCTCCGAAGTATACATTCCCACATTGCAAAGAGAATAGTAAGCACCTGCCACACCGCCCATGCATCCGGCTACAAGCACGGCCAGGAATCTGGTCCTTGTAACATTAATACCGGCAGCATCTGCAGCCTCCGGATTCTCACCGCAGGATCTCATGGAAAGTCCAAGAGAGGTTCTATAGATCACAAAAAATACGATAGGAACCAGAAGATAGGTAATATATGTAACAATATTCTGTGAAAACAGTACCTGTCCAATCACAGGGATCCTGGACAAAAGAGGAATCCTGATTACTGATAAAGGTGTTACCTTAAGAGGTACTGTCTGAATGCCAAAAATCACACGATAGAAAAAGGTACAGAACCCGGTGATCAAAATGGCGATGGCTGTTCCCATAACGATCTGATGCTGATGCATATACACAGTAGTCACTCCATATAAAGCCGCCACAAGAAGACCACAAATCATAGCAAGAAGAAAGCCTGCCAGCATGCTTCCGCTAAGATAAGCGCCAATAAAGCCGCCCCATGCACCAATAAGGAAAATACCTTCAACAGCAGTAACCATCATACCTGTACGCTCTGCCAGAACTTCTCCCAGTGCTCCAAGGATCAAAGGTGTACTCATGAAAAATGCTCTGGTGATCAAATTAATAAATACCTGCATATCATGCCTCTCCTTTCTGCAGCTTCTGATGTTTCAGTTTCCGGATCTCCAGCTTTCTTCTTACAAAGAAGGACATCAGCACAAACAACATAACAAAGCCAAGCATAACGTCAATAACGCTGGCCGGAGCATCTGTGGAATGCCCCAGTGCTGTACCGCCTACCTGAAGAGTTCCGAAAAGAAGCGCCGCAAAAATAACACCGATGGGGTTTGCACTTGCCATAATGGCAATACCAATACCATAAGATCCAATATCTGACTCAAATCCTGTAAGAAGCATATGCTGCATTCCGTTGATCTCTGTAAAGCCTGCAAGCCCTGCAATAGCACCACTGATAAAAAATGCGGTCATACACATTTTCTTAGGGCTGATACCCGACATCCTGGCTGCATCCTGATTCAGTCCTGTTACACGAACTCTGTATCCAAGAGACGTATGATACAGGATAAACCAGATGAAAATGGCTGCTGCAAGAGCGATCACAATCCCAAGTGAAACTGAAGTTCCAGGAATAATCTTAGGAAGCCATGCAGAATTGTCAATATAAGCAGTCTTCAGATATTCGTGCTTCGGCTCCTGCAGGGCAGTACGGAGAAGAAGCTGCATCACGTACTGTACCACATACGTGGACATCATACTTACCAGAAATTCATTGGCATTAAATTTTGCTTTCAGAAATCCAATGAGAAGCCCAGTCAGTCCGCCGCCCAGAATACTTGCCGCAAATGCCAGAAGCAGTACCACTACTCCCGGAAGCTTTGTCTGCAGTGCCAGGGTAGTTGCCACTGCACAAATACATCCCACATAAAACTGCCCCTGTGCACCAATATTATAAAGATTGGCTTTGTAGGTGAATGCAAAAGCAAGGCTGGTAAGGATCAGCGGTGTAGTCTTGATCAGGATATTTCCCATGGTAAACTTATCTGAAAAGGTTTCTGTAAGCATTATCTTCAGGGAATCCACAGGATCCACGCCTAAAAGGGGAAGGAATGCAAAGCTGACGATCAGTCCAAGTACAATGGCCAGCACCGTCCATAAAAGGAAATCCTTTATTTTTCCGTTCTGTTTCATGCCTCTTCCTCCTTATCCGGCTGATAACCTGCCATCAGAAGACCGATCTTCTCTGTGGTAAGCTCACCATTTTTGTAAATGCCCATGATCCTGCCCTTATACATAACTGCAATCCTGTCAGACAGTGCAAATATCTCAGACAGTTCTGTAGAAACAAGGATCACGGACTTGCCGCTGTTTTTCTCTCCCAGAATAGTTTTATGTACATAATTGATGGCGCCCAGATCAAGGCCTCTGGTCGGCTGGTCAAAGATCACCAGGCTTTTCCCCATATCTACTTCTCTGGCCACAACTACCTTCTGCTGATTACCGCCGGAAAGACTGCCTGCAGTTACATTGCAGTCAGGAGCCTTAATCTTGTATTCTTTGATCTGACGTTCTGTATACTGGCGCAGTTTTTTCCAGTTAATGATCCCATGGCTTACCCAGTTTTTCAGATAACTGGCTTTCAGAAGCATATTCTCTGCCAGGGACATCTCCGCCACCATACCGTAACGGTAACGGTCCGATGCTGTATATCCCATCCCCATGGTGATCCTGTCCTTAACGCTGGTGGCTGTAATGTCCCTGCCGTCCAGAAGGATCTTCCCCTGGGTAGGGGTCTCTGCACCGTAAAGTGCCTCACACAGCTCCTGCTGCCCATTATCGGAAACACCGGCAATCCCAAGAATCTCTCCTTCATGGACTGTAAGGTTAATATGATCCAGCACTGGTGCACTATCCTTTTTCTGAATGGTCAGATCTTCCACGATCAGCCGTTTCTTTTTCTTTTCCGGATCATCTCCTCCCGGTGCCTGCAAGGTTTCCAGATCATGACCGATCATCATATGTGCCAGTTCTTTTTCATTGGTATCTTCTCTTTTTACGGTTCCGCAGATCTTACCGTTTCGCATAACCACAATGGTGTCTGACACCTGCATGACTTCTTTCATCTTATGTGTGATAAAGACAACAGAATTGCCTTTTGACACATAATTTTTCACAAAGGCCATCAATGTATCAATCTCCTGTGGAGTAAGAACTGCAGTAGGCTCATCCATGATCAGGATCCTTGCATTCAGATAAAGAGCTTTCAGGATCTCTACCTTCTGCTGGGTGCCTACTGAAAGATTCTTGATATATTCTCCGGCAGGCACATCAAACCCGTACTGCTTTGCCAGTGCCTCTATCTCCTTTTCTTTGGCCTTGATATCCACCCTACCTTTGCAATTGCCAAGAATGATATTTTCTGTTACCGTATGTGCCGGCACCAGTGAAAAATGCTGCTGGATCATGGAGATCCCCAGTGCCATTGCTTCTTTGGGGGATGCTATTTTGTGTTCCTTTCCATCGATCCATATCTCACCGGAGGTAGCATGATAAAGGCCGTAGAGGATTTTCATGATCGTACTTTTACCTGCCCCGTTCTCCCCAAGAAGAGCCACCACTTCTCCTTTATGGACTGTAATGGAAACGTCATCATTTGCCAGTACCTTGGCAAACCGTTTCGTTATGTGCTTTAACTCAATAACCGCTTCACTCATATCTGCCTCCTGTTCAAGAATGCCTCGGCATTCTTGCTGCGAGGTGCGCGTCATGCAATTGCATGACATACTTCTCCTGCGCACCTCTGCAATCCTGCCGGAGGCTATATCAGCTGGGGGATTGACTCCCAGCTGATGTACCAAAAGGGACTGCTGCACAATCCCACGCAACAGCCCCTTCGGAAGATCTTTTGTAACTGTTCCCGCAGGATACTACCTGCTGAATCATTACGATCTTTTACTTATTTCTCGGAAAAATACTGTGTGAAATCGATCTTTCCGTCTGTGATATCTTTGATTGCCTGATCAACAGCAGCTTTGCACTCATCAGAGCATGCATCTGAATATTTCGCTTCAAATACGCCTTCAGCAACGCCAACTTCCTGTGCACCCTTCAGCTCACCCTTTGCAACACCCTGGATGATCCACGGATATACATTTGCCCAGTTCATCGGAACAGAACCGTATACGCAGCTGCTCTCATCATTCTTATCTGCTGCAAAAGCAACAAACTTGCCTTCTTTTTCTTCTGCTGCCTGAACAGCACCGGAAGCACCCTCATTAGAATAGCAGAATACGGTGTCAGCGCCATTGTCCATCATCTGTGCTGCCATGTCCTTTGTTGCGGAAACATCTGTCCAGCTGTTTACGAAAGAACGTGCAGTGGTAAAATCAAGGCCTCTCTCCTCACATACAGACTCGGCTGCTGCATCATAAGTATCCATCAGCTTCACCATAGGAGCATTGGACTCGCCGCCCATGACTGCAAAGTTTCCGTTCTCTGTAGCGTAGCCTGCCATAATACCTGCAAGATAAGATCCCTCATACTCCTTGGGGAATACAGGAACCATATTGTCTGTATCACTGATCTGGCCGTTGATCACTGTATATATGGAGTCCGGATACTGTGGTGCAACTGCTGCACAAGCCTCGTCAAACTGGCTTCCTGCAGACAGGATCAGATCGTATCCTTTCTCACCATACTCAGTAAAGGTGGATTCAAACTCTTCTACCGGAACAGACTCTACAACTTCGATGGATGTGCCCAGCTGTTCATCGCAGGCCTTTGCTCCTGCATTATTGCTGGCATTCCAGCTCTGGTCATCAATGCTTCCCGGAAGGATCAGTACGATCTTCATAGATGCGTAATCCGGCTCATCAGCCATAACCGGTACTGCCGGCACAGCAGCAACTGTCAGTGCTCCACATAATAATGCTGCAACGAATGACTTCTTCATGTTAAATTCCTCCTTTTTCTGACTGTTGTTCATTTGTTAGCTTCAGTATAGCACATTCAAACTGTGAATACAATGTTATTTATGTAAAATAAATAATTTTTTTTTGGTTTATACAATTTTTTTCAGCATTTTACCAGGCATGTTTGATTTCTACATGTCTTTTGTTGTTAAATCGTATAATTTTCTCAAATAAAAAGCGTCTTCTAAAGAAAAAAAAAGGAACAAGCCCTCTGTGGACTCGCTCCTTTGCTATCTTCCCGCACATTATAGCAGGTTTGTTTAGGATTGTAAATCCTATTTTGAATTATCCGATCACATCACTCATATCATACTTCCCAGCCGGCTTGCCTGCAAGGAATTTGGCTGCTTCTACAGCACCCTTACCGAATACAGCCTTGGAGTATGCAGTGTGCTTAAACTCGATCACTTCGTCCGGTCCTGCAAAGATCACTTCATGATCTCCTACAATGGTACCGCCGCGTACAGCGGAGATGCCGATCTCCTTTGGATCCCTTAACTCTCTGCGCTGGCTGCGGTCGTATACATAATGATACTCTCCGTCCATGGCCTCATTCAGACTATCCGCAAGAGCAAGAGCAGTACCACTGGGCGCATCAAGCTTCAGATTGTGATGCCTCTCTACGATCTCCATATCAAAACCTGCAGTTGCAAGGATCTTAGCTGCATCCTGGATCAGCTTCAGCAGGGTATTGATCCCAAGAGACATGTTGGCAGAACGAAGAACCGGGATCCTGCCCGATGTTTCTTCCACCTTTGCAAGCTGTGCTTCACTAAGGCCTGTGGTGCAAAGTACCAGTGGCAGACTGCGGCGTACACAGTAGTCCATCAGCTGATCTGCTGCCTTTGGAGAGGAGAAATCGATCAATACATCCGCCGGTGTATCACATGCTTCCATGTCTGTAAAAACCGGATAACTGTTATTCCCATTATCTGCAATATCAATGCCTGCAACGATCTGTGCATTAGGATCTTTCTCTACTAAAGAGGAAATTACCTGTCCCATATGTCCATTGCAGCCATGCATAATAATCTTTACCATCTGTAATCCCTTTCTGTCTTATGCAAGCTTAATCCCAAAATCCTTCATTGCTTTTGCAAGACGTGCCTCATTTTCAGGCTCCATTTCGCATAATGGCATACGAGTAGGTCCTACCTGCATGCCCATAAGATTCAGTGCTGTCTTGACAGGGATAGGATTCACCTCACAGAACAGCGCATTGATCAGCGGTATAGCATCCAGCTGGATCTTAGCAGCTCCTTTTACATCTCCTTCAAGGAACTTAGCAACCATATCATGAGTCTGCCTTGGTGCTACATTGGATAACACAGAGATCACACCCACTCCGCCAAGTGAAAGGATCGGAAGTACCTGGTCATCATTGCCTGAATAAAGGTCAATACATCCATCTGCCATTGACATCATCTTGGCAATCTGGGACAGATCTCCGCTGGCAGCCTTGATACCAACAATATTCTTAACATTCTTTGCAAGAGAAACAACAGTAGCCGGTGCAAGATTACATCCTGTACGGCTTGGTACATTATAAAGAATGATCGGTGTATCCGGCACTTCATTGGCAATGGCTGTATAATGCCTGATCAGCCCTTTCTGTGTAGTCTTATTGTAATAAGGTGTTACAAGCAGAAGTCCGTCAGCTCCATAGGAAGCAGCCTCCTTGGACAGCATAATGGCAGTCTCTGTACAGTTGGAGCCAGTACCTGCGATCACCGGAATACGTCCTGCCACTTTGTCGATAGCAAACTTGATGGTCTTTAAGTGCTCTCCATGTGTCATGGTGGAAGACTCACCTGTTGTCCCACAGATGATCACTGCATCTGTGCCGCCTGCGATCTGCTGTTCTAAAAGTTCTTCCAGCTTATCATAGTTTACCTTTCCATCCTCATACATTGGAGTTACAATTGCAACACCAGCACCCTTAAAAATTGCCATTAATCTTCCTCCTTATCTTCTTTGTATAAACTATGAGAAACACGCTCCGCGAGTTTCTCAAGTTATCGCGGCAGTCGCCAAGGTCTCGTGCAAGCACGGACTTTGGCTCGTTGCTCGCGTAAATCAGGGAATCCTGCATTCATGCAGCTCTTCCCTCCGTCAGATTGTTTCTGTTGTCAGATCATTTCTGTTGTCAGAGTGGTTACACTGTCCACATAGGGTCTTAATGAATCCGGCATCATCCTTCCTGTCAGCACTACATGCATAGATTCATTCTTCAGTTTGAGAATGTCTGTGATCATATCCAATGTAGCGATCCCATTGTCCAGAAGCCCCAGGATCTCATCCAGTACAAGGAAATCACATTCCTGGGTGGCAACTACCTTCCTGGAGAAATTCAGTCCATTCAGAATATTGCGTTTCTCCTCTGACTTCTCCTGTTCTGTCAGCTCCTCATAGCAGGTTTCCATTTTCTCGAAGCGAAAAATCTTAATATCCAGTTCATCCAGTTCTTCCAGAAAATCCAGTTCCCGGCGTTCATTTCCCTTCAGGAACTGTATGATGATCACACTTTTGCCCTGAGTGGATGCCCGCAGGCTCTGTCCCATTGCCAGAGTAGTCTTTCCCCGGCCACTTCCACAGTAAACCTCTGTTAATTCTCTTTCCATAATATTTCCTCTCGACGCTGCGTCCAGCTGGATTTCCCTGTCAGAAAAAGCTGCCGGTCAGTGACATTTTGCTGCTGTAAAATACAGGCGCAAACTACGCCATTTTCAAATAATATCCTTATATTACCTCAGTTTCGCCAGAATTGCAAGCCCAGCATGACCGATGATCATTTTACTTAGGCAGCATATCATTCTATGTACTCTAGCTTGCTTACAGATATTTCATAGGCAGTCCGCTTTTCTGTTTCGTTTTCCCCGATGCGCTTCATATATTCCCTGCTCTGTATCCTGCCCCAGATCAGTACATGACCGCCCACTTCAAAGGCAGAAGCGTATCTTGCATTTCTTCCCCAGCAAATACAGGGGATATAATCTGATTTACCATAAGGTCTGTTTACAGCCAGTAAAATATCTGCGATTTCCCTTCCAAGAGGGGTTTTTCTATAAACAGGCGGCTTACAGATATAGCCGTCCAGAAATATCTGATTGACCGGATCAGCCTCATCATCTTCCTCCACAAATCTCAGTTCTCTTACAAAAACAGACAATACCAGCCGATTATGTTTTTCTTCGTGTCGGTTATAGGACCGGAACTGTCCATGGATCTCTATGTATTCCCCCACATAGTCCTGGGTTACATCCACCAGTCTTTCCGAAATCATTACCGGAATCCTGTCCTCTGAATTACTCAATCTTTTCACTAGCAGCTCCATGGTATAAAAACCTTCTCCGAAAACCTGGTGACTGAAGGTAAAACCTGTTGCGATCTTCCCAATGATCCACACCTGATTGTTTTCAATAATTTTATCTGCCATAATGTAGCTCTCCTTCCCTTCACTTTGCGTGTTGCTGCCCTCTTGGGCGGGTCTATATTATGTATGTAGATAAGATCTTTTTTAGAACCAAAAAATCAGGAAAATCAAAAAAATCATTCCAACACCTTGTAATCTGCGAAAAATGTGGTAAACTGAAAAATCGGACAACTTATGAGAATGAAACACATTAATATAGAAAGAATAGAAAGAAAGGAATTCGATTTTATGAAGACCAAACGCGAAGATGTACGCAATGTAGCCATTATTGCCCACGTTGACCATGGGAAAACCACACTTGTGGACCAGCTTTTGAAACAAAGCGGCGTTTTCCGTGCAAATCAGGAAGTTCAGGAGCGTGTCATGGACTCCAATGATATTGAAAGAGAGCGTGGTATCACTATCCTCTCCAAGAATACTGCTGTTCATTACAAAGGTGTTAAGATTAATATTATTGACACACCTGGACATGCTGATTTCGGCGGTGAAGTAGAACGTGTGCTTAAAATGGTAGACGGCGTCATCCTCCTGGTTGATGCCTTTGAGGGTGCTATGCCCCAGACCAAATTTGTTTTAAGAAAAGCTCTGGAACTGGATCTGCACGTGATCGTCTGCATCAACAAGATCGACAGACCAGAAGCAAGACCGGATGAAGTTGTTGATGAGGTACTGGAACTGCTCATGGATCTGGGTGCTTCTGATGAGCAGCTGGACTGCCCGTTCCTTTATGCTTCAGCCAAGACAGGTCATGCAGTTTTGGATCTGAAGGACACACCGGAAAACATGGAGCCTTTATTTGAAGCTATTCTGAAATACATCCCTGCACCGGAAGGTGATCCGGATGCAGACACCCAGGTACTGATCAGCACTATTGACTACAATGAATATGTAGGCCGTATCGGCGTAGGTAAGGTTGAAAATGGCTCCATCGCCGTAAATCAGGAGCTTACTCTTTTGAACCACCATGATCCTGACAAGCGCCAGAAGGTAAAAATCAGCAAGCTGTATGAATTTGACGGTCTGAATAAGGTGGAAGTAAAAGAAGCTTCCATTGGTTCTATTGTTGCTATCTCCGGCATTGCACAGATTCATATCGGTGATACCCTGTGCGGTGGTGAGAATCCGGAAGCAATCCCCTTCCAGAAGATTTCTGAGCCTACCATTGCCATGAATTTCCTGGTAAATGACAGTCCTTTAGCCGGCCAGGAAGGAAAATATATTACTTCCAGACATCTTCGTGACCGTCTTTACAAAGAGCTGAATACAGATGTGAGCCTGCGTGTAGAGGATACTGAAACCACAGAGTGTTTTAAGGTTTCCGGCCGTGGTGAGCTTCACCTTTCTGTACTGATCGAGAATATGCGTCGTGAAGGTTTTGAGTTTGCAGTGAGCAAGCCGGAGGTTCTGTATCACTATGATGAACGCGGCAAGAAATTGGAGCCAATGGAGATCGCATATGTAGATGTTCCTGAGGAGTTTTCCGGAACTGTGATCCAGAAGTTAAGCGAGCGTAAAGGAGAACTGCAGGGCATGAGTACTGCCAGTGATGGCTCTGTCCGTCTTGAGTTCCATATCCCTTCCAGAGGTATGATCGGCTTCCGTGGTGATTTCCTTACTTCTACCAAGGGAACCGGTGTGATCAATACGGAGTTTGATGGTTATGCGCCTTACAAGGGAGATTTCCCATACAGAAAACAGGGTTCCCTGATCGCATTCGAGGCTGGAGAATCTGTGACTTACGGTCTTTTCGCTGCCCAGGAGCGTGGTACCTTATTTATCGGACCTGGCCAGAAGGTTTATAGTGGTATGGTCATCGGACAAAATGGTAAAGCAGAGGATATTGAACTGAATGTATGCAAAACAAAGCATCTTACCAACACACGTTCCTCTTCCGCTGACGAAGCATTAAAGCTGACTCCACCTAAGATACTCAGTCTGGAGCAGGCAATTGAATTTATTGATACGGATGAGCTTCTGGAGGTAACACCAAAAAGCCTTCGTATCCGCAAAAGGATCCTTGATGCAAGGGATCGTAAAAGAGCTGCCTTTAAGAAAAACTGATTTTACATCCCCAAGGCCTGCCGCTAAGGTTTTGTCCGGATGTAGTATATCATGCAATTGCATGACGCGCACCTCGCAGCAAGAATGCCGAGGCATTCTTGATTATAAAATACCCTGTGCTTTCCGCATGATCTTTCACGGAAGGTACAGGGTATTTTTTACTTATTCTTTTTCCAGTTCTTCTCTTCGCCGCGCAAGGATCCTTGGAAAGAAATGAAGAAACAGACAGGTAGTCACTGTGGCACTGATCACATCTGCCAGCGGCTCTGAAAGGAAAGCTGCATCTGCAGCGATCACCGCCGGAAAGATCAGAAGCACACCTAAGAATAAAGTTTTACGGAACATAGAGCAGAACAGTGCAAGCCGCACCTGCCCCAGAGCTGTAGATTCATCTACCAAAGGATACTGTACAGCCAATGGTATGATCATGGCTGTAAAAATCCGGATGTATCGTACAGATCTGTTCAGGAGCATTTCATCTCTGGTAAAAAGTGAAACATATAGCGGGGATACAGTAAAGGTTACAATCGTCATCAGTCCGCAAAAAAGCAGACACAGCCCAACAATACACTTCATTGCCTTCTTTACCCGCTCTCCATCCCCGCTTCCGTAATTATAGCTGATCACAGGCTGGCACCCAAGAGTAATTCCGCCCAGAGGCATGGTGATCAGAAGCATATAGCTTTGTACGATGGTGGCACAGGTTACAAGAATGTCCCCTTCTTTTCCCCCTCCATAACGCTGAAGCACTGTATTTAATACGATCAGGATCACGCTGTCAAAAGCAATGATCAAAAATGGGGACATCCCGAAAGCAAGGATCCTTTTCACGGTTTTCCAGGAAAATCCTCCCCAGCCAAGACGTACCGGCATCTTTTTGCTGTGCAGAAAAAGAAGTACAGCCACGCAGGATGCCATCTGGGAGATCACGGTAGCAGCCGCAGCCCCTGCCACACCCATGTGGAATACAAAGATGAACACCGGATCCAGGGCAATATTCAGAATTGCACCAAGGATCACTGTTCCCATCCCAAGGCCGGAGAACCCCTGTCCGATCAGATAGCTGTTCATGCCACAGGCCATCAGGGCAAAAAAAGTACCCGCCGTGTAAATGGTCAGGTAGGTATCCGCATATTGAAAAGTGGCATTGCTGGCTCCAAACCAAAGGATCAGCTTTTCCTTTGATAGAAGAAAGACGATGGTAAGAATTGCTGACAGTGCAGTAAGCATCATGAATCCATTATTCATGATCTTTTTTGCTTCTTTTGTATTCCCCTCTCCCATACGCATAGCCATTAAAGGAGATCCTCCCAGGCCCACAAGGGTGCCAAAGGAGGACAATAATGTAACGATTGGAGCGCACACACCTGCTCCGGCCAGGGCCAGGCTACCCACACCCATTCCAATGTACATACGGTCTACAACGGAATAAAGCACGCTTACCAGCTGGGCAAGCATAGTGGGAAGAGCCAGGCGCAGCACCAGTTCAGGCACAGGATCTTTACCAAGATCGTTTATGTGTGCCTTCTTTTTCTTTTTGGTGATCATGGTATCAGGCAATTTCAAACTCCTTTGCCAGCTTTGCAAACTGAGGCAGGGAATTGATAATGGTATCATAAGATACACAGTATGCCAGACGTACATATCCTGGGCAGGCAAAAGAGCTGCCTGGAACCATCAGGATATTGTATTTCTTACCGGCTTCACAAAACTCCTTCTCATCTGCAACCGGTGACTTTACAAAGAGATAAAAAGCACCTTCCGGTTTGATGCACTCAAAGCCCAGATCCTTCAGCCCATTATAAAGAGCCAGTCTGTTCTTGTCATAAGCAGCCACATCTACCTCTGCATCCACACATTTGGCGATCACCTTCTGGATCAGGGATGGTGCATTCACACTGCCGATGGTACGGTTGGCAATGGCCGCTGCAGTGATCATCTCCTGGCTTCCGTCCGCTTCATCCGGAATCACCAGATAGCCAATACGCTCTCCTGGAAGGGAAAGTGACTTGCTGTAGGAATATCCTACAATAGTATTATCATAGTATTTGGTCAGATACGGAACCTGTACCCCATCATAAGCCAGTTCTCTGTATGGCTCATCAGAAATAAGATAGATCACTGTACCATATTCCTTCTGCTTTGCTTCCATGATGGCAGCCAGCTTCTTGATGGTCTCCTCAGAATAAACAACACCCGTAGGATTATGTGGAGTATTTACGATCACCGCCCTGGTGTTGGGAGTGATCTTCTCTTCAAATTCCTGAAGATTAGGCTGGAAGGTAGCAGTATCCGGTGAGATTTCCACCAGCTTTCCGTCGTAGTTCTTTAAATATGCACCATATTCCAGGAAATACGGTGCAAATACGATCACTTCTTCTCCAGGGTTCAGAATAGTCTTAAGGGCTACATTCAGACCGCTGGCAGCGCCAACTGTCATGATCAGATTCTTTGCGCCAAAAGCTGTACCAAAACGGCGGTTCAGGGAATCTGCAATTGCCTGACGCACATCCTCAAAGCCTGCATTGCTCATATAGCCGTGAAGTACAGTAGGCTCTGTATCATTTACCAGTTCAATGATGGCCTGGCGTACACAGTCCGGTGCCGGTACGCTTGGATTGCCAAGGCTGAAATCAAAAACATTCTCTGCACCGTAAATCCCTCTCAAACGGTTTCCTTCTTCAAACATCATACGGATGGCAGAATTGTTTTTAACGTAAGGTTTCATTTTTTCTGCAATCATGGTTAATCTCCTATCAGTGAAATTCCTTTTTTCAATGCTTTTTTATTTAATTCCAGGAACTGCGGCTTAATATTGGCCTCCAGGATCTGCTCCCAGTGGATATGCTCCAGCCCCATTGCACGGATGATGGTTCCCAGAAGGATCATATTGGCAGCCTTTTCATTACCAAGCTCTCCTGCAAGGCGGGTAGCATCGATCACCTTTGCCTTTACATGCTTCTGGATTTCTTCCAGTACATCCTCCGGATATTCCTCTTCTCCTGTGATCACAGACATGGATGGGATCTCTTCGTTATTTACTACAAGTACTCCATCTGGTTTCAGATAATCCAGTGCACGCAATGCTTCCATTTTCTCGAAGGAAACGATAATATCAGCCTTTCCTTTTTCGATAACCGGAGACATTACCTTTTCTCCATAACGCACCTGTGAAGAAACGCTTCCACCTCTCTGGGACATGCCGTGGATCTCGCTCATTTTTACATCATATCCGGCCTCCATCAGACCTGTTGTGAGAATCTTGCTGGCAAGGATGGTTCCCTGACCACCTACACCTACTAATAAAATGCTTTTTGTCATGGTCACGCCTCCTCTTTTACAATGGCAGCCTTAGGGCATACCTGGGTACAAACATCACAGCCTACACACTGTGCTTTATTGATATGGACTTTCTTTGATTTTCTGTCATAGGACATAGCCGGGCAGCCTGCCTTCAGGCAAAGACGGCAGCCTACGCACTTCTCTTCATCCACTTTGTTCTTTGTAACAAACAGACTGTCAAATTCTGCTTTATCCTCTTTGGAAAATTTCTTTAATGCACATGGCCAGCGGGTAATGATCACGGACGGCTCATCCAGTGCCAGGCATTTATCCAGTGTATCATCTACCTCCTGAAGATTGTTAGGATTGATCACATATACATGCTTCATGCCGATAGCACGCACCAGATCCTCAATACGGATCAGAGTAGTCTCCTCACCTTTGGCTGTATAACCGGTTCCCGGATTATTCTGATGTCCTGTCATTCCTGTGATCCTGTTGTCCAGGATGATATTCACTGTATTGCTCTTATTGTACACTGTGTTGATCAGTGAATTGATACCTGTATGGAAAAATGTGGAATCGCCAAGTACGGTAACGACTCTTCTGTTCACGCCTTCCATATTGAAGGCTCTTTGCGCCCCATGTCCAAGGCTGATGCTGGCTCCCATACATACTGTGGAATCCATTGCACTATAGGGCTTTGCAGCTGCCAGTGTATAGCATCCGATATCGCCGCTGATCATAATGTCCTTACGCTTTCCAAGTCGGTAGAAAAGACCTCTGTGAGGACAGCCTGCACAGAAAGAAGGCGCCCTGCCGATCAGCTTGCTGTGGTCAAAATCCATTACCTGATTTTCTTTTCCTGTAATGCAGGCACGGATCACATCTGGTGTCAGCTCTCCATATGATGGAAAAAGCTCTTTACCGATGCAGGCACAGCCCTGCTGCTTTACGAATTCTTCAATATATGGATCATTCTCTTCCAGAACATAAACCTTATCTACCTTAGAACAGAAGTCTTTGATCAGACCTGCAGGCAGAGGATTGGTAAAGCCAAGTTTCAGATAAGAGGCTTCCTCTCCGAATACTTCCTTTGCATAGTAATAGCAGATACCGGAAGCGATCACACCTACACGGGTATCCCCCATCTCCATCCGGTTAAATGGTGTTGTCTCACTGTAAGCAGCAAGCTTCTCCATTCTTTTTTCCAGATTTACACGCAGCTTCCTTGCAATAGCAGGAAGGCAAACGTATTTGGCCGGATTCTTCTCCCATGTCTTAGGCTGCTGCTCTGCCCTGTCTGTCAGCTCAACAATAGATTTGGAATGACAGACACGGGTAGTCATACGGATGATAAATGGGGTATCAAATTCTTCGCCCAGGTCATAGGCTGCTTTCACCATATCAATACATTCCTGGCTGTCGGAAGGCTCCATCATGGCAATCTTGGCTGCTTTGGCATAATTGCGGTTATCCTGCTCATTCTGGGAAGAAAACATCCCAGGCTCATCTGCAGTTACGATCACATTGCCGCCGTTTACCCCCATGTAAGCCCAGGTAAACATAGGGTCTGCTGCCACATTCATGCCCACATGCTTCATAGATACAATACTTCTCAGTCCTGCAACAGATGCTCCAATAGCAGATTCCATGGCTACCTTTTCATTGGGTGCCCACTCTGCATAAATCTCTTTGTATGTAGACAGGTTCTCCAGGATCTCTGTACTTGGTGTTCCCGGATATGCAGATGCATAAGAAACACCTGCCTCATATGCTCCCCTGGCAATGGCCTCATCGCCGGTCATTAATTTCTTCATTTGCTACCTCCTAAATGGTTCTCTTAATACATGATTGTATACCTTGACACCTTATCGTGTCAACGCAAAAAAGTGACAGGTTTCCCTATCACTTTTTTACACTTAGCCGTACCAGTGCACGGTGAAGTTTTGCTTGTGCAAGTTTGTATTCCTGATCAGTCAAACCGCTTTCGGCAAGCTTTTCTTCTGCTTTTTGCTTCGCAACATCTGCTCGGTGGACGTCTATGTCCTCCTTCCATTCCCAGGTGGTTGCCAGAAGACTGCAGCTGCCGTTCATCACAGAGATCATACCCCCGATACATGCGGCAGTCCTTCTGCTGCCATCTGCCATCACCACACTGGCTTCTCCCATGCCAAGGGCAGTGCAGAAATTACAGTGTCTGGCAAGAATGGCAAGATCTCCGGTAATACTGCGGCAGACCACACGTTCTGCCTCTCCTTCAAACAGAAGTCCGTCCGGTGTACCGATCCTTAAAGGAAATGTACTCATAGGCAGCCTCCTTTACTGATTCTGGCTCTTTGCCTTTTCCATTACATCATCAATGGTTCCGGCAAACAGGAAACAGCTTTCAGGGATCTGATCACATTCCCCGTCAAGAATCATCTTAAAGCCTCGTAATGTTTCTTTCAGCGGAACATACTGTCCCTTCATACCTGTAAACTGCTCTGCCACTGAAAAGCTTTGGGACAGGAATCTCTGCACCTTACGTGCACGGCTTACAGTCAGCTTATCCTCCTCTGACAGTTCATCCATGCCCATGATGGCAATGATATCCTGCAGTTCTTTATATCTTTGCAGCACTCTTTGCACTGCACGTGCGATCTCATAATGCTCGCTGCCTACTACCTCAGGGGAAAGGATACGGCTGGTGGAATCCAGTGGATCCACTGCAGGATAAATACCCTGACTGGCAATATCCCTGGAAAGTACGGTAGTTGCATCCAGATGGGTAAATGTGGTAGCAGGAGCCGGGTCTGTCAGGTCATCTGCCGGTACATAAACTGCCTGTACAGATGTGATAGAGCCCTTTCTTGTAGATGTGATACGTTCCTGAAGAGTACCCATCTCAGTTGCCAGTGTAGGCTGGTATCCTACTGCAGAAGGCATACGTCCCAGAAGCGCAGATACCTCGGAGCCTGCCTGTGTAAATCTGAAAATATTGTCAATAAACAGAAGCACATCCTGATTCTTAACATCACGGAAGTATTCTGCCATGGTAAGTCCGGAAAGACCTACTCTCATACGTGCTCCCGGCGGTTCATTCATCTGCCCATACACCAGGGCAGTCTTGTCAATAACGCCGCTTTCCTTCATCTCATTATAAAGGTCATTCCCCTCACGGGTACGCTCTCCTACGCCTGTAAACACAGACAGTCCGCCATGAGCAGTAGCAACATTATGGATCAATTCCATGATCAGCACAGTCTTACCCACACCTGCGCCTCCAAACAGACCGATCTTACCACCCTTTGCATAAGGGCAGATCAGGTCAACTACCTTGATACCTGTCTCCAGGATCTCTGTTGCCGGTACCTGCTCTTCATAAGCAGGCGCAGGACGATGGATCGCCCATTTTTCTTTTGTTTCCGGTGCCGGCAGATTGTCTACCGGATCACCAAGCAGGTTAAATACCCTGCCCAGACATTCTTCGCCAACCGGAACTTTAATGGGACTGCCAGTATCCACAGCTTTTGTCCCTCTTACCATTCCATCTGTGGAATTCATGGCAATGCAGCGCACGGTATCATCACCGATCTGCTGTGCCACTTCCGCAGTCAGCTTCACTCCATGATTATCAATCTCAATGGCATTCAGCAGTGCCGGCAACTGGTCATGGGCAAAACGTATGTCCAGTACCGGCCCGATCACCTGCACTACCTCGCCAATGTGTTTATCATTCATCCTATATTTACCTCCAAATTATACGCCTTCCGCACCGCCTACGATCTCTGTGATCTCCTGGGTAATGCTTGCCTGACGGGCTCTGTTGTAATGCAGATTTAGGCTTTCGATCATGTCCTGGGCATTACTGGTGGCTGATTCCATGGCATTTCGTCTGGCAGCCAGTTCACTGGCCAGACTATCACACACAGCCCCGTAGATCAGGCCTGCCAGATATTCAGGCACAATGGCATCAAATACCTGTGCTGCATCCGGCTCATACAGAATCAGATTGCGGACAGGCTCTCTTTCCCCACTGTTTCCTACAAGATCTGTCAAAGGAATGGCCGGGATGGCATCCGGTTTCTGGGCCAGCATGGAAATAAATCTGGTATAGCAAAGATCTATATGTCCAAAGCTTTCCTTTTTGAATTCTTCACAGAGAATATTGGCAATCTCGTAACAGTCTGCCACTGAAATATCTGCGATCTCCCCAAATGCATCTGTCACACAGGGGATCCCTTTTCTCTGGAAATGCTCAACAGCCTTTTTCCCTATGGGAAGGACTGTATATTCCTTTCCATGGCTTCTTTCTTCCAGGCATTTAAACAGATTTGTATTATATCCGCCGGCCAGTCCCCTGTCTCCGGCAATTACCACATAACAGTATTTGCCGCTTTTGGAACCGGCTGCATATACGGATGTAAAATCAGTATTACCTCTGGCGATCTCTTCCAGGGTCTTATGAAGAGCCTGGAAATACGGTCTGCTTACTTCCGCACGTTCTTTTGCCTTACGCAGTTTGGAGGATGCTACAAGCTCCATAGCCTTGGTAATCTGCATGGTGCTTTCCACACTTTTGATACGCAGCTTTACCGCTTTCATATTTGCAGCCATCTAAAATCCTCCTAATCATTTACCAGTTGCCGGCTTTGTATCCAGAAAGCTTTCTGTATACTGTTCCAGAACCTTTTTCAGTTCCTCTTCCGTCTCGCCCTCCAGCTTTCCGGAAGAACGGATCTTTTGCATCACTGCAACTCCCTCTGCATCATTGTCAAGACTGGTAAAAAGTCCTGCCTCGTATTCTTTTACATCTTCCACTGCAACCCGGGACAAAATACCCTTTGTTACAGCATAAAGAACAGCCACCTGCTTCTCAACAGGAACCGGTGCATTACGTCCCTGCTTCAGCACCTCCACAATACGTGCTCCCTGATCCAGACGGGCTTTTGTATCAGCATCCAGGTCAGACCCGAACTGTGCAAAGCTTTGCAGCTCCCTGTATTGGGAATAAACAAGCTTCAGAGTACCGGCAACCTTCTTCATGGCTTTGATCTGTGCGTTGCCCCCAACCCTGGATACAGAAATACCCGGATTGACTGCAGGCATGATACCGGAATGGAACAACTCTGTTTCCAGATAAATCTGTCCATCTGTAATGGAAATAACATTGGTAGGGATATATGCAGATACATCCCCGGCCTGTGTCTCAATAATAGGAAGTGCAGTCATGGAACCGCCTCCATGGGCATCATCCAGCTTCGCTGCACGCTCCAGCAGTCTGGAGTGAAGGTAGAATACATCTCCAGGATATGCCTCACGGCCTGGTGGTCTGCGGATCAGCAGGGAAAGTGCACGGTATGCCACTGCATGCTTGCTCAGGTCATCATAAATGACCAGCACATCCTTGCCTTTGTACATAAAATACTCACCCATGGCACATCCGGAATAAGGTGCGATATACTGAAGAGGACTTGCCTCTGAAGCAGTAGCCGCAACAACAATGGTGTAATCCATGGCTCCATTCTTTGACAATGTTTCCACAAGGGAAGCCACCGTAGATCTTTTCTGTCCGATGGCAACATAGATACAGATCACATCCTCACCTTTCTGGTTGATGATCGTATCTGCGGCAATGGTGGTCTTGCCTGTCTGTCTGTCACCAATGATCAGCTCTCTTTGTCCTCTTCCGATAGGTACCATGGAATCAATGGCCTTGATCCCTGTCTGAAGAGGCTGATTTACACTTTTTCTCTCGCAGATACCTGGTGCAGGACTTTCGATCGCCCTGTACTCCTCTGCTTTTATAGGACCGGCACCGTCAATGGGCTGACCAAGTGCATTGACCACTCGTCCGATCAATGCATCTCCGGCCGGTACTGACACTACCTTACCTGTACGCTTTACTGTCTGGCCTTCTCCGATCCCTGTATCATCACCGAACAATACGATGGATACGCTGTTTTCTTCCAGATTCTGTGCCATTCCATAGCTTCCGTCCTCAAATTCAAGAAGCTCTCCTGCCATACAGTTCACCAGTCCGCTGGCTCTGGCGATCCCATCACCTACCATAAGAACAGTTCCTGTTTCATTCTGCTGAATAGCATTTTCATAGTATTTAATCTGGCTTCGGATGACCTTGGTTATTTCTTCAGGTTTAAGCTGCATGTTTCCTTCCATCCTTTAAACTATGACTTCATTTAAACTATGATTTTATTTAGACTATGACTTCATTTAAACTATGATTTTATTTAGACTATGACTTCATTCAATTTCTTTGACATTTCTGACAAACGTCCCTGAACCGTTCCGTCCAGCTGTCTGCCTTCCAGCTCCACGCGAAGACCTGCTACCACTTTCGGATCTGTTTTCTGGGTGAGAAGCACCTGCTTGCCGCTGATCTTCTCAAGCTTTGTCTTCAGGGCTGCCATCTGTGTCTCATCAAGAACCACAGCACTGGTAACAAGGGCTTCTGCTATATTGTGATCCTCATTATAGCGCCTTCTGAACTCCTGACAGCAGCCGGAATACTCCCGCATAAGATCGCGCTGGCAGAGCAGCTTCAGGAAATTCACCAGATACCTTTGCGCCTGGCCTCCGAAAGCCTGCTCAAGAAGCTCTTCTCTTTTTTCTCCTGGAATGGAAGGCTCTCCCAGCAGCTTCACATACTCCGGATTCTCTCTGAAAAGCTGACGCACTTCCTCCATCTGCTCCATCAAAACGTCTGTAAGCTGTTCTTCGGCAGCAAGTTCATACAAACTGCTGCCATATAATCTGGCAGTCTGTGTCATGATGCCTCTCCTACATTCGATATAAACTCATCAATAAGCTTTGCGTGATCCTCTTCGCTGATCTCACGCTGGATCACTTTCCCGGCGATCTCCATAGCAATACCGCCGATCTCATTCTTTACTTCATTCACTGCCTTCCGTTTCTCCTGAGCAATGTCCTTCTCAGCTTTTGCCTTAATGGCGGCTGCCTGGTCTGCAGCCTCCTTCAGGATCTCCTCGCTCTGGATGGCAGCTGTTTTCTGTGCACTTGTTACGATCTGATTTGCCTTGTCCTTTGCATCCAGCATATTCTGCTCGTATTCCTGCTTCATTGCATCTGCCTCTTCCTTGGCCTTCTGGGCATCGGTAATCTGGGCATCTGCCATGGCTCTTCTTTTTTCAAGCATCTCATTGATTGGCTTGAACAGAAAACGCTTGATCAGATACATCTGGATAAAAAGATTGCAGATCTGGGCCACAAATGTCCAAGGCACAATTCCTACAAGTTCCTGTACCTGCATTTTATAACCTCCTGTCCGGTGTTGCTTTTTCGTACCTTATGCAAGGAATTTCATGAAGGTTCCAGGTGCAACGAAGATCAGGAGCAATCCTGTAACGAAACCGTAAATACCTGTAGTCTCTGCAATAGCACATCCAAGAAGCATAGTACCTGTAACATCACCTTTACACTCCGGCTGACGACCAATAGCCTCAAGTGCCTTCGCAACTGCATTACCTTCTCCAATACCAGGTCCAATACCTGCGATAAGCGCAAGACCTGCACCGATTGCACAACCTGCTAACGCAATACCTTTTGCTAAAATCTGAAAATCCATAATTCAATCCTCCTGAGTTTTATTATTTCCTGTGTTGACTTCATTTATGGCAATGCCGCTGGCATGCGGCATGTCCGTTTGATTTCTAACCTTCTTCTGCTGCATTGGCAATATACATAACAGTCAGCATACAGAAGATAAATGCCTGCATAAAGCCGGAAAACCAGTCAAAATATACAGACAGGATCGCCGGCACACCTACGTCAAGAATAGGAATCTTTGATAATACCTGTCCTACGATCCCTGGGATCAATCCAAACAACCGGGAGCTTGCCACTGCCAGTGCTGCATACAAAAGTCCGTTAATAACCACACCTGAAAGAATGTTGCCAAAATGACGGCAGGCCATACTGATAGGTGTTGCAAGTTCCGATAATACATTGAAAGGTGTCATCACCGGGATCGGTGTTGTAAAGCCTTTCAGATATCCGCCCACACCATTAGTCTTGATCTTCTGGGATGTGATCATGATAAAAACAACCACTGCCCAGGCTGCTTCTGTGGAAAGATCTGCAGTCGGACTTCTAAGGCCAACCAGACTGATCAGGTTGGACACTACACTTGTAACAAACAACGCTGCTACAAAAGGAATCATCTTCTTAAACTTTTCTCCCATATTTCCGATTACAAACTTGTTGGCAGTCTCCACCAGAAGTTCTGCAACCGCCTGACGCTTGGAGATCTTCTCCACTTTCAGGTCATGGGTGAGCCAGATGCAAAGACCTGTGATCAGGATCATCACCAGCCAGCTTACCAGCAGTGTTTCTGTGATCTGGAATTTCCCAAGAACAGGGAAATCAATGGGAAAGGTGTAAAATATCCTTCCGCCAGTTATATCTATGTCCATCTTCGTCTCTCACCTCCTGTCTTTTTAAGAATGTGCTCTTTTTAAGCATGTGCTCTTTTTAAGCATGCATAGCACGAAACAATCCATACATATCATAAACCGGAGCTGTCTTTCTTTTTTCCAAAAATGCCTGCGATCTTAATGGCTGCTCCTGGAAAAAGCAGAGGAAGAAGTCCTGCTGCAAACTGAAAATATGGTGTTGTAATGGCTACAATACACCATACCAGCTGCAAAAACATTCTCTTGGAGTAGCTGGAACGCATCACTCTCTGGGCAGCGTCCTGATTCTCCAGGGACACGATTCTCTGAACGGTAATCCCCATGGTAAAAAAGTTCAGTACTGCCACAATACCACCGCATAATCCACCCAGGATCACAGTATAATCAAAGGGTACCTTCTCAGGCATCGCCACGTGAAGGATCCCGAATACCACCCACATCAGGATCACTCCTATGGCGGTACCTGCTGCTACTTTTTCAGTCTCTTTTTTTACTGCTGGCTGGATCTTTACTCTTTCATTGCTCATATTCCTGAAATCCTTTCCATCACCTTTCCTGCATCTGCCTTCTTTCTGATCATCTTCTGATTGCTTTGACCATGTGCTGTTTTCCTTCGTCTTTGTATCCTGATTTTCCATTAGCTGTGTTTGTTAAAGGATACCTTCTGTTCCTGATCCTGCTTCTTCTCTTTCTTCATGGTGGTCCGGTAAAACTTGTAAGCTACCGTAAAGGATCCACCCAGACCGAAAAAGAATCCGGGAATGTATACCCAGCCGCCCAGACCAAAACTGGATGTAAGCCACCAGCAAAGTCCCAGCATCAAAAGGGTGGGCGTAATCAAAGAAAGGCCGAACTGAGAAACAAGACTCATATTTTTAAAAATATTTGTCAATTCTCTCATATTCCGGCCCCTTTCTTACGCATTTTTAGATATTTATCACAATGTTTAGCTTATCACAATCCCTGAAAAATAACAACTTTTTTGTTTGTACAAATTCCGTTTACTGTCTCAAATTTGTGCATTTGTCCAGGATTGTCTAATCGCATTTTGGTGTTTTTGGATTATTTTTTAGTGATTTTTCGGTACTGTTCAAACTTTTCGTCCCATACTTTCGTATCCTGTGGCATATAGTCTGCTATTTCGAATGTGGCACGAAGGATCCTGGCATTTTCTTTCTCATCTGAGATGCAGCCCAGTGACTTCAGCTGTACCATAGCATTGCCAACTGCAGTGGCCTCAATAGGACCTGCAACCACCTTCTTACCTGTAGCATTTGCAATAAACTGGCAAAACAAACGATCCCGTACTGCACCGCCAAGGAAATGTACTGTATCCATCCTCTTACCTGTAATCGCTTCCAGATCATGGATCGCCTGACGATACTGGAAAGCCAGAGACTCGATCACTGTCCTGTAAAATTCTCCCTGTCCCTTAGGCGGCTCCTGTCCTGTCTTCTCACAGTATTGCCGGATAGCAGCTTCCATATCCACAGGTGCAATAAATAATTCATCGTCCACATCCAGGAAGGCAGTAAAAGGCTTTGCTTTTGCAGCAGCATCCAGAAGGAATCCGTAATCTGTATCCTTCCCTTTTCTTTCCCAGCTTTTACGAAGCTCCTGAACCAGCCACATCCCCATAATAGTATTGACCAGCTTGATCTTCCCATAGGCTGCGCCTTCATTGGAATAATTCTGTTCAAAAACTTCCCTGGTGATCACAGGCTCATCTATGATGGAGCCGATAATGGACCATGTGCCTGAATTAATAAAAATATAGTCTTCTGTTTCTGCAGGAACAGCATGTGCTGCGGAAGCAGAGTCATGCTGTGCAGCAGCGATCAGCGGAACAGGTGCCTGCCCTTCCCGTCCGATCAGCTGAGCAACAACCGGGCTAAGATACCCCTTCACTTCACCGGTCATAAGAACCTTAGGAAATACGGATCTGTCCATACCCAGTTCCTTCAGGATCTTCTCTGACCAGTCCTTCTTCTTCACATCATACATCTGCGTGGTAGCAGCGCTTGTATATTCTATATTCTTCTGCCCTGTAAGCAGAAATCCCAGTACATCCGGGATCATCAGGAAGGTACGTCCATCCCTCAGGATCCTTGGATTTCTCTTCTTCAGGCCCAGCAGCTGGTAAACCGTGTTATACCACATATCCTGAACTCCGGTCTCTTCAAACAGAACGCCTTTCCCGAAAATGTGCTCTGCTTCCTCGATCATCCCGGAAGACTGATCATCCCTGTAATGGAATGGGTTCCCAACCATCTCATCAGCCCCATCCAGCATAGCAAAGTCCACTCCCCAGGTATCCAGTCCGATGGCATCAATACTCTCCAGTTCCTGATTTGCTTTTCTAAGGCCTGTAATAATCTCATGAAAAATATGCAGCACATCTGTATAAAATCTGTCACCTGCGTGAATCCCCTCATTTGGGAATCTGTAAATCTCCTTCATATCAAGCTTCCCATCCTGTAAAGTTACCCCGATCAGTCTGCCGCTTGATGCCCCCAGGTCAATAGCGATCACCGTTTTTGCTCCCATGTCAAATTTTACCTCCCAAGCCCCAATTTATTGTGAATAATCACTAATTTTCTATTATTCTATCATACTTTAGCTGTGCATTCAATCGATTGACCATTTTTTAAAAATTAAAAAACTGTGAAATCTATAGACGTAAATTTGAAAAAGTGTATAATAAAAAAGAAATTTCGGTTACTGTGGATTTTTAGTCCATCATCAATGATATTTAACACCAAAAGGAGACGAAACCAATGAAAAAAATGGCATCTGCTTCTATTGCCATCCTGTCTGTTTCCGCCTTGTTCCTGGCACTGGGCAATCATTCCCTGCAGCCCGTTACTGGCCCTATCAAAGTCAAAGCCCAGGACAAAGCCTTAGATTCGAACAGCGAAGAACAGGCTCCACTACTCTCTCAGATTGATACCTCTTCAAAGATTCAGCCTGGTGCGAAGATTGCTGTAGTAAGTAAATCCAAAAAAGGCCAGTTCTGGAGCCTTGTACAAAAAGGCATGGAACAGGCTGTATCTGACGTAAATGAAGCATATAATTTTGAAAAAGACGATAAGATCACGATGACCTTTGAAGGATCCTCTGATGAGACAGATGTGGAGAGCCAGGTAAATACCCTGGATGCTGTTATTGCTGAGAATCCGGACGTGGTATGTGTATCTGCCGGAGACAGCGAATCCTGCCAGGCCCAGTTGGAATCAGCCAGAGATAACGGGATCCCGGTTGTGACCTTTGACTCTGATGTATCCAGCGAGGATCTTGTTTCTGCCTACTGTGGCACTGACAATCAAAAGCTGGGGGATATCGCAGCAAAGCGTATGGCCCATTACCTGAGCAATCATGGAACAGTAGCAGTTTTTTCTCCACAAGAGAAGACCTTAAGCAGTAAATCCAGAGTAGAGGCCTTCCAGGAGAGTATTGCAGATTATCCTGGTATTGAAGTAGTACAGGTGATCTATTCTGACCAGGTAGATGATATGGAGGCAGCCATTAAGGGCGTACTGGAGATTTATCCTAAGCTGGACGGTATTTTCTGTACGAACGGTGATATTTCTGATCTATGCCTGTCTCTTGTGCAGGACGCAGGCCGTGATTCCATCATTTTTATTGGCACAGATGCCACATCAGCCCAACAGGATGCTATCCGTGATGGTGCTGAGGTGGGCACCCTTTCCCAAAAGCCTTATGAGATTGGATATCAGACCATCCTTGCAGCACTCCAGACTACCACTGAAGATTCATTTTCCAGCAAACAGACCACTCTTTTTGATCCAGCCTGGATTGATACCACCGCTTTGGATGATCCCTATTACGCTGACTACATCTATGAGTAGATCACCAAGGATAGCTGGCTTCTGCAAAGTATATAAGAATTTTGCCCTGTTATAGTGATTTTTTTAGAGGGAGAAGCTCTTAAAGGCTTCTCCCTTTGGTTTTACCTTAAAATGCATTTTCTTTCTGCTTCCAGGATATAAGAAAGTAAGACTGCAGGCGCAAAGCCCAAGTGCTGTATCTGTAGTTCCACCATACTTCTGATCCCCTGTAAGCGGCATTCCTGCATGTGCCATTTGCACCCGGATCTGATGATGTCTTCCTGTATCCAGTTTGATTTTTATGAGAAAGCGTTCTGTTTCTTCATGGATCACCTGATATGAAAGCCTGGCCTTTTTTGCTCCTGGTGTGCCTTCGGCTACAACTGCGGACATATTGGTACGTCCGTCTTTTTTCAGATAATCTTCCAGTATCCCCTCTTCTTTTTCCGGCTTTTCTTTTGTCACTGCCAGATATATTTTTTCCATCTGTCCGCCTAAAATCTGCCTGCTCAGTTCTTTTGCAGCAAAGGGTGTATGTGCAAATACAAGAATCCCTTCTACTGGCTGATCCAGCCTGTGTACAATCCCCAGATAAGGCATTTTGCCAGGTTCTTTCTTATACAGATAATTTTTCAATGCACTTTCCATGTCTGCTGATCCGATCCGTGCATTCTGCACTGCCAGTCCTGCCGGTTTATGGCATACAATAATATTTTTATCTTCATAGAGAATATAGTCTTCAATCTTTCCGCTCCACATGATCGTTCTCCTTAAGTATTTCGCATATGAATAAATATGATGTTTTATTATATCCTTACTTCTTCTTCCTTACAACACCAAAACACAAAACGAGACGGTCACCATTTTCCTATAATATAAAATGATGACCGTCTCAAAAATCTTCGTTATTCAATTTTTCTTCCTCTTTAGATCATTTACAATGTAACTTCTATGGTATATCTCTTAGGATATCTATTGTTTATTGATATGTTCTGTTACGATTGTCTGGATTGAAAGGTTCTCTATTCAGTTTTATTCTTTACGTGTTCTTCTTTGATTTCCTGCTCATAAACGATATGATCTTTATCATTCGGTTTATTTAGAAAGTTCTATAGATTTGGGATTATAATTTCACGGATTATAATCTGTTGGTCGTATGTAATCATACTTCTGATGCAAAGCTTCAATTCATATCTAAAATTTATAAAATACGAGTTTTAAAATATTCTGTTTATACCTTAAAATTATAAAATACAAAACTCAAAATATCTTGTTCATATCTTAAAAAAATAAAATATAAAATTCAAAATACTCTGTTCATATTTTAAAATCATAAATATGGATTTCAAAATATCCTGTCTATCTGTCAGCAACTTCCTATGCTATGAAGCGCTCTCCTTATATGGACTGCAGATAGTGGTTATACTTTCATGGATGTTGTTTCTTTACACAACTCCCTGATCTTTGTATCAGTTCTGTGATGGATATTCAATATAAGAAATCGTTTCTATAATTACCTGTGATACATATTAATTCGGGATATGTTCTTCTCCGATTCTCTTTATTACTTACTGCGTATCAGGTCTTTCTTGCAGGAAATACGATTCCCATCACTCTTATATTGATCTGAATACTTACGTTCCCACTGGACTCACCCTGCCTTTCCAAGATTACTTTTTCATCCTTTTCATGTAACATCTATATACTATGAATTGAATGAATGTCTTTGTTTCAGATAACCTTCTCTGTTATCTTTTGTTTTCTCGTCTTCTTTTTGATGAGTTTATATTACCACCGCCGCTTTTATTTGTCAATACTTTTCTGCATTTTCTTTCGTATTTTTCGTTTTCTTTCTTATTTCAATGTTCTTTTTTGTTTATTTGTTTTTATTTTTTATATTATTCAGACAATTCATTTTTTACTTTGTATTCATTAAAAAGAATATGATCACAATGTGCATCACCAATGTTAGCGGAACCCCTACTGTAAAGTAATCTTTTCGGGTTTTATGCCGAAAAAGATACATTGCCAGCCAAGCACCTATTGAACCTCCTGCAAATGAAAGTCCCAGCAATGTGACGATCCTTATTCTGGATCTGTGCTCAATTGCTGCTATTTTATCCATCGCAAAAGCAGCAAAAGTAACAATATTTATCACGATCAGATAAAAGGACAGCATTTCATTTCTTTTAAAGAAATCCCAAAATGAGAACGTAATATGATCTGCCAGATTTTCTTTTACGATCAGCAGCAAAATGATTTGTATAACAAATATGCATGCTACAAAGATTCTGGACATCATATTTTCTTTATGGGATTTTCTATCAAAAATAAGAATAGCCGCTATAATGCCTGCCGACCCTCCTAATAGCGATACAATGGTTAGTAAGGCGTCGATCTGGCCTGTGGCAGTATGGTCATAAAGCAGCTTATTAATAAGAAAAACCATCAAACCAACCACATTAATTACAACAAGATAATATTCAAATGCTCCCAATTTCATTCTCCCCGTCATTAGCTAATAGTAAAAAGACTGCCAGAATTCCTGATGCAGAACCTGGCAGCCATTCTTATCCGGGATTTCTCCCTTTTATTTACGATTGTAATTGATCAGGCATCCCTTCAGGATGATCTCACGTTCATCATCCGTCAATTCTCCTAAAGTCACTTCAAATTTCTGAAGACCGCTCTCTTTTACAACATATCCGGTGATCACATCTGCCTTTTCGGCAACTGCTTTCTGGATACCGGGGAAGAACAGATAATCTCCATTTGCAAATGGCAGCTCGCCTTCTTTGATCAGGAAAGGAAGCATTCCCCAGTTGATCAAATTGGAGCGGTAACGCTTGGTAGCATACTCATTGGCAATGTTTGCCCATCCCCCCAGTACCTTCTGACAGGATGCAGCCTGCTCACGGGCAGATCCATCTCCCGGCTTCACAGCAAAAATCGTGCTTCCAACGCCCAGGTTGCCCTTTCCGGCATCTGGAAATTCTTTCTGGATGGTTTCCATCACAGGCTTTAACTCAGGAAGTGCTGTGAGAGGACATTCTCCTGCCTGGATCGCTTTCTGTGCCTTCTGTACCTCTTTGGCACGGCCTACATACGCAGGATCCTTACGGGAAAGCGTAAACTCAGCAAGCCCAAGCGGATTGGATCTGTAGGAAGACGTCTCGCCAGAAGGAATCAACTCATCCGTTGTTGTAACAGGATCATGGATCTCAGAAACAACCTTCAGTACAAGATTCTCTGCAAGAGGTGCCATTTCCGGCCAGTCTTTAATATTCGGTCCAAACTGGATCTCTACAGACGGATCCGCAACACCCTTGCTGTCGAATACACGGTTCTCATAAATTGTCTTATCAAAGAAATATTTCTGGCCTGTATATCCACCGGTATATTCCTCTGCAGATGTAAGGAAGCCTTTATTTGCTGCCGTAGCCGCAATAGATCTGGCATCCATAAGAGCAACAGAAGAAATCTGGCCATTCTGGATCTTAGATCCTTCACGGTTCGGGAAATTCCTGGTAGTGTGACGGATACTGAATGCATTATTTGCAGGTGTGTCACCAGCGCCAAAGCAAGGTCCGCAGAATGCAGTCTTAACAACAGCACCTGTTTCCAGAAGGCTTGCCAACACTCCATTTTTGGCAAGTTCCATATAGATTGGCGTACTTGCCGGATAAACACTTAAAGTAAAGGCATCATAACCAATACTGCTGCCCTTCAGGATATCTGCTGCTGCACAGATATTTTCAAATCCGCCGCCTGCACATCCAGCAATGATCCCCTGATCTACGTAAAGCCTTCCATCCTTTACTTTATCTCTTAAAGTATACGGAACCTTACCATCAAGGCTTACCAGGGCTTTCTTCTCCACATCTGCCAAAATATCATCCAGATTGGCATTCAATTCATCAATGGTATATGTATTACTCGGATGGAACGGCATAGCGATCATAGGCTTGATCTCTGAAAGATCGATCTCCACACATCCGTCATAGTATGCCACTGCACCTGGCTTCAGTTCTTTATAATCAGACTCTCTGCCATGGATCTCATAAAACTCATGGATCTTCTCATCTGTCTGCCAGATAGAAGAAAGACAGGTAGTCTCGGTGGTCATAACATCTACGCCAATACGGAAGTCTGCACTTAAATTCTGGACGCCAGGTCCTACAAACTCCATAACCTTATTCTTAACATAACCATTGGCAAATACTTTGCCAATGATAGCAAGCGCCACATCCTGGGGACCTACTCCCGGACGGGGAGTTCCTTTCAGATAAATAGCAACCACACCTGGCATATTGATATCATATGTCTGGGAAAGCAGCTGTTTTACAAGCTCAGGTCCGCCCTCTCCCATAGCCATGGTTCCAAGTGCTCCATAACGGGTATGACTGTCAGATCCAAGGATCATCTTACCGCAGGCTGCAAGCATCTCTCTTGCAAACTGATGGATAACCGCCTGATGGGGCGGTACATATACACCACCGTATTTCTTGGCACAGGTAAGTCCAAACATATGGTCATCTTCGTTAATGGTGCCTCCTACTGCACAAAGGGAATTATGACAGTTGGTCAGCACATAAGGAACCGGAAATCTTTCAAGTCCTGATGCACGTGCAGTCTGGATGATCCCCACAAAAGTAATATCATGGGAAGTAAGTTTGTCAAATTTGATCTGGAGCTTCTCCATATTACCGGAGGTATTGTGTGCTTCCAGAATTGAGTAAGCAATGGTATTTTTTGCAGCTTCTTCTTTGGAAACCGGAAAATCTGCCTGTCCTGCCGGAATGATGTCATGTCCATTCTGCAGATATACACCTGTATCGTATAATTTCATAATCCCTTTCTCCTCATTTCAGTTTTTTAAACTAGTACATCGAATATTAAGTTTCGATGTACTAGTATAGTGAAACAGTCAATGCTGTTCACCTGATTAAAGCCTATTATAAAATAAAATTTTCCTGACTGCAAGACTTAGGTTAGCAGAGTAAGATGTTCCTAAAATGAAACTTTAAATTCCACCGCCCGCTTATGCGGTGGAATTTACTCTAA